>NZ_JBVIRL010000022.1:0-131758 GCF_055576085.1 Kitasatospora sp. NPDC033851 | reverse complement strand
TGCCCTCAGCTCCACCGTCCTGCTGCGACAGGATCAGCGGCGAAGGCCTCTCACCTCCACTCGAACCACAGCGCCTCACGGCGCACGCACGACCTTCGCCACACCGCGGCCAGCATCATGATCGCGGAGGACATCCCCGTCGCTGTCATCTCCAAGACCTTGCGGCACTCCACCATCGCCACCACGATCAACCTCTACGGTCACCTCCTCAAGGACTCCGCCGACCAAGCCGTGCTCGCCCTGGCCCAGGCCCTCGACCGGGCCGCCGCCGGGCGGAATCCGGTCCCCGGGCCCGGCGAGGTCCTCCGGCGGGTGGCGTAGCCACGCGTCGAACGGCTCCGGTACCGCGGCTTGGACGGGGTGGACGTCTCTGGCCGTGCCTCCCGTCAGGGACGCCCGAGTGTGGCGTCGGCCGCAGGGGCCTCGTCCTCGTCGGAGTCCGGGCGGAGCATGTCGAGGAGGTCGTGAGCTGCCCAGTCCGGGAGGGTTGCGGGGGCGGCGCGCGGCCTGAGCTGCCCCCTTACAGCGGAGGAAGGTACCCGTCCCAGTCCCAGCCGTCGGTGGGGTCGTCGATGACGAGGCGGCCGGTGGCCGGAGACCAGCTGATGAAGAGGTGGAAGTTGGAGCGGCTCAGCTCGACCGTTGCCGCCGCGTCGGCACCAGAATTGTCCTCGCCCTCTTCGTCCTCGTACCACTGATCTGCCTGGGTCCAACCGGCCTGCCGCAGGGGGGCGATGAGCCGCTCGAGCAGCTGCGGCCCGAGGGCGTGCGGTGACAGGAGGCTGTTCGGCGTGCTGTCCATGGGAGACCTCGTCAGGCAGTCGGTCGAGGGATGGTTCAGGGCTGGCCGGCTTGGGCGGATCGGGCCCGGAACAGCAGCTTGCGGACGATCTGATGCCACTGGCGGGAGTCCTCGCTGTAGGAGCGGTCGTCAGCGTCGGGTTTCCACTTCTCGAGCTCCAGGAGCTGCTCCACCAGCTGTCCGAGGCGGGCGGGATCGTACCCGCCCCGGCCGGGGTCCAACTGCTGCGCGATGTCGTGGAGCCGGTGGGCCGCGCGGTGGTGGGCGAGCTGGGTGTCCGTCAGGCGGCGGATCGCGTAGCCCCCGCATTTGCTGCACCAGTCGAACTTCGTGTCACCGAGCAGGTCCGCGATGGTGAGCAGGTCGTCGTCTGCGACGACACCGCGTTCGCGGACATGGGAGCAGAACGGCGAGTGCCCCTTGCCCTGGTAGCGGGGGTCGGCGTTGACTGCGTAGACCTGGACCTGCGCGAGGACCCCCAGAGGGATGCCGCTCCCGCTGCGCTTCCAGGTGCTGGCGTCGGGTGCTTCGAACGGCTCGAGGTCCAAGTCCTGGCCGTGGGCGAGGAGCCCGTGCCAGACCGCGCTGAGAAGGCTGCGCGAACGCCCGGCCCGGTCGTACCCGGAGTCCAAACTGCGCAGATCGGGCACACCGCGGGCCACCGCGAGCAGCCGCAGGTTGAACTCCCGCGCCCAGGGCCTGTCGCTGAAGACCAGCCAGGCGGCGCGCTCGGCGCCGGCTGCCAGGCCCAGCCGCTCGCCGAACAGCGGGTCGTCGGCTTCGCGCATCCGCTCCCGCCACATGGCGGAGGGCTCCTCGGGGCGCTGGCCGATCGCCTCGGACCAGGGGTCGATGAGTGCCGCAGGCAGGTCGACGGAGCTGGCGAGCAGGACACCTCGCCAGCCACGGGCCGCACGCCGCTCCAACTCCTTGAAGGGCAGGACCTCCGTCCCGGCGTCGGTGGAGAACACGGTGTACAGCTGGTCCTCGGCGCCGGGCGCGGTGCTGAGCAACCGCAGGTGCTCCGCGGTGAGGGGGCGGCGCTGGTGCACAGGGGCGTCGTCGAAGACTCCCGGCCCCAGGGGACTCGCTTCGCCGGCAGCCGTCGGGGCGCCGGGAGGCTCGGGCTCGCACCGTACGAGCGCGGCGCGGGTAAGGAGTTGGTCGACAATCAGCTGGGGTGCGCGAAAAGTGAGCCTGCGCCGGCCCCAGTCGGCGCTGGTCAGGTAGGTGAGCAGGACGCCGATCGTCCAGTTGTCGAGGCCGCCCAGCAGCCCCAGCTCACGCTGCTGCGAGTAGGGGTCCTCCTCCGGGGGTTCCTGCAGGTGTGCGGTCAGCGTCACCGTCACGTCCGGGTCCGCCGCGCCGGCCACCCGGCGTGCCTCCTCCTCCCAGGAAGCCAGCAGCCGGTCTGCCGCACGGCAAGCTTCGTCGTACCCCTTGCGCCGTGAATTGATTCCCCCGACGGCCTGATACGTGACCAGGTGGTCGCCCGGCAGTCCCCATGCGTCCGCTGCTGCCCCCTGCCAGCGGGACCACATCGACCGCAGCCGGCCGGCTACCGACCTGCGGTCGCCGATGGCGCTGAACGCTTCCTCGTCCGTGGGGAGTTCGGGCATTTCCAGGCTCGTGGCCGCCGCTGCTTCCAGCAGTGCGGCCGCATCGACGAACAGTCCCGCTCGTTCGCGCAGCGTCTGGAGATGTTCCTCCTTCAGTGCCACCTTCGGCCGCGCCCAGTCGGTGAGCCAGGGGAACTTCGCGGCGACGCTTTCGGCGAGGTGGAGGCTGTCCGCGGCGTCACGCCACCTGGACAGCACCTGGCCCCACAGGTGTTCCGCTTCGTCGCGGGCGTCCCGCTCCTCGCCGTAGTCTCGTCTTCCTCGGGAACCGGCTCGGCGCGCAGAACCTTCGCGGCGCCTTCGGCTTCCTCCTGGGTCACCTCGTCGTCCGGATCCGCCTCCGTGTACTCCTGCAGCCGGGAGAGCAGTCCGCGGTAGCCGCCGAGCGCGCGCAGGAAGAGGCCGACACCGCTGTCCGGACGGTCCCATTCCCCTTGGTGTGCGCAGACGGAGCACATCCGGGCGACCGTCGAAGCGTTCAGCGGTGCCTCGGAGGCCACCGCCCCGTCCGCGCGAAGCCGGGGGCATCGCAGATGTGCGTGGAGCTTGGAGGCTTTGCCCTTCGCCGCGAAGGCAGGCACGAGATGGCCGTCGAACGGGCCGAGCGGAACGTCAGCAGTCAGCACAGAGTCGCGCACTCAACTCCCCTATCATTCTCAACTGGTGAGCCTATCCGGTGGTTCGGACAGCGGCCCGGACAGCGCCTGTTCTTGGCGAACTGCACCACAGCGGGAGCGCGTCCGTGGTACCCCGGCACGTTCGCCCCGAAGAGAAACCCATCCAGCGTCGCGCATGTCCATGTCGTTCCAGGCGTTCGGCCCGGAGTACGGCTCCAGCCCTGCCTGGGCGTCCAGGATGTCGACGACGCCCATCGGCGTGGACTGTGAGCCGTTGGACCAGAAGTTGCCGATGTCCTCGGTGGTGCGCCAGGACGTCCCGCCGGAGGCCGGGCCGTACGTCGACCACGGGGCGTCCTTGCCCCAGCTACACAGTATGTAGACGATCGGTCGGCCGGTCGCCTTCAGCGCGTCGCCCATCGCCTTGAAGCGGTCCAGGTAGGGCCGGTTGCCGCTGTTGCAGTTGTCGTACTTCAGCAAGTCGATGCCCCAGCCGGCGAACTGCCGTGCGTCGGCCTGCTCGTGGTCGAGGCTGCCCGGGTAGGCGCCCATGCAGGTGGCGGTGCCGGCCGACTCGTAGATGCCGATCTTCAGGCCCTTGGCGTGGACGTAGTCGGCGAGTGCCTTGATGCCGGATGGCAAGCGCGCCGGGTCGTCCTGGAGGTCGCCGTTGGCGTCCCGGGTGGTGGCGGGCCAGCAGTCGTTGACGTACTGGTAGCCGGCCCGGTCCAGCCCGCTGGCGACCAATGCGTCGGCGGTCTCCCGGATGAGGGCCTCGTTGATGTTGCAGCCGAACTTGTTCCAGCTGTTCCAGCCCATCGGCGGGGTCAGCACCGGAGTGACCGGAACCGCCGCCGCGGTCGCGGCCGGGGTCGCGGCCACGGCCGGCGGCGCCGCGGTGACCGCGGCGAGCAGCAGGGGAAGGGCCGCCAGCGCGCGTGTCAGGGGCCGTCGGCGGCGGGCCGGGACGGTTCGTCCCGTCGTCACCGCAGGTTCTCGCTTTCTCTTGCTCGGTGGTGGTGAGGAGCAGGACCGGCCCCGGTCGACCGCGGGGAGGTGCGGTCGGCCGGGGCCGGCGGAGGGGTGCGTCAGGCGGGCAGGTTCCACTTCTGGTTGGAGCCGCCGTCGCAGTCCCAGATGTCGAGCTGGGTGCCGTTGGCGGTGTTGAGGGCCGGGTCGTCCAGGCAGCGTCCGGACTGGAGGCCCTTCAGGGTGCCGTCCGGCTGGGGCGACCACTGCTGGTTGGCGCCGCCGTTGCAGTCCCAGAGCTCGACGGGTGAGCCATTGGCCGTGGCCTGGCCGGTGACGTCCAGGCACTTGCCGTGGTGCGTGAGGTTCCCGCCGTCGAGGGTCCAGACCTGGGAGGAGCCGCCGGTGCAGTCCCACAGCTGGACCCGGGCGCCGTTCAGGCTGGAGTCCCGGTCGACGTCCACGCACTTGCCGGCGGCAGCCCCCGAGGTGATGGGGCCGGTGGGCATCGGGGTGGCGGCGCCCGGGGTGAGGGCGAAGTTGTCGAACTGCTGGGTCCGATAGCCTCCGGTGCCCAGGCCGAGGCCCGCCAGGCCGGTGGAGAACGAGGTGTCGGTGGCCCGGCCGACCTCCTGGCCGCCGATGCTCGCGATCAGGGTCGAGCCCTGCAGGGTGAAGGAGAGGCCGGTCCAGTTGTTCAGGCCGGGTGCCGTGGTGGCCCCGGTGGCGAGGGTGGTGAAGTTCCAGCTGGTGTCGCTCTTGAGGATGGACCACGTGCCGGTGTCGGAGAGCCGCAGGTGGTAGGCGTTGAGGCCGTTGTTGTTATGGCCCTGCTGGCCGATCCGGCCGAGCAGTTCGACCGTCCCGGGCTGCTCGAACATGACATCCGAGGCGACGGTGTAGTTCTGCCAGCCGCGCTCACCCATGATCGTGTACGGGGAGTTGAACGGCTCGTCGGTCCAGCGCATCGGCACGGTGGGGGCCATCTGCCGCAGGCAGGTCCCGGTCCGACCGCCGCCACAGGCCACCGTCTTGAAAGCGCCGTTCATGTCGGCGAAGTACTTCGGCGAGGTGGTCGCCGCTGGCGTCTCGAAGGTGTCCGCGTACGGGAGCGACAGCGAGGCTGCCGGCGGGGAGACCGCGGTGCCCTTGCCCTGACCGGTGGTGGTGGTCACGGTGTAGACGTAACCGGGCTGCAGCGCCAGGGAGTAGCGGCCGCCGCCAGTCACGGCCGGGTCCGCCTGCTGGACGAACCAGTCGCTGCTGGTGTTGGAGCGCACGTTGGTCGCCCACACGTGGACCCGGCCGGTGGGCAGGCCGCCGGTGACGCTGAAGTTCACGGTCTGCGCCGCGGTGGCGTCCATGGTCTCGATGACGGTGGAGTACGCCTTGTTGTCGGCCGACTTCAGGGTCGCGTAGCTGCCGTTGGTGCGCTTGTTGCCGAGGTAGTTGCTGGCGGTGTCGATGTAGTGCCAGCCGGGCTTGGTGAACTGGGTGGTCTGTGCGGTTACCCAGGCGGTCTTGCCGATGGTGTAGTTGCCGGACCACGGCTGGTTGGCGAGCGCCATGCCGTCGGTGGAGAACTCGAGGTTGCCGTAGAGCGCGGCGACGACCGGCCAGTTGACGAAGGCGGTGAACCGGGAGTCGATATATCCGCGGTTGATGCCGCGGGCCACCGAGCTCGCTCCGTTCTGGTAGTCCTCGGAGCCGTTCTCGCTCGCCCAGATGGGCTTGCCGAGGGTCTGGGCCTTGTCGATCGAGGCGGAGTCGGCGGCGGGCTTGCAGTTGCTGAAGTCGCTGTTGTAGCCGCAGGGGTAGTGCACCCCGACGATGTCGACGGCGTTGCGGAAGGCGGCGTCGTTGGTCATCTGGTCGACGACCTGGTAGCCGAACTGGTCGGGGGCGACGACCTTCACCGAGCCGTAGCCGCCGGCGACGAGCTTGTTCTTCAGGCCCACGTACCACTGGGGGTCGGCGTCGTGCTCGTTCCAGCCACCGAGGTAGTCGATGGTCAGGTTGTGATGCCGGGCGCAGCCGAGCCACGAGAGCAGGTAGTCGTGCATCTTCGGGGTGTAGACGGTGTTGCTGGTGGTGCTGTTGTCGTTGACCCAGCCGGGTGCGCCCCAGGACAGCGCGGCCAGCTTGATGTCGGGGTTGCGGGCCTTGGCCTGCTCCATCATGGTCCACTCGTAGCCCTGGTTGCAGTCCACGGTGTCGGCGGTGTGCATGTGGCTGGCCTCGGCGCCGTCGGTGGAGTTGGTGTCTCCGCCGATCTCCACCTTGAGGATCTGGAGCGACGCGCCGTAGCCGGGCTTGAACAGGTAGTCCAGCACCTGGCTGCGCTGCGGTTCGGGATAGTCCGCAAGCAGTCGGGAGTTACCGCCGCCGCCGGAGATCGCTCCGACGCCGTCGAAGACCCGCCCCGGCTTGGTGCCGTCGATGGTGATCGTCGGCGCGGCGGCGGCCTGCGCGGGGGTGGTCGCCGCCGCGCCGGTGAGCGTGGCGACCATCAGTGTGAGGGCGGCTAGCAGGGTGGTGCGTGGGCGTGATCGCCAGGTCATTCCAGCTCCTCGTGGGGTGGTGGGGGATCCGTGCGGCTCGGACGGACCGTCCGAGGGTCGTGGGTGCGTGCGGTCGCAGCCGGCGCGCTTCCGTACGGCGCGGTGCGTGCCATCGGGGCGACGCGGCTCGGGGCCCGAGGACGGCGGGTCAGGCGGGGAAGCCGGCGGCGCGTTCGCCGCTGCGGCGCTGCGGCGCTGCTGGACGACGACCGCGACGACCAGCAGGGTGCCCTGGGCGACGTTCTGCCAGAAGGAGTTGATGCCTTCGACGGTCAGTCCGTTCTCCAGGCACCCGAGCAGGGCGATGGCGAGGAGGGTGCCGCCGATGGTGCCCTTGCCGCCCTTGAGGGCGCAGCCGCCGAGGGCGGCGGCGGTGATGGCCTTGAGTTCGAGGCCTTCGCTGCCGGAGGTGGGCTGGCCGGAGCCGGTGCGGGCGGTGAGCAGGATGCCGGCGACGGCGGCGACGATGCCGATCAGGCCGTAGACGGCGACCAGGTACTTGTTGATGTTGCCGCCGGCGAGGCGGGCGGCGGTGTCGTTGCCGCCGATCACGTAGACGTTGCGGCCGATGTCGGTCCGGGTGAGCAGCACGTGCACGGCGACCGCGACGGCGATGACGATCCAGACCATGACCGGCAGTCCGGCGATCTTGCCACGGCCGAGGAAGACGAACACGTCGTTGTTGAGGACGTAGCCCTGGGCGCGGCCGTCAGAGATGAGCTGGGCGAGCCCCTTGTACGCGGCGAGCCCGGCCAGGGTGGCGATGGTGGGGTTGACCCGGCCGTAGACGATGATCGCGCCGTTGAGCAGGCCGATCAGCAGGGAGTGGGAATGGGTGGGATTGGGGTTGGTGCGGCCGGTCTCGCGGCTTCAGGGCTCCAGGAGACCGGCCGGCATCAGGACGGCGGGTGCCGTACTACTGGGTCGTGGTCCACTGCTGGCTGGTCCGGCCTGTGGTGCAGGTCCACTGGACGGCGAGGGCCCCGTCTGCGGTCGAACTGCCGCTGACGTCGAGGCACTTGCCGCTGTTGGCCGACACGAGCTGCACCATTGCGCCGCCGGCCAGCGGGACGAGCGTCCACTCCTGGTTGGCCTTGCCGCTGTCGCAGGTCCACTGCAGGACCTGCGCGCCGTCAGCGGTCGAACTGCCACTGACGTCAAGGCACTTGCCGCTGTTGGCCGACACCAGCTGCACCGTCGTGCCACCGGCCACCGGAACGGGGGTCCACAGCTGGTTGGCCTTGCCGCTGCCGCAGGTCCACTGCAGGACCTCCGCGCCGTCAGCGGTCGAACTGCCGCTGACGTCGAGGCACTTGCCGCTGTTGGTGTTGGTGACGGGCGTGGTGGCGGGTCCGGCGAGCGGGGTCACGCCGAAGTGGGTGAAGTCGGCGTGCTGGAAGCCGCCGACGGCCAGTCCGCTCTGGCCGATCGCGTGGCCTGCGTGGGTGAGCGAGGCGACCTGGACGTGGTCGACGAAGGCGGTGATCGACTGGCCCTGCATCGCCAGCGAGACGTTGTGCCAGGTCCCGGCGCCCGCGCCGGGGTAGCTGCCGGCGGCCAGGACGGTGTCGGTCCCCGAGCGGTCCTCGCTGGACAGTCGCCAGGAACCGCCGTCGTCGATCCTCAGGTGGTAGGCGGAGCGGTCGTGGTCGACGTGGTCGATCCGGCCCAGCAGCTCGGCGGAGCTGCCCGTCTCCTCCAACAGCACGTCAGTGGAGACCTGGTAGTTGCTCCAGGACGGGTCGCCCAGCAGGGTGGCGGGGGTGTAGTTCATGTCGGTGTGCCAGGGGTGGGCGGGTGCGGTGATCACCTGGCGCAGGCACATCGGGGTGTCGGTGCCCGCCGGGCAGGGCGCGGTCTCGAAGGCCCCGGCCCAGTCGTGGAAGTACCGGGCGGTGGCCCGGGCCGGGTATCCGCTCAGGTCGGCCTGGTACGGCAGCGGGACGCTCTTCGCGGGCGGCGCGACAGCAGTGCCCTTGCCCTGGCCGGTGGTGGTGGTGACGGTGTAGAGGTGGCCGGGCTGCACGGTCAGCGAGTAGCCGCCGTTTCGCGGCACGATGTCCTGGGTGTGGACGAACCACCGGGCGGGGTCGGTGGCGTTCATGTCGGTGTCCCACACGTGCACCGGCCCGGTGGACAGCCCGCCGGCGACGCTGAGCGCGATCGTCTTCGCGGCCGAGGCGTCGGTGGTCTCGATGACCGTGCTGTAGTCCTGGCCGGACCTCAGGGTGACGTAACTCCCGCTGTGCCGGTCGCCGTTGATCCCGGTACCGGACAGATAGCCGCTGGCCGTGTCCAGGTAGCGCCAGCCCGGCTTGGCGAACTGCGTGGTGTGTGCCGTCACCCAGATGTCGCGGCCCACAGTGTAGTTGCCCGACCAGGGCTGGTCGGCGGCCATCAGGCCGGCCCCGGCGAACGGAAGGTTCGAGGGCCAGGAGCCGACCAGCGCCCACTTGATGTCCGACGTGATTCTGGCGTCGATGTACTGGCGGTTGAGGTTGCGGGCCAGCGCCGGCGGATTGGCGCCGTCGCTGTCGTTGTCGTCCTCGGCCACCCACAGCGGCTTGCCCAGCCCGGTCGCGGTGCTGCTGCCCGGGCAGGCGGTGTACACCGGGGTCGAGTTCCAACACACGCCGTGCAGGCCCACGACCGCGACCGCCCGGTTGAAGGCGCTGTCCGTGGCCAGGTCCGAGGCGACCGTCCAGGTCGCGTCATTGCTGTCGGAGGCCACCAACAGGGTGTCGGCGTGGCCGCTGCCGTCCAGGGCGGTGCGCAGGTTCTCGAACCAGGCCTTGTCGTAGCCGTTCTCGTTCCAGCCGCCCAGGTAGCCGACCTTCAGTCCGTGGCTCTGGGCGCAGCCCAGCCAGGACTTGAGATAGGTGATGTTGTCCTGGGACCAGATGCCGCCGTTCAACCAGCCCGGCGCCGCCCACTCCAGGCCGTAGAACGTGATGTCGGGGTTGCGTGCCTTGGCCTGCTCCATCAGCCACCACTCGTAGCCGCGGTTGCAGTCGACCTCGGTCGGGGTGCGCATGTGGCTCGGCTCAGGTCCGTCGGAGGAGTTCGCGTCACCGCCGATCTCAACCTTCAGCATCTGCAGTGAAGCGCCGTAGCCGGGCTTGAACAGGTAGTCCAGCACCTGAGTGCGCTGCGGCTCGGGGTAGTCGACCAGGAGCCGGGAGGTGGCCCCGCCGCCACTGATCGCGCCAATTCCGTCGAAGGCACGGCCGCTTGACGCTCCGTCGATGGCGATCCGTTGCGCTGGAGCAGCGACTGCGGGCGAACTCGGGATCGCGGTGAAGGTGGCGGCGAGAGCGACCGCAGAGGTTGCGAACATGGTGAGCATGTTTCGGAAATTGATAGGATGTCTGCGCACGTAACGCTCCAAGGGCGCGACTGGAGGACCCGGCGGCCCGTCTGGCGCCGGAAGGGTGTGCGAGGTTCAATGTTGCTCAATATGGAACGCATTCGCGCACAAGTCAACAACTTTGACTCGCAATTGCTTGAACAGTCGAGCTGTAGCTACGGCGGCGCCAAGCAGAGACGCCAGCAATGACTGCACCTCAGGATACTAAAAGGTCGGATGTATAGGGGCTCTATGGCATGGAGCCGGTTCGGCTGGGGTCGGACGACAGGGGCTCAGTTGCCTCGATCGCGTCGGGGAGGCCGACATACCGCTTCCTCCTGGGCGGCCCGCCCGGCGGGGCGAGGTCGGAGAGGTCGCAGGAGAGCTTCGGGCCACATAGTCGCCGACTGAACGCGTGCTCCATCGCGGCAACGTCAGCCGCGGCGCACCGTTCGCCGAATGCTCGGCCGAACAGCTCGCTAGACACCGCCCGGACGTGTCAGTCCGTACCAGGGCGAGGCGCGGCACGACCGGGACCTCGTCGGCACTGACCAGCGGCCGACCACCCAGCCTGATCGTCATACGGAGTTAGGAGAAGCCGTGGTTTTGGCCGCAGCGTGGGGAACGAGTCCTCCGTGCCGCCCGAGCCCCTGTCCATGCCGGGGCTGGCGGCACGTGCGGCAGCCGTCTGCCGGAAGGCCGGCTTCGAATCAGGGGTGTGCTGCTGCTGCGACGACGTGACCAGCGCGCTCGGTTTCGTGTGCGTCGCCGCGGCCCCCGGGGACGGGCGGTACTTCTCACCGCCAGGGATCACCCGCATACTGCTGCGCACACCGTCGTCACCGACGATCTCTCTTGAAGCGCTCGTCCTGGGTCAGCCGAGCGAGGATCCGGCTGCGCCGAGGGTGTCCCGCAGCCACTGCTCGACGCCTGCCACGTGCACCGTCGCCCAGGCGTGCGCGAGGTCGGGGCGGCGGTGGGCGATCGCATCGAGGATGGCGTGGTGCTGCTGGCGGGTCCGGTCGACCGCACCTTCCTCGGTCAGCCCTCGCCAGATCCGCGCCCGGGCGGTCGGGCCGGACAGGCCGTCGACGAGCGAGCACAGGACGGTGTTGCCGGAACCGGCTGCGATCCTGCGGTGGAACTCGAGGTCGTTGTCGATCAGTTCTTGCAGGGAGGCATCGTCGCTCAGGCCCTCCAGGAGCTCCCCGAGCGCGGAGATTTCCTCGTCCGGCATCACTCGGGCAGCCATGGCCGCAGCGGCGGGTTCCAGGACGCGGCGGACTTCCAGGAACTCCAGCACCGAGTTGTCCTGGTGGAAGTCGACGACGAAGCCCAGCGCATCCAGCAGCAGGTTGGGCTCCAGGCTCGTCACGTACGTGCCGTCTCCCTGGCGTACGTCGAGCACCCGGATGAGCGAGAGGGCCTTCACCGCCTCACGCAGGGAGTTGCGCGACAGGCCGAGCCGCTCGGCCAGGTCTGCCTCCTTGGGGAGTCGCGAACCGGGGCGCAGCTCTCCACTGACGATCATGGCTTTGATCTTCTCGATCGCCGAGTCGGTGACTGGCACGCCGTTGCCTCCCTGGTCCTGATCGTTGCAGCATAGCTTCCACGGCGGCCGCCCAGATCACCTTGACCGTGGCAGGTCAAAGCGGTCCGGCGCTATCCACCGGTGCCCGTCCGTGCGGCAGCTGCCCCGGGCGGGCCGTCCTTCGTCCGGGTCGGCTACGGACCCGTCGGGCCTGGACGTCCCTCGGCAGGCCTGCGCTGGCCGCCGAGCCCGTACACGCGGATCGCGTTGTGCCGGAACACCGCGTCCCTCTCCCTCGCGCTGAGCCCGTCCACGAGGTGCCTGGTGATCCGGGTGACCTCGGTGTAGCCGGCCTCCAGGGTGCAGACCGGCCAGTCGGAGCCGAAGAGGAGCCGTTGCGGGCCGAAGGCCTCCAGGGCGGTGTCGGTGTACGGCGCGAGGTCCGCAGGACGCCACCGGCCAGGGGCGGCTTCCGTCACCAGGCCTGAGAGTTTGCCCACCGTATTGGGCAGCGCGGCCAGGCGGCGCAGGTCCGCTGCCCAGGGGTAGAGCGTGCCGTCGGCGATCGGGGGCTTGCCGAGGTGGTCGAGGACGAACGTCAGGCCGGGAAGTCGGGCGGCCGCGAGGGCGGCGGTGCGCAACTGGTGCGGCCTGACGACGAGGTCGTAGACGAGGCCGGCCTCGGCCACGGCGAGCAGGCCGCGCTGTACGTCGGGGCGCAGCAGCCACTCGGGATCGGGCTCCTCCTGGACCTGATGTCTGATGCCCACCAGCCGATCCCCGCCGGGGAGTTCACGGAGGGCGGCGATCGCGTCGACGACGTCGGCGGCGGTGAGGTCGGTCCAGCCGACGACGCCGGCGACCAGGTCGCTGCCGTCGGCCAGCGCCAGCAGTTCGGGGGTCTCCTCGGGGACGCAGACGGTCTGCACGACGACCGTGGCGGCCACTGCGGCCTCCGCGGCTTCGGGGGCGAGGTCGGCGGCGGTGAAGGAGCGGGCCAGTGGAGCGAGGGCCTCACCGCTGATCCAGGGCTGCGGCCGCACCGCGAGGTCCCAGACGTGGTGGTGCGCGTCGATGATCTGAGGTCCGGTCACAGCTCCCACACCACCGGGAGGCCGGCCCCGGCACCGGTGTCGGAGTAGTCGTGGTTGACGTCGAGCAGTTCGCCCATCTTCTCCTGCCAGGCGACGTTGACCGGGAGGTGCTCCAGTTCGGCGAGGAGCCGGGGGTAGCTCTCGCACTCCAGCAGGTGGAACAGGTCGCAACCGCTGCGCCAGATCCTCCACGAGGTGACGCCGGCGGCCCGGATGGCTGCGACGAGGTCGGCGGGCACGTCCCGGTGGGCGGCCTCGTACTCGGCGATCCGGTCGGCGCGGACGCGGGTGTGCAGGGCGACACTCATGGCTGCTCCGGGCGGGTGGGGTGGTCGACGATGATGACCTGCAGGGAGCGCGGGCCGTGCACGCCTTCCACGCGTTCGAGTTCGATGTCGCTGGTGGCGGACGGCCCCGAGATGAAGGTGAGCGGGTTCCGCGGGTCGAGGCGGGCGAGGGCGTCGGGGACGTCGGCGACGATCTGTGCGGTGCGGACGATGCACAGGTGCAAGTCGGGGACGAGGGTGAGGGCGCGGCGGCCCTGGCCGGGGCCGGCGTCGAGGACGATGGTCCCGGTGACGGCAATGCCGGCGGCGGCCAGGGTGATCGCGCCGTCCAAGCTGTCGAGCACCGCCATGTCCAGCGGTTCTGCGTGCCACTCCCATTCGCCGGGAGGCAGCAGCTCGGCGGGGAAGCCGCCAGGCAGCGCCAGGCTTCTCGCCCCGCGGGCGGTGAGCGCGGCGGCGATGGCGGTCGGCAGGCCCGCCTCGTCGGTGCGGGTGACGGTGGCGCGGTAGTCGGCGACCCGCTCGGCGAACAGGGCGACGGTGTCCTCGCCCGGCTCTGTGTGCCTACGGCGGTAGGTTCGGGGTACGGGGACGTCGCTGGGCAGTTCGCCGGCGGGGACGTCGATGAGCGCGGCGCGGATACGGCCGAGGATGGCCTGGCGGCTGTTCATGCTTCTTGGTCCCTGTTCTTTCGCCACCAGGTGCGGAAGGACTCGGCGGGGGGTGCGGGGGTGTCGCGGGTGTCGGACCAGCCGTGCAGCGGGCCCGGCAGTCGGCCGATCCTTCCGTCCCGGGCCAGGGCCCGGCCGCCGAGGGCGGCCGCCTTCTGGGCGGCGGAGAGCAGCCGCGGGGAGTCGAGGACGGTGGCGGCGGCCTTCATGGCCAGCGCCTCCGCCCGCTTCGGCTTGCTCTCGACGGCCTTGGCCCGCAGGTGGGCCAGCACCTCGGGGATGTTGATCTTCACCGGGCAGGCGTCGTAGCAGGCTCCGCACAGGGTGGAGGCGAACGGCAGCGAAGCGGCGTTCGCCACGCCGACGAGCTGGGGGGTGAGGACGGCGCCGATCGGTCCGGGGTAGACGGAGCCGTAGGCGTGGCCGCCGGTGCGCTCGTAGACGGGGCAGACGTTGAGGCAGGCGGAGCAGCGGATGCAGGCGAGGGCCTGGCGGCCGACGGTGTCGGCGAGGGTGTCGGTGCGGCCGTTGTCGAGGAGGACCAGGTGGAAGTCCTGCGGGCCGTCGCCCTGCGTCACCCCGGTCCAGGTGGAGGTGTAGGGGTTCATCCGCTCGCCGGTGGACGAGCGGGGCAGGAGCTGGAGGAAGACCTCCAGGTCGGTCCAGGTGGGGACGACCTTCTCGATGCCCATCACGGTGATGAGGGTCTCGGGCAGGGTGAGGCACATCCGGCCGTTGCCCTCGGACTCTACAACCACGACCGTGCCGGTGTCGGCGACGGCGAAGTTGGCACCGGAGACGGCCACCTTGGCGGAGAGGAACTTCCGCCGCAGGTGCAGCCGGGCCGCGTCGGCCAGCTCGGCGGGTGAGTCGGTGATCCCGTCCGGTGCGGGCCGGCCCCAGTGGCCCATCTCGGCAACGAACAGGTCCCGGACCTCGGTGCGGTTCCTGTGGATCGCGGGGACGAGGATGTGGGAGGGCCGGTCGTCACCGAGCTGGACGATGAGCTCGGCCAAGTCGGTCTCGTACGCGGTGATGCCGGCTTCGGCCAGGGCCTCGTTGAGGCCGATTTCCTGCGTGGCCATGGACTTGATCTTCACGACTTCGCGTTCGCCGGTGGCCTGCACGAGTTCGGTCACGATGTGGTTGGCCTCGACGGCGTCCGAGGCCCAGTGCACGGAGCCGCCCGCGGCGGTGACGGCGGCCTCCAACTGGACGAGGTAACGGTCGAGGTGGCGTGAGGTCCGCTTCTTGATCGCGGCGGCGGCGTCGCGCAGCTGCTCCCAGTCGTCCAGTTCGGAGGCAACCACGAGCCGCTTGTCGCGAATGGTCGTGGTTGCCCGTTTCAGGTTGGCACGCAGCTGGGTGTTGCCGAGCGCCTCGCGGGCGGCGTCGGGGAAGGACGGGGCGCCGAGCCAGACGACGCCACGGCTGCCGGGGTTGCTCATCGTGCGGTTCCTTCGGAGGCGGCGAGGATCTCGGCGATGTGCATGGTGCGCACGGTCGAGCCCTGGCGGGACAGTCCGCCGCCGATGTGCATCAGGCAGGAGTTGTCGGCGGCGCACAGGACGTCGGCGCCGCTGTCCAGGACGGCAGTGTTCTTGTCGGCGAGCATCGCGGCGGAGGTGTCGGCGTTCTTGACGGCGAAGGTGCCGCCGAAGCCGCAGCAGGAGTCGGCCGCGGGCAGGTCGACCAGGTCCAGGTCCTCGACGGCGCGCAGCAGGCGGTCGGGGCGGTCGCCGAGACGGAGGCCGCGCAGCGAGTGGCAGGTGGGGTGGTAGGCGACGCGGTGCGGGAAGCGGGCGCCGACGTCGGTGACGCCGAGGACGTCGGTCAGGAACTCGGTGAACTCGTGCACCCGGGGGACCAGTTCGGCGACCTGCTGTTGGAGGCCGGCGGGCCCGTACTCCCGGGCCAGCAACGGGTGGTTCTCCTTGACCATGCCGGCGCAGGAGGCGGACGGCGTGATGACGGCGTCGTAGTCGGCGAAGGTCCGGGCGAAGCGGGCCACCAGTGGGACGGCGTCGGGGCGGTAGCCGGTGTTGAAGTGCATCTGCCCGCAGCAGGTCTGTTCCTGCGGGAAGTAGACGGTGTGGCCCAGCCGCTCCAGTACGGTCACCACCGCACGGCCGGTCTCGGGGAACATCGTGTCGTTGAAACAGGTGATGAACAGGGCGATGCGCATCAGCTCGCCTCCTCGGGGGTGGGAACGCCCTCCCGCAGCAGTCCGTGGTCCCTGAGTTCTGCCCAGAGCGCCGCCGGGACGGGGTGATCGAGCATGGCGGAGGCGTCCCGGGCCTCGGCGGCGCTGCGGGTGCCGACCAGGACGCTCGCCACCGCCGGGTGCCCGAACGGGAAGCGCAGGGCGGCGGCGCGCAGCGGTACGCCGTACCTCTCACATACCGCCTTGAACTCCAGGGCCCGGTCGAGCAGGTGGACGGGGGCCGCGGTGTAGTCGAAGGTGGCACCCGGGCGGGGGTCGGCGAGCAGGCCGGAGTTGAAAACCCCTCCGATGACCACGCCGACGCCCCGCTGCTGCGCCAAGGGCAGCAGTTCGGCCAGTCCTCGCTGGTCGAGCAGGGTGTAGCGGCCGGCCAGCAGGACGGCGTCGATGTCGGTCTCGCGGATGAAGCGGGCGGGCAGCTCGGCCTGGTTCATGCCGAGGCCGATCGCTCCGATGACTCCCTCCGCGCGCAGGCGTTCGAGTTCGGGGTAGGCCTCGTCGAGTGCCTGTTCAGCGTGGCCGTCGGGGTCGTGCAGGTAGGCGATGTCGATTCGGTCGAGGCCGAGCCGGTTCAGGCTGTCCTCGACGGAGTGGCGCACGCCCCGGGCGCTGAAGTCCCAGACCCGCTGGTGGGTGGCGGGCACGGCGAAGCCGTTGGCCAGGTCGTCGCCGTCGACGGAGGGAGTCGGCTCCAGCAGCCGGCCGACCTTCGTGGACAGGGTGAAGTCGTCCCGGGGCAGGTCGCGCAGCGCATCACCGAGGCGGCGCTCGGACAAGCCCAGGCCGTAGTGCGGGGCGGTGTCGAAGTACCGTACGCCCGCTTCCCAGGCGGCGGTGACAGCTTGTTCGGCCTGTTCGTCGGTGACCGGGGTGAACAGGTTGCCGATGCCGGCTGCGCCGAAGGCGAGTTCGGTGACCTGGACCCTGCTGCCGCCGAGCGGGCGGTGGCGCAGGTTCACGGGCGTGGCTCCTGTCGCAGGCGCAGGCCGGCCATGCCGCCGTCGACGGCGAGCGCGGTGCCGGTGACGCTGGCGGCGGCCGGGGAGGCGAGGTAGGCGATGGCTGCGGCGACCTCCTCGGCGCTGACCAGTCGGCCGGTGGGCTGGCGGGCGTTCAGGGCAGCGCGTTCGGCGGCCGGGTCGTCGACCGCGTCCAGCAGTCGTGCGACCCACGGGGTGTCGACGGTGCCCGGGTTGACGCAGTTGACCCGGATGCCCTCGCGGACGTGGTCGGCCGCCATGGCCAGGGTGAGCGAGAGGACGGCGCCCTTGCTCGCCGAGTACAGCGCGCGCTGAGGCAGTCCGGCGGTCGCGGCGATGGAGCAGGTGTTCACCACTGAGGCCGCCGCCGAGCGACGCAGGTGGGGCAGCGCGGCGCGGGTGGTGCGGACGATGCCGAGCACGTTGACGTCCAGGACACGGTGCCACTGCTCGTCCGGGTTGTCCTCCACGGTTCCGGCGGCGCCGATACCGGCGTTGTTGACCAGGATGTCGATCCCGGCGAGCGCTTCGGCCGCCGCCTCGACGGCGGCGCGCACGGACTGATCGTCGGAGACGTCGGCGGTGAAGCCGCGCAGCGGGGTGTGGACACCGCTCGGGTCGAGGTCCAGGACGGCGACGTCCGCACCGCGGTCGGCGAGGAGTCGGGCGGTGGCCAGTCCGATGCCGGAGGCGCCGCCGGTGACCAGGGCGGTCAGGCCGTCGAGGTCGCGGGTGGTCATGAGCGCTCCTGCTGCTCGGCGGCGGCCCGGTCGGCGGCCCAGAACGCGCCGTCGGGGTAGGTGTAGGTGTCGATGGTGGCCTGGTGCATGGTGGCGGAGAAGCCGGGTACGGTGGGCGCCCGGTAGTGGCCGGCGTCGATGACGACGGGGTCGAGGAAGTGCTGGTGGAGGTGGTCGACGTACTCGATCACCCGGTCCTGAGTGGTCCCGGAGAGCGCGACGTAGTCGAACATCGACAGGTGCTGGACCAGTTCGCACAGGCCCACGCCACCGGCGTGCGGGCAGACCGGGACGCCGAACTTGGCGGCGAGCAGCAGGATGGCGAGGTTCTCGTTGACACCGGCCACCCGGGCCGAGTCCAGCTGGAGGACGTCGATCGCGCCGGCCTGGAGCAGCTGCTTGAAGACGATGCGGTTCTGGACGTGCTCGCCGGTGGCGACCTTGATCGGGCGGACACCCTTGCGGATGGCGGCGTGGCCGAGGACGTCGTCCGGGCTGGTCGGTTCCTCGATCCAGTACGGGTCGAACTCGGCGAGGGCGTTCGTCCACTCGATCGCCTCGGCGACGTTCCAGCGCTGGTTGGCGTCGATCGCCATGCGAATGTCCGGGCCGACGGCCTGGCGGGCGGTGCGGCAGCGGCGGATGTCGTCTTGAAGGTCGGCGCCGACCTTCAGCTTGATCTGGCTGAAGCCGCCGGCCACCGCCTGCTTGGCGAGGCGGGTGAGCTTCTCGTCCGAGTACCCGAGCCAGCCGGGCGAGGTGGTGTAGGCGGGGTAGCCGCGCCGCAGCAACAAGGCGGTCCGGTCGGCCGCGCCATGCCGGCCCTTGGTCAGCAGCTCCAGCGCCTCCTCGGGGGTGAGCGCGTCCGCGATGTACCGGAAGTCGATCTGGGAGACCAGCCACTCGGGGTCGGCGTCAGCGAGCAGCTGCCACAGCGGCTTGCCCTCGCGCTTGGCGGCGAGGTCCCAGACGGCGTTGACCACGGCTCCGATGGCCATGTGCATCACGCCCTTCTCGGGCCCCAGCCAGCGCAGCTGGCTGTCGCCGATCAGGTCGCGATACAGGGAGCCGGGGTCGGCGCACAGCTCGACGACGGGACGTCCGACGATGTGCTCGCTCAGCGCGTCGATGGCGGCGACCTGGACGTCGTTGCCACGGCCGATGGTGAAGGTGAACCCGTGGCCCTCGTGGCCGCCCGCGGAGGCGCGCAGGACGACGTAGGCGGCGGAGTAGTCGGGGTCGGGATTCATCGCGTCGGACCCGTCCAGCTCCCGCGAGGTGGGGAAGCGGATGTCGTAGGTGTCGACGGCGGTGATCCGCGCCGTAGTTGCGAACAAGGTGGTGCCTTTCACGCGTTGGAGAAGGTCTGGCGCTGGGTGCCGAGGCCGTCGATGGCCAGCTCGACGGTGTCGCCCGCGCGCAGGTAAGGGTTGCCGGGCAGGCCCAGGGCCACGCCGGCCGGGGTGCCGGTGTTGATGACGTCGCCGGGGTTGAGCACCATGTACTGGCTGAGGTACCAGACGATGTGGGCGACATCGAAGATCATGTTCTTGGTGTTGCCGTCCTGTCGCGTCTCGCCGTTGACGGCCAGACGCAGGCCCAGGGCCTGCGGGTCGCCGGCCTCGTCCGGGGTGACCAGCCACGGACCGAGCGGGTTGAAGGTCTCGCAGGACTTGCCGAGGTCCCACTGCCCGGAATACTCCAGCTGGAACTCGCGCTCGGACACGTCGTTGCTGATCGCGAAGCCCGCGACATGGGCCAGGGCCTGGTCCGGCGAGTCCAGGTAGCGGGCCTCACGGCCGATCACGACCGCCAGCTCCACCTCCCAGTCGGTCTTCGTCGAACCACGCGGGATCAGCACCCCGTCACAGGGACCGACCACCGTGGACGGGTCCTTCATGAACACCACCGGCCGGACGGGGACAGCCGCTCCGGTCTCCTCGGCGTGGTCACGGTAGTTGAGGCCGATACAGACGACCTTGCCCGGCCGGGCAACCGGCGCTCCGACCCGCAGGCCGGAGGGGTCGAGCTCGGGAAGTGTGTCGGCGGCAAGAGCGTCGCGGACGCGATCGATCCCGCCCGACGCGAGGAACGCCCCGTCGATGTCGGTGGTCACGCCCGTGAGTGCGAAGACCCGCCCGTCGTCGCCGAGTGCCGCCGGAACCTCTTCGCCCGCCGGTCCGATCCGCAGCAGCTTCATGCCCTGCTCCCGTCATAAGTCTGCGAGCCGGGACTCTTCACCGGCCGACACATCGGATGAATCTGTGACGCCCCGACCATACGAGCCTCGTCACGCCACCGCAAGAAGTCCTCCGATGTTTGCTGCGCCCTTCGACTCGTGCGCCCTCAAAAGAACCATCAAATTGGCAGCTCAGGGCGGAAGTGCCGCTTCACTCATGACACGGGGCGGAAACCTGGACGTCACGGTTGAGAATCATCCCAGGTTTCCTCTTGTCAGTCAGATGTCAGGCTCGTATGGTCCTCCTGGCCTGCAAGCCATCCGATGACTGCGGGAAGCGCGATCCGGCTCCGTCTGCCACGGACCGCCGCAACCAGGAACCGGCATCCCTCCTGGTGAGGGCTGGAAGGGAGGCCTGCTCCCCTGCCCGCTTCGCCCCACCGGGACGGCCTCTCGGCCTCCCGCCACGCCGGATCCCCGTCCACGGGGGACCGGACGTCCCAGCCAAAGGAGATCAGCACCATGAAGCCTCGCTCCTCCAGAATCGCGGCCACGGCCGCCGCCGTGATCGTCCTGGCGGGGTTCGCCACGGCCTGCAACCGCAGCAGCGACTCCGGCGGGTCCGCGTCCGGCAAGCCGGCGATCGGCATCGACCTGCCCCGGGCGGACTCCGACTTCTGGAACTCCTACGCGCAGTACGTCAAGCAGGACACCACCGCCCAGAGCCTGAACACCCTGCCGGTGAGCAACTCGCAGAACGACGTGACCAAGCTGGTCGCCAACGTCCAGGTGTTCCAGAACACCGGTGCCAAGGCCGTGGTGATGGCCCCTCAGGACACCGGCGCGATCGCCTCCACCCTCGAGACGCTGTCGGCCAAGAAGATCCCGGTGGTCAGCGTCGACACCCGCCCAGACAAGGGCAACGTCTACATGGTGGTGCGCGCCGACAACAAGGCGTACGGCACCAAGGCCTGCGAGTTCCTCGGCAAGCAGCTCGACGGCAAGGGCAAGGTCGCCGAGCTCCAGGGCGCACTGAGCTCCATCAACGGACGCGACCGCTCCGAGGCCTTCGCCGCCTGCATGAAGGAGAAGTTCCCCGGCATCCAGGTCATCGAGCTGGCCACCGACTGGAAGGGCGACGTCGCCTCCGCCAAGCTCCAGTCCACCCTCGCCGCCAACCCCGACCTCGGCGGCATCTACATGCAGGCCGGCGGCGTCTTCCTGCAGCCCACCCTCGCCCTGCTCCAGCAGAAGGGCCTGCTCAAGCCCGCCGGCCAGAGCGGCCACATCGCGATCATCTCCAACGACGGCATCCCGCAGGAGTTCGACGCGATCCGCAAGGGCGACATCGACGCCACCGTCTCCCAGCCCGCCGACCTCTACGCCAAGTACGCCCTGTACTACGCCAAGGCCGCCACCGAGGGCAAGACCTTCCAGCCCGGTGCGACCGACCACGAGTCCACCATCATCCAGCTGCCGAACGGCCTGGAGGACCAGCTGCCCGCTCCGCTGGTCACCAAGGACAACGTCGACGACAAGGCCCTGTGGGGCAACAACGTCGGCAAGTGACCCATCCGACTCCCGTGAGCGGCTCACCGGCACCCCCAGCGGACCGCCGCCCACGGGTACGACCTTGAAAGGACCCGCCATGGCGGACCCCAGCCCCGTCCGGGGCCCAGTCGTCGAGGCCGACGGGATCAGCAAGCGCTTCGGCGCCACCGTCGCGCTCAGCGACGCCCGCATCTCGGTCGCGCCCGGCGAGTCGCACGCGCTGGTCGGCCGCAACGGCGCCGGCAAGTCCACCCTCGTCTCGATCCTCACCGGGCTGCAGCACCCCGACACCGGCACCCTGCGCTTCAACGGCGAGCCGGCCCCAGCCTCCGGCGACACCGACGCCTGGCGCTCCCGGGTCGCCTGCGTCTACCAGCGCTCCACCATCATCCCGGCGCTGACCGTCGCGGAGAATCTCTTCCTGGACCGGCAGAGCACCGGTGCGCTGCGCCCGATCAGCTGGAAGCAGCTGCGCCACCGAGCCGGCGAGCTGCTCGCCGAGTACGGCGTGGACGTCGACCCGACCGCACGCGCCGAGGACCTGAGCGTCGAACAGCGCCAGTTCGTCGAGATCGCCCGGGCGCTGTCCTTCGGGGCCCGCTTCATCATCCTGGACGAGCCCACCGCCAAACTCGACGCGCGCGGCATCGAGCGGCTCTTCGACAAGCTGCGCTCACTGCAGGAGCAGGGCGTCGCGTTCCTGTTCATCTCCCACCACCTGCAGGAGGTCTACGACCTCTGCACCACGGTCACGGTCTACCGCGACGCCCGGCACATCATCACCGCACCGGTCGCCGACCTGGACCAGCAGGCCCTGGTGGAGGCGATGACCGGTGAGAGCTCCCGGGACAGCGAGCCCGCCTGGTCGGTGACGGGCCGCACGATCCCCGATGGCGCCCCACTGCTGGAAGTCTCCGGCCTGAGCCTGGCCGGCGCCTACCAGGACTTCTCCCTGACCGCGCGGGCCGGTGAGGTCGTGGGCCTGGCCGGAGCGGCCGCCAGCGGCAACGTCCGGCTCGGCGAGACCCTCGCCGGGCTGCACCGCCCGCAGGCCGGCACGATAGCCGTCGCCGGCCGTCCGGTGCGCACCGGACGCGTTCCCGCCGCTCTCGCGGCCGGCATCGGCTTCGTGCCCGAGGACCGGCACATCCAGGGCCTCATCCCGCAGCGCAGCGTCGCCGAGAACGCCACCCTGACCGTCACCGACCAGCTCGGGCCGTTCGGCACGGTACTGCCCTCGCGCACCCGGGCCTTCGCCGAGCGGATGATCGGCGACCTCGACATCAAGACGCCCGGCCCCTCGGCCCCGGTGTCCGCCCTCTCGGGCGGCAACCAGCAGAAGGTCGTCATCGCCCGCGCCCTGGCCACCGAACCGGACGTCCTGGTCGCCATCCGGCCCACCAACGGCGTCGACGTCAAGTCCAAGGAGTCCCTGCTCGGCACCGTCCGCACGGTCGCCGACGCTGGGAAGACCGCCCTGATCGTGTCCGACGAACTCGACGACCTGCGGGTCTGCGACCGGGTGGTGGCCATGTTCCACGGCCGCGTCGTCGCCGAGTTCGAGCACGGCTGGAGCGACGAACAACTGGTCTCAGCCATGGAGGGCATGGCCGGCCCGACCGACACGAAGGAAAGCCATGTCTCCCACCACTGAGGTCCGCGCCCACGCGGCGCCCGCCGTCACCCGGCCCGCCGAGCGCCGCTTCCAGCTCGCCCGCTACCGTGACCTCTCCCTCGTCCCGGTACTCCTGGTGCTCGGCATCATCGGATTCGCGGTCTCGCCCGCCTTCCTCACCTCCGACAACCTGCTCGGCGTCGGCCAGCAGGCCACCGAACTGAGCCTGCTGGTCCTGGCCGAGGCGCTGATCCTGATCGTCGGCCGGATGGACCTGTCCCTGGAATCCACGATCGGCGTGGCCCCCGTCATCGCCGTCTGGCTGGTCCTGCCCGACCACGGCGCACGCTTCAACGGCCTCGGCCTCTTCCCCTCCTGGGCGGCCATCCCGCTGTGCCTGACCGTCGGTGCGGTCATCGGGGCGATCAACGGCTTCCTGATCCTCAAGCTGCGCCTCAACGGCTTCATCGTCACCCTCGGCGCGCTCACCCTGCTCCGCGGCCTCCAGGTCGCCATCTCCCAGGGCCAGTCGATCGTCAACCTGCCCGGCTCCTTCACCTACCTCGGCAGCACCAGCTGGCTCGGCGTGCCGGCGGCGATCTGGATCTGCGCCCTGCTCTTCCTGGCCGGCGGCTGCGCCCTCGCCTGGCTGCGCCACGGCCGCGCCCTGTACGCGATCGGCGGCAACTCCGAGGCCGCCCGCGCCGCCGGCATCCGGGTCGACCGGATCACCTGGACCGTGCTGATCCTCGGTGGCCTGCTGGCTGCGTTCGCCGGCGTCCTCTACACCGGCCACTACGGCTCCATCTCCGCCGACCAGGGCAACGGGTGGATCTTCCAGGTCTTCGCCGCCACCGTCATCGGCGGCGTCAGCCTCAACGGCGGCCGCGGCACCCTCTTCGGCGCCCTGACCGGGGTGCTGACCCTCCAGCTCGTGGTCAACGTCATGACCCTCGCGGGCGTGCCGCCACTGTGGAACCAGTTCCTCAACGGCGCGATCATCATCGTCGCGCTGATCATCTCCCGCTTCGCCTCGGGCGAGAAGCAGGAGTGACGGGCCCCACAGCCTGAGAGCCGCCCAAGCGGCGCGACCAGCCCGGCGGAACCGGTCGCGCCGCTTCGGCCTCCCCTTCCCCGCCCCTCGACCGACCATCACTCCCATGCCCGCACGCAGGAGGCGAAAGACCATGGCGGTGACCGACCGGGCCATCGAGAAGATCAAGGAGATGATCGTCTCCGGCGTCCTGCCGCCCGGCGCGAGGCTCCCCAACGAGGGGGATCTCGCCGACCAGCTCGGGCTGTCGCGCAACTCGCTGCGCGAGGCCGTCCGGGCGCTCACCGCGATGCGGATCCTCGACCCCAGGCAGGGCGACGGCACATACGTCTCCGGCCTGGAACCCCACCTCCTGCTGGAAGCCATGACCTTCGCCGCCGACGTCTCCCACGGGCACACGGCCCGCCAACTCCTCCAGGTACGGCGCCTGCTGGAGCCACAGGCCACCGCCCTCGCCGCAGGCCTGCTCACCGACGAACACTTGCGAATGCTGCGGGCCGTCCTCGACCGGAGCGCCGCGGCCGTCGGCATCGAGGAGTTCATCGAGCTGGACATCGAGTTCCACCGCACCATCGCCGACGCCGTCGGCAACCCCGTGCTGTCCACCCTGCTCGGCATCCTCTCCACCCACACGCAGCGGCTACGCATCGTGCGCGGTACGCACACCACCGCCCGCGAGCAGGCCCACCGTGAGCACGAGGCCATCTGGCAGGCGCTGGTCAACCGCGATGCCGTCCTGGCCGCCAGTGCCAGCACCGTGCACGTCGCCGCCGTCGAAGACTGGCTGGCCGCGGGCACCGGCTCGCTGGACCTCGGCACCAACGCCTGACGGCGACGTGCCGAGTCCCGCGCATCCGTTCTCCCGCCAGTGCGCACGACCCCTACTGCCCAGGACGGTCTGACACATGAAGAGCCGAACCATCCGGTCCACCCTGGCCGCCAACCCGGACCCCGGCGGCGTCCACATGCAGGCCGGCGGTGTGTTCCTGCAGCCGACCCTCGCACTGCTCCAGCAGAAGGGCCTGCTCAAGCCCGCCGGCCACCAGCTCCCCGCCCCGCTGGTCACCAAGGAGAACGTTGACGACCCGTCACTCCGGGCCAACCGTGCCACGGGCTGACCGAGGCGGGCCCCAGAACCAGACCAGCAGCCACCACGACAACGGGACGACGGGACTGCGGTCTGCGCACCACCAGTGATTGCTCCCCACCCACCCCCACTGAAAGGCCGCACCATGCGAAGTGCACCGGTGGTCAGGGCGATAGTCGCCCTGGCCCTTGGTACCACCGCCGCCGCCTGGTCCCCCGCCACGGCGACCGCCGCCACCACGACCACCGCCTGGTCCGGCGGCGCATTCTCCGTCGATGCCGCTAGCCTCGTCCGCGAGGCGAACATCGCCCTGGGCAGCCCGAACACCGCGGCGACCCAGTCGATGCCGCTGGGCAACGGCACTCTCGGCGCCGCGGTCTGGGCCGCCAACGGCTTCACAGCCCAACTCAACCGCGCCGACACCCTGCCCGGCCGCAAGTCCCCCGGCTGGCTGCAGATCCCCGGCCTGTCGCGGATCACGAACGCCGCCGACTTCACCGCCACCGTCGACCCGTACGACGGCGTGCTGCGCGAGTCCGGCGGCGGGATGAGCGCGACGATCTACGTCCGCGCCGACAAGGACGAGCTGGTCGTGGACGTGACCGGCGCCGACCCGAACACCGCCCAGTCCGCCACGGTCAACCTGTGGTCCGGCCGCACGCCGACCGCCGCGGTCTCGGGCGGCATCGCGACCCTCGCCGAGACCTGGGTCGACGACAACGCCACCACCGGCTCCGGCCGGACCTTCGGCTCGCTGGCCGCGCTCACCGCCGGCGGACGCAACGTCACTGCCACGGTCACCGACTCGCAGACCGTGAAGGTGAACTTCACCCCCAACACCGACGGCAGCTTCCGCATCCTGGTCGGCAGCCCGAGCTGGACCGGCGGCAACGCCGCCACCACCGCCGCCGCGCTGCTGGGCACGGACGCGGCCGCGAGCACCGGCACCCTCCAGGCCCCGCACCTGAGCTGGTGGCACGACTACTGGGCCAAGCTCGGCCTGGTGAAGCTCTCCTCGGCCGACGGCACCGCCAACTACCTGGAGAAGCTTCGCACCCTGTACTACTTCTACACCGCCGAGGAGTCCCGCGGGCCGCTGCCCGGCTCCCAGGCCGGCGTCGCCGACCTCTTCAACTTCTCCCAGGACACCCAGAACTGGTACCCGGCCGGCTACTGGTTCTGGAACCTGCGCGGCCAGGTGGCCGCGAACATCGGCGCCGGCGCCTCCGCGCTCAACTCCGGCGTGTTCAACCTCTACACCTCCAACCTGGCCAACATCCAGGCCTGGACCAGGACCTACACGGGCAACCGGCCCGGCATCTGCGTGCCGGAGACCATGCGCTTCAACGGCAACGGCTTCCAGAGCGACAGCGACCCGTTCGGCGCCGCCTCCTGCGACGACGCCCTGTCCACCTGGAACGGCCGGACCGTCTCCTCCGGCGCGGAGATCGGCCTGTGGGTCTGGCAGCAGTACCTGACCACCGGCGACCGGAACTTCCTCACCACCAACTACCCGCTCATGCAACAGCCCGCCCAGTTCCTGCTGGCGTACACGACCGTCGGAGCGGACGGCAAGCGGCACGCGGTGGCCAACGTCCACGAGAACCAGTGGAACGTGCAGGACCCGGTCAACATGGTCGACGCGATGAAGGCCCTCTTCCCCGCCACGATCTCCGCCGCCCAGGCGCTGAGCACCGACGCCACGCTGGTATCCCAGCTGCAGGCCGCGATCCCGCAGATCCCCGACTACCCGCGCACCGACGCCGCGACCCACCGGCAGAACCTCACCGCCGCCGCCGACGCCTCCGGCACCGACGTCCTCGGCCAGTCCTCCCAGCCCACCGCGCCCGTCTACAACACCGAGAACGACGACCTCGAAGCCGTCTGGCCCTACAACCTGATCGGCGACAACTCGCCGTTGCTCTCCCTGGCGCAGCGCACCTACAACAGCCGGGTCAACGTCCAGCAGAACGACTGGAGCTTCGACGCCGTCCACGCCGCCCGCCTCGGCCTGCCCGACCGGGTCGCCGCCGACCTGACCGCGCTCACCCAGAAGTACCAGACCTACCCCACCGGCCTGGCCAACCTGTGGGGCCAGTCCGGCGGCAGCGAGCCGTACATCGAGCAGGCCGCCAACGTCGCACTGGCGATCAACGAGGCCCTGGTCCAGGACTACGACGGCCTGCTGCGAATCGCTCCGGCCCTGCCACAGGGCTGGGACGCCGACGGCACCCAGTACATCCACGGCGGGAGCACCGTCTCCGTCCAGGTCCACGGCGGCGTCATCGGCACCGTCGGCATCCACGCCGGCTCCACCGGCACGATCAAGATCCGCAATCCCTGGCCCGGCCAGAGCGTCTCGGTCGTCGACGGCACCGACCAGAAGACCGTCATCGTCCGCCCCACCAGTGCCGGACAGTTCACCATCCCGACCACGGCCGGCAAGTCCTACCTGGTCCAGCAGGTGTCGGCCCCGGTCTCCGGCATGACGTTCAGCCGGCTCTCCGGCACACCGGCCACAGCCGCCAGCCACCTGGGCACCGTCCAGATCGGCCTGGACAAGACCACCGGCACCGGCCACATCACCGGCATCAACGGCCTGTGCGTCGACGACTCCGGAGCCGGCACCACCGACGGCAACCCCATCGTCGTCTGGGCCTGCAGCGGCACCGCCGCCAACCAGCAGTGGACCGTCGGCACCGACGGCACCCTGCGCACCCTCGGCAAATGCATGACCGCCCCCGGCACCAACCCCGGCAACAACACCCCCATCCAGCTGTACGGCTGCGTGAACGGGGCCGGCAACCAGGTCTGGCAGCCCCAGGCCGACGGCACCCTCAAGAACCCGCAGAGCAACAAGTGCCTGGACGACTCGGGCGCCGGTCCCGCCGGCACCCAGCTGATCCTCTGGGACTGCTCCGCCGCCGCCAACCAGATCTGGCACCTGCCCTGATCCCGACCTGACGCAACAAGGCCCGGGGTACCGACCAATGATGGTGGCCGGCACCCCGGGCACGCGTGATCCTCGATGCCGCACTCCTCGAACCCGACGACCCGGAACCAACCCGGACCGTCCTCGCCAAGACCGCCACCGAACAGGGCGCCGACGAGAGCGTCGAACTCGGCGAGGTCACCGGCCCCGCCCGGCAAGCCGTCCTCCTCAGCGGTAGGTCGAGTGCGCGCTCGAGTTGGCCAGCCGAGTCGGGTGCGCCAGCGGTTGATGCCCGACCCAGGATGGATGGCGGCACTGCCGCCGGGCTGGCTCTGGTGCTACGGCTCGACAGGCTGCGGACGCGCATCCTGGGAGTCTCGCGGGGAAGGCCCACGCCCTCCTGCAGGCTCCTGAGGGCGACCTGCCGGAGGTCGGGCACGACCCGCACGATGTCGTCGCCGAGTACCGCTGGCTTGGTCGCGGCTACGCGCAGCGGGTCGAGCCCGGAGAACAGGCGCTCAACCATGCCTCGTCCCGCGCCGTCCTGGAACTGGAGCGGACGGACGCCGGCAAGGCCTTCGCGGCACTCATAAGCTCCGACTCAGCGGGCACTTCGGCAACAAGTCCGCTGTGTTCCTCAACACGGGCCGCACGCTCCCACCACCCGCGCACGACCGGGGTCCTCGGCACTGGACGCGATACTCCGGATCGAGTGGCTGGTGACGTGGTGTCCCCAGCCCGGAGCGCCAGTGCCCGGTGCGCAGCCACCTCAGACAGACCCCGATGCCCTCGTCACCGCACCCGGGACCTGCCAGCCACCTGCGGGCCCTCACCGCGAGCCGCAGGTCAGGGCCCCAATTCGGCGTTGGTGATCGCATGGTGGTCGCAGGCGAGCGTCGGGGCAGTGCCCCGGTAGCCTCCGCGGGTCGACCAAGGGACCAACTGCCGCAGGAGGCTGGGGAAGTGCGCAAGTCAGGACGGCCGGGCCGGGTCTACCGTCGGTGCGGATGCCGCGACGCCGACCGACGGCAACTCGGAGCGTCGTGTCCGCACCTGGCCGAGGAGGGGCACGTGGACGTTCGCCGTGGACATCCCTTCACTCACCGGCCACAGGCGCACCGTGCGCCGTGGCGGCTTCGAGGATGCCTTCGCCGCCGAGACGGCGCTTCGGCGCTTCCTCGAAGGGCGCCAACTGGGCTTCGACGCCGACCCGCACGAGACGGTGGCCGCCTACCTCACCAAGTGGCTCAAGGGCATGGAGTTCCTGCTCAAGCCCACCACCTACGCCCGCTACCGCACCTACGTGCTCTGCGAGTTGATACCCGTGTTCGGCAAGCTGCGCCTGGAGGAGCTCGCCCACGACCACATCGCCGCCTATGCCCACGAGCAGCTCGAAGCCGGCCGCGGACGCCAGGCCGTCTACCACTGCCTCGCCACGCTCTCCAGCGCCCTGGGCACGGCCGTGCGCGCCCACCGCCTGCCCTTCAACGCCGCCCAGCCCCTGCCCATGCGCAGGCCCCGCCCCGACGAACGCGTCCCCTGGACCGCGGAACAGGCCGTCGCGTTCCTCTCCCATTGCCGCAACGTCGACCCCGCCTTCGCCGACCTCTTCGAGGTCATCATCGGCACCGGCCTGCGCAAGGGCGAGGCACTCGGTCTCCAGCGCCTGTGCGTGCGGCTCGACGACCGCGTCATGTACATCCGCCACACCCTGTCCGCCGTCGACAACCACGAACTCGTCCTGACCGCGCCGAAGACCAAGAAGAGCCGCAACTGGGTCCCCCTGTCCGACCGTGTCGCCGCCGCCCTCCAGCGCGCCATGACCCGCAGCACGGCCACCATCAACGGCCACGTCTTCCAGGGCCCCGACGGCAAGCCCCTCCACCCGGCCGCCGTCCGCCGGCGCTTCCACGAACTGCGCGAACAGGCCGCACTGCCCCACGTCACCATCCACGACCTGCGCCACCTCGCCGCCACCCTCGCCCTGGAGGCAACGTCTCCATGGCCGTCATCTCCAAGACCCTGCGGCACTCCACCCTGTCGACCACCGCGAATATCTACAGCCACCTGACCTGGGACGTCGCCAGAGCCGCCGTGAACACCATCGAAGCAAGGCTCCACCTCGTCGAGGCCCGCACCCAGTGCGGCCGGGACATCACCGACCTCGACGTCGGCTCGCCGAACCCGCGGTTCAGCCACGCGGCCTGACCAACGCACCCCTGAGGTCGGCTCAGCGTTCCGAGCCGCCCCGGCTTCCAGGGCCGACAAATGCCCGGGATTCCCGGCTCATAACTGACACCCGATAAACGTGCGGCCCGTCGCGACAGACGACGCCGCAGGTTCCACCGGCATGCCCGTTTCCCGCGTATCCGGGCCCATTTCTGCGCCGACGAGGCGACCGGTCCGCGATCGGCCACACGCGGATTCCCGGATGGGTGAACAAACGCCCCGCTACGGCCGGGTCGCAGGGGCCAGGCCTGTGGAAACGCGCCCAGCAAAGGTCGTGTGAACGAGCGTTCACGACCACCTTGCGACCACCAAAGGAAAAGGCCGTTCCTATCATTTCGATAAGAACGGCCTACGACCTGCGAAAACGCTGGTCGGGACGACAGGATTTGAACCTGCGACCCCTTGACCCCCAGCGGTCGAACGGGAGTCTGACTGATGTTCACCAGTCCGAATCGTGCAGGTCAGGGCCTATCTCGTCCCCCCTCCATGACGCCTGATACCGCCTCATGACACCCAGTCCGTGAGAGGTGCGTGAGAGGGACATGAGCCGCAGCGAGTTTCCTCACTGCGGCTCAGCTGTGAGCGCGAGAGATGCCGACGGACCTCTGTGGTCTCTCCGATTACGCCTCCCCACAGCTACCCGAGAGCGCCTATTCGTGCTTGCCGAGATTCCACGCCACGACATCGAGGATACGCAGCAGTGTGACGTCTTCCGGGGCCGCTGAGGCGAGGGTCCTCCACTGTTCCGGCTGCGATTCGAGGTCTTCGGCCATGGATTCGGCCAGGAGTGTGAAGAACTCTGCCCAGGTTCGCTTGGGATCAGGCTGGATGGGATGGTCGCCCGTGGCACCGCAGTAGCAGGCATAGACCTGGGTGTCGTACAGCGGAATGAACAGCGGCCGCTTTCGGTGCAGGATCTTCATGAGGATGGTTCCGCCGACTCCTGGCACACCACCAGCCCGATCGAGGACCCCAGTCAACGTCTCGAACAACTGGCGGTGGCTCCCATCAGCAACGGCCGCCTGGAGGGTGAGACCCTCGGGGATACAGGCGAGGCCCACTTCGAGCTCAGGACGCACCGCCTGCAGACTGAACATCGCCTTGATCGTCGGGCCCACGTTCAGCGGCAGCGGGGCCAGCAGATCCCCATCATTGAGTTGGTTCGGGCCGCTTCCCGTATCCATGCGGTCGTACACAGGGTAGGCATACGGCTTCCCGCCTTTCACCGCGGCGGCCGCTGCGTTTGCCTTCTCATCGAAATAGGCGCCGATCCACTTGCTGGCCGAGGCGACGGCGATCCGGTGACCACCGACTCTCACTTCCCGCTCGCGCACAGTCGCCCCCTCCAGTCGACGGGGCCACTCGCTGCCGCAACGTGGCGGGCCCCGCCCAGACCCAGGCCGTCTCGGTATCCCACACGATCGTAGTCGCGCCCCGGAGGAAGCACAGGTGGATGCGCTCAGTCGAGCTGCGGCCACGGCCGACCACCGAGTCCGGTCAGGCCCAAGTCGCGGTACTCACTTTTCCGTCCCCGGTTCCTACGTCGTGGGGTAGCCGATCTCGGCGATCTCCTCGGCAAGGTCCGCGAGGGTCAGCTCGGCGTTGAGGGCACGGACCACGTCATCGGTGAGCGGCCTCAGAGCACAGATATGCCGGACGGTATCCAGGTCGACCGGGACCTCGTAGTAGTCGGCGGCGAAGCTGGCGTACGCCTCCGGAGATCGGTCGGCGAGGAGCCGGAACAGCCAGTCGGCCCCGTCGGGGTCGACATGGCCCTCCGGGAAGTCGATCTCCCCCGTCTGCCAACTCTTGTCAGTCGTCCTACGCCACAGGCAGGCCGTCACCGTCGGTATGCCGTCGTCGTTGAACGCGGGTTCCTCGACGGACGACCGGAACTCTTCGGGAACAGAGTCCACCACGCCCTGCCACACTCCGTCCTCGGCATAGGGGCTCATCGGCGACTCGTGGTCAAAGCCCCGGATGTACCCACCGGCCGGAGCGAAGACGATCGAGTACTCGTCCCCCGAACCGTTGCGCATCGACGCCAACTCCTCCGTCGGCGACCACTTCGCGTCGAAGGAGTAGTAGCGCGAGGACCAATCGGGACCGAGGATCGCATCCAGCATCGCCAAAGCCCGGCAGTGGTCCCGCAGGACGTCGGGATCGGGCAGGAAACGGGCGACATCGTTGACGGTCATGCCGACCATCCAAGCGGACACCAGTGACAACCCGCACGGTCGCCACCAAGCCGCCACACAAGGGACGTCGGCAAAACCACCATGACAGCAGCCCTATCCCGGGTAGCGACACCATTCGAGGTACTGACACGTCTCAGCTGGCGGCTGCGCCGAGGTAGAGGGCAGCCAGGCGGGGAAGGCGACGGTGCATCTCGTCAGCGTCGTCGAAGTCGAAGTCCTCGCCCATGTCGGACTCCAGCTCCGCATCCAGATCCTGCCCGGCCCGATGGCGCTTCCACGCCTCGTGGAAGGCATCGGCGTCACCCGTCAGGCGCTTGAACGTATAGCTGGCCGCGTAGTTCACGTCCTCGTCGAAGATCACGTAGTCGTCACCCCGGGCCGCGGCCTCGATCACTGCGGGGTGGTCCGCCAGATCGTCCGGGCGAGCGGCTGCCAGCTCGTACCAGTCCCGCCCGAGAGCAATCAGGCCGGCCCGGAAGTCCATGAAGCTGTCATCCGAGCAGCCTCCCCCGATGAGATAGGCGGCGGCCCACACGTCCCAGCGGTACACGGCGCCGTGCACCTCGTCGAATCGCTCCTGGTAGGCGAGGATCTCCTCCTGCGAGAGCCCCGCCAGCTGGTCGACCAACGCCTCGGCGAACGCCTTACCATGCGGACCGCTGCTTTCGGCCCGCGCTGCCCCAACCACATTCCAGAACCCGTCGATGTCCATAACCATCCACCCTTGCAGCAGGTTCCGACATTTGAGGCCTACCGTGTCCCGAATGACCCCCAATGCACTGCAGCGAGCCCTCACCCTGCCCGGCGACCCCGTACTGCGACCCCTCCCGCGCCAGGTCGCGGTCCTCCTCGAAGAGTTGCAGGGCCCCACCCAGGCTCGCGGCCCATCTCCGGGCCGTCCACGACGTCGCCCACCGACTGGCTGACTGGGCCGAACAGCACTACCCCCAGCTGGACTTCGACCGGCACGCCGTCCTCTTCGGCGCCGCCACCCACGACATCGGGAAGATCCTGCACCCCGAGGAGCTCTCCCAACCCGGCTCCGCACACGAGGAGGCCGGCCACGACCTGCTGATCGCCAAGGGAGTCACCGAGGAACTCGCCCGCTTCGCCCGCAACCACGCATCGTGGAACGCCCCCGGCGTCAGCACCGACGACCTGCTGGTGAGCCTGGCTGACAAGGCCTGGAAGGGCAAGCGCGTCACCGACCTCGAACAACTACTGATCGAGCGCCTCTCCGAAGCCAGCCACCAGCGACCGTGGGAGGCGTTCGTGGCACTCGATGATGTTCTCGACCAAATCGCGCAGGATGCCGAACGCAGGCTGGCGTTCCAAGCCGAGCACCCAGTCGCTCCGGGCATCGGATGAGCGCCCGAGGCACTGCCGCATGCCGCACACCTGTAACCTCTCCGCCAGCCTGGTCGGGATCGATGCCAGCAGCGGAGGATGGCAGGTGAAGACCGTGGCGATCACGCTGATCCGATCCGCAGATGACATGGGCGCCGCCGCCTGCCCGGGTTGTGGGGGTACCAGAACTCAGCCCCCGCCTCCGACTACCAGCAGGGCCGTTACGTCTGAGCTCTTCACGCTTCGTCAGACGTCGGCGGCCTGGCCGGGGTTTGCCAGGAGGACCCCGAAAGAGACGCGGTCGGTCGGTAGGCCAGCTCTGCGCAGCCATGTGATCTTGTTGCCGATGTTGCCCCAACAGTCGTCCTTGGCCGCAATGGCGCTGAGGAGTTGGCGCTGAGCGTCGGTGAGGGCCGCCTCGCTGGCGTTGCCGTCCGGAAAGGCGCGCAGCAGGAGCGGTCCCCAGTCGCGTTCGACGGTGAAGTCGTTGGCCATGGGCATCAGAGCCAAGGCGGCGTCGAGGATTTCCTCCAGGGTGGTAGTGCGGGCGAGCAGGGCGTGGAGGAGGGTGAAGCGGAACCAGCCGTCGAGTTGGGGCAGCGGTTCGGCATCGAACCAGTGGTCCGCGGCATGCGGGTCCGACAGTGCCTCCAGAAGGACGGCGATGGGACGCGGGTCGTCGGCGGGGAGCGGGGCAAGGGCCGCGCAGGCGCGGATCGCCGGATCCGGGTCGGTGAGCAGGTCGCTGGTGTCCTTCGCCCAGGCGACGAGGGTCAGAACGGCCACAGCGCGCTCGCGCCGGTCCCCGCTTGTGGTCAGGGTGGCGCGAAGCCGCTCGGCGGCGTCGGGTATCCGGTCGCGGAGCTCGGGAGCCTTGAGAAGGTGGCCGGCGGCGCCGACGGCAGCCTCCCGAACGACGGGGGCGGAATCGGCCAGGTAGGGAGCCACCGCCTGGTGGATCGCGGGGCGGGCGGCGCGGCAGGCCGCGATGTCGGCTGGTTCGTCGTACTCGGGATCCTGCTCGCGGTCGTCGTAGTAGCCGACCGACTCGGCGATCGCGCCCAACCACTCCAGCAACGCGGCGCGCAGGGGGCGGACCCGGTCGTCCCACGGGTACTCGCTCTCGTGCGCGGCCAAGGTGCGCGGATGGTCGAGAATGCCGGCGACGAACAGCGCGACCGGCGCGATACTGCTGTAGAGCGAGCCCTGGTGGAGGACGGACATCTGCAGCTGGCCCAGGGCATGGGCCTGGACCTCCGGGTCGTCGTCCAGCAGGCCGACCAGCAGGGTGGGTGTGTCCTCGGCCGACCCGTATGCGTGGCTCAGCTCCGCCCATGGTGTGTCGATCAGGACGGTCTTGGGGTGCGGGACCGATTCGATGCCGGCGGGTGGCTCGCCAGGAGTGTTCATGGGCAGCAGTGTTGCGGGCGGGACTGACAGGCGGTCGTCCTCCGTGGATGAAGTTCGATCGCTCCGTTGTCGGCAGTTGGGGCTGCAGCAGGCTGTTCGATGGCGGCCCGCCTACAGGGACATGCCGCAGTACAGGCCGCGCTGCCCGGCGTCGCAGGCGAGATCGGCCAGCCGCCGCAGGAAGTCGGCCATCAGCTCCTCGTCCTGTCCCGCGCCGTCATCGGTGCGAGTCCACGCGGAGGCGGCCTCCTGCAGGCGCCCGCTCGTGGCGATGGCGAGCGCGTCGCGAAGCCTGTCCGTGAGCGAGACCAGCCAGTGGCCCTCGTGCTGAGGATCGCTCAGCAGTCCGCAGAAGCGTGGGTCGGCTTCCACCTGATCCTCGGGGACTCCCGTCAGGTACGCCTCGACGGCTCCGAGGAGCAGGTAGGGATCGGCGCCCTTGAGACCGACCGTGCCGAACGGGTCGTCCATGCGGCCGTCCTCGAAGACGCCCAGGGCCTGTGCGTCGTCGGTGGCCGCGTAGTAGTCGTAGAGGTTTCCCATGGCGTGATCGTCCCAGGCGCCAGTGACAGGTAGCTGCCGGCGTCCGGGCTCAGCCGCCCCAACGGCCCGGGAGAAGCCGATGGGTGCGGCCTGTGGCTGACCACCGGCGTCTTCACCCCCGCCTCGAACCGCACAGCGATCACCGCCAAAGTCGCCGACGCGCTACACGCTCAAGGCCTGTCCCCGACTGAACCTCACCCGGGACTGCTGAGGTTGGACCCGCTGGATTGGCGCAAGCGCCTGCCTCGGTAGCCGATCGCATGCACGGTCTGCTGTGTTCGTCACCGGCCATGTCGTGTCCGGCGCCCGGCGTTACATCCCAATCGCGGCTGCCAGCACTCGGCACGGGGCCCGGAGCGCCCCGTAGGTTCGCAGCTGCCCGCCACCGGTGGCGCTGATATTCGGCGGCGCACAGGGCAGGTGTCCGCGACACTGGGCCCGGTGATCGTCATACACCCCGTGCTGGAGACTGGCTCGCTCCCCGACTTCGAGTTCTGGCCGGTCGCCGAGCAACCGCCCTACCACCTCACCCCGCTGAACGGCACGCTGAGCGATGAGCAGGTCGGCACGGCGATAGCCACCATGGCCGGCTACAACTCCAGCCGGGTCGACGACCACCTGACCGACCCGGCCGACGCCTTCCTGAGCTCACTGCTGCACGAGGAGGGGTTCGTCGCCCCTGGCGGGCTCCGCGTCCAGGACGCGGGCACCGGCGCGACGCTGACGCCCGGTTGCTGCTGCGGACTGGAGGACTGGCACGGATGGCTGGAGATCGCCGACGGAGGCGAGCTGTGGCTCGGCCACGACCCGACACCATGGGCCGAGCAACTCGGCGACACCGTCCGGCTCCACCCGGACGGCGAGCACCCGGGCCCGGTGATCGACATCGCCCGGACCGAGCTCCCCCGGCTGCTCGCCGGAGTCCAGCACGACCTCGCCAACTTCCTCCTCCTGGTCGCCGCATGGGCCGAACAGAACGCACCCCAGTCGGCGCAGGCACTGGGCAGCGCGTTCGACCGGTCACTCGACATCACCGCACCACTGCGAAAGCTGAGCTGATGGCGAGCTTCCTGACGCACCGCCGACTCGTGCTTAACCGCACGCTTCCGGTACGGCGACGCCACGCGTCACTGCGTACCTGCCTCACTCTGTACGCCCCGTACGGCTTCCGCTCCACCTACCACCACCTGACGGTCAGCGCCGCGATACCACGCGACCTCGACGCCGATCCCGACTCGCTGGAACGCGCGGTGAACGAGCTCCACGAGGCCCGCCTGCTCCGGCTGGCCGAGGACGCCCGGTACGCCGAGCGGCGGCGACGCGAGAAGCATGCCGGTCAGCGGGTCCCCCGACGCCCGGGCACCTGGTGGCACCGCCACGGGCGGCAGAGCTGCTACCAGCTCGATCCGCTCTGCCATCCAGCCATGGCCCTGCCCGAGTTCGTCCGCCGCCAAATCAGCCTGGCGAACGGCGAAACACTGCCCGGCTGCGCGGATGCGGCAGCCGCCGCCCCGCCATCTCTCGTTCGACCGGCCACGGGTTCATCGACCTGTGCCGCGACTGCGGAGCGGTACAGCGCTCGTGTGCCTGCGACCAGCCTCACCACCTCCACCCTCTCGAACGGGACCTGTGGCCGCGCCTGTGGCGCAGGGAGCACATGACCCACGACGGCCTGCCCAACCCGCACTGGCCCGGTACCGTCGAGGACCGGATCGCCGGCCTGCAGCTGTGGAGCTCGTCACAGCCACCAACTGGGAGGCTCGGATGAGTGAACTCGCCTTCTTCGCCCAGGTGGTGGCCCGAGGCACAGTCCACAGCCTGGACTGCAGCTCCACGCCCGACGAGGTCACCGCCCGGCTCGGCGAATTCGGGGAGAACCTTCGGCACAACCTGATGTGGCGCGACTACGGTCTGGTCGAGTTCACGTGGGAGCGGCCCTCCAGGAACGAGCCGTGGCAGGGCTGCCGGTTCACCGTGCAGTGCCACCGCCTCGACCAGGGACCCACGCCCGTGCCTACCTTCGCTGACCTCCGAACAGCCCTGGCGGAGCTGGATTGTGAAGTCGAAGAGATCACACCCCTCAGCAGTGACCTCGACGAGTACTGGCAACCCGAGAGCCGAGTGGCCATCCTCGTCGACACCCGGGACGGCACCCTGCACCAGATCACCGGCCCGGTTGCCCCCGACTACGCGGACCTCCGCCGAGGGCTCCGCTCGAGTCGGGCCGAGCGCGACCAGATCCGCCATCTTCTCGACGCCTCCGACGAGGACCGGCTGCGCTGGATCAGGCGCGACCAACCCCACGGCGCCGCACGACCGGCCTGGTGGACGGGAAAGCTCGCAGTGATCGGCGGGATGGTCTCCGCCACTCCGGACAAGCAGTTCCCCTGGGCCCGTCTGCTGCTCTGGATGATCCAGCAGAGCAACGAACTGGAAGTCTTCGACCACGCCCAACGCGCCGAGCGCATGGCCGCCCTCTCCGCCAACCTGCGCTGGCACCTCGGCCCGGACCAGCTGGCCGACCTCCTGCCCAACGCCGACGAGGTGGTCCGCGCCTGCCTCGACGCACTGCCCGGGGGCCGGACCGGTCGACTCACACCGCGTCAGACACCTGCTCAACTCCTGTGCACCACTTCGGGACCAGCTCCGCGACGCACTCCTGCGTCACGAACTCGACCGACTGCTCACCCTCACCCACCGCACGTGGTGAAGCCAACCGCGCGACACCCTCCACCATCCCCGGGGCGGGCCTGTCACACCCGGCTCGAGGTGCGGGTCTGACGCCGCACCAGGAGCGCTGCCCCCATCGCGCCACCCCTTCAACGAAGGCAGCTGCGGCTGCCTCATCGCCGCCCAGCTCGCCAGTCGCTTGGACAGCTGCCGGACCTGCTGGCGCGCACTTGATCGATCGCAGATGCGTCAAGTGCGAACCCTACGGGCAGAATCGCCGATCACGGCGAGCGACCATCTAGCCCATTGCAGTGATCGAAAAATCCGACATAGAGGAGAAAGAGCGCAGATGGTCACCGCTAACGGCGTCGAGCAGGGGCCAGCCTCGCCCTTGAACCGTGAAAACCGTGAGACGAATGTGAGAGGCAGGCCCCAGGGCACGCCGAAGGCCGCTTCCTCGTGAACGAGAAAACGGCCTCTGACCTGCGACAATGGGATGAACCCTTGTCGGGACGACAGGATTTGAACCTGCGACCCCTTGACCCCCAGTCGACAGTCGGAGCCTTGAGGCTCCGGCTTTTTCTTGTGTCAACATGCTTGGGAGCCAGCAGAGTTGGTGCGTATCGGCACACAACTTCGGACAGCCGCCCTCGCCGCGAGGTGGCGAGCCATCAGCGTTCATTTCGTGCACAGGCGCCCGTTATGACCCATGGGCGCTCATGAGCGCTCATCGCACGTGGTCCCCAAGTGGTCCCCAGGGCCGCCAACCGTCGCCGGTTACGCCCAGTAACGTGATTCTGACGCCCGCTCAGCAGGGGCCTTCACGAGCGCCTGGCAGCCCCGGTCACCGCAGCACACACCGGCTCGCCGAGCCAGCCAGTGCGGGCAGATTATGGTCGCTTACCCATCGGCTACGGATCGTGATCTTCAGAGCGGTGTGTCGTCTTGAGCGTGTCCTGCCCGACCGGCCCCTTCGTGCCTCGCGCCCCGCTCCGCACGCTCTGCCAACACCCCCAGCCGCCCGGCGAACCTTGGACCCGTAACCACCCACTCCAAGGAGGAACCAACATGGGACAGCGTACGAAGCGCGGCAGGGTCTACCGTCGATGCGGCTGCCAGGACGAGAACAAGAAGCAGCTCGGCCCCTGGTGCATGCGGTTGTTGGAGGACGCGAAGCACGGAACGTGGACCTACGCCCTTGATCTCGCCCGTGAGGACGGACGGCGCCGCGTCCGCCGCCGGGGCGGCTTCGCCAGCCACGCCGAAGCCGCCCGCGAGATGGCCGCCGTCCTGGACGGCGAGCTGCGCGGCGTCTACGAGAGCCGCCGCACCACCGTCGCCAGCTACCTCCGCGAATGGCTCACCATCAAAGAGCAGGCCCTCGCCCCGAACACCTACGCCGGCTACAAGGCCTGCGTCGAACGCGACCTGATCCCCGCCTTCGGCCACCGCAGGCTCCTCGACCTGCGCGCCAAGCACATCGACGACTGGATCACCGCCCAGCTGGAGGCCAAGCGGGGCCGCGTCACCGTCTACCGGGCCGTCTCCACCCTGCGCAACGCGCTGAACGCCGCAGTCCGCTCCTGGCGCCTGCGCTACAACCCCGCCAAACACTCCGTCCCACCGAAGCCCCGCGCAGAGGAGCGCATCTGCTGGACCCCCGAACAGGCCGCCACCTTCCTGCGCCACAGCACCCAGAACTACGCGGACCAGCTGACCGACCTGTTCGAGGTCATGCTCGGCACCGGTATGCGCCGCGGCGAGATCCTCGCCCTGCACTGGTCCGACGTCCACCTCATGGACCACCTGCTCTTCGTCCGCTGGAACCTCGCCGCCATCGACAACGGCGTCCTCCACCTCGGCCAGCCCAAGACCCCCGCCAGCCGCGCCTGGATCAGCCTCTCCCCCAGAGTCATGGCCGCCCTCCACCGCCAGGCCGCCATCCAGATGGCCGGCCACCCCGACGGGCGCCTCGAAGGACTGGTCTTCTCCCGCGGCGATGGCTCACCGCTGCGGCCCCAGTGGGTCCTCGACCAACTCCGCAAGCGCACCGCCGAGATCAACCTCCCCCGCATCGGCCTTCACGACCTCCGACATACCGCGGCCAGCATCATGATCGCCATGGGCATCCCACTGGCCATCGTCTCCAAGACCCTGCGCCACGCCACCCTCGCCACCACCATCAACCTCTACGGCCACCTCTTCAAGGACTCCGCCAACCAAGCCGTCAACGCCCTCGCCAAAGCACTCGATCAAGCCGACGCCGATCACGGCAACGACATCACCGTCGCAACCCGGTGCTCGCTACCACGGGCTGCTTAGGACTGCACTCATGACGAGGATGAAGCATCGCGAGCCCCAGACCGACGGTGTCGTCCCGCGAACTCTGTGAGGAGACGAGTCGACCCGCTGGGATGTGCAGAACGGCCGCTCCTCCCAGCAGCGATCACTCTCGCCTGCTCGACTAGGAGTTCCCGACTGTTCGGCCCGCGATCGACGGCGCTGTGTTCGCAAGCACGAGCCTCGATGGTGCGGTTGGCTGTCGGTGGTGTCGTCTACGGTTGCCTCGGTAGGCGGGACCGGTTCCGCCTGGTGAGGTGGAGATGACGACACCGTTGCAGGTTGCCCAGCTCATACGTTTCGCCCTGGAGACGTTGGGTGAACGCAACGCCCACCACGAGTTCGAGCAGCTGTGCCTTGGGCTGGCTCGGCGCAGAATCGCCTCTAATCTTCTGCCCGCGACCGGTCCGGTGGGCACCGGGGGTGACCAGGGGCGCGATGGGGAGAGCTTCTGGACGCGGCTGCCTGACGAGGTCCCGGAAGTGTCGGCGTTCGTCCGTCTTGCTTCGAAGGCCCCGGTCGTACTTGCCTGCACGATTCAGCGGACCAAGGTGCCGGGGAAGATCAAGAAGGACCTGCTCTCCATCTGCGGAGCGGGCGAGCCGATTGAGCGGGTCGTCTACTTCACCGTGGCGGGCGTTCCCGTGAGCAAGCGCCACGACCTCCAGGCCGAAGCACGCACTCTGGGGGTGGCGTTGGACATCTGGGACGGTCCCGCGATCGCCCAGGAACTCGCCGAGCCGGACCTGTTCTATCTCGCGATCACTCATCTGCAGGTGCCCGCTGCGCTCGCTCCCACACCCACCGCGTCGGAGGCGGCCTTGCCGCGGTGGTACCGCGAGGCTCGTCAACGGTGGCGCGAGCGGAAGGAATTCAACGGCACGCCTGGCGAACTGGGTGATCTGCGGACTCCTCTGCGCTACGCCACCTTCAACGCGCCTGCCCGCGCCGACCTCGCGGAGTGGCTCGGCTACGCGCGGGGCATGCTGGCGATCCCCTATCCCGACGGCAGCTCCGTCCCGGCCCGCCTGCAGTACGAGATCGCCGTGGCCACCCTCCGAGGCACCGGCGACCTCCACCCAGCCGATGGCTTGGCACAGGCGTTCTTCACCACTGTCCTACCCGACTCCGACGACGCTGGCCTGCTTCATGACTGCAGCGTCCTACTCACCTACGTGCACGGCGCATGGAGCCGACGACTCACGGGCATCGGCATTGCGGAGCTGGCCGCCTGGCACGAGCAACTGAGCCGGCGGGTCCAGGAACTCCTGCGGCAGGACCCAGCGCCCAACCGCCGTGCCGGACTGCTCGCCCTGGCGGCCCGCGTCGCCTTCCACGTCCGCTTCGACGTCGAGGCCCGTACCGACCCAAGCTCGTCCGCACCCTCGGGGCACGAGGATGTGTCGCAGGCGGTGGCAGTCGCCGAACGTCATGAACTGGTTGACCTCGACGCCGGGATGGAGGCACTGGGTCGACTGTGCGACCTTCTGCCTAGCGCTCCGTTGTTCCCCGTCGAGACGACCGCCGACCTCTTCGGACTGTTCGTACCGCTCCTGGTACGGCACAGCGACTACCAGCGCATCAGCACCGCGCTCGACGAACAGATGGCACAGGCATCCGGCGGTGCGACCAAAGCCCACCGCAGCCGCCAACGGGCTGAGCAGTTCCTGCACTCCGGACTCCTCCTGGCAGCGCTCGACGAGATCCACGCCATGAAGATCAACTTGTGGTCCGGTGACAACCTCGACGACTCACTCAGCGCCGTACTGCTCCTGTCGCGCATCTACGCAGAGCTACGGCTGCCGCTGGCAGCCAAGCAGTACGCGCTCGCCGCTGCCGCCGTCGCCCAGTCCACCGGGCGCAGTGACCTCGCCCACGTAATCCCGCAGGGGATCCTGCGTGCGGCAGAGTGCGACTACCTGGCCGGCAGCTGGCTCAGCGCCGCCGCGCTCACGCAGATCGGGATCCGCGCGCAGGGAGTCTTCTGTGACGATCCGTGGAACATGAACGAGCACGAGGAGTTCGCCGCCGCCGTCGCCGTACAGTGCCGCACCCTGCAGGTCGCCCGGGACTGCCGTCCTGACCTCACCGATCACCTGAAAGAGCTCCATGCCAACATCGGCTTCGACACGTTCCTCGTGGCAGTCCTCGACGGCCTCCCGTCCGAGCCCGCCCGGACCGGCTCAGAGTGGGCCGACATTGCCCGTCAGCAAGGTGTGGGACGTCCGTTCAGCGACAGCGGTCCCACCCGCACCTACCAGTGGGCCGCCTTCGGGACTTCTTGGTCCCTGTCATGCTCGAACAGCCGCGAGGAGGTGCTGGCCTGCGAGCGCTTCGCAGCAGCTGCCCAGGTCGTGCTGGCGGAACTCGGCCCGCTCGACGCTCTGATACTGCCGGGAGAGATCCGCATCCGGGTCCACCTGTCATCGACACCACCGCTGCGTCCCGTGTTCGAGCACCCGGACCACTGGACGGTGCACCTGCCGCCGATCGACCCCGCGGCACTGGATGAGCACCAACGAGAGCTCGTCCGCACCGTGGTGCACATCCTCATGATGCATTCGCTTCTACCGCAGGACAGGTTCCTCGGTCTCGTGGACGACGTGTTCTCACACGGGCTGTCGCACAAGATCTTCGCGGGCCGGCCCTACGACGAGCTCGCCGAGATCACACCGGCCGCGGCGTTCGATCGCATGGCCGCCCTGCCGGCTCCCGCGGCCAGCACCCCCGCGCCGCAGGAACATCCGGCACTGAGCGCCTCTTCCGGCCCGGGCCCGCTGGCTGACGCCGAAGACCTTGCCACGAGAGTCCGCGCCCGCTACGAGCGGATCCCCCAGGTCCTGCGCCACACCCTGCCCAGGCTCCGCTCCCACGAGGGCTTCCGGGGCGTCGTGGAGCAACTGCGCGGCGAGGGCTGGCTCGACTGGCACATCCTTGCCGCCGTCGCCGTCCCCGTCGTCAACGCCCGGCTCGAGCGCGAGGGCCTGCCGGTGCCACCGCGCTCCGCCGCCGAGGCACACCGGGCCGTGGAGGTGATGTACCGCGATGAACGGCCGGACGATCCACAGCTGCCCGCCGACACGTTCACCAGCGAGTTCCTGAAGAAGATGCTGGCCATCTCGGCGATGCAGACCCTTGCCGCCCTGGGCCTCCAGGTCCGCCTAAGGCGGCCGGATCCGCAGGCGGTGTTCGCGCTCCTGGCGTCCCGCTATGCCTACTGGACACTGGATGCGCCGCATGAGGAGGTGTTTCCGGCACGGCCATGAGTTGAACGGCGGGGCGGCAGCTGCCCGAGTGGCCCTGATCTGGCGGAACTTGTGTGTTCGGACGCGAGTATCAGTCGCTGCTCCCCCGGTCGGCCGCGCGATGCCCCGTTCATATCCGCAGGAGGAGGGCCCCGGCATGGTGGACGACCATGACCGCGTCAGAACGCTTACACGGCCTCACGGTTCGGGTGGCGGAGCTTGGCGGCGGCTTGGCTCCACAGCGCTGGGAGTTGGTGGAGTTCTGGTAGGGAGGCATCGGTGACGAAGCACACGCTGGTGGTGTCGTTGTAGCTGCATGCGATGACTGATGCGGGCTGATTGTGTGGGAGCCAGTTGAAGACCTGGACGTGGCTGACGGGGTTGCCCTGGTGGCTCAGGGGTTGGCGGATAGCGACGCAGGAAGTGGTGATGACCGCTCGCGAGGGGGTGGTGAGTCGTGTGGCCAGTGCGGAGAAGGGCCGCGTGGGGGTGAGGTCCATCAGAACTCGCATGGCGTGGCGCCGTGCTGGGTTCTTGGCGGCTCGGGTGATGGCGGTGATCTCTTCGAGATGGCTGACAGGGTTCGGCTGATGGCACGGGAGGGGGACGGGGATGAACGAGCAGTGGTTCCCGGGCAGGTCGGCTTCCTCGGTTCGGCGCAGGTCCACCATGGCTACTGCGGGCAATGGCCTGTTGGCCCCCCGGGGCCAGTGGGCGGAGCTCCAGGTCCGCAGGGCTCCGGTCAGTGCGGCCAGGAATGCGTCGTTGGTGCTGCCCCCGCGGTTCGCGGCTGTCGTGCGTAGGTGGTCGGTGGGGATGTCGGCCCAGCTGGTGATGCGAGTGCCCGTCAGTGGTCGTTTGGGGTCGTTCCAGACGTTGTTGACAGCGCAGGCGTCGAGCGTTGCGCGCAGGGTGCTGGCGTAGGCGCCGATCTTGGCTGTGGGGGCCGGTCCTGTGGGGGCCGGTCCTGTGGTGGGGAGCGTGGGGGCGGTGCCGAAGAGATGGCGGAGGGTGTTGAGGAAGCCGCCGCCGTCCTGCGTGCTGTGGTGCGCTCGGTAGCAGATGACGTAGCGGTTGGGGGCGTGGCCGTGTAGGAGCCACATGTCCCAGAGCGGGCCTTGGTCGGGGAGCGGGTGTTTTACGAGGTCTTGCAGGGCTGCGTGAAGGTGGTCGTCTCCGGGTTGGAGGCGGCGTTCCCGAACGCGCGTTTCCAGGTCGGGGGTTGGGTCGTGGGCCCAGTGCGCTTTGAGGCCCGGGCCGTGGAGGTAGTGGGTGAGGCGGGGCTCGTGGTCCAGGTGGGAGGCGAGATGGCCGCGGAGTTCGCCCAGGGGCGGAGCGGCTCCGTCCAGGTGGAGGAAGGCCCCGATCGTCTGGGAGATCGATGGCTGGATCTGGGCCATCTTGTGCATGGTCAGGTCCATGGGGGTGGGGCGTAGGCGGACGGTCACGGCCTCTTCTCCGGGCAGGTTGGTGGGGCGGAGTGGCTTCGGGCTCAGGTCGGGTGACCTGCTGGGGGTTCAGCTCATTGGAGGTGTGCTCAACCGAGGGGCGGTCAGAGCGGCGTGAGGCGGAAGATCCGCAGGTGGCGTCCCGAGCGCTGGGCGAAGGACTCGTAGGGTGGCCAGACTTCCACCAGGTGGTCCCAGGCGTGGCTCCGGTCAGGTCCTTCGAGGAGGGTGGCGGTGGCTGTGAAGGTGCGTCCGCCGCGGGTGACCGCCGCGTGGGGAGTGGCCAGTAGGTTGTGGGACCAGGCGGGGTGATGAGGTCGGCCGAAGTTGCTGTCGACGACGAGGAGACTGCCGTCTGCTTCGTGGTGGCACAGCAGAGGGACCTGATGAGGCCGTCCGCTGACGCGGCCCGTGGTGGTGAGCATGAGGGACGGGAGCATAAGGGGCATGAGGAGCGTCCGGCCGCCGGTGAGCCGGTGGGCAGTACGGTCGATGCCCGGTGCGATCACGGACATGACACGCACGAAGCGGGCGTTGTGCCCGGCCTTCTTCAGCGCCCGCAGCGCGATGCCGTCAGCGTTCGCCGTGCCGTTGGGGCTGGCGGCCGGCTGAACGGGAGAGGCGGGGCGTGACGGGGACGCGAGCGCGTAGTCGCGGCGGCTGTTTCCACCGGTGGCGGCCGCCTTGCGGATGAGTCCGGGGACCATGGTGTACACGCGGTGGAACGCAGGAAGGTAGCCGGGGATGTCCACTGCCGGACGTCGTCGGCCGATCGCCTCGATGACGGCGGCCGCGACCTTCTCCGGTGAGGTGGGAGCCAGGAAGTCGGCGATCCTGGGCATCCGTTCGGACGGGACGTGCAACCAGAAGTCGGTTCCGGCGACGGTGCCGGGCCGCACCAGCGTCACGTCGATACCCGAGCCCGCCAGCTCGATCCGCAGCATCTCGGTGTACGCCTCGATGGCTGCCTTCGCGGCGGCGTAGGAGGCCGACGGCCCTTTGACGAAGATCCGCCCCGCCGCGGAGCCCATGGCCACGATCTGTCCACCGCCGCCGGATCGCATCAAAGGCAGCACCGTCTTGACCGAGCAGACCAGTGCGTCGTACCCGGTACGCATGGACAGCTGCGCCTGCTCGACCGTCATCTCCTCGACGTCCGTCCAGTTGACGTAGGCGGCGTTGTGGATCAGGACATCGATCCTCCCGCGTTCGGAACAGGCGGTGGTGATCCACTCCTCGAGGGCCGTGCGGTCGCATACGTCGACCTCGCTGAATGTGACCGACGCCGGCGGGGACGCGTCGGCGAGGTCGGTGGCGGCGCGATCGAGGTTGGGCTTCGAGTTGTCGCACACGTGTACGTGGGCGCCGGCCGCGGCCAGAGCGCGGGTCAGAGCCCAGCCGATGCCGGCCGCGCCACCGGTGATGAGGCAGACGCGCCCTTTCAGTGGCGAGGAGATCGTCCCGGGACGGATGCGGGTCATGGTGTTGTCCTCTCGGCGAGCAATGCGGTGCCGTGGCGCCGGTTCGCTGCGACGGTGGGCATGGGCCCGATGCGGCGGGTGAGATGCCCGAGCGCGAGCAGGGCGAAGATGTCGGCGAGCTCCGGGATGCGGTAGGGGAAGGGGCGCGGGCCGAGCATGTCCGGGACCGAGGTGATGCCGCCGTCGGGGCGCTGTTGATCGAGGAGGTACCGGGTGGCGCGGGCGGCCGGGCCGGGGTCGGGCAGCCGGGTCAGGACGATCAGGGCGTAGGCGGTGCTGATCGCGTCGCTGGGGGCACCGGCCTGCTGCCCCCAGCCGCCGTCGTCGTTCTGGCTTGAGCGGACCAGGTTGACGATGCGTTGGCTCATCGCATGAACTCGGGGTGAGGACTGGTGCTGGGCGGCGAGGTGAGCCCTGAACAGGGTGTGGAGGCGGCTGCTGCTCCAGCCGGGCGGGAAAGTACCGTCCGCGTGCTGGCGGTCGGCGAGGAAGTGCAGGGAAGATCGGATGAGGTCTCTGTACCGCAGGCCTTGGGTACTCAGCGCGTTGACGGCGGCAGCCGTCATGCAGGCCTCGGAGGGGGTGCCCGCGCCGTAGGTGGGGAATCCGCCGTCCGCGCCGCGTATGGCGATCAAGGCGTTCAGGCCACGCTCGGCGGATGTGCGGTACGCGCGGGCGTCCAGCTGGTGCAGGAACTCCGTGGCGACGGTGGTGCAGTCCGTGTCCGGGAGCTGGGCGTTTTCGCTGTAGGACCATCCGCCCTGGGGCTGCTGAATGCGCACCAGGTGGTCGGCAACGTGCCGCACGGTTCGTTCGGGTGCGCCGGCGGCATGCATCGCGAGCCCGGCGGTGATGGCGCACCAGGTGTCGGTGTCGGAGACGAACGGCAGGCCGCCGTCGGCGCGTTGGTGCATGAGCGCGGTGTTGATGCCCTCGGTCACCACCGTGGCCTGTCCGGGCAGCGCGGCGAGCGCGTGCAGGACCGACAGGTGGATGAGGAGGTTTCCCTCCCATACGGTTCCGGGGCACTGGGTTGACAGCAGGAGGGCGAGGTCGTCGGCGCTTGGCGGCTCGCATCGGCCGGCGGCTCGGGCCAGGATCACCTTGACCGCGGTGACCTGCACGGTTGCCCAGGGATGGAGTGCCGTCACATCGAACGCGTCCGCACCGGGGTCGACGTACGCGCCTTCAGCGCCGAGCATGGTGAAGACGGCCTGGGCCAGGGCACGTTTGCGGGGCCCGGTGAAGTCCGGTGCCCGGGCTATGAACTCCTCCAACGCCCGGTTGTCGGCGCCATGTCCGTCGTGCCGGTGAAGGGCGGTCTCGGCCACCGCCGCGTCCCAGGGATCGGCGCAACCGCGGTGGCGCTCCAAGTAGTGCCTCAGGCGTGCGCCCGCGCTGTGGTGTGCGTGCTTGGATCTGTCCAGGAGTGCCAGGGTCAGAGCGGACTCCGTGACCCGGCTGCCGCAGGGGGCACGCAGAGCGCCGTCCGGTCCGATCCGTGCCGACAGCCGCGCCAGGAGCCGAAGCCGGCCAGCATGCAGGTCGGCGGGGAATAACGAGGGAGACCAAGCAGTGGTCATCTGCTCGGCGGAGGGCGGTCTCATCGGTGTTCTGTTCCTTCAGAGGGGTGACGGACACGACGCGGGGAGGTGCCGGTCAGGTGGGGTCCGGGAGCCATCGCGTCTCGAAACGCCCCGTGCCGTGCAGCCATTGCAGCGTCGCCTCGACGAAGCAGCGGAGTGCGGCCACACAGCGCCGCACCTGCTCACGCTCGCCCGGCGGGACATCAACGCCCTCGGCGAGTTCGGTGGCGAGGAGATGGAAGTCCCGCAGCCGGTTGTTTCGCATGCTCACAGCCTGCTTTCGCGCTTGGTCGGCGGAGCACCTGTGCTCCCGTGCCAGCACGCTCAGCAGGTTGTCCTGGCCCCTGTGCAGGTCGGTTGCCGCCGAGGCCAGGTCGTTGGTCCAGCCGGCGACGTCGGCCGCGGCCAGCCGCAACGCCCGCACTCGGGTTTGTCTCGGCGGCAGGCTGGGCCATGAGGCGTCGGCGGTGCACTCCACGATGTCCGCCATGGGCAGAGCGGTGATGGTGCTCCGCCGCTGTACGAGGTAGTCATCCAGCGACAACCGGACGTGGTCCCTGCGGGCTTCGGCCTCACGGCGGGTGGCTTGAGCGAAGTCGCGGTAGTCAGCAACGAACCGGGCCCTCCACGCTGCCGACATGCGGGGAGCTGTGCGCCGCCACAAGTCGGCCAGAGCCGCCTCGACCCCTGTCTCGTGCCGGACCGGCCCGTCCTCGGTCAGCACCCCCAGTAACCGGCCGAACATTGCACCGACTTCATCGGGACGGGTTCCGAACTCACTGCGGTCAAGCTGGTCGTCGACCAGACACACGAACGCGGCCCATTGCGCCGTCAGCTCCGCATCCACTGCGTCGGCCCGCGGCACGATCAGGGCGGCGAACGCCCCGAGCCGCATGGCTGCCAGACGCTCTTCCTCGGTTTGGCCGGAGATCAGGCCCACCTCCCGTGCCCAGTCCAGTATCTGCCCGCCAGTCCGGGCTTCCCGTAGGCCGCCCGGCAGTTGCCGGCGGGCAACGTTGTCGTTCATGCCCCGCGATCCGCGCTAGCCCAGTACGGAAGCCGCGTCGACGCGGCCCTCGATCGTGGCCAGACTGTCTCCGCTGGGTACCGGCGGAGCGCCGAACGCTCGGGCGAAGGCGGCCGCTCCGCTGTCGGTGAGCGGTGTGTCGAAGGGCTTTCCCTCGACAGCCCCGGCGGAGCCGAGAGAAGGAGGAATGACTGTGATGTTCCTCATGTCCAGGGTGTATGTCGTCAAGTTCACCGTGCGGGACGGTTCGTCGTCGACTCCCACGTCGGCGTAGACCTTGCGGGCTGTCAGATCGCCCGAGGCCTGTGTGAGGCGCAGGCTCCGTCCGTCTGCCGACCGGGTGAACGAGATCGCGCCGTCGAACGTCCCATGTCCCGAGGACGCATCAAGGCTGATCTTTCCCTTCATCGGCAGCCGCACACACGGCGTCGCCCCGGAGGAATCGAGGGTTGCCGGGGCAGCAGCCGACATCGTGACACCGCTGGTCTCCAACTGCTCTGCGGCAGCACGAGACAGACACCACATGACGGCACCGTTCACGGGAACCTCAGCCCCCACAGCCACGGCAACGGACACGCTCACAACAGCAGTGGACACAGCGGCGATGGCGGCAATCGCCACGGTACGACGACGCATGAGAGCCCCTTCTTCGAGGGCCATCAGCATGGGCTACCACAACGCCAGTCCACGCAACGATCTGACCCAAGTTCACTCGAACGGTTACCGATCTCCCGGAGGCATTGACAGTCACTCCACCAGTAGTGCGGGTGCCGATAAATCATCCGACCAGGTCACGGCCTTGATCGCCGGTCTCCGGCTCCGCCCGACGCCCACCAGGGTCTTCATCTGCACCGGGTAGCGGCGCCATCATGATCTGTCGTGCTGCTGCACCTGGCCCATCTCACCGCGACCAACACCTTCGCGCTCCTACGCCTGCGGCCGATGAGCGACCAAAACAAAGACAAGGGAGCCATTCCTGGTGGCCTATGGACATATCCACTCCACCCGGGGTGCGATGACGTCCGGGCCACCGCCGAGACGGTGGACGGCAGCAGGTCAAATGAATCACCGAATGCTGATTTTTGCGAGTGCCGGATGCAACTGGTGGGCAGGACATCCGTGGCGGCACCGGATGCCCTTCGAAGAGCAGATGAAAATACAGGGAGACGCATGTCGCAGGTCAAGTACACCGTGGAGCACGAGTGGCTGCGAATGGAAGACGATGGGATGGTCACCATCGGTCTCACGGACTTCGCCCAAACCCACCTCGGGGACCTGGTGTTCGTCCAGTTGCCCGCAGTCGGAGCCGCGCTCGCCAAGGGCGATGAAGCAGTTGTCATCGAGTCGGTCAAGGCGGCGAGTCAGGTCATGATGCCGGTGGCCGGCACGGTTACCGAGATCAACGAGACCTTGGCCGATGAACCGGGCAAGGTCAATGAAGACCCCATGGGAGCTGGGTGGATGTTCAAGATGAAGGTGAACGACGCGGCAGAGCTCAACAGCCTGATGGACGAAAATGCGTACGCCGCCATGATCAAGGGCCAGGCGTGATCGAGGCGTAGGGGTGCTCGGCACCAGGGAGGCCGCCACTCCGTCGGAGCTGGCGGCCTTGGCGTACAGTCGCTACCTGCCCTGAATGCGAGCCCGGCCAATTCTCACACTCACCGGCCATGCAAGTCGCTCAATCGTGCACGCATCAACCCGTGAGATGCCAACCGCGCAAACCTAGCCGTCGACGGGATCGGACCGTGGCCGGGATCGCTCGACCAGTAAGAAGGCTGCGAAGCGGGCCGGCTGGTCGCGGATAGGCAGCGGGGGCCGCACGTGAGTCGTGTCGCCATGCCTCGGATACCGGGCCTCCGCTCGGCTGCCGAGTCGCTTCGTACTGCTCAGGCATTGCGCCCCGCTGCTGCACGACGTGGCCGACGGGGTGGTCGCAGACGCGGTGAGACCGCTCCCCGCACCCAGCGACACCAAGCCGCGGCCTTCACCGCGATGGTCTTATGACCTACAGAACTCATGTCCACTCCCATGGGAACTGCCCGAGCGTGATCCGCACCAGCGCATGACGACCAAAACGGTCTGGGCACATGCAGCACGCGACGGGGTTGCCGTCCTCCTTCGGACGGTGCGACCGAGCGTAACCACGCCCATCTGGCCCAACCGGCCGACAAGCATGAGCTTGCACTATCTGATGAACAGTCAGCAGAACGGTGGCGAACGCTATGGACGCACGCCTACCAATGAGCGAACGCCGAAGAACACGCCGCAACCGACCCACCGCCGCACAACCGGGTGGGAGTGCTCACCCCCCAGGAGGGCGGGCCGGGCCCGACCGCACACACGGCTTGATTACGCAGTGTTTGCATACTGGTTCTCTGGGTAGTGGCGCAAAGGGAGTCGGCTGCGATCATGCGCGGCCGGCCGACGACAACCGGCTGGAGAACTCGTGCCGTACCCAAGGGACCTGCCCCCGATCGGCTTGGAATTCACGATGCGCGCCTCCGCGGTCAACGCAGCGTTGAAGCTCGGCGACATGGGAACCGTCGCCCTGGACCCGACGGGCTGGTGCAAGGTCCGGGTGGAGGACGACCTCGGGGCGGGCCTGGGCGGCGTGAGGATCAGGGTCCTCGGTTTCGGGATGACGGCCGACACGTCCGACGTCGGCGGGGTCACCATCGCCCAGTCCAACAACGACACCACGCCGTTGAGCCTGCTGGAGGCCGTCTCGGACCGGACCTTGCGCGCCACCCTGTTCCTGGACTGGACGATGTCGATCGAGGAGCCCCCGGGCGGTGGCGGGAGAATCGAGCTGTCCAACACCCAGACAGCCACCCTGATCAACGACAACCTCACCGTCTTCCCGCCGCGGGGCGATGTGTTCCAGCTCCAGCAGCCTGTCGACCACGTGCGGGCCGGCAGCACGGCCGGCCAGGTTGTCGCCACGCTGCTGCAGTTCCCCGTCACCCTCACCCACAGCGCGCTGTCGCGATCAGCACGACACCCCATACCTCGTGAGCAGGAAGGCAGACACGATGAGCGACGAGCAGGCTAAGTTGATCCACGGCAAGGGAGAAGAGGCGTGCCCCGAGGGAAGCTTCTGCCTCTACCGGCACGTCAACTTCAACGCCGGGGGGAGCGGTGACAAGATCCTGGCCATTCCGTTGGGCACATACGTCAACGACTTCTCCGCCTATGGCTTCGACCACAGCAGTGACGGGGTGAGCAGCGTCGTCAACAAGACCGACGAGGACAACGCGCTCTTCTCGGCCGCCGACCAGCGGGGGCATTCGCTGCCGGTGGACCGGAGGTCCTCGATCGCGAACCTGGCGCGGATCGCCATGGCCGACAGTCCGAACGGCAGCTGGAACGACCAGGCCCAGTCGGCGCTCGCGGCCCCCTTCCTGGGAAACCTGGTCGTCGAGCAGTCCTTCCTCAGCAAGTGGCAGGACTGGGAGACCCAGAAGTGGATCTACTCCTACCGGATCACGGTACGTGCCGAGGAGACGCGCGTCGTGAAATGGGCCCTCGGCTTCGGGGACCTGCCCGAGGGGACTGCCCTGTACAAGGGCTTCACCGACGTCTTCTGGGGTCAGGTCCTGAGCGACGGCACCGACGGCAGCGTCCTGCTCGCCTCCCCCGAAGGCGGCGGGCACAGCATTGACCCCGGCACTGACCTCCTCATCGACATCCAAGTCCTCTACCCGAACGAAGACCGCGCCCACGAACACCTCACGAGCCTGAACGCCCAGCACCTCGGGTAAGGAGTGCCTGGACGGGAATGAAGGTCAGCCGTCCGGCTGACCTCGTCCTCGTCCGGCTGCCACGATCCGGACGCTGCCGCCTGCCCGGTCAGACACTCATCGCCTCGACCACGGGGAATTTATGGAACTCCACGACATCACACCCACCCAAATTCCCGCTGAGTCCGGCCAGCCGCCGACCGCGGTCAAGGTACGGGAGGTACCCGCCGCCATCGAGGCGCGCGAAGCCCTCCTTGCCGCAATCGCCCAAGAGGCCCGCACCGTGGTCGATAAGCAGCCCGGACAGGCATCCAGCGCCCTGGTCGAACTCGCCCAGGCATACAACCTGCTGGCCACCACCTCGGTGCCGGTGACCACCGACGGCACCGGCGCTCTGACACCCGTGCAGAGCAGGGCCGGCGGCCACCAGGTCGGACTGTGCCTGGAACTCGAACCGTAGAGGCACCCCAAGAGAACGGACCGCCCAACCCAGCCTGGGGCGTCAAGGGTTGCAGCAGTCTTCGCCAGGTCCGTGGCGGGCCTGGCGAGGAAGGGCGCGCAGATCGGCTGCCACCGGGGTGGTGCGGCCCCATCCGTGATCCCCCCACAGGCCGGGCATCCGATGACCCGAAAGGTAGAGCCCGGGTTGGCGACACACCTGGATCCCGCAGCCGACCAGGGTGCGCACGAGGCTCTCGGCGGCGTTCATCCGACTCGAAAAGGCATGGTCGTCGCACATGGAACGGGCAGTGGAACGGGAGTTGACTCCGCCCACCCAACCCGTCACTCATAAGAGGGACGCGGTGGCGGAGCATGGCCGGATGGGACCTCGGCAGAGCGACAATCACCGGCATGACAACTTCGCTCAGCCGCCGCGGTCTGCTCAGGCACGCTACGGCGGCCGTCGGTATCGGTCTGCTCGCGGCTCAGGCCACTCGCGCCGCCGCCGTCCCGCGGTCGGCGGCCCAGGTGGGGCTCCCGCAGATCGGGCAGACCGTCAACCTCAGCCTGAACGCATTCGGCGCCACGCTGTTCGTCGACCAGCCGCCGCCGCTGCCGGTGCTGAACTTCATCGGCTCCCGAGTCGTGAAGGTCTTGGCGGGTGGCGATTCGTTCGTTCGACTCCAGACCCTCGATCTCACGATGGAGTCAGCCCATCCCCTATTCGGCAAGGTCACCCTCAAGTCTGCGGACATTGCTGTCAGCCCACAGAGCATCCTGTCTCTCACTCCCGGCGGGTTCACTGAAACGTGGCTTGAGACTATGGACTTGACCTTCGAACGGTCCGGGGATACCGCGGGGCCGTTCACATACGTGACCTTGCAGCCAGCGAAGCTCGTCGCCAACCTTTCCCAGTTCCCGCCGCCGCCCCAGGGGATGAACCCCGACGGATCGCCTACCGGCGGAGCCCTCTACCAGTTGCAGGCGCCGATCTCCCTCGGGACCATCTCGGCTTCTGGCGACAAGACCGAATACGTCCAGCTGCAAGGAATGAACATCAACGTCGGGCAACTGCTGGCCTAGCTCTCCGGGCCTCGTGTCCGAGCCGGGGTGCGACCCGGACACGAGGAACACCACTGCCGTTCCTGGTAGTTCGCCTGGCGGTCGGACGATGCCTGGGCACAGGCCGTGGCGCTGAGCCGGTGCTTGAGGTGGGTGTACAGCTCGTCGCCCGGCGGCGTCGGCGGGCGAGACGGTGAACGTGTCCAGGAAGCCATGGATCAGCCCGTCGTAGTTGCGGACGAACACCTTCACACCGGGATGTTGCCGGCGGGGCCGGGAAGTGCCGTGTCCCGCACGGAGCCGACCTTGATCAGGTCGGTGAGCGTCGCCGCAGCCGTGGCGGATGCCTGCCGGTACGCCTCGCGCGTCAGCGCGCGCGGGTTGTCCGGATGGACAGGGTGGTGAAGGCGTTGGCCTGGTCAAGGATGGCGGCTGCGGCCTTTCCACAGAGGACGCTGGCGATGCGGGTGCGGGAGCGGCCTGCCAAGGTCTTCGCTGACGAGCCGTTCGCGAAAGCCTTCGGTGTGCACGGGGTGCCGGGTCCGTCGCCGAGGGCATTGACCTTGATCACCGTGTCGCCGTTTTCCGAGCACCTGGCAGACCGGCAGGCCGCGGCGATGGTGGTAGTGCGGGCGATCGACTGGACGTGCGCGATGGGGGCTTGCGCTGGCCGATGCCGGCTTCGACCAGCGCGGGTGCGCCATGGCGCCGTCCGCCACCCCGGAGTCCGAACGAGGCGGGGCGTAGCGTGCTGCGAGCTCTCCCAAACCCCCTGAAGAGATGGTGTGGAAGCGCGAGGCGCGAATGGTGGTCGACTCCGTGCTCCAATGCGCAGGCGCGAGCCGTTCCCGCGTGACGGTGGGGTGTGTTGGTGTGAGCCGGCAAGCAGAAACGTTCATGCAAGCGGCTGATGAGGGGCCCTACACGTGACCGAACTGCCAAGCCACGACCCGGTACCCGTACCCAGGCGGCCAGGGGAGCAGTGGATTGCGGCTTCTCCGGGGAACCCGGAGGAGGTCGTAGATCTGCTGGAGGCGGAGTTCGCTCGCCGGTGGCCGGACGGTGTGACTGGGGTGGACGCGGTGCACCGGTATGCGATGTTCCCGCGGGGCAAGCTCTTGCGGCCCCTGTTGGTGGTGCATGCGGCGCTGGCGGTGGGTGGGGAGTTGCGCGCGGTGCTGCCGGCCGCGGCCGGGATCGAGGGTGTTCACGTCGGCAGTCTGATGCACGACGACATCATCGACGGCGACAGCTGGCGGCGCGGCCGAGCGGCCGTGCACACCGCGTTCGGGCCCGCGCGGGCCATCGTCGCGGGCAACGCCCTGTTCTTCTCGTGGTTCGCGGCGCTCGCGGAGTGCGCCGGCCGCGGTGTGCCCGCCGAGCGCATAGCGCGCGCCATGGCCGTACAGGCCGACACCGGCACGGCAATCTGCCGGGGCGCGTTCGAGGAGTTGGCGATGCGAGGCGACCTGGACCGCTCGGTCGACGACTACCTGGCGATGGCCCGGAGCAAGACCGCCGTCCTGCTGGGGGCCGCCTGCCGCATCGGTGCCATCCTCGGCGGCGGCGACACCCCCACCACGGACCTCCTCGGGGCCTTCGGCGAGCACCTCGGCATCTGCTTCCAGATCCGCGACGACCTGCTGCCTTACGACCCGGCCATCGCCCACCTGATGGGCAAACCCGCCGACAGCGACCTGCGCAACCACTGCCCCACCCTGCCCGTCCTCCTCGCCCACCAGCGAGCCGACCCGGCCGGCCGCGCAGCCCTGCGCCACACCCTGCTCGACGAAGCCGACCCGCAGATCGCCCTGCACCGGATGCGCGCCCTACTCAAGGAGAGCGGCGCGCTCGACGCCGCCCGCGCGATGGCCGACCACCACGCCCAGCTGGCGCGCGACACCCTCTCCCAGCTCCCCGCCACCGCCCACATCCAGGCGCTGTCGCTGCTCACCCGGCCCACCCCTGAGCAGACCCTGCGGACTCTCGTGTGAATCGGTCCCCCGCCGCGACACCCGCGCACCGTACGCCGGCCAACCCAGCACCCCGGGCGGGGACCGGACCGCATCACAGGAGAAGCCGTCCATGACGACCACCGTCACCACAGGACGTGCGCCCACAGCCCTGCCCCTGATCGGCCATGCGGGACAGCTCATGCGGCGGCCCTTCGCGTTCACGGAGTCCCTGTCGGCCCACAGCGACCTCGTGGAGATCCGACTCGGACCACAACCCGCCTACCTGCCCTGCCATCCCGAACTCCTGTGGACCGTCCTCACCGACGACCGCACCTTCGACACGGGCGGCCCCCTCTTCGACCGGGGTCGCGACATCGTCGGTGGCGGCCTGATCATCTGCCCGCACCAGGACCACCGCACAGCACGCAGGCTCCTCCAGCCCGCCTTCACCCCGGCCGCCCTCAAGCAGTACAGCCCGGTCATGGAACAGGAGATCACCGCCCTGTCCCACTCCTGGCACCCGAGCCAGGTCATCGACGCCCTCCCGGTACCGTCCCGCCTCAGCCTGCGCATCGTGTCCCACACCCTGTTCTCCGCCACCCTCGACGACCGCGACCTCGACGACCTCCAGCACGCGTTCACCATGGTCACCGGCGGGATCGGCCTGCGGGTGCTCATCCCGCGATCGCTTCAGCAGCTCCCCCTGCCGACCAACCACCGCTACCGACAGGCGATCACGCACCTGCACGCCACCGCCGACCGCCTGACCCGCGACCACTCGACAGGCATGCTCGCCACGTTGGCAGAAGCCCGCCAGGCCGGGGACACGTCCCTGGACGAGCGGCGGATCAGCGACGAGATCACCAGCTTCCTCCTGGCCGGGACCGAACCCGTCGCCACCGCACTGACCTGCAGCCCTGCCCAGCGGCGCCTTCACCGCCTTCAGCGGCGGCGCCCGCAAATGCATCGGCGACACCTACGCCATGCACGAAGCCACCCTCACCCTTGCGACGATCGCCGGCCAGTGGCGCGCCGAACACATCCCCGGGCCAGGCATCCGTCCGTCCCCGCTGGCAGTCGTCCCCCGCCCCCGCCGACTCCTCCTGCGCCTCCACCCACGACGGCCCACAGCCACGTGCCGGGACTGACGCCGGGGCTAGAACATGCCGCGCCGGTCAACAGCCGCGCCCGGCCCGGTGATCGCCGACCGACACACCAAGGACGCACCGAGCCCGACCCCACTCGACACGGCTCTGCCCAACCGCCAAGCCAAAACGCACGGATCCGACCGCGTGAGGAGAAGCTCGTGACCGAAACGTCGAACGACGTGATGGCCCAACTGCTGTCCTTCTACAGCCCGCTCACCGCAGAGATCAGCCCCGACGCCAAGCGCACGCGAGAGAGAACCCTGGCCTGGGCTCAGCGGTTCGATCTCGGCGAAGGCGACGCCCGGCAGACCACGATGCTCGCCCTGACCGGCGCCACCTTCACCGCGCACGCCCTTCCGCACGCGACCGGAGAGATCGGGCAAGGCTTCTCCGACTACAACGCGTGGGCCTGGACCCCCAACGAGCTGACCGGATCGGGCCGACCGGTACGGGACATCCTCGCCTCCATGGGGCGCTGGGAGCGCACCTTCCGCTCACCGCACTCGTGGTGCGAGGCCACCGCCCCCACCGACGTCGCCCTGCGAGAGGTGACCCTTCGTCTGCGGAGTCTGCTGACACCGGTCCAATGGGAGCGCTTCGCCGCAGGCCAGTGCCAGTGGCTCTACCAGATGACGTGGGAGGCAAGCCTTCTGGAACGGGGTGACACGCTCTCGGTCAACGACTACCTGGCCATGCGAGTCGGGTCAGGCGGGGCAAGTGCCGCGGCCTCCTTCATGGACGCCGCCGAGGGCATCGAGCTCAGCGAACGGCAATGGGCCCGTCCCGCGGTCCGCGCGGCCGCGGAGGCCAGCATGCTCGCCAGCGTCCTGGACAACGACCGCTACTCCTACCTCCGGGAGCGCGATCTGCCGGTCAGGAAGCACAACCTGTTCGACGCGATCCGACGCGACCATCCCGGCTACACCTTCGAGCAGGCCGTCACCGAGGCCGTCGCCGTCCGCGACCGCATGATGTCCCTGTACCTCCGCTTACGCGAGGACCTCCTCGCCGAAGGCGACGACGACCTGCGCCACTACCTGACCGGGCTCGACCGCATGGCCAGCGGAAACATCAACTTCGCCATGACAACCGCCCGCTACCTGCTGCCCGACTCCCCTCACGCCGTCACCCGCGTCGACAATCCCAGCGACCCCAGCACCACACCGCTCCCCTACCCGACCGTCGCCTGGTGGTGGGACCACCTCAAGCGCTAAGCCAGGAACAGACCGACCCCGGCGAAGGACCTGAGAACGGCCGGGCCGGTGGAGTTGCGGGGGTCTCGCCTGGGATGTTCCCGCCGTCGAGCACCCCGAACGAGTGGTCGACAGCGCGGCGTTAGTCCATTCCACCGTCTTTGCACCGCCAGCAGCCCGGATTGAAGGCCAACGAGCGGTCGCCGGCCTCCTCATTAACGGAGTACCACCGAGCAGGCTGATCACCCGACGAAACCCCAGCTCACAACCGGTGAACCCAGTGTGGAGCACTACGCTCGCCTTCCATTGCGTCGGGCAACGGTGTGGCGCAGGGCCAGGTGAGCGGTCGGCACCTCTGCATGCTTCTGCTGGCACCGGCGGTCACTATCGGCCGTTCTGTGTGCCGTCAGCGACAAACCCGGGCTCTTCCTGGGCTCTTGGCGTGCTGGTAGTCCGCATTCCGTGCCGACGGGGGCAGTTGCAGTGCGCGCGAGAGTTGGCTGGTACCCGGTCATCCGACCGGCGCACCCTACCGGCCGGGGCTGGTCCGGGAAATCATGTGACTCCAACGATCCTTCCGAGCCGCGGAGTTCGGCAGGGACATCAGCCTGTGTTGATCTACGGATCGCACTACGTTCCTTGAGGAGTCGGTATGCCGACAACGGTGTTGAAGAAGTACAGCAAGCAGACGGATGCCCAGGCAGACCTGAAAACGTACATCGACAGCGGACGCTACAACGCTCTGGGCTTGGCGCTCAACGACGCTTTCGACGGCAAGGGGAAGGACAGTGGGAACCACGAGGTCGATGGCGAGAAGGTGAATGTTCGCCACTCCAGCGCCGGGGTTCCTGGGAAGGCGACCGTCACGCTCTTCCACTTCTTCAAGGGCAACGAGTTCCACCTGGTGGCTCTTGGAGAGCACGTCTCCAGCTCCGGGTACAAGATCGACGCCGTCCTCGGGCAGGAGGCATCTCCATTTCAGAAGAAGAAGACGGTCGGACCGACCGGCTGACCTGCGCGAGGTCCGTTCATACTCGTCCGCTAGCTCCCGGACATCAGGGGCTGCGGCGATCAAGTCGTGCCAGCGACCTCGGGCTCTGCGAGTGCCGATGAATCATCCGACCAGGTCACGACCTTGATCGCCGATCTCCGGCTCCGCCCGACGCTCGCCAAGGGTCTTCATCCGCACTGGGTAGCGGCGGCATCGTGATCCGTCGCGCCACTGCACCTGACCCATCTCACCGCGACCAACACCTTCGCGCTCCTGCGCCTGCGGCCGATGCGCGACCAAAGCAAAAACAAGGAGCTGTTCCCGGTGGCCTACGGACATATCTACTCCACCCGGGGTGCGATGACGCCGGGGTCACTGCGGAGACGGTGGACGGCAGCGGGTCAAATGAATCACCGAATGCTGAATTTTGCGAGTGCTGGATGCAACTGGCGGGCAAGACATCCGGGGCCGCACCGGACGCGGGACTGTACGGTTTTTGGCTCCGTTCCGTAACCGGTGGTAGTGCTGTGTAGTGATCACTGGAGGAGGATGCGGTGGCGGAGCAGGGGGAACTCGGCTCGGCCGTGCATCTGCCTCGTGATCCTCTTGGTTCGCGTGTTGACGCCCTCGGTGCGGCCGTTGTGGTACGGGAGGGCAAGGCCGGCGTCGACGGCGGCGCGATCGAGTTCGAGGCCGTTGACGAAGAAGTGCAGGTGGGGCAGGTCGGCGGCACGAACCGTGGTGATCCAGTCGGTGAGTTTGGCGTCGTTGCCCTCGGCTGGGGTCAGTAGCTGAGTGAACTCGCCGGTGAGGCGGGCGAGTTCGGTCAGCTCTGGGCAGAGCTTCGGTGAGTTCCCGCAGTATTGCGGTGTCCTTGTTGCGCAGGTTCTCGGGGCGGGTGCGCAGGAGGCGGGCGAAACGCTGCGTGGCGGTGACCGGTTTGTCGCCCTCGGCGCGGACCTGGGTGATGTAGCGGTAGAGCAGATTGAGGCTCCCGGTATAGCCCAACTCATTTATCTCCCTGAAGAGTTGGAGGACAGGGACGGCCGGGTCTTCCGCGCGGCGGGCGCGCAGGTCGTCGCAGGGGTCGACGAGCGTGGGCTTGTAGCGGGGTGCGCGGCGGTCGCCGGTGGGCTCCTTCATGCGGGCGTACCGCTTGACGGTGTTCATGGCGACATCGAGGCGGCGGGCGCATTCGAGCAGGCCGACGCCTTGGTCGAGCAGATTGTGGACCCACTGCCAGCGCTCGCGGGTGGTCTGCTCGCGTACGCCCCCGGGCCGGGCGGCGTTCACAGCGGTGGCCCAGCAGGCGGCGTGGGAGCGGACCTCAGCCAGGACCTTGCCACACAGGTTGCTCCAAAGGTGCCACCCGTCGCTGACCTGCACCGCTTCGAGGAGGGCCTGGCGGATCGCCTCGCCATAGGAACCGGAACCGTCGCGGCAGACGTATTCGGCCCCGGGATGCTCGCGCAGCCACGCGACCAGGGTCTGGGCGGTGCGGTCGGGCAGGACGTCGATCCGCTCGCCGGCCAGTGCGTCGATGATCACGGTGGCGTAGCGGTGCCGGCGCTTGAGGGCGAGGTCATCGATGCCGAGCATGCGCGGGACCCGCGCTGCGGCGGTGCCGCCCTGCGCATGAGCATGCGCAGGGCGGTCGAGCGGGAGATCGCGCAAGCCAGCGCACGGGAGAGGCAGGCGCCCGCCCGACCCGCTAACTCCTTGACCACAGAGCCGAGTTGGTCGGCCAAACGGCCGGTGCGACGCTGGTAGCGCTCCACGACGCCGGGAACCTGCTCACGGAACGTCTGCCGCGGGCAGCCGAGCACCGGGCAGACCAGGCGCCGGACCCGCACCGACGCCACGACCCGCCGAGCATCCACCGGCACATCCGCCACCGTCCGCTGATGAAAGCCATGCACCCGCACCGGCGGCTGCCCGCACACCAGCCACGGCGCCGGATCGTCCCGGGGCCGTGCCGACACTCGGATGACCTCGCCTTCGTCCGTCACGGCCTCGACGAGGAGGACCGACAGTCCCGAAAACACCGCACTCACAAGCTCGTTGACATCACGCACACGCCATGCCAACGACGGCCGTCACACTTCGCTACCGCCGGTTACGGGACAGAGCCAAAAACTTGACACTCCCGAAGGACGCGCCATAACTCCAATCCTGAACGGAAAATTCAAGGTCAGCGGAGCAGGCGTCATCGCCCGGACGGCGTCGGCCGGCCCGGAGGCTGCAAGAGCTGCGGTCAGGCTGCGGGAGTGAGGGTGACTTGGTGTCCGAGGGCTGCCAGCTGACGGACCAGGTCACGGGTTCGGCGGGTCGGGTCGATCAGGCGCTGATGGTAGTCAGGACCGAGGTCCGTGTATTCGGTGGCTGGGTCGTTGATGAGGTGCCAGACGATGACCAGCATCGTGCGGGCGACCGCGACCAGGGCCTTCTTATGGCCTCGGCGTTTGACGATGCGTCGGTAGCGGGCGCCGAGGACGGTATCGGTGCGCGAGGCGGCCATCGCCGCTTCGCCGAGTACGCCCTTGAGCCATGGGTTGCCTTTGCCGGTCCGTACGGTGGCGGTCTTGGTGCCCGACTGGATGGTGCGCGGACACAGCTTCGCCCATGACGCCAGGTGGTCAGGAGTGGGGAAGACGCTCATGTCCGGGCCGAGTTCGGCCAGCAGGACCTGGGCGGTGGTCGGCCCGATGCCGGGGATGGCGTCGAGCCTGTCGACCAGTGTCGACCGGGTGCGGTCACCGACTGGGGTCCGGTCGTCGCCTGTGGTCCCGGCGTCGTGCGCGGTCAGGTCCTCGATGGCGCGGGCAATCCGCTCGGAGAGCTTGTCGATCTGGGTGGTCAGGTGGTCGATGCTGTCGAGCAAAGTGCGGCAGAGGAAGGCATGGTGTTCTTCGAACTGCCCGGTCAGCGCCAATGCGAGAGCATCCGTCTTGGCGGCCATCCGGCCCTTGGCCATCTGGGCCAGGACGCGCGGGTTGCGTTCGCCAGCGATCATCGCCTCCATCATCGCCCGTCCGGAGACGCCCAAGATGTCGGTGGCAACCGTCGACAGCTTGACCTGGGCATCCTCCAGAACCTTCTCGACGCGCTGCTTGTGCCTGGAGCGCTCCTCGGTCAGCACGGTGCGGGTCCGGGTGAGATCCCGCAGCCGGCGCACCGGCTTCGGCGGAACGAACGACGGCCGCAGCATGCCGCGCTCGGCGAGCTTGGCAAGCCAGACCGCGTCGAGCTTGTCCGTCTTGGGTCGGCCGGGGACGTTCTTGACCTCGCGGGCATTGACCAGCCAGCACTCCAGGCCCCGGGCCTCCAGGAGGAAGAAGAACACCTTCCAGTACGAGCCGGTGGCCTCCATCACGACCCGCGTCACGCCCTGGCACAGCAGTCGGTCTCCCAGTTCGAGGACGGCACTCGTAGTCGCGGCGACATTCCAGACTTCATGGACTCGCCGGCCTTCCCGACTCTGATGTGGCAAGCGCATGCACACCATCCCCGAGGCCTTCGCCACGTCGATGGCAGCGACCCGCTCGACCAGCCCCTCGATCGCCTCGATCTCTTCGGTTTCCACATCCACCCCTTCGCGGCAGCCCTCGGCCAGGCGGCGGCCGTCCGGGAGCGGGAGGGGAGAACGGGAGTCTGAACGGCGTGCTCGTGGCAACAGTGCGTGGCCCCTCAGGCCGGCTCCGGCGTCAGACTTACACGCGGGCTCACCGGCCCAAGGGTTTGCCGACGTCAGCAGACGGCCGCCGCCCCCGATTTTCACGCACGCAGGGCGTCGCTCGGGGACAAATGGACTTACACGAAATCGAGTCCCCACAGAACCCAGGGCGGTTCAGATCGGCTCGGTCCAGTCTTCAGAGTCCGTCACAACACACTCTGCGTTCCCAATAGGAATCCACCAGACGGTGATATTGACGACACCTGAACGAGGAACTGAGCCCTTGAGATTGAATGGAACCCCAACTTGAACCGGTAGTACGCGGGACATCCACTGATCGGACCTCGGAACGAACTCCGACGCGCTGTAGTATGACGGGAAATTGACTTCTACATTCGCATGACTACTAGTCTCAGTTCGAGCAGTGATAAACACGAAGCCAGACCCCCTGGCCGTGAACTCTCGGTAGGAGTAAGCGCCGGGATTGTCGTGGCCACAGCGGACCCGGAGTTCCAGGGCTACCCTTGGGCTTCCGATGGCGTCGGAGCCGCCGTTAGCTGTGAACGTGCCGTCGATGGTGACGTCGTTTTGGAAGGTGACCTTTCCGGTGACGACGAGGTCTCCGACGACAGTGACGTCGTTGTCGAAGGCGGCTGTGCTCTTGACAGCCAGGGGGGCGTGGATGACGGCGTCGTCAGGGGTGATGGTGGCGCCGCGGGGGGTGGTGGTGATCTCGAAAGAGCGGATGGCGATGCGGTAGCCGTGCGCCACGTTCATTTTCAGGCGTACGTAGCGGGTGGTGCGAGTGGTGGTGCCGTGATATTCGGCTTGACCTGCCGGGATGGTGGCGTAGTTGGTCCAGCTGGTCCCGTCCGTTGAGGTTTCCAGGGCGCAGCTGGGCAGTTTGAAGTTGCCCTCGGGGTCGCCGAGGTAGATGTCGATTTTGGTGATGTCGCGTTGGCTGCCGAGGTCGATCTGAACCCAGTCGTTCGGTTTGGGGTTGTTCTTGCTCCAGTAGTACGTGGTCCGGTTGCCGTCGGTCATGTTGGACGGCAGGTACCGGACGTCGTGTGGGCCGGTGGTGAAGCCGAGGCTGGGATGGGTGGTGGCGGTGCCGGGGCCGTTGCCGATGTCGAGGGTGCGGTTGACGGTGAGGTCACGTGTGGTCAGGTCTTGGGGCGTGACCATGACGGTGGTGGTCAGGGTGTGGGTGAGTTTCATGCCGTTGTCGTCGACGACGGCTTGCAGCATGAAGCCGGTGGCCTGGTGGAGTGGCGGTGAGGGCCAAGTGGTCCGGTTGCTGACCGGTTCGGATTCGCGGTCCCAGTACATCGTGTACTCGGTGTTGGGGCCGCCGGATGTCTGCCAGGTCAGGTCGACGCTCTCACCGTTCTCCACCAGGACCCGGCTGGGCATCAGGTTCCGCAGGTAGAAGCCGTTCGGGAGCTTGTCCCTCCTGATCTCGGCTGGCCGGTCCGCCTCACCCTCGGTCGCCTCGGCGATCCTGATGGTGAACGTGCCCACTTGGGTGTTCACGGCAAAGCCGGCGATGCGCAGGGTGAGCCGCCAGTCTGCCGTGAGATTGGCGGATCCCAACCTGGGTGCGATGGTGACGGCCAGGACTTTGTTGCCCTCCATCTCCTGGTCGACCTTCCAGTTGTCGCTGTCCTCGCCCACCGGGGTGGGCGAGATTTCGCAGCTGGTCGTCAGGTCAGTCGGCTCATCGCCGATGGGGAGCCGGAAGGTGATACCGCTGCAGGAGACCGGGGCGTTCTTGACGGTCATGGTGAGGATCAGCGTGCCGAGCACTTGATTTGATGGCGTGCTGACGGTCAGTGGGTCGGGGTCGGTCTCGAGTTCGTAGTTCAGCAGGGTCGTGGTGGAGCGGGCGTGCACGGCCATGGCGGTCCTCCTCAGGGCTGGTCGTGGCGCGGGCGCAGTTGGAGGTAGCCGGCGCGGGCGGTGGGTACGGCGTCGTCGAGGTAGGCGGAGCGGTCGGCGGGCAGGATGGGCAGGCGTGCCCAGCTGGGGACGTTGTTGTTCTCGTCGTAGGGCTCGGCCCAGGTCCAGTCGCCGAACCAGGCGGCGGGTCGGGGCATGACGAGCCCGTTGTCGCCGGCATCGGTGGTCGCGGTGAAGGAGCGGATGGCGATGGGGCCAGTGGTGGCGGCGGTGAACCGGAGCCGGACATAGCGGGTGGTGAGTGGCTCGGCCGGGGTGAAGTGGATCTCCTCGCCGGCCCGGTAGCCGGCGTGTTCGCGCCATTCGGTGGCGTCGGTGGAGGTCTCCAGCGTGCAGGCGGGCAGTGGGTGCTCGCCTGTGGCGTCGCCGGGGTGGAGGTCGACTCGGGTGACCTGGCGGTCGGCTTCGAGGTCGAGGGTGATCCAGTCGTCGTCTGTGGCGGGTTCCTGGCTGAGGTACCAGGTGCCGAGGTTGCCGTCGAGCAGGTGAGCGAGTTGGTGCCCGTGCGCCTCGCCAAGGGTGGGTGAGGTGGTGGCGGTCTGCTCGCCGGCCCGGGTGGGGGCGAGCAGCGGGTCGAGTCGGAAGGATGCTTCGATGCGGGCCAGTGCCTGCTGGACGAGGTCGGCATCGAGGGCGAGTCCGGTGACGGGCAGGATGTCGGTGGTGGCGTGGATGGCGGTGTGGGGGTCGGCGAGCAGGGTGAGGCGGTGGACGACCGGCTCCGCGCCGGTGGTCGTGGCGGGCAGGGCGAGGTCCGCGCCGGTGGTGATCGGGCGCAGGTATGGGTTGGTGGCGAGGTCGGCCTCGACGATGTTGAGGGTGTCGTAGTTCGTTTCGCCGCCGGGTCCCTTGGTGCTGGCAAAGTAGCCGATCAGGCCGTCGTTCAGCTGTTCGGGTGAGCCTAGTTTCGTCGGCCAGTGGTAGCTGAGGTAGTCCACGGGCGGCTTTGGGTCGAGGAGGATCTTGTCCCAGGCGGGGCTGGTCAGCGCCGGTCCCTGGAGTTGGAGTTCGAGTTCGGCTCGGATCAGGGCGACGGGCCGGCCGATGAGGCGGGCGGGGCTGCGGTCGGCCTCGGCGGCGGGGTCGGTGATGGACTGCAGGGTCTGGTCGATGGTGTTCAGCAGGGCCTCGAACGCGCGCGGTCCGCGGGCGGGTGCGAGGAGCGCGGTGAGCATCTTGGACAGCTGCGGGTAGCTTTCCTTGAAGCCGTCGTCGTCGGGCCCCGGGTAGGGGGCGTGAGGCAGGACGGTCCAGGCGAGGTCGTTGCCGGCGTCGACGACGCGGAGCTCGCCGAGTGGGGAGCCGTCCGGCGCGTAGACGAGCAGGGTCTGATCGAGGTGGTTGAGCATCAGCCAGCCGACGATAGGGGTCTGCTCGGGGTCTGCGGCTGGTGGAAGCCCGGCGTAGACGGCGCTGTCCTTGGCGCGGACGGCGTCCAGACGGACTCGGGCGGGCTGCATGAGCCGCGGTGGCAGCTGGACGAAACGGAAGTCGTCCATCGGCTTGTCGTCCATCGGCTTGTCGTCCATCGGCTTGTCGTCCATCGGCTTGTCGTGCGGCGGCTTGCTGTAGAGCGGCTTGGTCGGGTCGGGCCGCACGCTCAGCGGCCGGTACGGCCGGATGATCGATCCCGGGTTGGTGGTGTCGCTCATGAAGTCGAAGGAGCGGCCGAACCGGTCGATGATCTGCAGGCGCTTGAAGAAGAACTGTCCCGCGCGGACCGGCTGGAACCGGTCCTCGCTGCTCGCGTCCGGGCGGCCGGGGCCGGGAACGCGCTGCGGGTCGCCGAAGAGCTGCGGGTCGGCGTCGGCCGGGATGAGCCGGGCGGAGCCGTCCTGTTCGAGCAGCCAGTCGTTGAAGCCGTCCAAGGTCTGTGAGAGCACGTCGAGTTCGGCGTAGTCCTCGAGCAGGTGCGCCAGACCCGCGCTCTCCTCACCTGAGAAGGTGTCCAGGTAGCGGCGGACCTGCTGTCGCAGGACGTAGACGGTGGTGGGGGTGAGGTAGGAGCGGCCGTGGAAGGCGGGCCACCGGTTCTCCTCGCCGTCGAGGGACTTCGCTCCGGTGCCGTTCCACTGGTAGGTCGTGCCGTCGAACGTCCAGTTGTCGCTGGTGCCGGTGCGGAACGGCGTGGCGCAGTAACGAACCTCCCACTGCAGGTACATCGGGGTCCAGGGCTGCCGCCACATGCCGGTGTACTCGGGCAGCGCGCCTTCGATGTGGGTCTGCGGGTTGCTCAGGGCGGCTTCGAGTGCGGTGGCGGGGCCGGTGCCGTCGAGGGTCCAGGCCGACTGGTCGAGCAGCGCGAACTCCTCGACAAGCTTGGCGCACACCGGGGGCAGGTTGGTGAGGTTCGGCTTCGGGGAGGCGGGGTCGGGCTCGACCGGTTCGTCGTTGATCAGGATTGACTCGAGTAGGGCGGACGGGAGGCGGCAGGGCAGCGGGTCGTCGGGGTCGCGGCTGAGCGGCAGGTCGGAGCCGCCGCCCGTGATGACCACGACCGGGTCGGCCGGGTTGTGGTACGGATCGCGGGCGGTGCGCTTGAGTTCGAGCTCGTCCGGCAGGTCGTGATGGGCCGCGTAGGTTTCGATGGCGGTCTGCAGGCCTTCGGGAGTGTCCCCGAGGGGCAGGCCGGGTTCGTCGTCCGTGCCCGCGCGGAGTTCGGCCATGCGGTCGAGGTATCCCTTGACCTCGGCGGCCAGACTGCCACTGTTGGCGGGGTTGAGCTGGCGGGCGGCCTCGGCGTCGAAACCTTCCGGGTGTGTGCCGTTGCCGGACTCGGGCAGGTTCTTCAGCCACCACAGGTCCCACAGTCGGGGCCGGGTGCGGGCGAGGCGGTCCGCGAGGTCGTCGTACTCGGCCTGGGCGCGGTTGAGGCCGGCCAGCCAGCCGGGCACCTGCGGCACCGGTACGGGGTCCGGGGAGGGACGCGGGACGATCTCCCACACATGTCCGCCCTCGTTGCCCTCGTACCAGGCGCGGCGGGTGGCCTCGTCCAGCTCGACGGCGCCGTCCGGCAGGCCGAAGGTGTCGATCGTGCCGTTGAAAAGGGCCTTGACCAGGTCACCGGTGTCCTTGGAGCCGGTCTGGCGGCCGATCAGTCCGCCGGCGGCCTCGGCCGTGCTGTGGCCGACGGCGAGACTCACCTCGTGGCGCTTGGGCCCGCTCGGGAAGTCGCCGGTGTAATTCCAGTTGATGTGCAGTGAGCTGCCGCGGTAAATGGAGTTGGCGAGCGCGGAGGTGTCGCCGGGTACGGTCCATTCGAGCGCGCGCAGCACCTCGTCCATCGGGTCGGTCTCTGACCGCAACAGGCCCGGGATGTCGCGGGCCTGCGTCAGGATGTCCGCGTCCGGGTCCGCGTACCAGCCGATGACGAGGTAGCTCAGCTCGTTCTCGACCGGGTAGTTGTAGCCCGCGTACTTCAGGTCCTGAAGCGTATCGTGGAAGCAGAACACGTCCATGTGGTACGTGGCGAAGGCGGCGAAGGCCGGCAACCCCGGGCCGACCGCGGTCAGGAACGGCTTACGGGAGGCGGGCTCGGTCCACGGCGCGTCGACCTTCAGTTCCTGGTGGCGCCCGATCTTGTCCAGGTGCGGTGCGCTGGGAACGCCGTTGGGGCTGCGGTCGCTCAGGTACCAGCTGGTGCCGGTGTTGGGGTCCTCGTTGTAGTCGCTGATCGGGAGGTAGTCGCTGTGCACCACCCAACCGGCGGCCGTCCGCCTGCCCTGCTGGTCGTTGTAGTAGCGGACCACAAGCCAGCGGTTTGGCACGAGGGGGAAGGTCGTCTCGCCGTCGGCCGCATCGTGGTGGCCGCGGGTGAGCGCTTCGGGTAGCTCCCACTGGATGTGGACCCCGGTGAGGTCCTTCTCGTACAACGTGGGATTCGGAGGCTCGGGGCTCTTGCGCTTCTCCAGCATGTCCCCAAGTTCGGGGACCCAGCGGGTGAAACCAGTGACGTGCCTACTGACGACAAGGGTGTGCAGGCGGATCGGGACGATCAGGTCGGTGTCACTCGGCAAGGGAACCTCCGGAGGCGGGCACCAGCTTCTGCTCGAGCGGCGCGTTGATCATCTCGAGGGCGAACTCACTGGGACTCAGCAGCTCGGTGTGGTCGAACTCGCCGGACAGGGCGGGAACGAGACCGCCGTTGCCGAGCAGGTTCAGCACACCATGGGGTCCCTCCCGCAGGAAGCTGTCGAAGATCGAACCCGAATCGGGGAAGGCGCGCTCCAGCGGGGTCCCGAGTCCCTCGTCCTCGCCATCGCCGGCTTCGAGTCGGCGCAGCGCGATCCTGCCGTTCGGGTCGGTGCCGAAGTGGATGCCCTCACCGGGCTCGCGGATGACGATGGTGTCGGGGACGTCGTCGAACAGCAGGAGCAGGACGTCCGGGGCGGGGTGGTCGCGGCGCAGCTCGGCCAGCACGCGGTCGCCCCGGCGGGCGACGAGGTCGAACTCGGGCCACGCGGGGACGAGGGCCGAGCGCAGCAACAGCCCGGCGGTGGGGGGCGCCGCCATAGTGCGGGCTGTGATTGCGGCGTGCAGGGTGGAGTCAAGGTGTTGGTCGAGGCTGGTGTGCAGGCCGATGCTGCGAGCTCCGTTGCGCAGGGCGTCGAGCCACTGCGGGTCGAGGCGGAACAGGCGCAGCGATTCGGCTGGCAGCATGCGCGGGTCGGGGACGAGGTAGCCGAACGGGATGCCGTACAGCTGGTCGAGGCGGTCCAGCCAGGCGGGCATGCCGGCGGTGCGCTGCTCGGCGGTGCGCTGCAGGGCGGCTCGCGAGGCGTCGGTGCCCAGCATCAGTCGCCGGTCGGCGCGGCTGCGGCGGGTCTGCGGCGCCAGCGGCTCTTCCTCGGGCAGGTCGGGCTGTGGCGTGGCCAGGGCCCACCGCAGGTTGCCGCTGCGTTGGGCGAGGGTGCGCAGCCAGCCGAGGTTGGGGCGTAGTTCCGTCTCGGGATCGGCGTGCGCGCGGCCCGGCGCGGGAGTGGCGAGGCGGGCGCGGGAGTCGTCCGCGGCCAGGGCCATCAAGCCGACGGCGTGGTTGGACAGTTCGCGGCGGGCGCGGGTGAGGTCGGCGCTGTAGTCGGGGTCGGCCAGGGCCAGGGTGCGGCCGAGCGTCCAGGCGGCGGCGTAGCTGACGTCGAAGACGCCGTAGTCCTTGTCGTAGATGAGGGCGTGGTCAGCGGTGGTCTGGGTCTTGAGATCCGCGTCGTAGCCGTCGGGCAGGTCCTGGGCGGTGACAGGGGTACACGGGCCGCGGTACCAGGCATAGCTGAGTTCACCCGACAGCAGGCGCTGCGGAACGGGGACGTAGCCGAGGGCGAGCCGCTCACGGGCGTAGCGCTCGTCCGGGTCGGAGGTGTCGGGCGCGATGGCCGGTTCCAGGCGCAGGGCGAGGCGCTCGGCGTTCGCCGGATCTGCCAGGTCTTCCAGGCTGGGGGCGACGAGTTGCTGCAGCAGGCCGGCCGGGTCCAGGCCGATGTCCGGGTCATGAGTGAAGTTCCAGGACCACAGGGCAGCCAGGCGCACGTGCGTGGTCTTGGAGTCGAACTCGCCTTTGAGCGGCTTGTCATGGCCTTCGAGGGAGACCAGGTGCACGGTGCGCGGGCCCGGTTCGCGCAGGAAGCGGCTGCCGGTGACGACGGCGAACGAACCTGGGGTGAGCACCTCGCCATCGGGGTTGCGGGTGCGGGGCTCGTACACGTCGCGGACGTGAGCGAGGTAGTACAACTCGTCCTCGGTCGGGATCAGGGCGGCGAACAATTCTTTGGGGACGTCGATGGTGCGGCAGCCGGAGTCCAGGGTCTTGGGGTCGAGGTCGTCCGGGCTGATCTTCGGCGGCTGCACGGTCTCGTCGCCGGTGGTGCACAGCTGGGCGACGCTGCGCGAGGTGGCGATTCCCAACGCCTCGGGATCATCGAGCAGTTCGCCCTCCTTGAACACCAGCAGGGCCATCCACGGCGCGCGGGCGGTGGCCTTGGACCACGGGATTGTGCGTTCCCACGGAAGGACGGCCCGGGTCAAGGTGATGTGCGGCAGAACGGTGTCGTAGCGTCCGGAGGATCCGCGTGGCGGGTACACCGTGTGCACGGCGCTCTCGTCGAGCATGAACTGGGCCGCCCGCACCTCGAATTCGGCATCCGCGGCAGGCAGCCCGTCACCGCCGGTGATGTCAGTCCCGTCCTCCAGGAGCGCGTGTTCCGCGCTGATCCGGTACGTACCGGGGGTCAGGCGGGGAGCCAGGTAGTCGTAGAACGTGATGTCCAGATCAGGTCCGGTGGCCAACGGAGGGATCCCTCTCTACTGCGCGGTGGTGGTCAGGGGCCTGGAGACGAGGTAGCTGCGGGCCTTGCTCGCGTAGCCGCCCAGGGACGCGCCGTCGGCCCCGGGGGCCAGGCCCAGCCGGTGCAATGCACCGTAGGCACCGACACGCCGTTCCTTGGTGCTCGTGGAGATGCCGTCGGCGATGATCTCGATGCTGTTGGGGTCGGGCAGCGGGACGGGGCCCTGCTTGCGGTCATCGCGCAGCGGGGTACGGCCGCTGTCCAGTGGGGTGACGTCCAGGGCTTGGGATTTGACCGGGCCGATCTCGCCCTCGGTGAAGGGTGCGAGGACCTTCAACCGAAGGCCGGCGAGTTGGTCAGGCAGAAGGGCGGGATGGTCGAGCGCGTGCTCGGGCTTGCCGATCGGACGCCCCCACAGAGCCGCAGGGGCATCGCGCTTGACGACCTCGATTGTCCAGTCGTCCTCCTCGAATGCCTTGGACCCGGTGATGGTGATCCGGAATTCGGAGGTGATGGTGCCGTCCTTGCGCATCGGCCGGACGCTGATCTTGTCGCCGTCTGCGGTCTTGGGCTCGAACGGATCGTCGTTGAGGTAGATGCGGGTGGCCGGGACGACGGTCTCGACGGTGACGGCGAACCCGGCGGAGGCGATCAGCAGCGGATCCCGGTCGGCGCGGCGAGCGGCGAGCTCGCCGGCGTCGACGTCGGCGAGCAGCCCCTCGAGCGGAGTGATGCGCAGAGGGTCCGGGAGCTGGTCGCGTACCTCCGACCAGTGTGCCGCGTCCAGCGCCGGGCGCTTGGCACCGATGTCGAAACTGAACGAGACGAACCAGACCTTGACCGTGACCCGGCCGCCGAACGGCGGGGTCCACAAGGCGAGTTTGATGCCGACCTCGATGGAGACCCGGACCTTGACCCCGAGAACCTTGATGGTGAACGCCACACCGATGCTGATGCCGAGCTGAGCGTCCAGCAGGAACGGGCGCCACTGGATCAGAACGTCCAGGTAGGCGGTGAACCAGGCCGACAGCAGGCCCTTGTCGTAGGTGGCGGCCAGGCGCCCGCCGAGCATGAACGCGCTCGGCGTGAGCGCGGTGTACCCCTCCGCCTTCACCATGATCTTGTCGTCCGGAGCCCAGACGAAACCGAGCCGCGCCGGGTTCGGGTAGTGCGCGGGAAGGTTCTCCCTGAACCGGGGGTGGTAGCCGCCGACGGTGATGACGAAGTCACCCGCATGCCGACCCGCCGTCCAGATGTAGACGGCGATGCCGCCGGTGAGCCGGCAGGCCGGGTCGAAGACGAACGAGCCCTCACCGACCGCCACATCCAGCGAGAGCAGCCCCTGGGACTGATGGTAGGCGAGCCTGAGGTCGACATCGATGCGGGCGTGGACCTTCTTGCCGTTGTCCCTGTTGCGCGGGAAGGTCACCGAGGTGCGGCCGAGTAGCGCCAGCTTCAGGTCATCGCCGAACTCCGCCACCGCCAGCGCCCGGGTGGCGATGAACTTGAACAGCGTGAACTCCAGCCCCGCCGCACCCCAGTATCGTCCCTCCGCCGGGCGCACCCAGTCCGCCAACGCCTCCAGGGCCTCCTGCGGGCTGGCACCAGAAGGTCCGCCCGCCAGGTTGGCGATCAGCGGAAACTCCGCCAGCTCCTCGATGGCCGGGATCCGCAGCGTGCTGTTGACGCCGAACCCGGCCGACACCGCGGTCACGGTGAACGGCGGGGCGGCGAACAGCGCCGCACCGCCCACGGCGGCGATCTCGCCGAACAGGAACACCGAAGACCAGCCGTCCACACTGCGGGCGTAGCTGCCGGCTGCCTGCATCGCGAAGAACCCGGTCTCCACCGTGACTAGACCCGCGATGTACACCGCATAGTCCGGGTCCTTGCGCACCTCCAGGATGCCGGTGACGTTCAGCGGCGGCGCGGCGATCCGCAACCCGGCGCCCTGCAACACCGGCGTGACGGCGAAGTCGCCGCTGACCGCCAGGCCCAAGCCGATGGTGTCCAGTTGAACCGGGCCCATGCTCAAGCCGGCATCGAAGGCAACCAGCAGCCCGTCACGGACGTAGGCGAGGACGACCCGGCGAATACGCACCGGCCCGAACAGCCGGTCGACGTCGTAGGTGGACTTTGCTCGTTCACGGCCGAGGACAACACCATCGGGGACGAGGTCGAGCGCTTCTCCCACCTGCATCAGCGCCGCCGTACGGTCGGCGGCCGGGCCGGTCGGCAGCGCAGCACCCCGCGATTCCAGTGGCAGGACCAGGTCCGTGGCCTCGCCGTCGATGAGCAGCACCGCCGTCGCCGTCGCGCCCGCCGCAAGCACGCCCGACCCAAGTCGGGGCAGGCGGGGCGGATCGGCCTGGTCCAGCGTGTCGAGCACTACATTGACTGCCTGCACCTGGTCGGGGGTCCAGTCCGCTGACGCATAGGTGAACTGAATGGCCGTCAGAGCGATGTCCCGGTCGGGGGTGATGGCTTCGCCGACCAGTGGCAGCTGCGAGGCGCGAGCTTGGACCGCGCCGCGGACGGCGAGCGCGAACCGCCGGGCCGGGGCGGCGAGTGCGGCGAACACCCACCCCAGGCGCCCGGTCAACGCCGTGAGGACCAGTTTTCGGGAATCGAGGTCGTAGCGCACCGATACCTCGTCCAGCGTCGGCAGAAGCAGTGGCGGAATGCCGGCCATGTCGCCCCCGAGCGCCTTGACCAGATCAGCGACCGACAGGCCGCCCTCGGGCAGCCAGGTCGCGCTCAACACGCGCCCACCATCGCCACCAGGCGGCTGCGGAAGCGCGAAGACCACTTCGACCTGGCCGGACGTCAGAACAACCGACTCGAAGCACCACACCACCCGTGGGCCGCCACCGCTCAGCGCGACATCGAAGCCCAACCCCTCCGTGCGAGCGGCCACGCCAGCGAGATCCAGCGAGGCGTCCAGCCGCACCTGCACATCGGGCTCCGCATAGGACACGGTCAGGCGCCTACACCTGAGCGGTCCTTCCTCGAACTCGAGATCGATGATCCCCACACCGTCGCTGCGCGCACCACCGCTGACGACCCGCACCGCCACCACGCCCGGCGTGCCGTCTACTTCGTAGCCAACCAGCAGGGACAGCCCCGCGGCCACATCGGCGGGCGGCAACTGCGGCCAGCCCCCACCAGCGCCGACGGTGATCGTCTGATTGATCTGCTCCGCCAACTCCGGCGACACGGCCGTGCCCGTGGCTGCCATCCCCAGCGACACGACGCCAAGGTCCAGCTCCAGCGGCACCAGCGAGCCCACGACCGGCAGGTCCCGCAGGTGATACTCCACTCCCCTCACCTGCACCATGCCGACGAGCGCAGACGCCTCGGCCGAGGCCAGCACCAGCCGGAACGATCCCGTCTCCACCATGGCGACGAACTTCCTGGCAGCGAAGTCGCACCACAGGCCGAGCGATTGAACCCGCGGTACGAGCAACTCGGGTACTCCCGACAGGTCCACCCCGAACTTCTGCGCCAGCTGAACCGCAGTGAGCTCACCCGTCCACTGGGCCCGGAGCACCCCAGCCAGTCGCGCATCCGGCTGCGTGACCTGGAAGGTCAGCCCGAATTCCTCTCCCACCTTCAGTGCGAGTTCATCGAAGCGCCACCGCACTACGGGGGAAAGTTCCGTCAGCGTGACGTCCACACCCAGGCCGACGGCGGACAGGGACACACTCCCCAGCTCGAACGCTGCCGCGAGTCGCAGCTCCACCGTCTCCGCGTCCGGGGCGTACGCCACGGTCAGCTTCCCGCAGGTGAGCAGGCCCAGTGCGAAGCCGAGGTCGATCAGCTCCACACCATCGCTGCGCACACCTGCGCGGACGGGGACCGCGGCCACGTCCCGGCTGTCGGCGAGCTCGTATCCGAGCAGCAGGGACAGTCCCTGCACGAGCCCGTCGCCGGGCAGGACCGGTCCCTCCACGTCGCCACCGGCAGCGGCGATCGCGTTCTCGATGGCCGCCGCCGTGTCGCCGGACACCGGTGATCGGGCGGCAGCCATGCCCACCGAGACGACACCGAAGTCCACATCGGTAAGGGAAGGCCCGATGACCGGCAGATCAGACAGGTGGTACGCCAGCCCCATGGTCTGCACCACACCCACCAGCCCCGAGCCCTCGACCGAGGCCAGTACCAGGCGGAAGGAACCCGTCAGCGCCGAGACGACGAACTGCTTCGCCTCGAAATCACACCACAGGGTGAGCGAGTGCAATTCGGGCACGAGCGCTCCGGGTGCACGGGACAAGTCCACGCCGAACGCCCGAGCCACGTCAACGGCGCTCAGCGAGCCGGTCCACTGGGCCTGGAGAACACCGCCCAGCCGCACACCCGGCGGCGTAACCCTGAACGTGAGCAGCAACTGCCCTGCGGTCAGTGTGAGTTCGTCGAATCGTCCCACCGGTGACGGCGGGAGGCCGGCCGTCAGCGAGATGTCCACCCCCAGGCCGACTGCGGTCAGCGCGACCTCCCCCGCCTCCAACGAAGCGTCCAGCCGCAGCGCCACAACCTCGGCGTCCGGGTCGTACGCAGCCGTCAGTCGCCGGCACTTCAGCAGCCCCACCTCGAAGCCGAGATCGATCAGCTCCACCGGCTCGCCGCGCACGCCGAGTCCGACGACCGGAACGGCCGCCAGGTGCGTGTCCCCACCCACCTCATACCCGATCAGCAGCGACAACCCCGCCACCAACCCACCGCCGGGCAGCACCGGCCGCTCCACCTCGGCACCGGAGGCGACGACCGCCTCCTCGAGCCGCGCAGCCACCTCCTCCGACACCGCCGAGCCCGTCACGGCCATCCCCACGGACAGGACCCCGACATCCAAATCGGACGGTACGTACGGTCCGACGACCGGCAAATCGGACAGGTGATACTCCACGTCCCTGGCCTGCACCACACCGACCAGCCCCGAGTCCTCCAGCGAGGCCAGCACCAGGCGGAACGACCCCGTCAACGCCCAGGCAACCACCCGCCCCGCGGCGAAGTCGTACCACACCCCGACCGACTCCACAGTCGGCAACAAGGCATCCGGCACCCCCGCCAGGCTCACACCGAAGGCACCCGCCAGATCATGCGCCGACACATCCATTCGGACCGTCGCCCGCAATCCAACGATCTCCTGGCCGTCCGCATCGGGAAGAAACGCCAGAGCGATCGACGCAGTCGCGGAGATCGTCGGCAGCGCCCCGCTGACAGTGAGCGCATCAGCATCGACCTCAACCGGGCGCCCGACTGTCAGCGCCTCGGCGACCTTCAGCAACTGGTACAGGCCGGCCACGTCCAGCAGGCTCGTGGGGAGCACGAAGTCGTCGTTTGGTCCGAGGCGCAAGTACTCGCGCAGTTGATCGACCGTCAAAGCCACCTTGGTCCCCTTTGCGGCTCGGAGCATGACAGGTCCCCGAGCGCGACGGTACGCCGTGATGCCGCGCAGAACGGTCATTTCCGGAGAGTCGTTCGTGCGCAATCAGACCGCAGCTGCGAAGTCACGGCCTGCAGGCGGAGCCGAGGTGTCGATGCCGATGTGTGAGCGTGCAGAGAATTACGTCGGCGCATGCCGCCGCCAGTCGGAACCGCCTCCGGCACGCCTGCGACCGCGCACGGGACGACCTTGACATGGCGCCACCACGCCAGGCGGCGCTTTCGGCAGAGTGGCTTGATTCCACGCAGCCTGAACCCATGGGCCCTGCGGTACCGGGCGGGACCGCCACGCGCCGACGATCACGAACCACACCGGTGATACCCGCCGGTGAAACGCCGGTCAGCTCGCACGCAGAAGACCGCGGCATTCAGCTCACGAACCGCCAGACGTGCCGGCCGGCCTGCTGCCCGGCATGGCCGAATAGGCCACCTACCCTACCGGCCGAAGCCGGGCAAGCATGAGCCCACGCGGGATCGCCACCGGCGCTACCCGATCGCAGTGGGACTGGTCATGCTGGCATTCGTGATCAGCGTTCTGCTTGCGGTTGTGGTGGGCGCCCTGGCCGAATGGCCGGCTTCACTGACCCGACGGGCGCCGATTCCGCCGTGTGGCAGCCCGGAGACACAGACGGCCTGGAGCTCGTCAACGAGCCTGGCAGCGTCAGCTGGATCGAGCTGTACACCACCGACAGCGCGGCCTCGAAGGACTTCTACGGCAGCGTCCTGTCGTGGGAGACCCGGGACAGGCGCATGGGTGGAGGCGTCGTCACACCATCGCCGGGGCCCGTCCGGGGCCCGCTTGTACGTGTTCGCGGTGATTGAGCACGCGAACCGCCGGATCCGGATCCTGGGCGCCGCGCTTCCGGCCTAGCTTCGCCCCAGCGCCCAGTCCGCTTCTAGGGCTGCACACCAGTAATCTGACCAAAGGCTGCTGTCCCCGAGTAGCCAATCAGAAACCCGATCAGCAAGCCGCCCCAGAAGTCCTCAACGGTCACGAACGACTGAGCCTCGGACTTGCGCGCCGAGAAGACGATCGCAGCGCCACTGAGGATGACGGCGAGGATCAGTGATCCGACGCTCGTCCCCAGGTGCTGTCCGAACAAGGCGCTCAGGCTCCGGGCGTCTTGAAGTGACCGGCCGACGCTGCCAACCACGCCGCCCAGAGCGCCCCCGGCGATCACGTTCCACAGTGCTGCCTTGACCGGCAACGTGAGGGAGGTGGTGTTGGAGAAGACCCGTCGACGCTCTGCAGCGCCCGATGGTGCGTCGCTGGTCCGCGCGTCGGCGCTGGTCTTGCCGCTGGATGCAGTCAGTCCGTAGATGACGGTGACCTGGAGCCGGTAGCTGGCGGGGATGAAGAACGGGCTGTGCCCGGTTCCGAGGCGGATGGTCCACACGTCGGTACATCCGGGCTCAAGCGCGACCCCCGGCGGCAGCGAACCGACCAACGGGACCCGTTCACGCTCACGCATGAGCCGATCATGAGTATTGACGACCTGGAGGTTGACCACAGCGTTGTCGTTGGCCACGAGGTTGAGGTATCCATTCGCGCCACGAGAAGATGTGGGATCACCTTCGCTTTTGTCGAGCATCTCCCGAAGCGCTTCCGGCTCCACGACGACTCGTGGTTCCGGTGGCTCCGGTGGTCGCCAGGACAACTGAGTCGGAAGGCTCAATTCGACCGAGTCGATCCAGATCGGCACCGCGAAAGGGTTCTTGACGTGCAGGTAGACGGTGAAGTCTGTTCCCGAGTAGACGTACGGGACGGACAGGTCAACCGTAAGGTCGAGTAGCCCCAGTTGGGCTGGTGGTTCTGACGGATGGATAGTCACCCGTGCAGGCTAGCCATTGGACGTGCCGCCGACTGGTGGATCTCGCCACTGGGACCCCGCCCCGACGGGCATCGACCATCGTCATTGGCCTGCCCGCCTGGCAAGAACCCATCGCATCACACTTCGTGATCATCCGGAGCCTCAAAGCGATATTTCGCCATCCGTGTGGCCAAAATCGGCAGCGCCTCACTCTGGAAGTCGACGAAGGCCGACTCGAACCCGATGCAGAGCCCGCTCCCGGCGAGAAGCAGCGGGCCACACCTCGAGGCTCTCCAGTCAACCTCGATCGAGCCGCAGGCCGACGATGCGTCAGCGCACCGCCGTGACAGGTGATATGACGGAGCCGAGCTGGAGGTGGTCCGTCATGACCCGCTACTGCGTCGACCCTGATCGACACGAACTCATCGCCACCTGGGGAACCGGCCAAGGCGACCTCGCCTCACGGATCGCCGCCGTCCCGGCCGGCACCGACCTCGCCGCGCTGTCCCGCCTGACTGCAGCCCTCACCCAGCTGTCGGCGGCGGCCTGGCGCACCTACACCCACCCGGCCAGCGCCGCCGACTCGTTGGAGGTGAACAGCGAGGGCTGGCGTCGGGAAGAGGAACGCAAGGCGTTCGCCGGGGTCGCCGCGGCCGTGGCCACGCCGAACCTTCCCCATGGCGGCTCGGTGATCGTCGAGTACAGCCCGGTGCTGGAGAACGCGCACCGCGTCGGCCGCGCCCTCATCGCCCTGGACAACCCCGAGTTGACCGAGGTGATCCGCGCCGAGACCACGGTGGAGCTGGCCGCCGTCGAGGGCGCCGAGCTCGGCAACCTCACCGCACGCGCCCAGCAGGCCGTGCTGCTCAGCCGCGAAGGCGCCTCCCCCGTCCAGGTCGCCGCCGCCGACCAACTGCTCCAGGAGGACCCGTTCGGCCCGGCCGCGCTCTACTCCGACATCGACCCGACCGCAGCGGCCGTGGCAGCCGCCCACTGGCTCTACGCCGCGGCCCAAGCCGTCTCGGAAGCCTCCGGCTACGCACCCGCCGAGGTGATCCGGGAAGCGGACAACATCGAGGCACTCCCCCACGCGACACCCACCCTCGTCCTGGAACTCCTCGACAACGGCCTCTCCCCCTACGACGCCGTCACCGGACTGGTGCGCCACGCCATGCGGGTCGCGGACGGCGTGCTGCCCGACCCGGCCGCTCTCCGCGAACAGCTGGAGGAGGCCGAGGAGGTGACCACCGAGTACGCCGACGACGATTCGGAGGAGGCGGACGCCGGGCTTACCGGCATCCGCCTCACCCCGCTGGACCCGCGCCGGCCCGCCCGCGACCTCCTCGAAGACCTCCTCACCGGCATCAACGGCTGCTGGCTCCTCCACGAGGAATACGCCGAGGACGAGGATCGGGACGACGACGAGGAGGAATCGGACGACGAGACCGCCGAACGACACCAGCACCACAGCCGCGCGCAGTTCGCCGCACTCGTCCGCGCCATCGCCACAGCCAACCGGGACCGGCTTGTCTGACACCGCATCCACCCGCCAGCCGACAGCGCTCGGCCCCGGACCAACCACCGCACCGGGGCCGCTCTGTCCACCCTGCGACGAGCAGCTCCAAGGCCACCCCAACGGCCCGACAAACCCCCGCCATTAATTACACAGTGTGACGGGAAGGGCGTCGGCCATCCATCCTGCCCGGCAACTCAGAGCAACGGGACTCAACCTGACGGCTACCGCGCGGCAGCCCCTCAGTCAACCGGCACCCGTCCCCAGATCGGCCAAATGCTACGCAGAGTAATCATCGCGGCTCGCGGCCCTGACACTCAATCAGCTCCAAGAATTCCGCAGCCCTGACGCAGGGATGCAATTCCGGCGCAGTTCGGAGCGACCGAGACGCCCTCGCCGGTGGGAATAGGCGCGCATATTCCCACCGACATCCGGCGGAATTCGATAGGCTCGAAACAGGGCCGCCATGGTCCCTCAGATCACTCGCAGCCGCCCCCGGACCCGAACCGCCCGCGTGCCACACCACGACCGCATCGCTCCCGAAAGCGGTCAACCCGTCGCCGGCAGTGATGACGCACGCGAGATTCGGAGTGCCGGGCGTGATCCACAAGGCTGCGAGCCGCTCAACGGAGCCCCAGGTAACTTGAGCGCAGGTCAAGGGATCGTCCCAGGTCAGATGCCATCGAACTGGCCTGGTGGTCGCATGGTGGTCCCGGATCCCGCCGCGACGCCACTGCCCGGGGCGAGACTGGCAGGGCCAGCAGTTCCGCCACTCCCCTATGAAGTGATCGCCATGCGTTCCTCAGCCAAGCGAGGCCGCGTCTACCGCCGGTGCGGCTGCCGCGACCAGCACCGCAAGCAGCTCGGCGCCCGCTGCCCCCAGCTCGCCACCGACCCCCACCACGGCACCTGGACCTTCGCCGTCGACAGCCACACCACCCTCGACGACAGACGCCACACCATCCGCCGCGGCGGCTACCTCAAGAAGAAGGCCGCGAAGAAAGCCCTGCACCGCTACCTCGAAGGCGAGCGCACCGGACTCACCTGCGACCCCGACCAGAGCGTCGCCGACTACCTCGACGAATGGTTCCGCGCCAAGCAGGCCGAGCTGAAGCCCACCACCGCCACCCGCTACCGCCACTACGTGTACGACGACCTCATCCCCGCCTTCCGCACCATCCGCCTCGACGACTTCCGCCGGCCCCACATCCGCACCTTCGCCGACGACCAGCTCGCCCACGGCCGCGGCCGGGTCACCGTCCACCGCATGCTGTGCACACTCTCCAGCGCGCTCGGCGACGCGGTCCGGGCCGGCCGCCTGCGCCGCAACGTCGGCCGGCCCCTGGTCATCCGCCGGCCGCGCCGCGCCGACCGCATCGAGTGGACCGTCGACCACGCGGCCACGTTCCTGCGCTACGCCCACGGCGCCGACCCCCTCATCGCCGACCTCGCCGAGCTACTCATCGGCTCGGGCATCCGCAAGGGCGAGGCCCTGGCCCTCCACGAGGACGACGCCTACCTCGACAAGCGCTTCATGTACATCCGCTGGACGCTCTCGGCCATCGACAACAGCGAACTCGTCTTCACCGAGCCCAAGACCCGTTCCAGCCGCAACTGGGTCGCCCTCTCCGACCGCGCCACCGCGGCGATCGCCCACCGCCTCGCCCCCGACACCTTCCGCGGCCCCAACCCCGCTCCCGGACACGGCCTGGTCTTCCACCGCCACGGCCGCCCGCTCCACCCCTCCTACGTCCTGCGCCGCTTCCACCGCCTATGCCGCGAAGCCGGCGTCCCCGTCATCGGCGTCCACGACCTGCGCCACCTCGCCTGCGCCCTGGCCATGGACGAGCACGTGCCGCTGCCCATCGTCTCCAAGACGCTGCGGCACTCCACCTTCTCCACCACCGTGGACGTCTACCACTACCTGACCATCCAGGCCGTCCGCGAAGCCGTCGACGCCATCAACCACGCCCTCGACCAAGCCGACCACGACGCCCTGCACGGCCACCACGCCACCCGAATCCCCCGCAGCCCCCGCGCGCCACGCCTGACCACCCACCAGACACGGAAAACGACACAGCATCGCCAACCAGCGCCCCGGCCAACCCCCCGGGACCACACTGCGACCACCAGCCGACGGAACATCAAAAAGGCCGCCTCCACCTTTCGGTGAAAGCGGCCTACGACCTGCGAAAACGCCGGTCGGGACGACAGGATTTGAACCTGCGACCCCTTGACCCCCAGTCAAGTGCGCTACCAAGCTGCGCCACGTCCCGTGGTCTCGGTGCCTGCAGCGGGGCCTGGGGGGCTCTGCTGTGGGCTTCTCGACCTTGTCTCCGGCTGTCCCGGCGACGTGGAAAACAATACAGCACGTCGGGGGGTGCTCGCTGCCAGGTTTGAGGGGTGGGGTGGGTCAGGGGGTCGGGTGGCGGGCGTCGTAGGCGAGGAAGGCGGGGCGGCGGGCGGCGAGGAGGAGCACGGCGGCGACACAGGCGAGGCCGCCGCTGATCACGGAGGTGGCGGGGTTGGTGAGGGCGGCGACGGTGCCGGATTCGAAGTCACCGAGGCGGGGGCCGCCGGCCACGACGACGATGAAGATCCCTTGGAGGCGGCCGCGCATCTCGTCCGGGGCGGCGACCTGCATCATCGTGTTGCGGAAGATCATGCTGATGGTGTCGGCGCAGCCCGCGACGGCGAGCAGCAGGAGGCCGAGCCAGAGGTTGTGGAGGACGCCGAAGGCGGCGATGGCGAGGCCCCACGCGACGACGGCGGCGAGGACGGCGACGCCTTGGCGGTTTACGCGGCTGACCCAGCCGGAGAAGAGCGCGCCGATCAGGGCGCCGACGGCCGGGGCGGAGACCAGCAGGCCGACGGTGCCGGCGTCGCCGCCGTAGAAGGTGACCGCGATGGCGGGGAAGAGGGCGCGCGGCATGCCGAAGACCATGGCGGCCAGGTCGGCGAGGAAGCTGGTGCGCAGGTTGGGTTGCTCGCGCAGGAAGCGGAGGCCGTCGAGGACGGAGGCGCGGCCCTTGCGGTCGCCGAGCGGGCGCATGGCGGGTAGGCGCCACATCGCGTAGAGGGTGCCGGTGAAGGCGACGGTGTCGAGCAGGTAGGCGGCCTGGGCCCCGTACGCGCCGATGAGGACGCCACCGAGCATCGGGCCGATGGTGAGGCCGAGGTTCATGCTGACGGTGTTCAGGGCGTTCGCGGCCGGGAGCTGGTGGGTGGGCACCAGCCGGGGGATCATCGCGGAGCGGGCGGGTGAGCTGAGGGCGAAGAACCCGGCCTGGACGGCGACGGCCGCGTAGAGGACGGCGACCAGGCCGAGGCCGGCCAGGGCCTGCGCGGCGAGGATCGCGGAGACGACCGCCAGGCCGCCCGAGCCGATCAGACCCAGCCTGCGCCGGTCGACGGTGTCGGCGATGGCGCCGCCGTAGAGGCCGAAGGCGACCAGCGGGACGAGGGAGAAGATGCCGACCAGGCCGGTCGCGAAGGCGGAGCCGGTCAGCTCGTAGACCTGGACGGAGACGGCGACGGCCGCCATCTGCTGGCCTATGGAGGAGACGGCCTGGCCGAGCCAGACCCGGCGGTAGTCGACGTGGTCGCGCAGCGGGCTGAGGTCGGCGAACGCCCGCCGGTACCACGGCGCGGCGGTGGCCACCGGGTCCGCCGGCAGGTCGCCGGCGGCCACGGCGTCGGACATCGCGGCACCTGCGGCTGCGGCGCCGGCGGCCGCAGCGACGGGTGCCGATGCGCCGCCCGCCGGGTCAGGCGCGGGCTCGGCGGCGGGCGGAGCGTCCGCCGACGCGGCGGAGATGGAATGTTGATCGTTCGACATAGTCCTCCATGCTCCGCCCCGCCCCCGGCTGCCCCCGCACCGGGGCCCGCCCTCGACACCGCTGAGCCGACCGGCCCCCGTTGCCGCGCACCCGTCGCCACGAGCCCACGGTCGCACCCGCCGGTCTACCGGCTCAGCACCTGCTTCTCCCCCGCCTCCACCGCGAAGTCCAGCCGGTTGCCCGGCGGCGGGAACGGGCAGATGAAGTGGTCCGAGAAGGCGCATGGCGGCAGGTAGGCCCGGTTGAGGTCGAGGACCGTACGGCCGTCGGCGTCCGGCGCCGGCAGCGTGATGAAGCGGAAGCGGTAGCTGTCGATGCCGCTGCCCGCGTCCGCGATCACACCGCTGAGGCGGTTGCCCGACCGGCTGACGGTCAGCGTGCGGTGCTCGCCGGCCACGGTGAAGGCGATCTGCCCGGTGACGGCCAGTGGACGCTCCTTGCCGTCCGCGTTCGGGACCACGACCGACCGGGCCTCGTCGTCGAACGGGGTGAAGATCGCGGGCACGGCCCACTCGGGTGCGTACGCGTAGGCGGAGATGCCGGCGAAGGCGGCCCGGCGCGGCGCCGCCGGGTCGAAGACCCGCAGGGCCAGTTCGCCTTTACGCTCGATCGGGACGAGCAGCAGGTCGCCCAGGGTCGCGGTGTCGGCAGCCGGGTCGCTGTCCGGGCGCAGCAGCAGCTCGCCGTCCACCGGCCCGTCCGTGCCCGTGACGGTGATGCCGTCGCCCGCCTTCGCCCGGCCCCGGACGCCTTCGGTGTCGGCCCACCAGTGCCCGGGCAGGCCGGGGATCTCGGCGGGCTCGGGCTCCAGCCAGTGCGTGCCGGTGAGTGCGAGCTGGCCGTGCGGCGAGCTCACGGACGCCGCCCGCCCGTCGCTCCAGTGCTTCCAGTCCTCCGCGGCCGTCGCCGTCATCGGTCCACCCTCCCGGTCGGTCCGCGGACGGCCCGCCGTTCGGGCCGCCCGTCTCCTCATCCACAACACCGCCCGCTCGGACGGATCATTCCCACCGGTCCGAAGCCGCCGAAACGCAACACGGCGGCGACGCACCGACACACCGCACAACTCGGAACACACACCACGGATCACGATGACGGATCACGGGTCGCGAAGCACGGATCACGGATCACGGATCACGGATCACACGACGCCTACCCGTCCCGGCGCTGCAGCGGCCGGAACAGCCCCTCCTGCATCACGGACACCACCAGCTGCCCGTTCCGGTCGAAGATCTGCCCGCGCGCCAGGCCGCGCGCGCCGTGTGCGATCGGGGATTCCTGCTGGTACAGCAGCCAGTCGTCCGCCCGGAACGGCTGGTGGAACCACATCGCGTGGTCCAGCGAGGCCATGTCGAAGTGCCGCTCGCCCCACAGCGGCTCGACGGGGGCGCGGACGGCGTCCAGCAGCGTCATGTCGCTGGCGTAGGTGAGGGCGCAGACGTGGATCAGCGGGTCGTCCGGCAGCGGGCCGTTGGTGCGCAGCCAGACGCCGCTGCGTGCCTCGACGCCGACCAGTTCCTCCTTGGTCCAGCGCAGCCGGTCGACGTAGCGGACGTCGAAGGGTTGGCGGCGGCTGATGAACGGGGGCAGTTCGCCGAGCCGGGAACCGACCTCCTGCAGGGCGCTGGGCAGGTCCTCGGGGGCGGCGACCTCCGGCATCGGGTACTGGTGCTCGATGCCGCCCTCCTCGGGTCTGTGGAAGTCGGCGGTGAGCGCGAAGATCGACCGGCCGCCCTGGATGGCGAGCACCCGGCGGGTGGTGAAGGAGCGGCCGTCCCGGATCCGGTCGACCTGGTAGACGATCGGCACACCGGGCACCCCGGGGCGCAGGAAGTAGGCGTGCAGTGAGTGGACGGGGCGTTCGTCCTCCACCGTGCGGCCCGCCGCCACCAGCGCCTGCCCGGCGACCTGGCCGCCGAACGTACGCTGCAGTGCCTCCTCGGGGCTGCGCCCGCGGAAGATGTTCAGTTCGATCTGCTCGAGGTCGAGCAGATCGACAAGGTCGTCGACGGGGGTACCCATGAGCACGCTTCCTCTCCGGACTCCGATCCTTCCGGATGCGGACTCCGATCGAATTCTCCAGCTCACTCGAATTCTCCGGCGACCCGGGTCATTCCCGCTCACCGTGTCCAAGTCGCCATTTCACTCGAACGAGTAAACGAGTCGACGAACAGCTGACGGAAACCGCCCGATCCCTCCCGGGCACGCGTCCCTACGCCCCAGCCCCGCCGCGCCCCTACGCCCCCAGCCCCGACTCCCGCACCGTGATGTTGAGCCGCCCCACCAACCCCAGCTCCGGCTCCGCCGTCCCCGGCAGCGTGCGCACCACTCCGTGGTACGCGAACCGGGCCGGGCCGCCGAACACCAGCAGGTCCCCGCTGCGCAGCTCCAGGTCGGTCCACGGCCGGGTCCTGGTCTCGGTGTTCCCGAGCCGGAAGACGCAGCGGTCGCCGAGCGAGAGCGAGACCACGGGCGCGTCCTTCCGCTCGTCGCGGTCCTGGTGGAGGCCCATCTTGGCGCCGTGCGGGTAGTGGTTGACGATCGCGACGTCCGGCTCGTACGACGCGGCGCCCGCGATCTCCGGCAGCACCTCTCCGTACGCCCGGGCGACGGCCCGGCGGGCGAGGCTGCCCAGCTCGGGCGGGAACGGCTTGACGGGCACGCCGTCCTCGGCGACCCGCCGGTACCCGTAGGGGTACCAGTGCCACCCGAGGCTCACCATCCGTACGGACATCATCCCGCCGGTGGGCATCCGCACCGTGTGCAGACCGGCCGGCGGGCGGGCCCACTCCCGGCAGGCGGCGATCAGGCGCAGCTGCGCGTCGAGGTCCAGCCAGCCGGGGAGCAGGACGGCGCCGGGAGCGGGCTCGAGGCGCGCACGCGCGCCGGTCCCGGAAGTCCCCGCATCCGCCGGGTCCCCCGAACCCCCGGAATTCCCCGAAGCGCTCGAGGTTCCTGGGGCCCCGGCTGCCCCGGGCAGGTCACCGAACAGCTCGCCCTGGATCACCCCACCATCCTCCCGCACCTCCCCTACCCGGGCCCAGTCCCGGCCCCAACCCCGGGCCCACCCCCGGGCCCACCCCCGGGCCCGGCACCGCCGCCCCGGGCTGCCCCGCCCCCGAGCATCCCCAGTTCCCGCGCACAGGAAGGCCAGGCCTCCCACCCCTGCCGCCGTACGATCTCCTCGCCCACGGTCGTCTGCTCCCGCCGACTCGCGTGGTCCGGTCGGTCGGCGAAGCGCAGGCCGTCGGACTCCTCCCAGGTGGAGGGCCGGATCTGCAGCCCGCCGTAGTAGCCGTTGCCGGTGTCCGCCCGCCAGTCGCCGCCGCTCTCGCAGTCGGCGAGCTCGTCCCACACCAGGTCCGCAACTCGGACGGCAGCGTCGGCCCGCACGGCACCCATGGCAACCGCCAGCACCAGCATCACGGCGGCACCACCCCGGACCACAGCCCGACGGCGACCTATCGCTTCATCACGCGAATGCGGCATGGCAGCCGAGCCTAGGCACGCCAGGCGCCACCCGCCACGAAACGCCGACGGCCGCTCCCCCACTCGGCGGAGTACCCGCGCGAGGGAGAAGCGGCCGTGGGAGCCGGAGCCGCTGGCACATCCGAGCAGCCGGTGTCAGCCGCTCACGAGGCCTCAGGACTTTTGAGTCTCAGGACCGTGGAGTCTCAGGACCTCCGAGCCTCAGCAGCTCGGATACACAGCAGCCCGGTTACACAGCTCGGATACGCAGCTCAGATGCTCAGATGCTGAGGGTCTGACCGGGGAAGATCAGGTCCGGGTTGCCACCGACGACCTTGGCGTTGTTCTTGTACAGGTCGTGCCAGTCCAGGCCCTGCGCGGCGGCGATGGAGCTCAGGGTGTCACCGGACTTGACGGTGTAGTTGCCCTTGGCCGGCTTGGCGTCGTTCGAGCCGGTCCATGCGTCGGCGCCCTTGTCGGCCTTCGGGGCAGCAGCCTTCGGGGCAGCAGCCTTCGGCGCGACGTCAGCCTTGGGCGCGGCAGCGGCCTTCGGGGCCTGCGCCGGCTTGGCGGCCGGGGCGGCGGGCTTGGCAGCCGGGGCGGCCGGAGCGGCCGGCTTGGCGGCGGTCGAGCCGGAGGTGGCGCCCGCCGAGGTGTCGACGGCGGCCGGGGCGCCGCCCTTGGTCAGACCGGCCTTGACGGAGCAGACGGGCCAGGCGCCCGGGCCCTGCGAGGCGAGGACCTTCTCGCCGATGGCGATCTGCTGCGCCTTGGTGGCCAGGTTGGCCTGCGAGGCGTAGGCGGTGCCACCGAAGGCGGCCCAGGTGCTGGAGGTGAACTGCAGACCGCCGTAGAAACCGTTGCCGGTGTTGATGGCCCAGTTGCCACCGCTCTCGCACTGGGCGACAGCGTCCCAGGTGGAGACCGAGGCGGCGGAGGCCGAGGTGGCCGTGACGAGGCCGGCCACCGGCAGGGCCGCGACAGCGGCGCCCGCCACGACAGCCATCCGAACGCGGTTGCGCTTGGTGGCGGTGGAGGTGGTGGCAGCGGCGTTCTCGTTACGGAAAGTCATGAGGTTCCTCTCGACAGCCCCGGGCGGACATGCGGAACCAGACCCCGTGAGGGGCCGCGTTCGCTTGCCGCGTCCGTCGGGCGGCCGTGCACGTGTCGGACGTGCCGCTGCCGCCCCGGCCACCCAGCCACTCGCCGACGACCTGTTCGAGCGATCGCGTCGGCGGGCACCGGCCGCACCCGGCGGACCGGGGGGCTGTGCGTCGGGGGTGAACCCGGGTGGCGCTCGTTGCGCCGACCAAGAAGCTACGAGCCGGTCGCCGGGGATTCCAAAACTCGAACGGTCTGCCCAGCTCAGCCAAGGGTTACCGGCGGTAAGACCAACACAATCATGTCTGAAATGTCGGATTTGGCCATTGATTCCTAGATCAAACACCCCCGCCGCGTGACTCACCTCACCGCTTCATTCCGGCAGTCCCGTCACCGACATCGACAGATTGCGACCACGAGAACACGCATCGCGGTCGGATAGGGGGCAATTCCCGTCAGCCTCGACGGGCACCCGTGACGCCTGACACAAGGGCCCGTTGGTCATGTCGACCTCCCCCTGTCCGCCCCCGAAGCCCCATCCGCATCCATCCGAGGAGACCCTGTGCCGCGCATGCTCGACGTCAGCGACGAGGTCCGGTCCGAGATCGGCGACGACGAAGCCGACCGCCTACTGGGCGGCGACCGCGCCCCCGACAGCTACGAGTGCACCTCCTGCCGGACCCCCGGTGACACCCATGTGGAGCCCACCAGCACCGTGCTGTTCGTCGGCGACGAGACCGCCGTGCTCGCGTTCGCGCACGCCCGCTGCATCCCCTCCCAGGTGGTTCCGGTCTCCGAGGCGCAGCTGGTCGGCGCCGTCCGCAGCATCAGCCAGGCCCAGACCGGCGCCCCGGACCTCGCCCTCCCCACCGCCCCGGCACCGGGCCCGGCCACCCCCGCCGAGTCCGCGGCCCAGTCGCCCGCCCCCGGCCAGGCCGCCATCCTCGGCATCACCTGCGGGCTCGTCCTGCACGGCAAGGTCGGGCACGCCTCGCTGGTGGTCGAGCCCACCGGCCCGGTGGGCCGCCCCGGCAGCACCTCGGGCGAGGACGAGTTCCTCGACCTCCTCCAGGACGCCGGCTTCCAGCCCGTCACCAACCTGGACGAGACCCCGGAGCAACTGGCCGGCTGGTCGGTCCTGGTCGCGATGGGCAAGCTGCACGCGATCCTGCAGCCCGCTGCCGCCGGTGGCAGCACCGGCTGGTGGCAGGCGCACCAGCCGCTCCAGGTCACCGACGCCTGGCGGATGGCCGCGAGCCAGCTCTCCGAGGTGACCATGTACGCCGTCCCGGCCGGCATGGTCGGCCGCCAGCCCCGCGAGGACCTGCTGCGCCAGGCGCTGGAGCGGGCGGTGGCGCTGGGCCAGGTGGTCGCCGCCTCCCTCCCGCTCGCCGGCACCTGATCCGCCTCCTCCCCTCTCTACGCGCCGGACGGCGGCCGCCTCCACCTCGGGCCGCCTCCGGCGCGGGCTCGCGCCCCGTAGCCCGGCGCACCGTGCGCATCCGCGTCGCCCCACACCGCGCGCTTCCCCCGCATGAGCCGCTCGCATGGAACGCAACACATGAGCGCCACTCATGAGGAGCTCCGCACCGCACATGAGCATCACTCATGGGCATCGGCATATGAGCATGACGCATGGGCGCCGCACATGAGCAACATGCATGGGCGCCCCTCGCATGAGCGTTGCTCATGGGCCCCGCACCTGAGCAGCACGCATGGCGCCCCCCGCATGAGCGCCCCGCATCCCCCGCCCCTCTCGCTCGTTGGCCCCTACGTGTACAGCTACGACGTCTCCGCGTCTCCCGGCCGCTCCGCCAGCGCCCCCCGCTCGATCCCGGGCATGCGCCCGTCGTACGACGCCGAGCACCCGCACTCCATCACGCCGATCTACGACGAGCTGTACTCCGAGTACCGGCGCCTCTTCCGTGCGCTGCCCGGCGACCGCTCGGGCGAGGAGGACCTGGCGTTCACCGGCTTCGCGGTCCGCGACGGCTACCCCCTGCTCGGTGAGCAGCGTCCGCACCCGCCCCAGCACCAGGCCTTCCACACCCTCGCAGGCCAGATGCCGGGCCTCCCGCAGTTCCTGTCGTCCCAACCGCACGGCACGGGCTTTGCCTCCGGCCACAACGGCGGCCACCACAGCGGGCACACGGGCAGCCACCAGCACAGCCACCACAGCCACACCGGCAGCCACCACCACGCCGGGCACCACACCGGAACCCACACCGGGCACCACCCCGGAGCCCATGCAGCCCACGCGACCCACCCCAACCCCGCCGCCACCACCAGCAACGGCCTCGGCCACACCGCCCCACCCCCCACTCCCGCCCCCACCTCCAACCCCAACCCCGCCCCAAACTCGGTCCAACTCGCCGGCACACCACCCCAGTTCACCAACGGCCAAGGCTGGATCGCGGCCGGCTACCTCGGCCCGCTCCCGCACCCGGTGTCCGTACCCGCGCCCGCACCGCCCGCGCCACCCGCACCATCCCCGGTGATGGGTACCGTCACCGGGCTCGCCACCACCCCGTCCACCGGCGGCCGCCACCGCCAGATGCTCTCCCTCCCCCCGGGCCGCAACGGCGATCACCACTGACACACCGCCCCACCGGCGCACAGAAACGCCGAAAGGCCCCGCCACCACCGTGACGAGGCCCTCCAGCCGTAGGTCCGTCGCCCGACTACGACGACGTACTACCGGACGTACTTACTGCTGCTACTACTTCCTCTTGCGCTTCTCCCGGACCCGCACCGAGATCGAGATCGGCGTCCCGACGAAGCCGAACTCCTCACGCAGCCGGCGCTCGATGAAGCGCCGGTAGCCGGCCTCCAGGAAGCCCGAGGCGAAGAGCACGAAGCGCGGCGGACGGATGCCCGCCTGGGTGCCGAACAGGATGCGCGGCTGCTTGCCGCCCCGGATCGGGTGCGGGTGGGCGGCCACCAGCTCGCCGAGGAAGGCGTTCAGGCGCGCGGTCGGGATGCGGGTCTCCCAGCCCTCCAGCGCGGTCTCGATCGCCGGGACGAGCTTCTCCATGTGCCGGCCGGTCTTGGCCGAGACGTTGACCCGCGGGGCCCACTGCACCTGGACGAGGTCGCGCTCGATCTCGCGCTCCAGGTAGAAGCGGCGCTCCTCGTCCATCTGGTCCCACTTGTTGTAGGCGACGACGACGGCACGCCCGGCCTCGACGGCCATCGAGATGATCCGGGTGTCCTGCTCGGCGAGGGTCTCGCTGGCGTCGATCAGGACGACCGCGACCTCGGCCTTCTCCAGCGCGGAGGAGGTGCGCAGCGAGGCGTAGAAGTCGGCGCCGGCGGTCAGGTGGACCCGGCGGCGGATACCGGCGGTGTCCACGAACTTCCAGGTCTTGCCGCCGAGTTCGATCATCTCGTCGACCGGGTCGCGGGTGGTGCCGGCCACCTCGTTGACGACGACGCGCTCCTCGCCGGCGACCTTGTTCAGCAGGCTGGACTTGCCGACGTTCGGTCGGCCGATCAGCGCGATGCGGCGGGGGCCGCCGGGGGCGCCGTCGCCGAAGGTCTGCGGCGGGGCCTCGGGCAGCGCGGCCATGACGGCGTCGAGCAGGTCGCCGGAGCCGCGGCCGTGCAGGGCGGAGACCGGGTACGGCTCGCCCAGGCCGAGCGACCACAGGTAGGCGGCTTCGGCCTCGGTGGACGGGCCGTCGACCTTGTTGGCGCACAGGACGGTCGGCTTGCCCGCCCGGCGGATGATCTTGATCAGGGCCTCGTCGGTGTCGGTGGCGCCGACCTTGGCGTCCACGACGAACAGCACCGCGTCGGCCTGCTCGATGCCCAGCTCGGCCTGGGCGGCCACCATGGCATCGATGCCGAGGACGTCGATCTCCCAGCCGCCGGTGTCGACCACCTTGAAGCGGCGGCCGTTCCAGGTGGCCTCGTAGGTCACCCGGTCACGGGTGACGCCCGGCTTGTCCTCGACGACGGCCTCGCGGCGGCCGATGATGCGGTTCACCAGGGTCGACTTGCCGACGTTCGGGCGGCCGACCACCGCCAGCACCGGCAGTGGGGCGTACTCGGCGCCGTCGAAACCGTCGACGGCGTCCATGTCGAAGCCCTCTTCGGCGGCAAGGGCCATGAACTCGGCGTAGTCGGCGGCGTCCAGCCCACCGTGATCGGCGGCGGAGTGCTCTGCGGTCATGTTCGTCTGTTCCGTTTCCCGGCCCGGCCCTTCCCAGGGGCGTGCCGTGCGTACCTGCCCCGTTCGGGGCAGCGCGATGGTTGTCTCCGCGGCGCCTTGGCGGCCCGCGGTTCACTCAGTGGCCGGACCGACGGCAGTCGGACCGGCAGTACTTCACACCGACAGTGCTTCCCGCCGACAGCGGTTCAAGCCGACAGCGGTCGGACCGGCAAGGGTCAGACCGAGGACAGCCCGGCCCGCTCCTCCACCAGCGCGGCGATCCGGTCGATCACCTGCTCCAGGGTGAGGTCGCTGGTGTCCACCAGGACCGCGTCCGTGGCCTGGGCCAGCGGGGCCGTCTCCCGGGAGGAGTCGGCGGCGTCCCGGCGGGCGAGATCGGCGGCCATCGCGGTGATGGTCGCCTCGTCCACGCCCTTGGCGCGCAGCTCGGCCGCACGACGCGCGGCCCGGGCCCCCTCGGACGCGGTCAGGAAGACCTTGACGGTGGCGTCCGGGAAGACCACGGTCCCCATGTCCCGGCCCTCGGCGACGATGCCCCGCTCGGCGACCTCGGCGCAGCCGCGCTGCAGCTCCACCAGCCGGGCCCGCACCGCCGGCACCGCAGCCACGGCGCTGACCTGCGCCGTTACCTCGGGGCCGCGGATCGGGCCGGAGACGTCCTGGCCGTCCACCGTGATGGTGGGGCCGTCGGCGTCCGTGCCCGACACGATCACCGGCTTGCCGCACGCGACGGCAACCGTCTCCGGGTCGTTGACGTCGACCTCGTTGGCCAGCATCCACCAGGTCATCGCCCGGTACATGGCGCCGGTGTCCAGGAAGCTCAGGCCCAGCCGGGCGGCGACCGCCCGCGAGACGGTCGACTTGCCGGAGCCGGAGGGTCCGTCGATGGCGACGACGACCGGGGCGTGCGCTCGGTCGGCAGTGTCCACGGGGGCGAACCTCTCTCTGAGCATGGGCGCCGAAGCCTGCACAGGCGGACGGCCGGGGATTGTCTCCCTCAAGGTTAATGGACCGCCGCCGTGACGAACTCCGCCGCCCGCCCCACCCCTGCCGGCAGAGCCCCTCAGAGCCCCGGAAAACCCCCGAAGCCCCGAGCCCCCGAGCCCCGGAAATCCCCCGAGCCTCCGAGCCCGGGAACACCCCGGAGCCCCCGGGGCCCCCGGAACCTCAGTCCCGCACGCTCCACCCGCTCGCCCGCAGGGCCTTCACCAGCCGCTTGACCGCCGTCGGCGCCACCGACAGCTGGACGAAGCCGACCTGCTGCCCGGTCGAGTGCTCGATGTCGACGTCCTCGATGTTGACCCCGGCGTCGCCGACCTCCCCGAACAGTCGGCCCAGCTCGCCCGGCTGGTCGCCGAGGACGACCGCGACGGTCTCGTACCGGGTGGGCGGCGCGCCGTGCTTACCGGGGATCCGGGCCTGGCCGGTGTTGCCGCGGCGCATGACCGCCTGGATCCCGGCCGCGCCCGCCCGCCGCTCGCCCTCCTCGGCGGCTTCCATGGCGCGCAGCGCGGTGACGGTCTCGCCGAGGTCGAGGGCGACCGCGTCCAGGATGTCGGCGACCGCGCCCGCGTTGGCGGAGAGGATGTCGACCCACATGCCGGGGTTGGAGGCGGCGATCCTGGTGACGTCGCGCACGCCCTGGCCGGAGAGCCTTATGGCGGTCTCGTCGGCGTTCTCCAGCTGGGCCGCGACCAGCGAGGACACCAGCTGCGGGGCGTGGGAGACCAGGGCGACGGCGCGGTCGTGCTCGGCGGCGTCCATCACGATGGGCATCGCACCGCAGAGCGCGACCAGCTCCAGCGCGGCGTTGAGCGTCTCGGTGTCGGTGTCGGCGGTCGGGGTGAGCACCCAGGGGCGGCCCTCGAAGATGTCGGCACGGGCGGCCAGCGGGCCGGAGCGTTCGCGGCCGGCCATCGGGTGGCTGCCGATGTAGTGGACGGTGTCGCACCCGAGCGCGGCGACCTCGCTGCCGGGGCCGGCCTTCACGCTGGCGACGTCGGTGTACCAGTGCGCCAGGTTGCGGCGCTGGCAGTCGGCGAGGACCTTGCCGACCAGTGCGGGCGGGACTGCGATGATCGCCAGGTCCACCGGGCCGTCGACCGGTTCGGTGGTGCCCGCGCCGAGCGACTCGGCGGTGCGGGCGGCGTCCGGGTCGGCGTCCTCCAGATGGACGGTCAGGCCTCGAGCGGTCAGGGCGAGCGCGGCGGAGGTGCCGATCAGTCCGGTGCCGACGACGACGGCAGTGCGCATGGCGGGTCGCTCTCCTCATCACGATTCTCGACAGGTGCCGGGACCGTCCGGGAGCACCCGCGCCCCATCCTCCCTCATCGGCCGCGCCGAAGTCCTCACCTGCCACCCGGCAACCACGCGGGCAGTTCCCGGCAGCTCCCGGCACCGGCAACCGCGACGATCCCGCCCCCGTCCCATCCAGTGCACGCGCCGCGCCCGGAAATCCGGCGACGCCCGTACCGAAGCCGGGCAGACTGGCCGCCCGGGGAAGGCCCGGACGAGCAGCCGGGCGGATGAACGAGCGAGCGCACGTACGGGCAAGCGGGCAAGCGCGGAACCCGCGTGACACGACGAGCGGCACGCGGCAGGCAACACGCGAACGAAGGGGTTGCGCATGGACGATCAACACAGCAGTCGGACCGGGCAGACCAAACCGCCGGCCGTACCGGCCCATCCGTCGGTCCTGGACTCCGTGGTGGTGTACGCGGAGGGCGCGGTGTGCCGCCGCCGGGCGACCGTCCCGGTTCCGCGCGGCGGGCGGCTGCGCCTGACCGGCCTGCCGACGTCCCTGGACGGCCGTTCGCTGCGTGCCCGGGTGCTCGCCGGACCGGCCGGCACGGCGGTCACCGAGGCCCGGCTGGAGCGGCAGGCCGAACTCCGCAGGCCGGGCGAACTCTCCGAACTGCAACGGGAGTTGGACGAGGCCACCGAGCACCGCAGCGTGCTCACCGAGCGCCGCCGGCTGGTCCTCGCCACCATCGCCGACACCGCCGCCCTGCGCGCCGTACCGCCGCAGCACCGGCCCGAGGAGCCGCTGCGCCGGACGCCCGCCGACGCCTGGCTGGAGCTCGCCGACTTCGTCGACGAGCGGCTGGCCGCCCTCCAGGAGCGCGCCGAGGAGCTCAACCGGGAGATCGAACTCGCCGACCACAAGCTCGACTTGGCAGCCGACCGGCTGGAGCGGGCGTCCACCGCCGACCGGGCCGAGCCGGTCGCGACCGCCGCCACCGTCCTGCTCACCCTGACCACGAGCAGCACCACGAGCAGCACCACGGACAGCACCACCGCCGAGGGCAACACCGGCAGCACCACCACCGAGGACGCCACGGACAGCACCACCGCGACCCTCGACCTCGAGCTGGAGTACGGCGTCCCCGCCGCCCGCTGGGTGCCCACCTACCGCCTGTCCCACCGGAGCGGCTCCGACGCCGGCCGCCTCGTCCTGCGCGCCGGCGTCGCCCAGCGCACCGGCGAGGACTGGACGGGCGTGCGCCTCGCCCTCTCCACCGCCGACCTCGACCGCCGCACCGACCTGCCCCGGCTCGCCTCACTGCGGATCGGCCGCAGCCAGCCCGCCCCGCCGCCCTCCGGCTGGCGCGAGCCCCCGGCCGGCCTGTCCGACCTGTTCACCGGCTACGACGCGGCCGACGCCCAGGCCCCGCGCGGACAGGCCCGCCGCGAGGACCGCCGCAAGGCCGCGGTGCCGCCTCCGGTCCCGCCCGGGGCCGCCCGTCTCGCCGGCCCCGGGTCGTTCGCCCCCCGGCTGGGCGGGGCCCGCCCGTCCGGCCCCCGTCCGGAGGCCCTCGCCGGGGCGGAGGGCGCCCCACCCGGGCCCTCCGGCCCGTACGGCGGCGGCAGCGGCAGCGGCGGCGGCACCCTGAGCGCCGACGAGCCGACGCCCGCGCTCCCGCCCGCCCCGGGCGGCTTCGCCGGCTACGGCGGCCCGCCGCCGCCCGTCCCCGCCGCCTTCGCTCCCGCCGCCTCGGTCCCCGCCGCCGCCCCGCTCCCGCAGGCCCCGGGCGGGCGCGCGCCGGAGGCGGCCCGCCGCTCCCGCCGGAGCCGCCTCGCCGTCCCGCCCCCGGCCACCGGCTTCGCCCCGGACACCACCCTGCTCGACTATCCGGACCTCGTCCTGGCCGGCCCCGACGAGGCCACCGCCCGGCGCGGCGCCCTGCACCCCCGCCCCGAGCGGGTCGAGCGCGAGGAACTGGACCGGACGCTGCCCGGCGGCAACCCGGGCGAGCAGATCCGCCGCCTCGCCCTCCCCCGCCACGCCGTCCCGCCCCGCAAGTCGGCCGGCTCCTTCGATCACCGCTTCGACGCCGCCGCCCCGGCCGACATCCCGTCCGACGGCACCTGGCACACCGTCACCGTGGACGAGATCCCGCTCACCGTCCGCCCCGAGTACGTCACCGTCCCCGCCGTCGAGGAGAAGGTGTACGCGACCCTGGTACTCGCCAACCGCACCGACCGCGCCGTCCTGGCCGGCCCGGTCGAGGTCACCGTGGACGACGAGTACCTGCTCACGGCCGCCCTGCCTACCCTGGCGCCCGGCGGCATGCGTCGCCTGGGCATCGGTGTCAGCGAGAGCATCGAGGTGGCGCGCCGCACCGAGCTGCGCGAGTCCACCACGGGCATGCTGAAGGGCAACAGCACGGTCCTCGACCACCGGGTGCACATCCGGCTGGCGAACCGGCTCGGCCGCGCCGTCACGGTGGAGGTCCGTGAGCGCGTGCCGGTCACCTCCGATGCCGAGATCCGGATCGAGGAGCGGGCCGACTGGCAGGCTCCGACCGTCTCCACGCCGGAGTGCCCGCCCAGCACCAGGCTCTGGCGGGTCGATCTGCCGCCGGGTGGCAGCACCGAGCTGGACGGCGGCTACCTGATCAAGATCCCGGCCGGAAAGGCCATCGTCGGCGGAAACCGGAGGAACTGATCATGACCGGAGAAACGACCGGGGAAACGACCGGAGCCCTGCCCGGACACACGACCGGAGAAGCAACCGGGCAAGCGACCGGACAAGCGACCGGAGCCACGCCCGGAGCGACGAAGCCCCTCCCCGTCACGGCCGTCACCTGCCTGGAGGACCGCAGCCAGGTCGAGCGGTCGACGACGGTCGCCCTCGCCGCGGGCGTCCAGCGGCTGCGTCTCGGCCCGCTCACCGCCCTCGCCGTCGACCGCACCCTGCGCGCCGAGTCCACCACGCCCGGCGTCCGCGTGCTGGACGCCCGGCTGGTCCGCACCTGGTCCCCGCGCGCCCCGCTGCCGCCCGGCCCGGACGACTCCGACCTGCGCCACCGGCTGCACCGGCTGGACACCGAGAGCCGCCTGGCCGACCAGACCCGGGCCCGGCTGGAGGCCCGGCTGGCCCTGCTCGCCCAGCTCTCCGCCGACCTGCTGCGCGAGATCGGCGAGGGCGCCGGTGTCGGCGAGCTCGAACGCACCCGCTGGTCCCGCGAGCTGGACCGGGTGGACGCCGAGCGCGAGCGCTACGGCGAGGAGCTGCGCGCCGTCCACTCCCGGCTGCGCCGCCTGGAGCAGGAGCGTTCGCAGGCCCTGACCGCCCTGGACGAGGCCGAGGAGGACCCGGCCGAGCTGGTCGCCCACCTGGACCTGACGGTCGAGGCGGCGCAGCCAGGCCCGGCCGGGCTGACCGTCTCCCACCTGGTGCCCTGCGCGCTCTGGCGCCCGTCGTACCGCGCGACCCTGGACGGGGGCGGGCTGCGCCTGGAGTCGGAGGCGGTGGTCTGGCAGCGCACCGGCGAGGACTGGACGAACGCCCGGCTCACCTTCTCCACCGCCCGATCCGCCCTCGCCACCGACCCGCCGGCCGTCGCCGAGGACGTCCTGATGCTGCGCGAGCGAACCGACGAGGAGCGCCGCACGGTCGAGGTCGAGCTTCGCGAGGAGGCGATCAGCGAGCTCGGGCCGACCTCCGAGGTCCCGGGTGTGGACGACGGCGGCGAGGTCCGGGTGCTGCCGGCGCCGGCCCCCGCGACCGTGCCCTCCGACGGCCGGGCGCACCGGGTGCCGCTCGGCGCCTTCACCGGCCCGGCGAGCAGCGAGTACGCCTGCGCCCCGGAGCTGTCCCCGCTGGTCACCCAGGTGGTCCGGTTCCGCAACGCGGCCGGGCATCCGCTGCTGGCCGGCCCGGTCGAGCTGGTCCGCGGCAGCGGCTTCACCGGCCGGGGCGAGTTGCGCTTCACCGCCACCGGCGCCGACGCCGAGCTCTCCTTCGGCAGTTCGGACGGCTACCGGGTGGTCCGCGAGACCGAGGAGCGCCAGGCCACCGCGGGCCTCACCGGCCGCCAGACCACCACCCGCACGGTGCGGCTGCGCCTGTCCCGCTTCTCCGGCCCGGAGGAGCGCGACGAGCGGATCGTCACGGTGCGCGAGCGGGTGCCGGTCTCCGAGGTGTCGGCGGTCGAGGTCCGGCTGCGCAAGGAGGAGTGCGCTCCGGCTCCGGACGCGTTCGACGCCGAGGGCATCGTCCGCTGGGACGTCCCACTCGGCCCGGGCGCCCGCCGCACCCTCACCCTGGTGTACGAGATCACCGCCTCCGCCAAGGTGGCCGGACTCTGACCGCCGCCCGGCGGGTACTCCGACCACCGTCCGGCGGGTGACGGCCGCTCAGGAACAAACCCGGAGACAACGGGTAGAAAAGGAAACATGATCCTCCACCTCGCACCCCTGGACGACTGGCTGGCCGACCCCGGCCGCCCGTACGCCACCGCTTCGCTGCTCACCGACGGGTTCATCCACTGCTCGGCGGACGAGCAGACGGCGCTCGCGGTGGCCAACGCCTTCTTCGCCGACACCCCCGACCCGCTGATGGTGCTGCTGATCGACGAATCGCTGGTGGAACCGATGGTCAAGTGGGAGGCCCCGCACGGCGCCCCACCTCCCGGGGCCACCCCCGACGTGCTCTTCCCGCACATCTACGGGCGGCTGAACCGCACCGCCGTGGTCGGTCTGGAGAAGATCGAACGGGGCCCGGACGGCCGCTGGGCCTCCCTCACCCCCTGGAGCTGAACCTCGAGCTGAACCCCGGGCTGAACCCGAAGCCGAACCCCGGAGCCGAGCTCACAGCCACCCCCGCTCCCGGGCCGCCATGCCGGCCTGGAAGCGGGTGGTGGCGCCCAGCGAGCGCATCAGGCTCTGCAGCCGGCGCTGGGTGGTCCGGGCGCTCCAGCCGAGCGAGCGGGCGATCGACTCGTCGGTGAGTCCGGCGGCCAGCAGGCCCAGCAGTTTGCGGTGGTCGGCCTCCGGCTCCAGCGACGCGTCCGTGGTGCCGATCGCGGCCTGTAGTCGGACGGCCCGCTCCCACTCCGCCTCGAACAACGTGTCCAGGGCCTGGAGCAGCGCCGAGGGGTGGATCACGTACGCGGCGTCCAGCACGCTGTCGCCGACGCTGATCGGGATGATCGCCATCCGGTCGTCCGAGATGATCATCTTCATCGGCAGCGTCGGCCGGACCCGAGCCTCCTCGCCGTCCGCGACCCCGATCAGGATGTTCTTCTCCAGCCGACCGGGCCAGGCCACCGCCTCCCGGTCGTAGATCGTCCGGAACTTCACGCCCTCGCGCAGCCGTCGCCGCTGCAGCGGCATCGGCGCCACCGGGTCCTGGATGTACGGCGGGCGGTCGAAGCCGCGCACCTGGTACTGGCTGGTGTCGGTGATGTGCTCCAGCCGCTGGGCGATCGCCTCGCCGCCGGTCAGCACCTCCACCGAGTGCGCCGGGTCGGTGTAGCGCGAAGCCTCCCGGAAGGCGTCCATCAGCCGGTGCATCTCGGCCCTGGCCTGCCGCAGTTCGGATTCGCGGTGGCCGATCAGGGTGCCGATCGCGACGTCCGGCGCGACCGCCAGGTAGCGCTGCCGGTCCACCGGCGCCCGGGTGGCCATGCCCTGCTGCGCCAGCCGGTCCAGGGCGCGCACGCCCTGCTGGAGCGTCAGGCCGCAGCCCTGCGCCAGTTCCTCCGCGGTGGACTGCGGATTGGCCACCAGCGCCGCGTACACCTGCCCGTCCGGCTCGGGCAGTCCCAGTGTGCCGAGGGCCCGTCCGCTGACCCGCCCCAGTGGTGCATCGGACACGACGCCGTCTCCCCCTGTTCGCCCTGATCCGCCCCACCGGTGCCCGTGCCGGCGCAAATCTGCCACGCGACGCGGTGGTGGCCCGGCGGCCATCCTCGGCTACGGATCATGACGCTGACAAGGCCGTGACCAGCGGTTGCGTCCCGGCTCACACGACCCGCACACGCCCCACACCCCACAGGGCCCGCACACGCCGCACCGCCCGCCACCCCCGTACAGCCCGCCCCACCCAGCCTTGGCGGCCCGCACCGCCCGCACGGCAAAGGGCCCCCGGCCGCAGCACGGCGACCGGGGGCCCTCAGGGGCGGGCGAACGCGACGGCCTACAGGCCGACCTCGCGCATCAGCTGGCCGACCTCCGGGTTGGTCAGGCGGCGCAGCCAGCCCGACTTCTGGTCGCCCAGGGCGATCGGGCCGAAGTGCGTGCGCACCAGCTTCTCGACCGGGAAGCCGGCCTCGGCCAGCATCCGGCGGACGATGTGCTTGCGACCCTCGTGCAGGGTCACCTCGACCAGGTAGTTCTTGCCGACGTTGGAGATCACCTTGAAGCTGTCGGCGCGCGCGTAGCCGTCCTCCAGCTCCACGCCCTTGGCCAGCTGCTTGCCCAGGTCGCGCGGGATCGGGCCCTGGATGGCGGCCAGGTAGGTCTTGGTCACGCCGTACCGCGGGTGGGTGAGACGGTGGGCCAGCTCGCCGTGGTTGGTGAGCAGGATGATGCCCTCGGTCTCGGTGTCCAGGCGGCCGACGTGGAACAGCCGGGTCTCCCGGTTGGTCACGTAGTCGCCCAGGCACTGGCGCCCGTCCGGGTCCTCCATGGTGGAGACCACGCCGGCCGGCTTGTTCAGCGCGAAGAACAGGTAGGACTGGGTGGCGACGGTCAGGCCGTCCACCTTGATCTCGTCGTTCTGCGGGTCGACCCGCTTGCCCTGCTCGGTGACGCGCTTGCCGTTGACCTCGACCCGGCCCTGCTCGATCAGCTCCTCGCAGGCGCGCCGGCTGCCGATGCCGGCCCGGGCCAGCACCTTCTGCAGGCGCTCGCCCTCGGGCTCGCCGAAGGTCTTGGGCAGCTTGACGGCCGGCTTGTCGTGCCGGGCGAGGACGGCGTCCTCGATCTTGGCCTGCAGCTCGCGCGAGCGCTGCGGCTGACGGCGCGGGTCACCCGGGGCGCCCTGGCCCTCACGGCGCGGACGCGGGGCCGGGCCGGGGCGCCGGCCGGCGAAGCCGCCGCGGGCGGGGGTGGCATTGGGGCCGCCGCCGAACTCGGGGCGGTCGTACTTGCGCTCCTCGGGCCGCAGCGGACGGTCCGGGAAGCGGCGGTCGTCACGCCGGTCGTCGCGTCGGTCGTCCCGACGGCCGTCCCGTCCGTACGAGCCGGAGCCGCCGCGCGAGCCCGAAGCCGAACCCGAACCCGAGCCGCCACGGCCGCCGCCGCCCCCGTAGGAGCCACCGCCGTACGAACCCCCGCGCGCGCCGCCCGAGCCGCCGCGGCCACCACCGCTGCCGCCGCCGTAGGAGGAGGAGCCCCCGCCCCGGCCCCCGCCCTGTCCGCCGCGACCGCTCCCGCCGCCGCTGCTGTTCCTGCCGTTGCCACTGCTACGCATCAAAGTGTCCGTACGTCGTTCCGTCTGGGATGTGCGGTCGTTTCGGCCGACCTCACCGCCCCCTACCGATCGGGCCCGGCCCGACCGGCCTCGCCACTGCCGTCCGCGGACTGCGCGGCGGCGACCGCCTCCGCGATCATCGTGCCCTCCAGGGACTCCGCTTCCACGTCGTCGACCTCGGGCAGGAAGGGAGCAAGCTCCGGCAGCTCATCCACGCCGCGGAGCCCCATCCGTTCCAGGAAGTAGTTCGTCGTCCGATACAGGATCGCACCTGTTTCGGGCTCGGATCCGGCCTCTTCCACCAGTCCTCGCTGTACCAGGGTACGCATCACGCCGTCACAGTTCACACCGCGGACGGCGGAAACCCGCGATCTGGACACCGGCTGCCGGTAGGCGACCACCGCCAGAGTCTCCAGCGCCGCCTGGGTGAGCCGGGCCTGCTGGCCGTCCAGGAGGAAGCGATCGACGGCCGCGGAGCAGGTCTCCCGCGTGTAGAACCGCCAGCCACCGGCCACCAGCCGCAGGTCGAAACCGCGGCCCTGGGCGGTGTAGGAGGCGGACAGCTCGCGCAGCGCCGCCGCCACCTCGGCCCGGGGCCGCTCCAGCACCCCGGCCAGCCGCTCCTCCGCCACCGGCTCGTCGACGACCATCAGGACCGCCTCCAGCTCGGCCCGCAGCCCGGGGCCGGCGGGCTCCCCCGGGTCGGCCGACAGCCCGGGGCCGACCGGCTCCTCGACACCGGAAGTCGACGGAGCCGACTTCTGGTGTACCACCCGGGCGTCCGGATCCACCGGATCCACCGGATCCACGAAGCCCACCGGATCCACGGGGCCCACCGGCTTCACGGGGTCCGGCAGCAGCGCGAAGGCCGGCTCCAGCCACTCCTCGACCCGCGGCTGCCCCCGCAGCCCCAGCGGGCGCCGCACCGGCCGCCCGCCCTCGTTCCCGCCGCTCATCGCCGCTCGTCCTCCTCCGCCTCGCCCGAGGCATCTCCTCCGGCCTCGCCCGCAGCCTCGCCCGCCGGCCGGTCGAACTCGTCCGTCACCTCGACCACGCCCCGGCCCTCCTCGGCCACCCAGCGCACCCGCAGTTCGCCGAGCGCCTCCGGCTGCTCGAAGGCGAGCACCCGCTCCCGGTACAGCTCCAGCAACGCCAGGAAGCGGGCGACCACGACCAGGGTGTCCGGCGCGTCCTCCACCAGCCGCTGGAACGACGCCTCGCCCAGCGCTGTGAGCAGCCCGACCACCAGCCCGGCCTGCTCCCGCACGCTGACCGGCGGGGTGTGGATGTGGTCCACGTACACGACCGGCTTCGGCCTGGGCTCCATCGCCTTGGCCGCCAGCTCGGCGAGCCGCTGCGGACCGATGGTGATCACCACCTCCGGCAGCAGCTCCGCGTGCCGGGGCTCCAGCCCGACGGCCCGCGGGCGCCGCCGCAGCTCGGCGGCCCAACGCTCGCCGAACAGCGCCGCCGCCCGCTTGTACGCCCGGTACTGCAGCAGCCGTGCGAACAGCAGGTCACGGGCCTCCAGCAGAGCCAGGTCCTCCTCGTTCTCGACCTCCGCCGCGGGCAGCAGCCGGGCGGCCTTGAGGTCGAGAAGCGTGGCGGCCACCACCAGGAACTCGGTCGCCGCGTCCAGGTCCCAGTCCGGCCCCATCGCCCGGATGTGCGCCATGAACTCGTCCGTGACGGTGGCCAGCGCCACCTCGGTGACGTCCATCTTGTGCTTGGCGATCAGGCTGAGCAGCAGGTCGAAGGGGCCCTCGAAGTTGTCCAGTCGCACCCGGAACCCGCCCCGCGACCCGTCCTCGGTCGCGCTCACGGCGGTTTCAGCTGGTTCGGCGGTGCTCGGCATGACGGTCCATCTTCACCCGTCCTCGGCCCCCGTCCCGCCCCGGGCCCCCCGACACGCCGCCCGACGGCCCCGCCCGCGACTCTCAGCCCCGCACACAGGCCCTCGCAGCCCACCGGACCCGCAGGGGGCCCGCGCCCCCGGAAAAGGCCCTCCAGCGCCCGTCCCAGACCCCGTCGGCCGCCGAGACCAACCATTGGCCCCATACCGGCGGACATCGCCCCCGAGGCAAGCGGCCTCATGAGCCCGACTCATGACCCTCGGCGCCGAACCAGGGCCGCACCCCACGAGCCCGGCTCATGACCCATGAATGCCCGACCAGGAACCCCACGCCCGAGGCAACAACCCCATGAGCCCGCTTCACAGCCCTTGGCGCCCAACCGCCCACCGACGGGCCTCCGGCGCCGCGCCGGGCCGATGGCCCCTCGACGCCCTGCGGCGGCCCTGCCGGACCCACCGTGCCGCCCTCCGGACCCACCATGCCGCCCTGCCGGGCCTGCCCCGGGCCTGCGGGCCCGCCCTGCCGCGCCCTACCGTCCGCGCAGGCGCCGGACCAGGATGGAGGCCTCGCCGCGCTGCTCCAGGTCCGCCAGGACGACCGCGATGGCCTCCCGGACGATCCGTCCACGGTCCACGGCCAGGCCATGCTCGCCGCGCAGCACCAGCCGGGCGTGCTCCAGGTCCATGAGCTCCTCGGCGGACACGTACACGGTGATCTTCTCGTCGTGCCGTTCACGCCCGCTGGGCCGACGCGGCGCGCGGCCGCGCGGCCGGGCGCGCCCGGCGGCGCCGGCCTGCTCCTCGGCGGCACCCGCGTGCGTCCAGGCCGCCGGGGCGGCGGCGCCTCGGCCGCCGGGCACGGTCTTCCCGGCCGCCGGGGCACCCGACACGGCCTGGGACCCGCCCGGCCGCTGGACGGGCGGCTGCGCGGGCGCCGGCACGGCGGCGGACGACTGCTGCTCCGGCGTCAGCCGCCGGTCACCCTGGGAGCCCTGAGACCCCTGGGGGCCCTGCGCCCCCGGGGAGCCTTGGGCGTTCTGGGCGGACTCGGCGCCCTCGGCGCCGTCCGGGCCGTTGACGGTCCGCGCGGTCTCCGGTCTGGATGCCTCGGCGGCCGAACGCGACGCGAGGGACGGCGACAGCGCCATCCCTCCCGTGGTCCGGAACAGCTCGTCGGCACCCGGGAGACTCACTCGGCGGGGCGGCACCGGTCGAGCACCTCCCTGGCGAGCTGGCGGTAGGCGGCGGCCCCGACCGAGTTGGTGGCGTACGTGGTGATGGGCTCGCCGGCGACGGTGGTCTCCGGGAAGCGCACGGTCCGCCCGATGACGGTGTGGAAGACGTGCTCGCCGAACGCCTCGACGACCCGCGCCAGCACCTCACGGCTGTGCACGGTGCGCGAGTCGTACATGGTCGCGAGGATGCCGTCGAGGCGCAGCTCGGGGTTGAGCCGCTCGCACACCTTCTCGATGGTCTCGGTCAGCAGCGCGACACCGCGCAGCGCGAAGAACTCGCACTCCAGCGGGACGATCACGCTGTGAGCGGCCGTCAGCGCATTGACCGTCAGCAGGCCCAGCGAGGGCTGGCAGTCGATGATGACGTAGTCGTAGTCGGGCAGCAGCGGCTTCAGGGCGCGGGCCAGCGCGGACTCCCGGGCCACCTCGCTGACCAGCTGCACCTCGGCGGCGGAGAGGTCGATGTTGGACGGCAGCAGGTCCATGCCCGGGACCGCGGTCTTCAGCAGCACCTCATCGGCCGTCAGGCCCCGCTCCATGAGCAGGTTGTAGACGGTGACGTCCAGTTCCATCGGGTTGACGCCGAGGCCGACCGAGAGCGCGCCCTGCGGGTCGAAGTCGACGAGCAGCACCCGGCGGCCGTATTCGGCCAGCGCCGCGCCCAGGTTGATGGTCGACGTGGTCTTGCCGACGCCGCCCTTCTGGTTGCACATGGCGATGATCTGGGCGGGGCCGTGCTCGGCGACCGGCGCGGGGATCGGGAAGTACGGCAGCGGCCGGCCGGTGGGGCCGACCCGCTCGCGGCGCTGGCGCGCGGCGTCGGGGGCCAGCGTGGCGGCGTACTCCGGGTCCGGCTCGTATTCGGCGTCCGGATCGTCGTAGGCGCCGTAGGCGAACTCGCCGTAGGCCAGGCCGTAGGCCGCCAAGTCGGCGTCGTGATCGGTCACCGTGGTCACCTGCGCTGTGTTCTGGCGTGCTTCGAAGGTGCGGAGTGCGACCGAGCCGACCTCGGCCGAACCCACGGAGGGCTGCCGGGCCCCGGGCTCCACACTCGGCTGGCCGGCGGTGTGCTCCGCCAGTCCTGGCTGACCACCCCCGGGAGCAATTGTCGACTCATTCACAAGTCGTCTTACCTCCTTGGGCATCCCGGACTCTATGTCGATTCGTCAGCGTGGCAGCATGCCGACGGTTTGCGACTCTAGGCCGTTCAAGGCGTTCGCAGCAACACAATCCACGGTAGTGGGCAGGATGTGTCGACTATCAGGCGGGCTGCTGTCAAGGGATGAGTGGGTCAATGACCCCGACGTTTCTGCGGGCGGGTGACGTGACCGACGGAAATTGACGACAGAGCGACCTACCTGCTCCACCCACCGTTCACGGGCACGGCGAAGCCCCCGACCCGAAGTGATCGGGTCGGGGGCGAACGACCGCCGTGCGGTCAGGCGGTTCAGGCGAGCACGCTCTCCAGGGTGACCGACTCCAGGCCGAAGGCCTCGGCCACGGCCGGGAAGGTGATCTGGCCCTCGTGCACGTTCAGGCCCTTGGCGAGCGCCGGGTCGCGGCGCAGCGCCTCCTTCCAACCGCGGTTCGCCAGCTCGATGACGTACGGCAGCGTGGCGTTGGTCAGCGCGTAGGTGGAGGTGTTCGGGACGGCGCCCGGCATGTTGGCCACGCAGTAGAAGACCGAGTTGTGGACCTGGAAGGTCGGGTCGTCGTGCGTGGTCGCGTGCGAGTCCTCGAAGCAGCCGCCCTGGTCGATGGCGATGTCGACGAGCACGGAGCCCGGCTTCATGCGGGAGACCAGCTCGTTGGTGACGAGCTTGGGGGCCTTGGCGCCGGGGATCAGCACGGCGCCGATGACCAGGTCGGCCTCGAGGACGGCCTTCTCCAGCTCGAACGAGTTGGACATGATGGCCTTGATCTTCGTGCCGAAGATGCGGTCGGCCTCGCGCAGCTTGTTGATGTCGCGGTCCAGCAGGGTCACGTCGTAACCCATGCCGATGGCGATGGTGGCCGCGTGCCAGCCGGAGACGCCACCGCCGACGACGACGGCCTTCGCCGGGTGGGTGCCGGGCACGCCGCCGGGGAGCACGCCGCGGCCGCCGGCCGGACGCATCAGGTGGTACGAGCCGACCTGCGGGGCCAGGCGGCCCGCGACCTCGGACATCGGGGCGAGCAGCGGCAGCGCGCCGTTGCCCAGCTGCACGGTCTCGTACGCGATGGCGGTGGTGCCCGAGGCGATCAGCGCGTCGGTGCCGGCCCGGTCGGCCGCCAGGTGCAGGTACGTGAAGACGGTCTGGCCCTTGCGCAGCCGGTGGTACTCGGAGGCGATGGGCTCCTTGACCTTCAGCAGCAGGTCGGCGGTGGCCCACACCTCGTCGGCGGTGGGGAGGATGGTGGCGCCGGCGGCCACGTACTCCTCGTTGGGGATCGAGGAGCCGAGACCGGCGTTGTCCTCGATGTAGACCTCGTGTCCGTTGCGGACCAGCTCATGCACGCCGGCGGGCGTGATGGCCACGCGGTACTCGTGGTTCTTGACCTCGCGGGGGATGCCGACCTTCACGGCTAAACACGTCCTCTTGCCATGGGGGTCCCGACCGGAGAAGTCCGGTGGGCTGCGCGCACGGGGGGAAGCCTCCGGGCAGCCCGGGGCGGGGATCGCTGCGCGACTAGGTCCGAGTGTAATGAAGCCCAGTCGGCGTGTCAGCCTTCCAAAGTGAATAAATTTCCCGCACACATTGGCAGGTTCGTAGGCTTCCCCTGCGACTTACCTACCAAAGACGTCGCAACCGGGCATCTTCGACAATACCTCTGAAACGCCCGTCACCACCCGGCGTCGACGCGTTCCCGCAGGTCCGCGAGGGCCGCCCCGACGGCTTCCCGGGCGCTGTCGTCGCCGATCCTGCGGAGCACCGCGAGGGCAGCCCGGTACTCGCGGTCCGCCTCGTCGAAGCGGCGCTGGGCGGTGTGTGCCTCGGCCACCCGGGCCAGCAGCCGGGCCTCGGCCGCGTGGTCCCCGAGCGCCTGCCGCAGGCCGAGCGCCCGCCCGTACCAGTCGGCGGCGCGCACCGCGTCGCCGAGCGCCCGGTGGCAGCCGGCCGCGCCCTCCAGGGCACGCGCGCAGAGCGGTTCGTCGTCGGCCGTCCGGGCGTGCTCCAGGGCGGCCCGGTAGTGCGCGGCGGCCTGCTCCCAGCGGCCCGCCGAGACCTGCAGGTCTCCCAGGTTGAGCAGCGCGGCCGCGGCCCGGCGGGGCCGGCCGTTGCGCTCGGCGACGGTCAGCACCAGCTCGTGCAGCCGGTAGAGGTCCACGGGGGCGGCGGCGCCGGTCAGCGGCAGCGACCGCAGCAGCGCGGTGACCAGCCGCCCGGCCGAGCCGTCCAGGTCGCCCTGGCCGATCGCGTCGGCCACCGCGCCGAGCAGCAGCTCCCGCTCGCCGAGCAGCCACGCGCGCGCGTGCTCGGCCGAGCGCAGCCGCAGCGCGGACGGCAGCGGCTCGGGGGCGGGGGCGCCCGCCGGGTCGAGCAGCGCGCGGGCCGACTCGGTGAGCCGGACCAGCCGCTCCAGCAGCCGGGCCCGGGCGAGTTCGGTCTCGGCGGGCCGGTCCTCCTGCTCGCGCAGCCGGACCAGCCGGGGGTAGAGCCGCCCGGGCACCCGGTAGCGCGGGGTGCCGTCGGCGGCCGGCGCCTCCTCGCCGAGCAGTTCCCGCTCGGCGAGCGCGGCCAGTGTCGTGGCCGCGTCCGGCACCGGACAGCCGACCAGGGCGGAGGCGGTGCGCGGGTCGGCGGTCTGCGCCGGGGCCAGGGTGAGGGTGCGCAGCATCCGTGCCTGGGCAGCCGGCAGCCCGCGGTACAGCAGGGTGAACGCGCCGAGCAGCGGGTCGTTGTCGGGGACGGGCACCGGCTCGGCCGGCCCCGGGCCGGGCTTCACCCACGCCGCCGGATCGCCCGCCGACTCCGCACCGGGGGCGGCCCCGTCCTCCTCCCCCTTCTTCTTGGACGCGTTCCTCGACGCGTTCCTCGGCGTGTTCTTGGACGCGTCCTTGGACGTGCTCTTCGACACGTTCTTCGGCGCGCCCGTCGACGGCGTCGCCTTCTCCGCCCCCGCCCTCGGGGCGCCGTTCGCGCCGCCCTCGGACCCCGGCGCCGTCTCCTCCCCCACCACCCGGTTGAGCTCACGCGCCGCGTCGGTGACCGCGGTCTTCGCGCTCCCCCGCAGCCACCCCGCCATCAGCCGCAGTGTGGCCGGCCGGGCGGCGCAGGCCTCGGCCAGGTCGGCGGCGCCGACCGGGTCGCAGGAGACCCGGGTGCCGCCGACCAGGTCGGCGAGCAGTTCACCGGAGGCCGTCCGGTCCAGTCCGCCGAGGATCACCGGGTCGATGTCCTCGATGCCGGTGAGCGGCCCGGCGGTGGTGGCGAGCACCAGGCAGCCGGGTTCGTCGGCGAGCAGCGGCCACACCTGCCCGGCGTCCCGCACGTCGTCCAGGACGAGCAGCACCCGCAGCCCCGCCAGCGCCTCGCGCAGCGCGACGCAGCCCGGCTCGTCCCGCCCGTCCTCGACCGCCCCGGGCAGCGGTACGGCCGACTCCGGGTCGAGCTGTTCCAGCAGCAGCCGGGCGGCCCGCGCGGGCGGCACCCGCCCGCCGTCCGGGGCGGACAGCCGGGCGAACAGCACGCCGTCCGGGTAGTCGGCCGCGACGGTACGGGCGAAGCGCGCGGCCAGCGCGGTCCGCCCGGAGCCCGGGCGCCCGGCCAGGACCAGGACCGGGCAACGGCCGCTGGCCGGACGGGCGGCGGCCGCCCGCAGCGCGGCGAGTTCGGCGCGCCGCCCGACGAACAGCGCGGGCCCGGCCGGGAGCCGGTCCAGTCCCGGGGCGGCCCCGGCGGGCGCGTCGGGGCCGGGGTCCATCGTCGCCGTCTTCCTCGCCACGCGTGCCACTCCCGATGTCGTTCCGCGCTCGGCACCCGGCGCCGGCATCCGGAGTTCGGCATCCGGCGCTGGCATCCGGTGCTGGGCATCCGGACGCGGCGCCCGGTGCTCAGCGGAGGCGGCCCGGAACGGGCGCCCTGTCTGCGAAGCGTAGTTCGACCGTCCGGCTCAGCCGAGGTGACATCCGGTCGTACGAACCGGCAAATCACCCGGGCGAATCAACCGGGAGGTTCGTTCACGCCTCGAAGGGCCGGGCCGGCCAAGGCGAGTCCGCCGGGCGCAGCGCGTTGAGCCCGTCCGGGCCGGTGAGCGCGGCGTGCACGGCGAGGGTGCCGGTGACCAGGGTCGGGTTGTGCAACTGCCCGGCCTGGATCAGTCCGATCAGTTCCGGCACCGGCACCCAGGCGACCTCGATCTCCTGTTCCTCGCCCTCGGCCGCGTAGCGCTCGCCCTCGGCCGCCGACAGGTCGGTGGCCAGGAACATCCGCAGGGCCTCGTCGGTGCCGCCCGGGGAGGTGTAGTAGTCGGCGAGGATCCGCCAGGTGCCGGCCTTGCAGTGCGCCTCCTCGTACAGCTCGCGCTGGGCGGCGTGCCACGGGTTCTCGCCGGGGACGTCGAGGAGGCCGGCGGGCAGCTCCCACAGGCGCTGGCGCACGGGGTGGCGGTACTGGCGCAGGACCAGCACCCGCTGCTCGTCGTCGAGCGCGAGCACCGAGACCGAGCCGGGGTGGGTCTGGTAGTCGCGGCGGGCCCAGCTGCCGTCGGGCATCCGGACCTCCTCGCTGCGCACGCCGGTGACCTTGCCCTGGAAGGGCGTCCCGCTCGCCCGGACCTCCCACTCCTCGGCCACGTCGGCGATCACCAGGTGGCTCTGCTCGTCCATCACTCTCCCCTTTTCGTCAGTACGACACAATCTAACGCCGAACGGCGGCCCCGCGGGAATCGCGGGGCCGCCGTCCGGTGAACGACCGAGGCCGAGGAGGGGAAGACTACGCGGAGGCCGCGGTCTTGATCTCGATGGCGGCCTTGACCAGGCCCGCGAACAGCGGGTGCGGGCGGGTCGGGCGGGACTTCAGCTCCGGGTGGGCCTGGGTGGCCACCAGGTAGGGGTGCACCTCGCGCGGGTACTCGACGTACTCGACCAGGTCGCCCTTGGGCGAGAGGCCGGAGAACATCAGGCCGGTCTTCTCCAGGTCCGCGCGGTAGGCGTTGTTGACCTCGTAGCGGTGGCGGTGGCGCTCCTCGACGTACTGCTCGCCGCCGTAGACCTCACGGACGATCGAGCCCTCGGCGAGCTTGGCCGGGTACAGGCCCAGGCGCATGGTGCCGCCCAGGTCGCCCTTGCCGTCGACGATGGCCAGCTGCTCGGCCATGGTGGAGACGACCGGGTGCTTGGCGGCGGCGTCGAACTCGGTGGAGTTGGCCTCCGGCAGGTCGGCCAGGTTGCGGGCCGCCTCGATGACCACGCACTGCAGGCCCAGGCACAGGCCCAGCAGCGGGACCTTGTTCTCGCGGGCGAAGGTGATGGCGCCGACCTTGCCGTTGACACCGCGGTCGCCGAAGCCGCCGGGGATGCAGATCGCGTCCACGTCGCCGAGCTGCTCGCGGGCGCCCTCGGGCGTCTCGCAGTCGTCCGAGGTGACCCACTTGATCTCGACGCGGGCGTTGTTGGCGAAGCCGCCGGCGCGCAGCGCCTCGGTCACCGACAGGTAGGCGTCGGGCAGGTCGATGTACTTGCCGACCAGGGCGACCTTGACGATGTGCTGCGGCTCGTGGACGCGGCGCAGCAGGTCGTCCCAGGTGGTCCAGTCCACGTCGCGGAACGGCAGGTCGAGGCGGCGCACCACGTAGGCGTCCAGGCCCTCGCCGTGCAGCACCTTGGGGATGTCGTAGATCGACTTGGCGTCGATGGCCGCGACCACGGCCTCCTCGTCCACGTCGCACATCAGCGAGATCTTGCGCTTGATGGCCTGCGGGACCTCGCGGTCGGCGCGCAGCACGATGGCGTCCGGCTGGATGCCGATGTTGCGCAGCGCGGCGACGGAGTGCTGGGTGGGCTTGGTCTTCAGCTCGCCCGAGGGGCCGATGTACGGCAGCAGGGAGACGTGCACGAAGAACACGTTGTCCCGGCCGACCTCGTGGCGGACCTGGCGGACGGCCTCCAGGAACGGCAGCGACTCGATGTCGCCGACGGTGCCGCCGACCTCGGTGATCACGACGTCGACGTCCTCGGTCGCCATCCGGCGGATCCGGGACTTGATCTCGTTGGTGATGTGCGGGATGACCTGGACGGTGTCGCCCAGGTACTCGCCGCGGCGCTCCTTGGCGATGACGGTCGAGTACACCTGGCCGGTGGTGACGTTCGCCGAGCCGTGCAGGTTGGTGTCCAGGAACCGCTCGTAGTGGCCGATGTCCAGGTCGGTCTCGGCGCCGTCGTCGGTGACGAACACCTCACCGTGCTGGAACGGGTTCATGGTGCCCGGGTCCACGTTCAGGTACGGGTCGAGCTTCTGCATCGTGACGCGCAGGCCGCGGGCCTTGAGCAGCGCTCCGAGGCTGGAGGCGGTGAGCCCCTTGCCGAGCGAAGAGGCGACACCCCCGGTGACGAAGAGGTGCTTGGTCGTCACGGCTCGGCCGTTCGCTGCCTTGCCGGAATGGGGCTGTGCCAAGAGGGGGCTCCCGTGGGTCGCGTGTCGAAGGTGACGTGGGCGGGAGGCTCGGGGTTCGCCGGGCGACGGAGCCGGGTGCGGTGCACCGCGCTCGAAGGGTCGCCGGTTCGGCTGGTCCGGGGCGTTTTGATCCCGCCGGTCCACGGGATACCAGGGTAACAGTGACCCGACCGGGACGCCGTCCGGCCCGCGCGCGCCACTCCGGAGGCGCACGCCGGGCGCACCACCGGCGCATCATCCGCCGCATGCGTCACACCGGTCGCACAACCTACCGGACCGGGTCAGGCCGCGGCTTCCGTCCGGGTCATGGCGGCTCCTCCGTAAAGGCCACCCGGAGGTGATCCTTCCGGACCATCCTGCGCCACGCCCCCGCGATGCACGGCATTTCCGCCGAATTGCGGCGCCACATCGGGCTGCGCCCGCGTGCTTCGCCCCTTTCGTCCGTCGTAAGCTGCTCGGACGCATCGCCGACAGCACGAGCACGCGGAGGGCGTGGGAGCGTCAGGACACTCCCGGTCCCCGATGCGCGACCGGACCTCCCCGTAATTTCAGCTCATCCCCACCCACCCAGGGACTCGAAGAGCCCCGCGCGGACACTCCAGCAAGGCCTGCCACCACCCCCGGCAGGCCGGACGTCCCGGGGTGGACCCCCGGCCCCGCAGACCGCTCGCTCTCTCCGCTCGCCGATGCCCTGACCACATTGCGAACTGGAGATCCACGTGGCCGGCCGTATCGAGGACTACGCACTCATCGGGGACATGCAGACCGCTGCCCTGGTCAGCAGGGACGGGGCGGTGGACTGGCTCTGCCTGCCCCGCTTCGACTCGCCGGCCGTGTTCGCCGGCCTGCTCGGCACCGATGAACACGGCTTCTGGCGGATCGGGCCCGCCGAAGCCGTCCTGACCGAGGTCCCCGCCCCCGCTGCCACGGCCCCCACCGGCGCGGCCCCCACCGGCGCGGGCCGACTCCGCGTCGCCGACACCGCCGACCTGCGCGTGCCCCCGCCCACCGCCTCCGCCCCCGCCGTGCCCGCGGACCGCCGCCGCTACCGGGGCGACTCGCTGATCCTCGAGCAGGAGTGGGACACCCAGGGCGGCACCGTCCGGGTGATCGACTTCATGCCGCCGCGCCCGCTGGCCGGCCGCGACGCCGTCCCCCAGGTGATCCGGATCGTCGAGGGCGTGGTCGGCACCGTCCGGATGCGCTCGGCGGTGCGGATGCGCTTCTCGTACGGCCGCATCGTGCCCTGGGTGCACCGGGTCGAGCAGGCCGACGGCAACCACCGCACCGTCGCCGTCGCCGGGCCCGACTCGGTCTGGCTGGACGGCGCGGCCGACACCTACGGCCGCAACCTCACCACCTACGCCGACTTCACCGTCACCGCCGGTGAGCGGATCGCCTTCGCCCTCACCTGGCAGGCCTCCCACCTGGAGGCGCCCACGGCCCCGGACGCCGAGGAGATGCTCGACGCCACCGCCGACTTCTGGCACGAGTGGGCCGACCAGTGCACCTACCAGGGCCCCTACCGCGAGGCCGTGATCCGCTCCCTGATCACCCTCAAGGGCCTCACCTACGCCCCCACCGGCGGCATCGTCGCCGCCCCCACCACCTCGCTGCCCGAGGACATCGGCGGCGAGCGCAACTGGGACTACCGCTACACCTGGCTGCGCGACGCCGCGATCACGCTCTCCTCCCTGCTGCGCACCGGCTACCGCGAGGAGGCCAAGGCCTGGCGCGAGTGGCTGCTGCGCGCCGTCGCGGGCGACCCGGAGAACCTGCAGATCATGTACGGCATCGCGGGCGAGCGCGAGCTCACCGAGTCCTCGCTGGACTGGCTGCCCGGCTACGAGGGCTCGCAGCCCGTCCGGGTCGGCAACGGCGCCGCCGGACAGCTCCAGCTCGACGTCTACGGCGAGGTCGTGGAGGCCCTGCACCTGGCCCACATGACCGGCCTGGTCCGCAACGACCACGCCCACCACCTGCAGCTGCGCCTCATCGACTACCTGGAGGAGCACTGGCAGGAGCCGGACGAGGGCATCTGGGAGGTCCGCGGCCCGCGCCGGCACTTCGTCCACTCCAAGGTGATGGCCTGGGTCGCCGTCGACCGCACCATCAAGCTGCTGGAGCAGACCCCCGAGGACGCCCCCGCCGACGGCCACCTGGAGCGCTGGCGCGAGCTGCGCGACACCATCCACCGGGACGTCTGCGACAAGGGCTACGACCCGGAGCGCAACACCTTCACCCAGTACTACGGCGGCAGGGAGCTGGACGCCTCGCTGCTGCTCATCCCCCAGGTCGGCTTCCTGCCGCCGGACGACAAGCGGGTGATCGGCACCATCGAGGCGATCCAACGCGAACTGTCCACCGAGGACGGCTTCGTGCTGCGCTACCCCACCCACGACGAGAGCGGCAACAACGTGGACGGCCTGTCCGGCCACGAGGGCGCCTTCCTGGCCTGCTCGTTCTGGCTGGCCGACGACCTCGCCATGATCGGCCGGGTGCAGGAGGCCCGCGACCTGTTCGACCGGCTGCTCTCGCTGCGCAACGACATCGGCCTGCTCGCCGAGGAGTGGGACCCGCGGCTCAAGCGCCAGGTCGGCAACTTCCCGCAGGCCTTCAGCCACGTCCCGCTGATCGACACCGCCCTGCGGCTGACCGCCTGCGGCGCCGCCTACCTGTCCGCCCAGCCGGACGGCCTGGCCGCCGACCGGGTCGAGCAGGCGACGGTCTGACGGTGTGGGGGCCTGTCCTCCCGAGGACAGGCCCCAGCCGCCCTAGCCGCGCTGGACCAGCTCGTCGTACGTGCTGAGCACCTGGGCGACGGTGGCCGCCTCGTCCGGCCAGGTCTCGGCCTGCTGCCGGCCGGCCGCCACCAGCCGCTCGCGGCGGACCGGGTCGGACAGCAGCCCGCGCACCCCGCCGCCGAGCGCGGCCGGGTCGCCGGAGGGCACTAGCACGGCGGCGTCGCCGACCAGTTCGGGGATGCCGCCGACGGCGGTGGCGACCACCGGCACGCCGGCCCGCATCGCCTCCTGCACCACCAGCGAGCGGGCCTCCCAGCGGCTGGGGACGACCACCACGTCGGCGGCGGCCAGCAGGTCGGGCACGTCGGTGCGGTAGCCGAGCAGCCGCACCGGCAGCTTCTCGGCTGCCACCCGCTCACGCAGCGCGCCCGCCTCCGGGCCGTCCCCGGCGAGCAGCACCAGCGGCTCCGGGTCCAGGGCGGACAGCTCCCGGGTGGCGTCCAGCAGCAGCCCGAAAGCCTTCTGCGGGACGAGCCGGCCCACCGCCAGCACCAGCGGGCGGTCCGGGCCCGCACCGAGCAGCGCGGCCCGCGCCTCGGCCCGGCCGAGCCAGCCCTCGGGCATCGGCGGGGCGGCCACCGGACCCAGCCGGGCGTCGGTGGCGCCCAGTTCGCGGGCCCGGGCGACCAGGTCGGAGGAGGCGCCGAGGACCAGGTCGGCGGCGCGCGCGACCCGGCGTTCCATCAGCCGCTGCAGGCGGCGCTCCATGCCGGTGGCCAGCAGCGCGTGGTGCGAGGTGACCACCAGCGGGGTCTCGGGGCGCAGGCCCGGGAAGCGGCCGGCGGTGCGCAGCGCGAGGTCGGAGAGCAGCCCGGCGCGCAGCCCGTGGGCGTGCACCACGTCCGCGCCGGTGAAGGCCCGGCGCAGCTCGCCGATCGCGGTGGCGTCGCTGCGGGCGCCCGCGGTGGGGGTGATGTCGACGGTGTGGAACCTGGCGCCCGTGCGGGAGAAGCCGAACAGGGCGTCCGTGCCGGCCGGCGCGCAGACCGTGACGATCACTCCGTGCGCGACCAGGCCCTGGGCCAGGGAGCGCACGTGCGCACCGATGCCGCCGGTGCTGGCGGCCAGGACGAGTACCACGTGCAGCTGCCCCGGTTCCGGGGCGGCCGCGGTGGCCCGGGCGGCGGAATGGTCCACGTCGTCTCGCATCCGACTCGATCAGGTTCGCGCGCCGCTTCGCGAGGGTTGCCCGCCGGGCGGCGCTCGGGGCTGGGAAGCCAGTGTCCAGCGGCCACCATGCCAGGTCGGCGGCCCTCTTGGACAGTCGGCGCCACCCGGGGCGCGTCGCCGACGATCCGCGGGGCCGCCGCCGTCGGCTACCGGTGGCGCGGGGCCCGGGCGGCGGCCAGCAGCTCCTCGGCGTGGGCGCGGCCCAGCTCCGAGTCCTCCAGGCCGGCCAGCATCCGGGAGAGTTCGCGCACCCGCTCCTCGTCGTTCAGCACCTTGACACCGCTGCGGGTCACGGTGCCGTCGTTGGTCTTCTCCACCACCAGGTGCCGGTCCGCGAACGCGGCGACCTGCGGGAGGTGGGTGACGACCACGACCTGGGCGGACTCGGCCAGTTTGGCCAGCCGTCGGCCGATCTCGACCGCGGCCTTGCCGCCGACGCCCGCGTCCACCTCGTCGAACAGGTAGGTCGGGACGGGGTCGGCGCCCGCGAAGACCACCTCGACGGCGAGCATCACGCGGGACAGCTCACCGCCGGAGGCGCCCTTGGCGATCGGCCGGGGCTGGGCGCCCGGGTGCGGGGCGAGCAGCACCTCGACCTCGTCCACGCCGTGCGGGCCGTACGCGACGGTGCGGCCGCCGACCTCGATCCCGCCCAGGTCGTCGACCTGGCTGAGCGAGAAGGTCACCCGGGCGTGCGGCATGGCCAGTTCGGCGAGTTCGGCGGACACGGCTTCGGCGAAGCGCCCGGCCGCGGCCTGCCGGGCGGCCGACACCTCGGCCGCGAGTTCGGCCAGCTCGGTCCGCAGCTCGGTCTCCCGGGCGCCGAGGTCGTCGATCCGGTCGTCGTCGCCGTCGAGTTCGGCGAGCCGGAGGGCGCCGGCCTCGGCCCAGGCGATCACCTCGGCGAGGGTGTTGTCCTCGCCGCCGTACTTGCGCAGCAGTTGGGACAGCACGGCCCGGCGGTCCTCGACGGCGGCCAGGCGCACCGGGTCGGCGTCCAGGTCGTCGGCGTAGCCGGCCAGGTCGCCGGCCACGTCGGCGAGCAGGTAGCCGACCTCGTTGAGCCGGTCGGCGAGGGCGGCCAGGCGCTCGTCGTGGTGGCGCACGGCGTCCAGGGCGCGGCGGGACTGCGCGAGCAGGGTGCCGGCGTCCAGGGCCTCCGGGTCGGCCGGGTCGCCGGCCAGCGCGGCGTGCGCGAGGGTCGCGGCGGAGGACAGCGCGTCGGCGTGGCCGAGCCGCTCGGCCTCGGCCGCGAGCTCGACGTCCTCGTCGGCCACCGGCTCGGCGGCGGCGATCTCGTCCAGCCCGAAGCGCAGCAGGTCGGCCTCCTGGGCGCGCTCGCGGGCCCGGGTGGTCAGCTCCTCCAGGGTCGCCGAGACCTCGCGCAGGACGCGGTAGGTCTCCCGGTAGCGGGCCAGCGGCTCGGCCACCGCCCCGCCCGCGTACCGGTCCAGCGCGCCGCGCTGGCGGGCCGGGCGCAGCAGGCGCTGCTGGTCGGTCTGGCCGTGCACGGCGATCAGGTCCTCGCCGAGTTCGGCGAGCAGCCCGACCGGGACGGCCCGACCGCCGACGTACGCCCGGGAGCGGCCCTCGGCGGAGACGGTCCGGCTGATCAGCAGGGCTCCGTCGTCCAGTTCGGCCCCGGCCTCGACGGCGCGGGCCGCCACCGGGGAGTCGGCGGGCAGTTCCAGTCGGCCCTCGACGACGGCCCGTCCGGTGCCGTTGCGCACCAGGCCCGGGTCGGCTCGCCCGCCGAGCAGCAGGCCGAGGCTGGTGACGACCATGGTCTTGCCGGCGCCGGTCTCACCGGTCACGGCGGTGAAGCCGGGGGCGAGTTCGACCACCGCGTCGTCGATGACCCCTAGATCCCGTATCCGCATCTCGTCCAACACGGAGACGACCTTACGAGGTTCCGCCCCCGGCGCGCGACGAGCGGCAACGGCGGGCGGCAACTCCGTGCCCCGAAATTCACCCCTTCCGGGAGTTTCGCGCGGGCGTCGGCGCGGTGCACCAGGGCAGGAAGATCTGCACCAGCGGGCCGATGGCCAGCGCGTATGCGACGGTGCCGACCCCGGCGGTGCCGCCGAGCAGCAGGCCGGCGGCCAGAACGGTCAGTTCGATGCCGGTGCGGATCAGCCGCAGCGAGCGGCCGGTGCGCCGGTGCAGGCCGGTCATCAGACCGTCGCGCGGGCCGGGGCCGAGGCGGGCGCCGATGTAGAGGCCGCTGGCCAGGCCGTTGAGCACGATCGCGGCGGCCGTCACGGCGATCCGGGCGGGCAGGGCCGCGAAGTCGTCGACGATCCGCAGCGTGAGGTCCATCGCCGCGCCGATCACCAGCACGTTGGCGACGGTGCCCAGCCCCGGACGCTGGCGCAGCGGTATCCACAGCAGCAGCACCAGGGCGCCGCAGATGGTCACCCAGGCACCGACCGAGAGGCCGACGCTGCGCTGCAGACCCTGGTGCAGGACGTCCCAGGGGTCGAGGCCGAGGCCGGAGCGGAGCATCAGCGCCATGCTCACGCCGTACAGGGCGAGGCCGGCGAACAGCTGCGGGATCCGGCGGCCCAGGCCGTGGGTGTCGCCGAGGATGCGGACCGCGAGGGAGGCCTTCCCGGTGGCGGGTACGGGCGCGGTCGGTACGGGGGTGGTCGTGGTGGCCAAGGGTGCTCCTGCGGTGGTGCTGCACCTCCGGGCGGCCCGGCGGTGGCGGCCGACACGGCCACTCTGCCATGATGACCGGGCCAAAACGACGCCCTCCAGGGCCAATCCAGAGTAAGTGGACTGATCTCCATGGCCGACTGGCACACCACCGTCACCCCGCCCGCGCTGGCCCGGCTGCTCGCCACCGCCCGGCTCCCCGAACCGGCCGCCGCCCGCCGCCCCGCCTACCGCACCCTCGCCGGGCAGATCCGGCTGCTGGTCACCGAGGGCCGGCTGCCGGTCGGCGCCCGCCTGCCCGCCGAACGCGAGCTGGCCACCGCCCTGGAACTGAGCCGCACCACCGTCGCCACCGCGTACGAGACGCTGCGCGGCGACGGCTACCTGCACAGCCGGCGCGGCGCGGGCAGCTGGACCGCCCTGCCCGAGGGCGCCCCGCCGCCCGGCGACGCCCTGCACCCCGTCCCGCCGGACGAGCAGGGCCGCACCCTGGACCTCGGCGTCGCCGCACCGCCCGCCCCGCAGCCCTGGCTCGGCGCCGCCGCCGCCCGGGCCGTCGAACAGCTGCCGTACTACGCCTCCGGGCACGGCCACTACCCCACCGGCGTCCCGGTGCTGCGCGAGGCCGTCGCCCGCCGCTACACCGAGCGCGGGCTGCCCACCACACCCGACCAGATCCTGATCACCACCGGCGCGATGGGCGGCCTGCACCTGGTCCAGCGGGCGCTGGTCGGCCGCGGCGACCGGGTCGCCGTCGAGGCCCCCAGCTACGCGCACACCCTGCAGGCCCTGCGGCTGTCCGGCGCCCGCCTGGTCCCGGTGCCGTACGTCTACCACCCCACGACGAGGTGGGACCTCCCGGAGTGGCAGCGGGTGCTGCGCGGCGCCGCCCCCAAGCTCGCCTACGTGATCCCGGACTTCCACAACCCGACCGGCGCGCTGATCGGCGAGGAGCAGCGCCGCGAGTTGCTGGCCGCCGCCCGGGCCGCCGGGAGCATCGTGCTGGTGGACGAGACCACCGCCGAACTCGGCTGGGGCGTACCGGAGTCCGAGCCGCTGCCGCGCCCGATGGCGGCGCTGGGCCGGTCCGCCCAGGTGGTCACCGTCGGCTCGGCCGGCAAGCTCCTCTGGGGCGGTCTGCGGATCGGCTGGGTCCGGGCCGCGCCCGCGCTGGTGCGCCGGCTGGCCGGCGAGCGGGTCTACAGCGACGTCGGCACCCCGGTGCTGGACCAGCTGATCGCCGCCGAGCTGCTGGGCGAACCCCTGGCCGCCGTCCGGGCGCACCAGCTGGACCGGCTGCGGGCCGCCGCACACGCCTTCGCCGCCGCGCTGCCCGAGCGACTGCCCGGCTGGACCTTCCCGATGCCGACCGGCGGGCTCGCGCTCTGGGCCTCCACCGGCGGCCTGTCCGGTGCGGCGCTGGCGCAGGTCGGGGAACGCGACGGGGTGCGGATCGCCTCGGGCAACCGCTTCGGCTCGGACGGCGCGTTCGAGCACCACATCCGGATCCCGCTCACCGTGCCCGCCGTGGCTGTTCCGGCCGCCGTCGAACGCCTCGCCGCGACGGCCGCCCGCGCGGCGGCCGGCGGTCGGCTCGGCTCGGCCGACGAGGCCCAGCCGCTGGCGGTCTGACGGACCGTCGACGGCCGGGCCTGCCGGTCCGTTGTGGTGCGGCTCGTCCTACTGGTGGTCCGCCCGGCCGCGCCAACCCGTCACGGGCAGCGCGAACTTGGCCACCAGCCGGTCGGTGAACGGCGCCCGGTGCAGTCTGGCCAGCCGCACCGGGGTCCGTCCCCGGCGGACCTCCACCCGTGCCCCGGCGGGCAGTTCGACCGAACGCCGCCCGTCGCACCAGAGCACGCCGTGCGGGGTCTTCGGCTGCACCTCGACGGCCAGCACCGACTCGGGCGAGGTCACCAGCGGCCGGGCGAACAGCGCGTGCGCCGAGATCGGCACCATCAGCAGCGCTTCGACCTCCGGCCACACCACCGGCCCGCCGCCGGAGAACGCGTACGCGGTGGACCCGGTCGGCGTCGCGCACACCACGCCGTCGCAGCCGAAGTTGGAGACCGGGCGGCCGTCCACCTCGGTCACCACCTCCAGCATCCGCTCCCGGGACGCCTTCTCGATCGAGGCCTCGTTCAACGCCCAGTCCTCGTGCAGCACGTCGCCGTTGGTGCGGACGATGACGTCGATCGTCATCCGCTCCTCGACCTCGTAGTCGGCGTCGACCACCCGCTCGACCACCACGGCCAGGTCGTCCCGCTCGGCCTCGGCGAGGAAGCCCACCCGGCCCAGGTTGATCCCGAGCATCGGCAGCCCGTGCGAGCGCGCCAGCTCGGCCCCGCGCAGCAGCGTCCCGTCCCCGCCGGCCACCAGGATCAGCTCGCAGCCGTCCGCCGCCCCGGGGCCCTCGGCCACCTTCTCGACGCCGTCGGGCAGGTCCAGGTCGACCGCCTCGGCCTCCAGCAGTCTGATCCGGAGCCCGGCCTTCAGCAGCCCGTGCACCAGGCTCTCGACGCTGCGCAGCGCCGCCTCCCGGCCGGTGTGCGCGATCAGGAAGACCGTACGTTCTTCATCGCTCATGCCGCTGCCCTCTCCCTCACGCCTGCCGGGTCACCCTCGGCCCGGTGCGGCCCCCATACAGCATGACGGGCCGGACGTCCGCTGAGCACCCTATCGGGGCCCCTCCGCCACGGCCCGGTCCGCGTCCGCGGGGTCCAGCTGCGGGGCGTCCCGGCGCAGCCAAAGGAAGTACTCCACGTTGCCGGACGGTCCCGGCAGGGGGCTCGCGGTGACGGCGCGCACGCCAAGCCCGAGCGCCCACGCCTGCCCGGCCACCTGGCGCACCATCTCGGCGCGCAGCTCGGGGCTGCGCACCACCCCGCCGCTGCCCAGTCGCTCCTTGCCGATCTCGAACTGCGGCTTGACCATCAGCACCAAGTCAGCGTCCTCGGCCGCGCAGGAGGCGAGGGCGGGGAGCACCAGGCCCAGCGAGATGAACGACAGGTCGCCCACCACGAGGTCCACCGGGGTGCCGCCGATGAGGTCCGTGGTCAGCTCGCGCACATTGGTGCGGTCCATCACGGTGACCCTCTCGTCGCTCTGCAGCGACCAGGCGAGCTGCCCGTACCCGACGTCCACCGCCAGCACGCCGGCCGCCCCGGCGCGCAGCAGCACGTCGGTGAACCCGCCGGTGGAGGCGCCCGCGTCCAGCGCCCGGCGGCCCTCGACCACCAGACCCTGCGGCACAAAGGCGGCGAACGCCCCGGCGAGCTTGTGGCCACCGCGCGAGACGTAGTCGGGGTCGTTCTCGTCCTTGGCCACCACGACCGCCGCCGAGGTCTCCACCTGGGTGGCCGGCTTGGTCGCGGTGGTGCCGCCGACGGTCACCCGCCCGGCCGCGATCAGCTCGGACGCGTGCTCACGCGACCGGGCCAGCTTGCGGCGGACCAGCTCCGCGTCGAGTCGGCGTCGTGCCACTGCCACTGGTGTTCAGCTCCTACGGATCCCACGGGTCATTCCTGGTCGAGCGCGGCCAGCGTGTCGGCGAGCCGCTGGTGAACATCTTCGTACACCGCGACGTGCGCCTCGGCGGGGACCCCGTCCAAGGCCTCCAGCCGGGCCAGTCCGGCGTCCACCGCGGGATGGCCGGTGGGCAGCAGGTCGACGCCGAGCGGCTCCACCTGCTGGGCCTGCGCGCCCGCCTCGGCCGCTCCGGCCGGTTCACTCGTCTCGGGCATCGGGCTTCTTCGCGCTGGTGGCCTTGCGGACGGTGGTCTTCCTGGTCGCCGTGCGCTTCGCGGGCGCCTTGGACTGCGCGGCGGACTGCTCGGCGGTGGTGGTCTTCTTGACGGTCGTCGTCTTCCTGGCGGCGGTCCGCTTGGCGGCGGACTTCTCGGCCGCGCTCTCCTTGGCCGCGGCCTTCTTCGCGGCGGGCTTCTCGGCCGGAGCCGCCTTCTTCGCCGCCGTCTTCCGCGCGGCGGCCTTCCGCGGCGCCGCCTTCCGCTCCTGCTCCTGCTCCTGCGGCGGAGTCGGCGCGAGCAGCGCCACCGGCGGAACCGGCGGAACCGGCGGATCGACCTCGACCGGCTCGTCCACCTCCACCCGCTCGGCGACTATCGGCTGCCCCGCCGACCGGCCCGCCGACGGCTCGTCCTCGTATTCCCAGCCGCGTCCGAACAGGTCGTCCGCCCGCGGCGCAGGGACCGGCTCCTCGGCGCCGTACGCACCCTCGCCGGGCGTCGCCGCCGGAACCTCCTCCTCCACCTCGCGCAGCTTGCTCTCCAGGTACGCCAGCACCACGCCGACCTTGGTGACCTGGTCACCGACCTTCTCGAAGACCTTCTCCGCCTCGTTGCGCGCCACCCCGACCGCCAGGTCCACCCCGGCCAGCCCGGCGGTGACCGCCTCCCCCGCCAAGGTCTGCAGCGTCTTCGCCGACGGCGGGAACTCCCCGCCCAGCCGACGCTCGACCTCCGCGACGTCGACCCCCGCCTTCTCCAGGATCGAGGCCGCCGTCACGACGACCCGCTTGCCGACCTCCTCGACCACCTCGGCAGCGGTCTCCACCACTCCCCGAACCGTCCTCGGCAGCATCCGGGTGCCTCCCAATCGCCTACGCGCGTCGCTCCGTCGCCCTCGGTACCCGAGCCGTTCCGGGCACCCCACTGACGACGCTACCGCCAAAACCCCGCTGAGGTACCGTGGCCCGCAGTCAGCACCGTAGCGACCGCGGGAGGGAGCCGCCGCCTATGGCGAACGCCGAGGAGTGCCGGGAGGCGCTGGAGCAGCTCAGCCGGAACATGGCGAAGTCCACCGGTGACGTCCGCAAGGCCGCGTCCCTCGACCGCTCGCTCAGCTGCCGGATCACCGACCTCGACCTGACCTTCACCGGGCGGCTGCGCGAGGGCCGGATCCAGGACGTGGTCACCACGCCCGGCCCGCCCGCCGGGAAGGCCGAGATCCGGCTCACCATGAGCAGCGACGACCTGGTCGCGCTGGTCGGCGGCCGGCTCAACTTCGCCTCCGCCTGGGCGAGCGGCCGGGTCCGGCTGGAGGCGGGCTTCCGCGACCTGCTGCGGCTGCGCACCCTGCTCTGAACCCGGCCTGCCCCGCCACGAAACCTCAGGAACGCAAGGCTCGGGGACGCAAAGCCCTCGGGACCGTAAAGCCCTCCGGGACCCCGGGACTCGAAAGCCTCGGGGCTCAGAAGCCCAGCTCGGCCAGCGTCTTCCGTCCGTCCACCGGCTCGCCGCCCGCGTCCAGCGCCGTCCACGCCGCCGCGCACAGCGCCCGCAGGCCGTCCCAGCGGTCCCCGGAGCCGGTCAGCCGCAGCGCGCCGCCCTCGACGCCGGCGACCCAGCCTCCGCACGCGAAGCCGTCGGCCTGGGCCGTCACCGCCGCGTGCGGGACCAGCAGTCCGCGCAGGTCGGCCGCCAGGTAGGTCGGCCGGTGCTCGACCGGGGCCGCCAGCAGCAGCTCGGGGGTGGTCACCCCGGTGAAGACCAGCAGACTGTCCACCCCGCCGTTGAACGCGCCCTCGATGTCGGTGTCCAGCCGGTCCCCGACCACCAGCGGCCGCTTCGCGCCGGTACGCAGCACGGTCTCCCGGTGCATGGGCGGCAGCGGCTTGCCCGCCACCTCCGGCTCCACCCCGGTCGCCGCCCGCACCGCCGCCACCAGCGTGCCGTTGCCCGGCGCGATCCCGCGCGCCCGCGGCACCGTCAGGTCCAGGTTGGACGCCACCCACGGCAGCCCGCTCTGCACCGCGTACGCGGCCTCCGCCAGGTCCGTCCACCCCACCGAGGGGTCGAAGCCCTGGACCACCGCAAGCGGCTGGTCGGCCAGCGAGCGGACCGCGACCAGGCCCTGCTCGGCCAGCGCCTCGTCCAGCCCGAGACCGCCCACGACCAGCACCTTCGCCCCGGCCGGGACCTTCTCGGCGACCACCCGGGCGGCCGCCTGGGCCGAGTTGATCACGTCCCCCGGCTCGGCCGGCACGCCCAGCTCGGTCAGGTGCTCGGCCACCACGCGCGGCGGGCGGGAGGCGTTGTTGGTCACGTACGCGAGCCGCATCCCGGCCGTCCGGGCGGCGTCCAGCGCGGCCACCGCGTGCTCGATCGCGTGCGCGCCCGCGTAGACCACGCCGTCCAGGTCCAGCAGCGCCGTGTCGTAGGCCTCGGTCAGCGGCCGCTCGCTGCCGCCGGGGGCGGTCCGTCGCACGGGGGTGGCCGTCTCGGTCATGGCTGCGCTACCTCATTCACTGCGTCGTCGGTCACGTCGGTCACGTCGTTCACCTCGGCGCCGCACCGCGCGGTGCGGCACTGCGCCCCTCGGTCGGACGCCAGCCGGTCGGACGCCCATCGGTCGGGCGCGGGCCGGTCAGGCGTCGCCGTCGCCGCCGTCCGGCTCTCCCCCGACCGGGTCCGCGGCACCGGGCGGGGGCGCCAGGTACCCGGGTGCCCCCGGCAGCAGCGGGCCGTACGCGCCGGTCCGGGCCGCCAGCGTCGCCCGGGTCTGCCGCAGGGCCGCCCGGTAGTGGTCGGTCTCCGGCCGCATCGCCACGGCGAGCGCCAGGTGCTCGGCGGAGGTCTCGAAGTCGCCCAGCCGGGCCGCCGCGACCCCCCACCCGAACTGAGCGTAGTCGTCCGCCGGGTCGGCCAGCGCCACGGCCCGGAAGTTCTCCAGCGCCGCCGCGTACGAACCCGCGTCGAACTGGGCGCGGGCCAGCGCCTCCCGGATGCTGCGCGAGTGCGGCTCGGCCGCCACCGCCCGGGCCAGCAGCTGCTCGGCGGCCGCCGGATGCCCCTGCGCCAGCAGCCGCGCGCCCCGGCGGAACCAGTCGTACACGTCCCCGGTGGGCTCCCCGGAGCGGCTCTGCGACGGCACCCCGCCGACCGGCCCGCCACCCTCGGCCGGAGCGCCCCCGCCCGTGGCACCGACCGGCCCGCCCGACCCGGCAAGACCGCTGCCGTCCACCCGTTCCTGCCCGTCGTCCATGCCGTACCTCGCCCTCGGTCGCACACCCGCCCCACCGCTCGGCGCGGGCATTCCGATCTCTCAACAACGCGTACCCGGTTACGATGCCCAGAATGAGCACACCCAGTGCAGAAGACGGAGTCGAGACTCCCGAGGGCGGCCCCGGCGATCCCGGGCACGTCGCCACCGCCGGCCTGTCCCTGTCCCCCTTCCGCGGCCTGCGCTACGTCCCCGACCGGGTCGGCGCCCTGGCCGCGGTCATGTCCCCGCCGTACGACGTCGTCGACCCGGGCCGTCGGCTCGACCTGGAGACCGGCGACCCGCACAACGTGGTCCGGCTGATCCTGCCCAGGCCCGAGCCCGAGGACGCCGGCGACCGGCCCGACCGCGACACCCGGTACCGGCACGCCGCGCGGCTGCTGGCCGCCTGGCAGCGCGAGGGGATCCTCGCCGCCGACCCGGATCCCGCGATCTACGTCTACGAGCAGCGGGTGCCCGCCACCGCCGACTCCCCCGAACTGCTCCAGCGCGGCCTGATCGGCGCCCTCGCGGTGAGCGGCCGCGAGGCCGGCGTCGTCCTCCCCCACGAGGACGTGATGCCCCGGCCGGTCGCCGACCGGGTCGGCCTGATGCGCACCACCCGGGCCAACCTCGAACCGCTGCTGCTCACCTACCGGGGTGACGGCGGCGCCTCCGGCGTGATCGAGCGGACGGTCGCGGGCGAGCCGCTGCTCTCCACCGCCACCAGCGACGGCACCCACCACCGCCTGTGGGCCGTCACCGACCCGGCCGACATCGCCGAGATCAGCCGCGACCTGGCCACCTGCCGGGCGCTGATCGCCGACGGCCACCACCGCTGGGAGATGTACCTGCGCCTCCAGCGCGAGCACCGCCACCTGCCGCGCAGCCCCTGGGACCGCGGCCTGGTGCTCCTGGTGGACACCGCCCGCTACCCGCTGCGGGTCCGCGCCATCCACCGCGTGCTCTACCGGCTGCCGGTGGCCGAGGCGCTGGAGAAGCTCGGCGACCAGTGGCAGGTCAAGGAGGTGCCCGGCCCGCTGCCGGCGGCGCTCCAGGCGCTCGCCGAACAGAAGCGGCACGGCGGCAACGGCTTCGTGCTGACCGGCGGCGACGGCGTCTACTGGCTGCTCGGCGAGCCCGATGAGGCCCTGCTGGACGCCACCGTGCCGCGCGACCGGCCCGAGGAGTGGCGCCACCTGGACGCCACCGTCCTGCACGCCACCCTGCTCGACCGCACCTGGCACGTCCCCGACGGCCCGGACGACATCGGCTACCTGCACACCGCCCTGGCCGCCGAGCAGGAGGCCGCCCGCACCGGCGGCACCGCCGTCCTGCTGCACCCCGTCCGGGAGAGCGTGGTGCGACGGCTGGCCGAACAGGGCGTCACCATGCCGCGCAAGTCCACCTCCTTCGGGCCGAAGCCGGCCACCGGACTGGTGCTGCGCAACCTCGCGCTGGGTTGACCTCGCGCCGGGCCGACGCCACGTCGGCGGCCCGGACGCCGTGAGGCCCTGCCGTTCCCGGATCTCCCGGGGAACGGCAGGGCCTCACGGCGTTGCCGGGGGGACAGCTCAGCCCTTGGCCTCGTCCTTGTCCTCGACCTCGGTGTCCTTGTCCTTGACCGCCTCGGCCTTGACCGCCTCGGCCTCGGCGGCGCGGGCGCGCTCGGGCACCACGCCGTCGAACTCGTCGTCGATCTCGAGGTCGTCCTCGTCGTAGAACTCCTCGACGTCCTCCTCGTCCTCGAAGATCACGCGGTCGTCGGCAACCTCGCCGCCGCGCTTCTTCGCAGGGGCCTCGGCCTTCTCGGTCTCCTCCTCGGCCAGCTCCGGGTCGAGCGCGTCGGTGAACTCCACGCCGTCGATCTCGGCGAGCCGCTCCGCAGCGTTGGTGGTGCCGTCGGTGTCGGCCTCCGCCGCCTTGGCGAACCAGTCACGGGCCTCGTCGCCACGGCCGGCCGCGATCAGCGCCTCGGCGTAGGCGTACCGCAGGCGAGCGGTCCACGGCTGCACCGAGCTGGACGCCAGCTCCGGGCTCTGCAGGGTCACCACGGCGGCGTCGAACTGCTCCATGTCGCTGCGGGCACCGGCCGCCACCAGGCGCATCTCGACCTGGCCCGACTTGTCCAGCTGCTTCACCTCGGGCTCACCGGCCATCGCCAGCGCCCGCTCCGGACGGCCCAGACCGCGCTCGCAGTCGGCCATCACCGGCCACAGGTCCGCCCGGCCGGTCATCCGGCGGGCGGCGCGGAACTCGGTCAGCGCCTCGGAGTAGCGCTGCGTCATGTACGAGGCGAAACCGGCCGCCTCACGGACGGCGGGCACACGGGACGCCAGACGGAGCGCGACGCGCGAGTACTGGTAGGCCTCCTCCGCGTCGCCGTCGAGCAGACGGGCCACCATCACCAGGTTGCGGGCGACGTCGTCCGCAAGGGTCTTGGGCAGGCTCTTGAGCTCCTGACGCACGTCCGCGTCCAGCTCGAACCCGGTGACGTCCTCCGGGATCGGCAGGCGCCTGACGGGCTCGAAGTTGCCCCGGCGGTCGTCGTAGTCCCGACGGCCCCGGTCGTCGTGGCGGTCGTCGCCACCGCGGTAGCCGCCGGAGGGACGGTCGTCGCGACGGAAACCGCCACGGTCCCCACCGCGGTCATCGCGACGGAAACCGCCACGGTCACCGCCGGACGGGCGGTCGCCACGGTCGCGGTTGAAGCCACCGCCGGACGAGCGGTCGTCGCGACGGAAACCACCGCGGTCGCCACCGCGGTCATCACGGTTGAAGCCGCCACCGGAGGGGCGGTCGTCACGACGCGGACGGTCGTCACGGTCACGGTTGAAACCGCTCGGCCGGTCGTCACGACGGAAACCGCCACGGTCGCCACCGCGGTCATCACGGTTGAAGCCGCCACCGGACGGGCGGTCGTCACGACGCGGACGGTCGTCACGGTCACGGTTGAAACCGCTCGGCCGGTCGTCACGACGGAAACCACCGCCGGAGGGACGGTCGCCACGGTCACGGTTGAAACCGCCACCGGAGGGACGGTCGTCACGACGGAAACCGCCACGGTCCCCACCGCGGTCATCACGGTCACGGTTGAAACCGCCACCGGACGGGCGGTCGTCACGACGGAAGCCACCGCCGGAGGGACGGTCGCCACGGTCACGGTTGAAACCGCCGCCGGACGGGCGGTCGCCACGGTCGCGGTTGAAGCCACCGCCGGACGAGCGGTCGTCGCGACGGAAACCACCGCGGTCGCCACCGCGGTCATCACGGTTGAAGCCGCCACCGGACGGGCGGTCGTCACGACGCGGACGGTCGTCGCGGTCGCGGTTGAAACCGCTCGGCCGGTCGTCACGACGGAAACCGCCACCGGACGGGCGGTCATCGCGACGGAAGCCACCGCCGGAGGGACGGTCGCCACGGTCACGGTTGAAGCCACCGCCGGACGGGCGGTCGCCACGGTCGCGGTTGAAGCCACCACCGGAGGGACGGTCGTCGCGACGGAAACCGCCACGGTCCCCACCGCGGTCGTCACGGTCGCGGTTGAAACCGCCACCGGAGGGGCGGTCGTCACGACGGAAACCACCGCCGGACGGACGGTCGCCACTGCGGTCATCGCGGTCACGGCCGTAACCACCGGACGGGCGGTCATCGCGGCGGAAGCCACCGCCGGAGGGACGGTCGCCACGGTCACGGTTGAAGCCACCGCCGGACGGGCGGTCGCCACGGTCGCGGTTGAAACCGCCACCGGACGGGCGGTCGCCACGGTCGCGGTTGAAGCCACCACCGGAGGGACGGTCGTCGCGACGGAAACCGCCACGGTCCCCACCGCGGTCATCACGGTCACGGTTGAAACCGCCACCGGAGGGGCGGTCGTCACGACGGGGACGGTCGTCACGGTCATCGCGGCGGGAGCCGCCACGGTCGTTCGACCAGCCCCCACGGGACCGGGGCTCGTAGCCTCGGCCATCGTCCGATCGACGCTCGGGACGGTCCTGGGGCTGGTTCGACATCGTGGTGACTCCTTCTGCTGCTTCAGCTTCACCGCGCGGGCCGTGCGTGCAACTCCCGCTGCGCTCACGCGGTTTCGGCGCCGGCCTCCTGGCCCGCGCACCTTCTCCATTGTCCGACATGTCGGGACCCTCCGCGTCTGGGCGGAAGTCCTGTCCTGCCGGACTTGTTCACGTTCGTAAAACACAAAAAAGGCCGCGGCCCCAGCGAATCGCTGGGGCCGCGGCCTTTGAATAATTGTTCGGCGGCGTCCTACTCTCCCACAGGGTCCCCCCTGCAGTACCATCGGCGCTGTGAGGCTTAGCTTCCGGGTTCGGAATGTAACCGGGCGTTTCCCTCACGCTATGACCACCGAAACCCTATCGGGTATTCAGCGAAACACACTTTTCAATTGATAAGTGTTTCCTTGTTCGCCGGCGATAGCTGTTCGCTACCCGGGAACCACACAGTGAACGCGAGCGTCTGAGGACAAGCCCTCGGCCTATTAGTACCGGTCAACTCCACCCCTCACAGGGCTTCCATATCCGGCCTATCAACCCAGTCGTCTACTGGGAGCC
>NZ_JBVIRL010000021.1:0-146035 GCF_055576085.1 Kitasatospora sp. NPDC033851 | reverse complement strand
CGCCCGGTTACATTCCGAACCCGGAAGCTAAGCCTTACAGCGCCGATGGTACTGCAGGGGGGACCCTGTGGGAGAGTAGGACGCCGCCGAACAATTCTTCGAGAGAAGCCCCCGCCGGGTGAACCGGACGGGGGCTTCTCTGTTGTAGGGTCAACGTGCATTGTCGTGACAAGGGACAGGAGGCCCCCGGGTGGAGGTCCAGGAGACGCGGGTCCAGACCGATCGCGTCCTCACCATCCCCAACCTGCTGAGCATGGGCCGGCTGGTCGGCGTTCCGCTTTTCCTCTGGCTCATTCTGTGGCCGGTCTTCGATGGGCCCAACAACGACGGCTGGGCTTTGCTGATCCTGGCGCTGAGCGGTATCAGCGACTACCTGGACGGAAAGCTCGCCAGGCGGTGGGGGCAGATCAGCCGGGTGGGGCAGCTGCTGGATCCGCTGGCCGACCGGCTCTATGTGCTGTCCACGCTGGTCGGATTGACCTGGCGTGAGATTCTGCCCTGGTGGCTGACGGCGATTCTGCTGGCCCGGGAGGTGTTTATCGCCGCTCTGCTGCCCATTTTGAACAAGCACGGGTACGGGCCGCTGCAGGTGAGTTTTCTGGGGAAGGCCGCGACCTTCAACCTGATGTACGCGTTTCCGCTTCTGCTGCTCGGCAGTGTGGACAGTTGGATCGCGCGGCCGGCCGAGGTGGTGAGCTGGGCCTTCATCTGGTGGGGCGCCACGCTGTACTGGTGGGCCGCCATTCTTTACGCGGTTCAGGCGCGGCAGATCGTCAAGGGCCGCCCGGCGGGCCCGGCGTCCGCAGTCTGAGACGTGATCTGAGAGAAGCCCCACGCTCCATCGGTGCGTCGGACGATACCTTCCGGGTAGAGAACCCTCTGGAACGGTTTGATGGACCTGCTGGTCCACCACCGCGAAGGAGGACGCACCCGTAATGAAAGCCGTTGTAATGGCAGGGGGCGAGGGCACTCGACTCCGCCCGATGACCTCCAGCATGCCGAAGCCGCTGCTTCCGGTCGCCAATAGGCCGATCATGGAGCACGTGCTTCGGCTGCTGAAGCGGCACGGTCTCCTTGACACCGTCGTCACCGTGCAGTTCCTGGCGTCACTGGTCAAGAACTACTTCGGTGACGGCGAGGAGCTGGGCATGCACCTGACCTATGCCCACGAGGAGACACCACTGGGCACTGCGGGGAGTGTCAAGAACGCCGAAGACGCGCTCAAGGACGACTCCTTTCTGGTGATCTCCGGTGACGCGCTGACCGACTTCAATCTCTCTGAATTGATCGACTTTCACCGCAGCAAGGACGCTCTGGTCACCGTCTGTCTCACCAGGGTGCCGAATCCACTGGAGTTCGGCATCACGATCACGGACGACGAGGGACGGGTCGAGCGGTTCCTGGAGAAGCCGACCTGGGGGCAGGTCTTCTCCGACACGGTGAACACCGGTATCTACGTGATGGAACCCGAGGTCTTCGACTACGTCGCGGCGGGTGAGTCCGTCGACTGGTCGAGCGACGTCTTCCCGCAGCTGTTGAAGGAGGGCAAGCGGGTCTACGGCTACATCGCCGAGGGCTACTGGGAGGACGTGGGCACCCACGAGAGCTACGGCAAGGCCCAGGCCGACGTCCTGGAGGGCAAGGTCGAGGTCGAGCTGGACGGGTTCGAGATCTCGCCCGGCGTCTGGGTTGCCGAAGGGGCCGAGGTTGACCCCGAGGCGGTGCTCCGCGGGCCGCTGTACATCGGGGACTACGCCAAGGTCGAGGCCGGCGTCGAGATCCGCGAACACACCGTGCTGGGCAGCAACGTGGTCGTCAAGCGCGGCGCGTTCCTGCACAAGGCCGTGGTGCACGACAACGTGTACGTCGGGCCGCAGAGCAATCTGCGGGGCTGTGTGGTCGGTAAGAACACCGATGTGATGCGGGCCGCCCGGATCGAGGACGGGGCGGTGATCGGGGACGAGTGCCTGGTCGGCGAAGAGTCGATCATCGGGGCGAACGTCCGGGTGTACCCGTTCAAGACCATCGAGGCCGGCGCCGTCGTCAACACCTCGGTGATCTGGGAGTCGCGCGGCCAGGAACACCTCTTCGGTCTCCGCGGCGTCTCGGGGATCCTGAACGTCGAGATCACCCCGGAGCTGGCCGTGCGGCTGGCCGGGGCCTACGCGACGACGCTGAAGAAGGGGGCCACCGTCACCATTGCGCGTGACCACTCGCGTGGTGCGCGTGCGCTCAAACGGGCGATGATTTCGGCGCTGCAGACCTCGGCGATCGACGTCCGCGACCTCGAGAACGTGCCGATGCCGGTGGCCCGGCAGCACACGGCGCGGGGGAGTGCGGGCGGGATCTTCCTGCGGACCACACCGGGAGTACCCGACTCACTGGACATCCTCTTCTTCGACGAGCGCGGGGCGGACCTCTCACAGGCCGGGCAGCGCAAGCTCGACCGCGTCTACGCGCGGCAGGAGTACCGGCGGGCCTTCCCGGGCGAGATCGGGGACCTGACCTTCCCGTCCAGCGTCTTCGACGCCTACGCGGGCAACCTGCTGCGGGCGGTGGACACCACCGGGGTCCGGGAGGCCGGGCTGAAGGTGGTGGTGGACACCGCGCACGGCAGTGCGGGTCTGGTTCTGCCGAGCATCCTCGGCCGGCTCGGCGTGGAGGCGCTCACCGTCTCCAGCGGGCTCGACGAGGCGCGGCCGACCGAGGACGCGGAAACGCGAAGGGCCGGGCTCGCCAGGCTCGGCGAGCTGGTGGCATCCTCGCGGGCGGCCTTCGGTGTCCGCTTCGACCCGGTCGGTGAGCGCGTCGCGTTCGTGGACGAGCTGGGCCGGGTGATCGACGACGACCGGGCGCTGCTGGTGCTGTTGGACCTGGTGGCGGCCGAGCGGCGCAGTGGGCAGGTGGCGCTGCCGGTGACCACGACCCGGATCGCCGAGCAGGTCGCCGCGTACCACGGCACCCAGGTCATCTGGACCACGACGACGCCGGACGACCTCGCGAAGGCGGCCTCCGCCGAGGGCACGGTGTTCGGCGGGGACGGGCGCGGCGGCTTCGTGGTGCCCGAGTTCAGCGGGGTGCTGGACGGGGCCGCGGCCTTCGTCCGGCTGGTCGGCCTGGTGGCGCGGACCCAGCTCACGCTGAGCCAGATCGACGCGCGGATCCCGCAGGCGCACATCCGGCGCCGGGACATCGCGACGCCGTGGGCGGCCAAGGGCATGGTGATGCGCTCGGTGGTGGAGGCGGCCGGCAGCCGGCGGCTGGACACCACCGACGGTGTCCGGGTCGTGGAGGCGGACGGGCGCTGGACGCTGGTGCTGCCGGACCCGGCCGAGGCGGTCACCCACCTGTGGGCGGAGGGCCCGGACGACGAGGCCACCGAGGCGCTGCTGGACGAATGGGCGGCGGTGGTCGAGGGCGCCGGGCGGTGACGGCCCGGAGCTGAGGACGAGACGGCCCGATCGGCGGGGCGCACGGCATGGTTCGTGCGCCCCGCTGTCCGTTTTCACATCATTCGGAATGGTCCGCCACTTCCGTCTTGTGTGCAGCGTGTGTGCAGCTCAGGGGCCGTGCACAAGGCCCCCTCGCCGCCATGGGACGATGGTTTCCATGCCAGCGACGCCGACACCGAGTGCCCCGAACGGGCGGTACAACCGCCCGGACGCCTCGATGTCCCTGCTGACCAATGTGATGGACCACAGCCTGGACGAGGGCTACGCCGAGGCGGCCGCGGCACGCGGCGGTGCCCGCGACAGCCGGATACCCGGAACGCTCCAGGGGCTGCTCACGCTGGCCGCCGGGCTGGCGCTGGTCGGAGCGGTGGTGACGGTCGGCGCGGTGAACGCGCACGAGGCCGAGCCGACGCTGGCCAAGGAGCGGGACGCGCTGATCCAGCGGATCAACGACAGCAACACCTCGGCCGACCAGCTGCAGAAGCAGGTGCAGGAGCTGCGGCGCAAGGTCGACAGCACCCAGCAGCAGGCGCTCCCCTCGGGGGACGGCGACGCGGGTGCTCTGACCGGAGCGGTGGGCCTGGGTGAGGTCACCGGGCCGGGCGTGAAGGTGGTCCTGGAGGACGCCGCGGGGACGGGCCTGGGCGGCAACGTCGACCCGCGGGCGGGACAGGGCTTCTCCAACAGTGGCCGGCTTCGGGACCGCGACCTGCAACTGGTGGTGAACGGCCTCTGGGGGGCCGGGGCCGAGGCCGTGGCGATCAACGGCCAGCGGCTGACCGCGCTCTCCGCGATCCGGGCTGCGGGCGAGGCGGTGCTGGTGGACAACCGGCCGCTGGTGCCGCCGTACAACATCCAGGCGATCGGGGACGGGCCGAAGCTCCTCACCGCCTTCGAGAACGACATGGCCGGGCAGTACCTGCGGCTGCTCCAGGAGAAGTACGGCATCAAGTCGACGCTCTCCACGCAGAAGAGCCTGACGCTGCCGGCGGCGGTGGGGGTGACGCTGCGGACCGCGCAGCCGGTCACGCCCGAGCCCACGGCGACGGCGACGCCGTCGGCCACGGCCACGCCGAGCGGAACGCGCTCCGCCGGCCCCGGAACCTGGGAGAGCCCGGGCGCGTCCGTCTCACCATCGGCCTTACCAACCGCTTCACCATCGGCGACCAGCGGTGGTGCGACCCCGAAGCGGCATCCGTCGACCGGATCCGCGAAGACCACGACAGGGACAGGAGCAGCCAGACCGTGATTGCCGTACTGGGTCTTGTGATCGGAGTGGTCGTCGGCCTCTTCGTCCAACCCGAGGTGCCGGACGCCGTCGTGCCCTACCTGCCGATCGCGGTGGTCGCGGCCCTGGACGCGGTCTTCGGCGGTGTCCGGGCGATGCTCGACGGGATCTTCAACGACAAGGTGTTCATCGTCTCGTTCCTGTCGAACGTGGTGGTCGCGGCGCTGATCGTGTTCCTGGGCGACCAGCTGGGCGTCGGCTCGCAGCTGTCCACGGGTGTGGTCGTCGTCCTCGGCATCCGCATCTTCTCCAACGCGGCCGCGATCCGGCGCCATGTCTTCCGTGCCTGAGTCGGGCCGCGAGGAGGCGGCGGAGAAGCGGGAGCCGAGGACCGTCGGGAGGACGGTTGAGGAGACGGTCGAGGAGGCCGTCGAGGCGCCCGAGCCGGAGACGGACCGGGAGTCCGGGCCGGACGGCTCTGCGGATCCGGACGGGGCCGCAGAGGAGGCCGGAGCGGCCGTCCCGGCTCCGGAAGCCGAGCCCGGCGAGAGCGCCGTGGAGAACGCGGCCGAGGACGCGGCCGAGGATGCGGCCGAGGACAAGTCTGACGCTAAGGCTGAGCTTGAGGCCGACTCGACCCCGGAGCCGACGCTCCGGCTGGTGAAGGCGGTCCGGCTCGAACCGGAGCCGGAGCCCGAGGCAGCGGCCAAGCCCGAGCCCGTCGAGTCGGGCTCCGGCGCAGGGCCCGTGCCGGAGCCCGAGCCCGAGCCGGTCGCAGCGGAGGCCGTCGAGCAGGCGCCCGCCGTGGACCGCAACGCCGGACGGCGGCGTCTGCAGGCGGCGCTGTGGCCGCCGCGGCTGTCGCGCGGGCAGTTGGTGGTGGCGCTGCTGCTGTTCTCGCTCGGCTTGGGGCTGGCGATCCAGGTGCGGTCGACCAACGACCACCACAGCCAGCTGCGCGGGGCCCGCCAGGAGGACCTGGTTCGGATCCTCGACGAACTGGACAGCCGTCAGCAGCGTCTCCAACAGGAGAAGGCGGAGCTGGAGCAGTCCCTGGCGAAGTTGGAGAACAGCTCCAACCAGGCCAAGGAGGCCCAGGAGCAGACCAGGAAGAAGGTGACGGAACTCGGCGTGCTCGCCGGTACCGTCAAGGCCACTGGTCCGGGCATCGTCCTCACGGTCGATGACCCCCAAGGGCAGGTGAAGGCAGATATGCTGCTGGACACCCTGCAGGAACTTCGAGCGGCGGGGGCGGAGGCGATTCAGATCAACGATGTGCGCGTGGTGGTCAACACCTACTTCACCGACCTGTCGGGCGGTGGGGTGCAGATCGACGGGAAGAAGGTCTCGCAGCCCTATCGGTTCACCGTCGTGGGGAACCCGCAGGACCTGACGCCCGCGCTGAACATCCCGGGTGGTGTCGTCCGCACGTTGGAGAGCCACCAGGCGCGGGCGACGATCACCCAGCAGCAGAAGGTGGTCGTGGACGCCCTCGTGGATCTGAAGACGCCGCAGTACGCCAAGCCGGCTTCGAAGTGACGAGGCGCCCGACGAACGGCCCGTCACGGGCCGGCGGCACCCGGTGCGGGGAGCCGCCGTCACGTGGGCGAGACTGGTTCGCACCAGTTCGCTCCGGAACAACAACCGCAGCATCAACTGTCGGAGTACCGCTCCAGCGGGCCCGAGCCGCAACCGGGCTCGCGGCCTGTCCGAGGTTCTCACCCTGCCCCGCGGGCGGGTCTGTCACACGCAAGGGGATTCGCCCGTGAGTTTCTTCTCGAAGTTGTTCGGTCGCAACAAGGGCCGTGACGCGGCCGCCGTGGAGGCGCCGACCGCGCGGCACCGTCGGCCTGAGGACGAGCCCGCCGTGCCGGGCATGCGACCCGCCCCCGAGGCCGCCCCGTACGCCGGACAGCAGCTGTTCCGGGACGGCGGCGCCCAGTACGCGGGGAATCCGGCGGGCTACGGCGCGTCGGTTGACCCCTCCGGCGACCCGCGCATAGGTTTCCCGTCGGGACCCTCAACCTCTGGTGGAGGGTTTGCTCCGGACCCGTACGCCGGGCACAACCCGTCGGGTGTGCCGCGCCAGGAGGCTGTGAACATGGCTGGCCCCTCTCCGTGCCCCAGGTGCGGCAACCAGAACCCGGCCGCGGCCCGGTTCTGCTCCAACTGCGGTGCGGCGCTGCGCGGCGGCCTGCTGCCGGAGGGGGCGGCGGAGACCACGTCGACCATCTCCATCTCCGGCCTGGAGTCGTACGACCCCACCACCACGACCGGCACCGGTGCCACGCCGGCCCTGTCGGCCGAGGTGCTGTCGGCGATCGACGCGCTGCCGCCGGGCTCGGCCCTGCTGATCGTGCAGCGCGGTCCGAACTCGGGCAGCCGCTTCCTGCTGGACTCGGACGTCACCACGGCGGGGCGTCACCCGCAGGGTGACATCTTCCTGGACGACGTCACGGTCTCGCGCCGGCACGTGGAGTTCCGCCGCACCCCGGCCGGCTTCAGCGTCGCGGACGTGGGCAGCCTCAACGGCACCTACGTGAACCGGGAGCGGATCGACGAGGTGTCGCTGAACAACGGCGACGAGGTCCAGATCGGGAAGTACCGGCTGGTGTTCTTCGCCGGCCACAACCGGGGGTACTGAAACCAACGTCGGCAGGAGCCCGAGTGAATACGAATACCCCTTCCTCTTCTCTCGGGGCGGCCACCCCAGTCCCGTCCGGTCCGCAGGCGGACCGCGGCGGGCGCGGGGTGGTCGCGGGCCCCAGGCAACCGGTCCGTGCGGAGCGGCCCGCCGGGCGACGGCGCGGCGGTGACGAACTGCTGAGCATCGGCGCGGTGCTGACCTTCCTGCGCGACGACTTCCCCGAGGTCACCATCTCCAAGATCCGCTTCCTGGAGGCGGAGGGACTGGTCGAGCCGCAGCGCACGCCCTCGGGGTACCGCAAGTTCAGCCCGGCCGACGTCGAGCGGCTGGCCTACGTCCTGCGGATGCAGCGGGACCACTACCTGCCGCTGCGGGTGATCCGCGAACACCTGGACGCCATCGAGCGCGGCGAGAGCCCGCCGGCGCTGCCCTCCTCGGCCGACACCCGGCCCGGGCCGATGGAGGAGGCGGACCGCGAGCTGGTGGCCTCCGCCGACGTCCCGTCCGGGGTCCGGCTGGGGCGTGCCGAACTGCTCGCCGCGGCCGAGGCCGGGGAGCGGGAGCTGGCCGAGTGGGAGTCGTACGGGCTGGTCGCGCCCGGCCCGGACGGCGGGTACGACGGCGAGGCCCTGCAGGTGGCCCGGCTGGTCGCGGAGCTCGGCCGGTACGGCCTCGAGCCGCGGCACCTGAGAGCCATGAAGGCGGCGGCCGACCGCGAGATCACACTGGTGGAGCAGGTGGTGGCGCCGCTGCGCCGGCACCGGAACCCGCAGACCAGGGCCCATGCCGAGGCCACCGCGCGGGAGCTCGCGACGCTGTCCGTACGACTGCACGCGGCAATGGTCCAGGCCGGTCTACGGACCCGCGGGTAGCCTCCCGGGCGGCCTCCGCATGCCGGGGGCACCGCGCTGACCAGCGGCGTCGGCTCTGCGCTTTCATATCCGGGACCGGAGCCATAGGGTTGCCTGTGTGAATGAGCTCGACGTCGTGGGTGTCCGAGTGGAGATGCCTTCCAACCAGCCGATCGTGCTGCTGCGGGAGGTCGGGGGAGATCGCTACCTGCCGATCTGGATCGGCCCCGGCGAGGCGACTGCGATCGCCTTCGCCCAGCAGGGCATGACGCCGGTGCGCCCGCTGACGCACGACCTCTTCAAGGACGTCCTGGAGGCGCTCGGCCAGCAGCTCACCGAGGTGCGGATCACCGATCTGCGGGAGGGCGTGTTCTACGCCGAGCTGGTGTTCGCCGGTGGGGTCGAGGTGAGCGCCCGGCCGTCCGACGCGATAGCGCTGGCGCTGCGGACCGGTACGCCGATCTACGGGAGCGAGGAGGTGCTCGCCGAGGCGGGCATCGCGATCCCGGACGAGCAGGAGGACGAGGTCGAGAAGTTCCGGGAGTTCCTCGACCAGGTGTCGCCCGAGGACTTCGGCGGCGGCGGCCCGCAGTAGCGGTTCTGCGAGCATTCGGCTCAGCGTTTTGCCAAAATTCGTCGACCTACCCACACTAGGGGCACGAAAAACCACTCTCCTGAGTGACGTGGATTGTCTGACCCGGCGTGGCGATCGTTGACGGGTCATAGGGGACTGCCTACCGTCAGGAGTGGCTGTCCGGGTGCCCGATGCCCGCAGTCGGGTTGCCCGCAGCACAAGTGGACGGAGGCAGGCATGAGCAGCACCGGCGATGACGCGGCCCTGGGAGGCCTGTGCGCCGTGCACGTGCCGCGCACCGCTCGTACCGTCACGGACATGGCCCGGGTGGGCAGGTTCCCGGCCGTGCAGCCGGGGCAGCCGGCCATCGAGCGGCTGGCCCCGACGTCCGAACTGATCGGCTTCCGCGGCCCGACGGCCTGTGCGGCGGCCGGCATCACATACCGTCAGCTGGACTACTGGGCCCGCACCGGGTTGCTGGAGCCCAGCGTCCGGACGGTGTACCCGGCGGCCAGTCAGCGGCTCTACAGCTTCCGCGACGTCCTGCTGCTCAAGATCGTGAAGCGGCTGCTCGACGCGGGGGTCTCGCTGCAGAACATCCGGGTGGCCGTCGCCCATCTGCAGGCCGCCGAGCAGGCCGACCTCGCCGGGATGACGCTGATGTGCGACGGCGCGACGGTGTACGAGTGCACCACGCCGCAGCAGGTGGTGGATCTGCTGAAGGGCGGTCAGGGGGTCTTCGGCATCGCGGTGGGAGCGGTCTGGCAGGAGCTGGAGCGCACCCTCGGGCGGCTGCACGCGGAGCGTACGGACACCGGCGAGACCCTGGTCGGGCAGGACCCGGCCGACGAGCTGGCCCAGCGGCGCAACCGGGCGGTCTGAGCAACGAGTCGACGAGGCCGCGGGCCCGGACGGGGAACCGTTCGGACCCGCGGCCTCGTCGTGTTGCCTGGCGAAACGATCGAGGGAGGGCCTGTGGGAGTCGGCACCGGTATAGCGGGACTGCTGCGGCGCAGGGCCGGACTGCTGCGGACACGGCTGGGGCAGCGGAAGACCCAGCGCAGGGTGTTCCAGGTCGGGACGGTGCTCTGCTCGCTGGCGCTGGCACCGAGCGCCTGGGTGTGGCTCTCGGCGGGTGACCGGGTGGGAACGGTGGAGAGCGCTCCCTCGGCGCCGGTCGCGGTGGTCTTCGGCGCCGGACTCGACCAGGGCAAGCCCTCGCCGTACCTGGAGCACCGGCTGGTCGCGGCGGTGGACCTGTACCGGGAGGGCAAGGTGCAGGCGATCCTGGTGACCGGGGACAACGGGCGGATCGAGTACGACGAGCCCGACGCGATGTTCACGTACCTGACCGAGCACGGCGTGCCGGCCGAGCGGGTGGTCCGGGACTACGCGGGCTTCGACACCTGGGACTCCTGCACCCGGGCGCACCGGATCTTCGGCGTGGACCGGGCCGTGCTGGTCAGCCAGGACTTCCACGTCCGGCGGGCGCTGGCGCTGTGTGAGGCGGCGGGCATCCGCTCGTACGCCGTCGGGGTGCCGGAGCTGCATGACGAGACCTGGCTGTACGGCGGGGTGCGGGAGGTGGCCGGGGCGGGCAAGGCGGCGGTCAACGCCTGGCTGCGGCCGGACCCGGTGTTCCTCGGGCCCCAGGAGGACGGCATTCCGAAGGCGCTCGCGGACGCGGCGAAGAAGCAGCCGTAGGCGTCCGACCGCGCCGGGCGTCCGGCCGGGTTCGTACGCACTGTCGGACCCGTACGCGATGATCTGCGGGTGCGATCACTGCCGAGCATCATCCACCTCGACATGGACGCCTTCTTCGCGGCGGTGGAGCAGGCGGCCAAGCCGAGCCTGCGCGGCAAGCCGGTGGTCGTCGGCGGGCTGGGCGGTCGCGGGGTGGTGTCCACGGCCTCGTACGAGGCGCGGAAGTTCGGGGTGCACTCGGCGATGCCGATGGCGCAGGCGCGTCGTCTCTGCCCCAACGCGGCGTTCCTGTCGGGTCGTTTCGAGGCCTACCGGCAGGTCAGCGAGATCGTGATGGGCCTGCTGCGGGAACTGTCGCCGCTGGTACAGCCGCTCAGCCTGGACGAGGCCTTCGTGGACCTGGAGGCCGGTCCGTACGGCCCGGTGCTGGCCGAGGCGGACCACGACACCGGCGAGCGGCTGGTGCTCGCGCTGGCGGAGGACCTGCGGTCGGACATCCAGCGGCTCACCGGGCTGACCGGCTCGGTGGGGGCGGCCGGGTCCAAACTGATGGCCAAGATTGCCTCCGAGCAGGCCAAGCCGGACGGCCTGGTGCTGATCGAACCCGGGCAGGAACGGGCGGTGCTCGGGCCGATGCCCGTACGGGCGCTGCCCGGGATCGGGCCGGCCACCGAGCAGGTGCTGCGGCGGGCCGGGCTGAGCACGGTGGCCGACCTCGCGGAGGCGGGCGAGGCGGAGCTGGTCCAGCTGCTCGGGCGGGCGCACGGGGCCGGGATCCACCACATGTCGATAGGGCTGGACGAGCGGCCGGTGGTGGCCGACCAGGACGCCAAGTCCGTCTCGGTGGAGGACACCTACGAGGTGGACCTGGCCGACCGGGACCGGGTGCTGCGCGAGGTGGAGGCGCTGGCCGCCCGGTGCGTGCGGCGGCTGCGGGCGGCCGGGCGCTCGGGGCGGACGGTGGTGCTCAAGGTCCGGCGGTTCGACTTCTCGACGCTGACCCGCTCGGAAACGCTCGGCGGGCCCACGGACGACGAGGCGGTGATCACCGCGACCGCGCGCCGGCTGGCCGAGCAGGTGGACATCACGGGCGGGGTCAGGCTGCTCGGCGTGGGCGTCGCCCAACTCGCCGACTACACCCAGGAGGACCTGTTCGCACAGGCCCTGCGCGAGGAGGCGGCGGAACACGCGGAGGCGGCGGCCGAGACCGAGGAGGCCGAGGAGGAGCCGGAGGCCGTCGTGATGCGGCGGTGGATGCCCGGACAGGACGTCCGGCACGCGGAGTTCGGGCCGGGCTGGGTGCAGGGCAGCGGCGTCGGGAGGGTCACCGTGCGGTTCGAGACGCCGTGGAGCGAGCCGGGGCGGGTGCGGACCTTCGCGGTGGACGACCCGGCGCTCGAGCCGACCCGGCCGCTGCCGCTGCGCCGGGGCGAGGACACCGAACCGGACCGGGACGGCGGTGCAGCCGAGCGGGACTGAGACACGAAAACGGCCCCACCCGGTGGGGGAGTACCGGGTGGGGCCGCATCACCGTGCCGGACCCCGTGCGTTCGTGATGCCCTCGCGACGTACGGAGACCGGGGCCCCGCGCCCTGTCCCTGAGCGCGGGGGCCGGACGCCTCGTCAGGCGTCGGTCTTCACCAGCTTGTCGCTGGAGTCCTGCTGGGCCGAGTCGCCGACGACGGTCAGCGGAGCGGCCGGCTTGACGGTGCGGATCAGGAACGGGACGACACCGGCGATGATGCAGACCACGGCCGCGGTCCAGAACGCGTGCTTGTACGCGTCCAGGGTGGGCAGCAGCAGCGGGATCTGCGGCGGCAGCTTCATGACGTCGCCGGTCAGGATGGCGGCCATGACGGCGGTGCCGATCGCGCCACCGACGGTGCGCAGCACCGAGTTCATGCCGTTGGCGATGCCGCTCTGCTCGGCCGGGACGGCGCCGTTGATGTAGGCCGGCATCGCGGCGAACGCGAGGCCGACGCCGAGGCCGAAGATCGCCGAGGCGGTGTAGATGTCGCCCTCGTGGCTGTGCCGCAGGGCCAGGTAGGCCATCGCGATGGCGCCGAGGACGCCACCGAGGACCAGCGGCATGCGCGGGCCGCGGCGGGCGATCAGCAGCGCGCCGAGCGGGGCGGCCACCATGGAGCCGATCGCGGACGGCAGCAGCATGACACCGGCGTGCAGGACGGTGGCGGTGAAGCCGTAGTGGGTCAGCTTCTCCGGGGTCTGGGCGAAGTTGCTGATGACCATGAAGGAGCCGTACATGCCGAAGCCGATGAGCAGGCCCGCCAGGTTGGTGAAGGCCACGGCCGGACGGGACATCATCTTCATGTCGACCAGCGGGTGCGCGACCTTGGTCTCGATGATGCCCCAGACCAGGGCGACGACGGCGGCGACGGCGAACAGGCCGAGGGTCTTGGTGGAGGTCCAACCCCAGTGGTTGCCCTGGCTGACCGCGACCAGCAGCGCGGAGAGCCAGCCCGCCAGGGTGATCGCGCCGAGCGGGTCGGCGCCGCCCTCCTTGTCGGTGACCGGGTCGGACGGGACCCGGAAGGCGACCAGGGCGACCGCGATCAGGCCGAAGACCAGGCCCATCCAGAAGATCGACTTGTAGCTCCAGTGCTCCAGCAGGAGACCGGTGGCGACCAGGCCGAGGCCGGAGCCGACGCCCATCGAGGCGCTGATGGCGGCGACGCCGCCGGTCACCTTCTGCTTGGGCAGCTCGTCGCGGACGATGCTGATCGCCAGCGGCATGACGCCACCGCCGGCGCCCTGCAGGACGCGGGCGACGACCAGCCAGGTGAAGGAGTGGGTGCTGACTGCCAGTGCCGAACCGGCGACCAGGCCCGCCAGCGAGATCAGCAGCATCGGCTTACGGCCCCGGAGGTCGCCGAAGCGGCCCAGGAGGGGAGTCAGCACGGCGGCGGAGAGCAGGTTGGCGGTCATCAGCCAGGTGACGCTGGAGGCCGAGACGCTCAGTTCCTTGGCCAGCGAGGGCAGGATCGGGACGACCGCGGTCTGCACCACACTGAACGACAGCATCGCCAGGATGAGGGCCGGCAGGACCCGGGCGCTGCTCTGCTTCTCGGCCGCGATGGTGGGCTGGGGTGCCTCACTCACGGTTGCTTCCTCCCGTACATAGTGAATGAACTGAAGTAACCATGCAGGGAGATACTTCAGAGTGTCAAATATCGAGCGGTTAAGCTTTGGCAAAGGGGAAGGCCCCGACCTCGGATGGTCGGGGCCCTGCTGGGGATCGCGGGTCAGACGAGCGGGCGCATCCCGGTGGCGCGGGAGGCGTCGGGGGTCGGGGTGACGGCGTCCTGGGGCGTGGTGGGGTCGTGGACCTCGACGTGTTCGCGGCGGAGTTCTTCCCGGATCACTTCCTCGTCGGTGTAGCGCTCGACGACCAGGCGGACGCGCTCGATGGGGGCGAGGTACTTGCGGACCGCCGGGCGCTCCTCACGGAGAGTGACTTCCTCGATGGCTTCGGCGATCTCCTTCTCGGTGAGGACGGCGCGCTCGGCCTCACCGACCGGGATCCGCTCGACCCGGATGCGCTCGCGGACCACCGGGACGCGGCGCTCGACCTGCTCGGTCGTCACGTACTTGCGCAGCTTCGCGGTGCCCACGTTGTGCCACTCGGTGGTGACCTCCAGACGCTCCTCGCGGCAGGTGATCTCGATCGGGTTGCCGGGAGCGGAGGAGTCGGCCCCCGAGCCGCGTGCGTGGGTGGTCGCCGCCGGCATCGGGTGCAGCTTGGGTTCCGTGATGGGCGCCGGGGAAGCCGTGGCGGGAGCAGGGGTGCTGAGGGTCCGCATGTTGCTCTCCATGGCGGTTACGGCGGTGGTCGCGCTGGTGCTCTCGGGCTCGGGGGAGTGGAAGGCGTGCGGCTTGGCGGCGACCGCGGCGGCGGCGGGGGTGGCGCCGAAGTCGAGGTCGGACTGCGCGGCGTGGCCGCCGTCCTCGCCGCCCGGGTGGTCCTCCGCTCGGGTGTCGAGGCCGTAGTAGCGGTAGAGCTGGAGCTCCTGGGAGGGGGACAGGTGCTGGCCCACGCCGAAGTCGGGGGACTCCTTGACCAGCGACTTGTCGTACGGCACCCGGAGCTCGTCGCCGGAGAACTCGCTCGTGGTGAGCGGGACGAAGGCGTCCCGGCCGAAGATGCCGGTCCGGACGGCGGCCCACTCGGGCTGGCCGGTGGCGTCGTCCAGGTACACCTCGTCGACCGTGCCGATCTTGTCTCCGTTGCGGTCGACCGCCTTGTGGCCGATGAGGTCCCGGGGGTCGATGTCGGTCTGCACTCTTTCCTCCAGTGCGCTGAGCCTGCGGAACTCCCACAGGAAGTCGGCCGGAGTACCCGTGCCGTCCGCCACTTCACACCAAATGCCATGAATCGGACGGGCGCGACCGGGGTGCGCCGGACGGGCTGCGGGCTGAGCCGTCCGGGGGACGCGCGTAGACCCGGGGTGACCCGAAGCACCCGTGATCCGACGGCCTCCCGCTGGTACCCTGGGCGGCGACCGCAGAGCCCGCTCGGGAGAGTCTCCGACCGCGAAAAGCGCTGGTCGGGGCGCCGAAGGAGCAACTCCTCCCCGGAATCTCTCAGGCATCCGTACCGTGTGGGGTAGGTCACTCTGGAAAGCAGGGCAGGAGTCTCGGCACAGAAGCCGGCGACCACCACCCTCACCGACGGTGCAAGCCGACGGAGCGCCCACAGCGCACCGTGCGGGCGAAGCTCTCAGGTCCCGATGACAGAGGGGGAGGCCTGTCGGGTCCGCCCGCCATGGCTCATTCGCTGTCCGCAGCGGGGAAGGCCGGTCGGCGCGCGTACCCCCGCCGGTCCGTGACCAGGAGGCCTCGACCACCATGAACGCCCAGCCGAACGCGGGACGCCCCACCAGCGCCTCGACCCTCACCGAGCTTGAGCTGGCCAGCCCCTTCGAGAACCGCCACATCGGCCCCGACGCCGCCGCGCAGGAGAAGATGCTGGCGTCCGTCGGCTACGGCTCGCTGGACGAGCTCGCCGCCACCGCCGTGCCCGAGGCGATCCGCTCCATCACCGCCCTGGACCTGCCCGCCGGCCGGACCGAGGCCCAGGTCCTCGCCGAGCTGCGCGAGCTGGCCGGCCACAACCGGGTGCTCCAGCCGATGATCGGCCTGGGCTACTACGGCACCTTCACCCCGCCGGTGATCCTGCGCAACGTCATGGAGAACCCGGCCTGGTACACCGCCTACACCCCGTACCAGCCGGAGATCTCGCAGGGCCGCCTGGAGGCGCTGCTCAACTTCCAGACCGTGGTCTCCGACCTGACCGGCCTGCCGACCTCCGGCTCCTCGCTGCTGGACGAGGGCACCGCGGCCGCCGAGGCGATGGCACTGGCCCGCCGCGTCACCAAGGTCAAGGGTGGCGTGTTCCTGGTCGACGCCGAGACCCTGCCGCAGACCATCGCGGTGATCGAGACCCGCGCGGTGCCGACCGGTGTCGAGGTCGTCGTCGCCGACCTGTCCGAGGGCATCCCGGCCGAGATCGCCGAGCGCGGTGTCTTCGGCGTGCTGCTGCAGTACCCGGGCGCCACCGGTGTGGTCCGCGACCTCGCCCCGGTGATCGAGCAGGCGCACGGCCTGGGCGCGATCGTCGCCGTCGCCGCCGACCTGCTGGCGCTGACCCTGCTCAAGTCCCCCGGCTCGCTGGGCGCCGACATCGCCTGCGGCACCTCGCAGCGCTTCGGCGTGCCGATGGGCTTCGGCGGCCCGCACGCCGGCTACCTCTCGGTGCGCGCCGAGTACGCCCGCTCGCTGCCCGGCCGCCTGGTCGGCGTGTCCGTCGACTCCGACGGCAACCGCGCCTACCGCCTCGCGCTGCAGACCCGCGAGCAGCACATCCGCCGCGAGAAGGCCACCAGCAACATCTGCACCGCCCAGGTGCTGCTCGCCGTGATGGCCTCCATGTACGCCGTCTACCACGGCCCGGACGGCCTGGCCGACATCGCCCGCCGCACCCACCGCTACGCCGCCGCCCTCGCCGAGGGCCTGCGGGCCGGCGGCGTCGAGCTGCTGCACGGCGAGTTCTTCGACACCGTCACCGCCGTCGTCCCGGGCCGCGCCGCCGAGATCGCCGCCGCCGCCCGCGCCAACGGCATCAACGTCCACCAGGACGGCGCGGACCGGATCTCCGTCTCCGCCGACGAGACCACCACCCGCGAGCACCTGGCCGGCGTCTGGGCCGCGTTCGGCGTCGAGGCGGTCGAGGTGGCCGAGGGCGCCGAGGCGCTGCCGGCCGCGCTCCTGCGCGACGACGAGTACCTGACCCACCCGGTCTTCCACAGCCACCGCTCGGAGACCGCCATGCTGCGCTACCTGCGCCGCCTGTCGGACCGGGACTACGCGCTGGACCGGGGCATGATCCCGCTGGGCTCCTGCACCATGAAGCTCAACGCGACCACCGAGATGGAGGCCGTGACCTGGCCGGAGTTCGGCCAGCTCCACCCCTTCGCGCCGATCGACCAGGCCCAGGGCTACCTGACCCTGATCCGCCAGCTGGAGCAGCAACTGGTCGAGGTGACCGGCTACGACGCCGTGTCGATCCAGCCGAACGCGGGCTCGCAGGGCGAGCTGGCCGGCCTGCTGGCCGTCCGCGCCTACCACCACGGCAACGGCGACACCCAGCGCGACGTCTGCCTGATCCCGTCCTCCGCGCACGGCACCAACGCGGCCTCCGCGGTGATGGCCGGCATGCGCGTGGTCGTGGTGAAGACCCTGGTCGACGGCGACGTGGACGTCGAGGACCTGAAGGCCAAGATCGAGCAGCACCGCGACAACCTGTCGGTGCTGATGGTCACCTACCCGTCGACCCACGGCGTGTACGAGACCCAGATCACCGAGATCTGCGCGATGGTGCACGAGGCCGGCGGCCAGGTGTACGTGGACGGCGCCAACCTGAACGCCCTGGTCGGCCTCGCCAAGCCGGGCAAGTTCGGCGCGGACGTCTCGCACCTGAACCTGCACAAGACCTTCTGCATCCCGCACGGCGGTGGCGGCCCGGGCGTCGGCCCGGTCGCGGTGCGCGCCCACCTGGCGCCGTACCTGCCGAACCACCCGCTGCAGTCGGAGGCCGGCCCGGCCACCGGTGTCGGCCCGATCTCGGCCGCGCCGTGGGGCTCGGCGGCGATCCTGCCGATCTCCTGGGCGTACGTCCGGCTGATGGGCGGCGAGGGCCTCAAGCGCGCGACGCAGGTCGCGGTGCTGAACGCCAACTACATCGCCAAGCGCCTCGCGCCGCACTTCCCGGTGCTCTACACCGGCCCGGGCGGGCTGGTCGCGCACGAGTGCATCATCGACCTGCGCCCGCTGACCAAGGAGACGGGCGTGACGGTGGACGACATCGCCAAGCGCCTGATCGACTACGGCTTCCACGCGCCGACGATGTCCTTCCCGGTGGCCGGCACGCTGATGATCGAGCCGACCGAGTCCGAGGACCTGCACGAGATCGACCGGTTCTGCGACGCGATGATCGAGATCCGGGCCGAGATCGACAAGGTCGGCTCGGGCGAGTGGGCCGCCGACGACAACCCGCTGCGCAACGCCCCGCACACCGCCGCCGAGCTGGCCGGCGACTGGGCGCACGGCTACTCGCGGCAGGACGCGGTCTTCCCGGCGGGCGTGAACCCGGCGGACAAGTACTGGCCGCCGGTGAGCCGGATCGACGGCGCGTACGGCGACCGCAACCTGGTCTGCTCCTGCCCGCCGCTGGACGAGTACGGCGTCTGACGGAGCCGGGCGCCACGGCGTCCGGACGAACGGCAGGGCCCCGGCGGAACTCTCCGCCGGGGCCCTGCCCGTACTGCCTCGAGTCGGTGTCCGGGCCGGCCGTACGGTCGGGACCGCGGTGCGGTCGCGCCCGGCGTACGGCCGGGGACCGGGTGGTCAGGCCGCGTGGGCGACGGGTCGGCGCGGCGCGATCACCCGGCCGTCCGGCAGCAGCTCTCCGGTGTCCTCGAACAGGACGACGCCGTTGCAGAGCAGGCTCCAGCCCTGCTCCGGGTGGCAGGCCACCGACACGGCCGCTTCGCGGTCTTCGGACTCGGCCGATGGGCACTCAGGACGGTGCTGGCACATACGCGTACCCTCGCTTCGCTCTGCGATCCTCCCCGTGGTGCGGTCGCCGGAGGTCGTGCCGTCCGGAGGCCGCCGCGGTAGTCGGATCCTGTCCGCACGCCGACCAGGTGTTGACCGGCGCTCAAGTGGGTAGGACAGGTGGTCCTTCCACGCTGGTTCCCAGTGTCGGCATCCGCGGACGTGCGCGCAGCGATTTCGTGACATGCGCCACAACTCCCGGGCAGAGATCACCCGTTCAGGTGGGGGCAGGGGGAAATCGCGCACCGGTGGGTCAGGCGGTGGATGGCCCGATCAGGCCATGGGGGATGGCCCGTTCAGGTGGTCGCCGTTCGGGTGACGCACCCGGGCCCGGGTGCGCGGGCACGACGGAGGGCCGCCGGGCGGTGGTCCGGCGGCCCGTGCGGATACGGGTGGTTCAGGAGGAGCCGAGGAGCAGCGGCCTGGCGAGCGGGGCCCGGGCGAGCAGCGGCAGCAGTTCGGCGGCCGGGTAGGCGCGGTGGGCGGTGACGCCGAGCGGGGCCGGGGCGAGCGGGATCAGCAGGTCGGCGGCCGGGCCGGTGTCGGGGCTGTGCAGCCAGAGCGCCGTCGCGTACTGGCCTGGGAAGGTCAGCAGTCTGGGCTGTTGGCGGATCCGGGAGTTCTGGGCGAGCTGCCAGGCCTCGCGCAGCGCCCGGACCGTCGAGTCGAGGTACGGGCCGGCGGTGAAGTGGGAGAAGGTGTGGCCCTCGACGGCCTGCACCACCTCGGCGGCGGCGGCCACGTCGGCGCCGTCCTTGATCAGGAAGCGCCACCCGGTGCGGCGGGCGGCGGGGAGATCGGGGTGCGGGCCGTGCAGGACATGGACCGCGAGCGGATGGGCGGGGATCAGGGGGCCGGCCGGATGGCGCAGTGCTGCGGCGGCGGGCTGGCGCAGCGCGGTCTCCGAGTCGAGTGCGCCCAGGACGGCACGCAGGGCGCTCGGCGGGGGCTGGGGGGTCTGCAGAGTCATGGCGGGGTCCGCCTCTCCAGGTGAGATCGGCGTGCGAGTGCGGCATACCGGCATGGCGTGGCGCGTCATCGGTGACGGGGGCCGGGCCGTGTCCGGTTGTGCAGGATCGCGGTGCCGGCGCGGTCGCCGCCGTCGACGAGGGCTTCGCGGTGGGAGCGGACCGGCCGGAGCGCTGTGCGAATTTTCATCGAACAGATGCGCAGGGTGATCTGTTTATCACGGGCGGTGGCGCCGAGCAAGTCTGCAGATAGTCTGAATTACCGTCAGTTTCCTTGCATTGCAAGCCAGTACAAGCATTCGGGTATCGATCTTCGAGGTGGGCATGATGCTTGCACGGTCGGTCGGCCGGGTGGCTCAACGGGGTGTCTCAGGAGGAGGGGACCGTGGGCGAGAAGGTCGTGGCGACTCGGGCGGATCTGGCGGACCGACAGCTCTACCGGCGAAAGCTCCAGGCCTGTCAGGAGGCGCTGGGGCGGATGCTGCGGGAGGACCGTTTCGACCGGCCGCGGGCGGTGATGGGGCTGGAGATCGAGCTCAACCTGGCCGACGAGCAGGGCCTGCCGGCCATGAACAACGCCCAGGTGCTCAGCGAAATCGGCTCCAGCGACTTCCAGACCGAGCTGGGCAAGTTCAACATCGAGGTCAACATCACGCCGCACCGGCTCTGCGGGCACGTCTTCGAGGAACTGCGGGAGGAGCTCGACATCGGGCTGCGCTACGCCGACCGGCGGGCCGCCGAAGCGGGCGCCCGGATCGTCATGGTGGGCATCCTGCCGACCCTCGAGCACGCCCACACCGGCCTCGACGCGATGAGCCACAACCAGCGGTACACCCTGCTCAGCGACCAGATACTGGCCGCGCGCGGGGAGGAGATCGCGCTCGACATCGAGGGCGTCGAGCACCTCCAGCTGGAGTCCATCACCATGGTCGCCGAGGCCGCCGCGACCTCGCTGCAACTGCACCTCCAGGTGACCCCCGAGCGCTTCTCCTCGGTGTGGAACGCCGCCCAGGCGCTCTGCGGGCCACAGCTCGCGCTGGGCGCGAACTCCCCCTTCCTGTTCGGGCGGGAGCTGTGGCGGGAGACCCGTCCGGTGCTCTTCCAGCAGGCCTGCGACACCCGTTCGGCCGAGCTCAAGGCGCAAGGCGTGCGCCCGATCACCTGGTTCGGCGAGCGCTGGGTGGACTCGGCGTACGACCTCTTCGAGGAGAACCTGCGCTACTTCCCCGCCCTGCTGCCGATCTGCGACGACGAGGACCCGCTGAAGGTCCTGGCCACCGGCGGCGCGCCCAAGCTCGCCGAGATGCGGCTGCACAACGGCACCATCTACCGCTGGAACCGGCCGATCTACGACGTCTCGGGCGGGGTGGCGCACCTGCGGGTGGAGAACCGGGCGCTGCCGGCCGGGCCGACGGTGGCCGACACACTGGCCAACGCCGCCTTCTACTACGGGCTGGTGCGGGTGCTCGCCGAGCAGCCCCGGCCGGTCTGGACCCGGCTGCCGTTCGAGCGGGCGGACGAGAACTTCCGGCAGGGCGCCCGGTACGGCATCGACGCGGTGTTCCAGTGGCCGCGCCCCGGACGGGCCGGACGCGGCGGCGGGCTGCAGACGGTGTCCGCCGTCGACCTGGTGCTCGGCGAGCTGCTGCCGATGGCCTACCAGGGCCTCGACGAGTGGGGCGTGGAGCCCGCCGACCGGGACCGCTACCTGGGCATCATCGAGCAGCGCTGCCTGCGCCGCACCAACGGCGCGGCCTGGCAGAGCGCGACCTTCCACCGACTGCGCGAGCAGTACGGGATGGACCGGCCGGCGGCGCTCGCGGCGATGACCCGGCGCTACGCCGAGCACATGCGCGGCGGGGAGCCGGTGCACACCTGGCCGGTGGGTTAGCCGGTACGCACCTGGCCGGTGGGTCGGCCGGTGTGTACCCCGGTCGGCCGGTACGCACCTGGCCGGCCGGCTGACCGGGCCGCTGTGTCAGGATGATCGCTCCGGCGGTCGGCCGACGGCCGGAGCGACCGCCCGTCCGCTGGAGCCCCCGTGACCACCGTCCCGACCGCGCCGGAGACCGAGCAGCCCACCCGCCGGCTGCTCGGGGCGGAGCTGCTGATCGTCCTCGGCCTCTCGCTCGGGGCCAGCGGGATCAGCGCGCTGATCAGCTTCGCCGGCTCGCTCACCGAACCGATCAAGCTCGGCCAGCAGGTCGCCACGCTGAACGGCTCGCGGGCGCCCGGGCGGCCCTGGCTGGACCTGGTGTGGCAGCTGTACTACATCGGGCGCGGCCTGATGCCGGTGGTACTGGTCGGCTACCTGCTGGTGCGCGAGGGCGCCGCGCTGCGGGTGCTGGGCTTCGACCTCGGGCAGAAGCTGCGCGACCTCGGCCGGGGCGCGGCCGTCGCGGCGGCGATCGGCGGGTCGGGGCTGGCGCTGTACCTGGCCTCGCAGGCGGCCGGGTACAACCTGACGGTCGCGCCCTCGGGGCTGCCGGACGTCTGGTGGCGGGTGCCGGTGCTGGTGCTGTCGGCCTGGCAGAACGCCATCCTCGAGGAGGTCGTCGTCCTCGGCTACCTGCTGCGCCGGGTCCGGCAGTTGGGGTGGTCCTGGCCGGCGGCGGTGGTGGCGAGCTCGGTGCTGCGCGGCTCGTACCACCTGTACCAGGGGGTCGGCGGGCTGATCGGCAACATGGTGATGGGGGCGGTGTTCTGCCTGCTGTACCGGCGCTGGGGGCGGGTGATGCCGCTGGTGGTGGCGCACGCGCTGATCGACACGGTGGCCTTCGTCGGGTACGCGCTGCTCGCCGGGCACGTCAGCTGGCTGCCGACCCCCTGAGCGCCTTGACGGGGAGGGCCTGGCCGCGCGGCGGTCGGGCGAGCAGCCGGTCGACGTGCCGGCGCTCCAGGCCCTGGCCGGGGTCGATCGGCAGCAGCAGGCGGTCGCGGCGCCAGAGCGATTTGCGGACCAGCCGGGAGGGGATGACGTCGTCCACCCAGGCGAACGGGCGGCCTCCGGCGTAGCGCAGCAGCGGGGCCCACTTGGCGGCGGAGAACAGCTCCATCAGCGGGACGTGCGGGTCGTCGGGCTGCGGGACGTAGCCGCTGAGGCGGACCACCGGGAGCGGGTCCAGGCCGATCGCCGGGGCGATGTGGGTGTTGGCGTGCTCCTCCCAGGTGGTGGCCCAGACCAGTTCGTACGTCCCGGCGAGCTCGCGCAGCCAGTCGCCGTGCCGGGCGGACAGCAGGACGGCGTAGCCGAGCAGGGTGTGGGTGTCGAATCCGGCGTCCGGATGCGGGCAGACCGGGTTCAGGACGCCGTCGACGTCCAGGAACAGCAGTGGCTTCGGCACCGGTGGCCCCCCAGAGCGGTCGTGATTCCTACCTGTCCGGACGTACCACCTGTCCCGTTGGTTGCCCACCGGTGGGCGCACGAGGGGCGCACGGGGCGCTCACGACGTGGGCACGGGCTCGGTGGCGGGCACCGGTGCGTCGGTGGTGCTCCGGCGGCTCAGCCGGCGCACCTGCGGCTCCAGCAGGACCGCCGCGCTGAGCACCAGGCAGGCGACGGCGCAGGTCCAGAGCGCGCCACCCAGGCCGAGCGCCACGGCGGCCGGGCCGGCCAGCGCGGTGCCGACCGGGGCGAGCGAGTAGGAGCCGAGCTCGTCGTACGCGGAGACCCGGGAGAACATCTCGGCTGGGATCTCCTGGCGGAGCGCGACCATCCAGTTGACGCCGAAGACGGTGACGCCGACGCCGGAGAGGAACATCGCGGCGATCAGCAGCGGCAGCGGTGCGGCGGCGGCGAGGGCCAGCGCGGGCACGCCGAACAGGAACACCCCCCAGTTGCCGACCAGCAGGATCCGGCGGGGCCGCCAGCGCGCCATCAGCAGGCCGGTGGCCACCAGGCCGACGCCGTAGGCGGACATCGCCAGGCCCCAGGCGCCCGCGCCGCCGAGCCGCTCCTTGGCGATGGCCGGCCCGTACACCGACTCGACCGCGCCGATGCAGGCGACCAGGACGGAGAACTGGAGCACGATCACCCAGAGCCAGCGGCGGGAGGCGAACTCCCGCCAGCCCTCCCGCAGGTCGCGCAGCATGCTGGCGCCCGAGGGGGCGGGGGCCTGCTCCGGCTCCAGGAAGAAGCGCAGCGCGGCGGCGATCAGGAAGCAGAGGGCGTCCAGGGCGAGCACCCAGCCGGGGCCGACCACGGCGGTGAGTGCTCCGCCGAGGGCGGCGCCGCCGATCTGGGAGGCGTTCTGGCCCATCCGGAAGACCGAGAAGGCGCGGGCCGCCTGCTCCTGGGGGACGGCCTGCATGATCATGCCGCCGGAGGCGGGGGAGTAGAGCGCGTAGCCGGCGCCGCCGGCGGCGGAGAGCACCAGCAGCTGCCAGAGTCGGGCGTTCCCGGCCAGGACCAGCGCGGCCAGTACGGCCTGGGAGGCGCCGCTGAACAGGTTGGCGGCGACCATGATCCGGTGGCGGGGCAGGCGGTCGGCGAGGGCGCCGCCGAGCACCAGGAGCAGCACCGTGGGCAGCAGGCGGGCGGCGGTGACGTAGCCGACCTCGGTGGTGGTGCCGCCGTTGCCGAGGACGGCGAAGGCGGTGGCGATGGGGGCGCCGGCATTGCCCAGGCCGCTGACCACGGTGGCGGCGGTCTGGATGCGGAAGTTGCGGCTGGCCCAGGCGAAGCGGCGGGGGCGCGGGGGTGGGGTGGGCACCTGGCGACTATGGCCGGAGTTCGTACAGGTGTCCATCGGGTTTGCGCACCTGTCGGGCCGCCTCGGTGGGTCGATGCCGGGTCGAGTCCGCCAGCCGGTGTCGAGCCGATCCCGGCAGCGGGGCCGGGCCGGCCCCGTCAGCCGAGGTGGCCCCGGAGGAAGGTGAGGGTGCGGCGCCAGGCGATCCGGGCCTGCAGGGGGTCGTAGGTGCCGAGGAGGTTCTCGTCGTTCATGAAGGCGTGCCCGGCCGGGTAGAAGTGGATCTCGGGGCGGACGTCGGTGGCCTCGCCGATCCGGATCGCGGCCTCGTCCACGGCGGTCATCGGGATCGAGCCGTCCAGCTCGCCGAAGTGGCCGAGGACGTGGGCGGTGAGGCCGCGGTAGTCGAAGTCCGGGTCGGGCGGGAGGCCGTAGAAGGGCGCCACGGCGGCCACCTTGTCGCCGGCCCGGGCGGCCAGCAGCAGGGCGAAGCCGCCGCCCATGCAGAAGCCGACCACGCCGACGGCGTCGCCGACCACCCCGTCCAGCGAGAGCAGATGGTCGACGGCCCCGGAGAGGTCCTCGACGGCCCGCTCGACCGGGAGTTCGCGTTTGAACCGGGCCGCCTCGGTGCGGTCGTGGGTGGTCGCACCGCCGAACAGGTCGGGGGCGAGGACGGTGAAACCCTCGGCGGCGAAGCGGTCGGCCATGGTGGCGACGTGCGTGGTGAGCCCCCACCACTCCTGCACCACCACCAGGCCGGGCCCGGCGCCCTGCGGCGGCCGGGCCAGGTACCCGTGCGCGGTACGGCCGTTGCTCGGGAAGGTGACGTTCTGCCGGGAGCCGCGCTGGTCGGGCATGGCTTCCTCTCGGTGGGTCGGGCCGCGTGCGGCGGGGTGCGGGGGGCGGGGGGCGGGGTCAGCCCATCTCCTCCAGGGGGCGGCCCTTGGTCTCCTTGATGCAGAAGGCCACGAACGGGATGGACAGCAGCGCGAAGGCCGCGTAGATGGCGTACGTCGCCGAGAGGTTCCAGTCGGCGAGGTCGGGGAAGCTGACGGTGATCGCCCAGTTGGCGATCCACTGGGCCGACGCCGCGACGGAGAGGGCGAGCGCGCGGATCCGGTTGGGGAACATCTCCCCGAGCAGGACCCAGACCACGACGCCCCAGGAGAAGGCGAAGCACAGCACGAAGACGTGCGCGGCGACCAGGGCGACGGTGGCGTGGGTGTTGTCCAGGGTGGCGGTGTCGCCGGTGCCGTACCGGAAGGAGAACGCCCAGGCGGCGGTGGAGAGCGCGGCCGCCATGCCGATCGAGCCGGCCAGGGCGAGCGGTTTGCGGCCGATCCGGTCCACCAGGGCCATCGCGATCACCGTGCCGATCACGTTGATGATCGAGGTGGAGAGGCTGATCAGAAGCGAGTTGGACTCGTTGATGCCGACCGACTGCCAGAGCAGGGACGAGTAGTAGAAGATCACGTTGATGCCGACGAACTGCTGGAACGCCGAGGCGCCGATGCCGACCCAGACGATCGGCAGCAGGCCGAAGCGGCCGCCGAGCAGGTCCTTCATCCGGGGCTTGTGGGCGGACTCCAGCACCGCGCGGATCTCCGCCACCCGGGCGTCCAGGTCCACGCCCTCGCCCTCGACCTCGACCAGCACCTTGCGGGCCTGCGCCTCGCGGTGGTCGGCGATCAGGAAGCGCGGCGACTCCGGGATGGCGAGCGCCATCAGCCCGTACACCAGGGCCGGGATCGCCTCGACGCCGAGCATCCACTGCCAGGCCTCGATGCCGCCGAGGTGGTTGGTGGACTCGCCGCCGGCGGCCTGGTTGAGCGCCCAGTTGGCCAGCTGGGAGACGGTGATGCCGAGCACGATCGCCATCTGCTGGAAGGAGGCGAGCCGACCGCGGTAGGCGGTCGGCGCGACCTCGGCGATGTAGGTGGGCGCGATCACCGAGGCGATGCCGATCGCGATGCCGCCGATCACGCGCCAGGTGGCGAGGGTCTCGATGTTCGGCGGGAACATCGAGCCGATGCCGCTGGCCGCGAACAGCGCGGCGGCCAGCAGCATCGTGCGCACCCGGCCGAAGTTGTCGGCGAGCCGGCCGGCGATCACCGCGCCGGCCGCCGAGCCCAGCAGCGCGATGGCGACCACGAAGGCGGTGGTGCCGTGGCCCACCGCGAAGTGTTTCTGGATGCCCGTCACCGCACCGTTGATCACCGCGCTGTCGTAGCCGAACAGGAAGCCGCCCATGGCCGCCGCCGCAGAGATGAACACCACGTGGCCGAGATGGGCCTCGCCGGCCGCCCGTTGGCCGTTGACTGTGGACACGCGCGCTCCCCGGGGTGGACGGGCCCGCTCTGACGCGGAGTGGGCAGGGCTCGTCTCACATTCGAGCAGCGGCGGGGCCGACCTGCCCGCGTTCAGGGCCGATCGGGTGACGCGGGGTCAGTCGGCGGCGCGCGGTGTGGTGGTGCGCCCCCGGGAGGTGGCCGGTTGGGCGGCGCGCCGCTCGTGGCGGCGGAGCAGCTGGGTACGGGCGGCGGCGTACTGGTCGCGGCCGCGCCCGCCGCCGTCCGCGCGCTCGGCGAGGCGGTCGGCCATCGCGTACTGCGTCTCGGCGGGCTTCTTGTCGTCGTACTTGAACTTGGCCCGCACCTCCTTCACGGTCAGCCGGAGCCCGCGCAGGCCGGGCAGCTGCCGGGCCAACTCGCCGCCGCCGGGCACCACTCGGACCTCCGGCGTCTCGGGCTGGAAGTGCGCCAGTTGGCGGTTGAGGATCTCCGCCTTGCCGGCGGCGGACTCCACGACCTCGGCGGTGCAGTGGAAGTGGACCGAGGCGTAGTAGCTGGTCGGTGTGCCGGGGGCGCCGCGCCAGTGGCCCGGGGCGAAGGCGTAGCCGTCGGTGACCGCGAGGGTGACCTGCGGGTCGGCCCGGACGGCGGCCAGCAGCGGGTTGGGCGCGGCGAGGTGGAGCAGGATCTCGCCGTGCTCGGCGTACAGCAGGAAGTGCGTCGGGACGAGGACCGGGCCCTCGCCCGGGCCGCCGTTGGCGGCGAGCAGGCCGAAGTCGCGGCCCTCGGCCAGCCAGGCGCGCCACTCGTTCTCGTCGCCGCGGTCCCAGGACCTGATCAGCATCGGAGCGCTCCTCGTCAGCGGGGGTAGGTGCGCAGGTGGGCGGGGAGCGGGATGGTGCCGTCGTCGTGCGGAACGGGGGTGCCGTGCACGGTGGTGACCGGGATCAGGCCGGACCAGTGCGGCAGGTCGGCGTCCTCGGGGTCGTCGGCGGCGTCGTCCTCGCGGGTCTTGGCCGAGACCTCGTCCAGCTCCAGCCGCAGGACGGCGGTGGCGGCGAGCTCCTTGGCGTTGGCCGGGCGGACCTCGGCGGAGCGGCCGGGTATCGCGTGGTCGACCAGGGCGGCCAGCGCGACGTCCAGCTCCTCGGGGTCGGTGACCTGGTGGGCGGTGCCGTGGGCGACGACCGAGCGGAAGTTCACCGAGTGGTTGAACGCGGACTTGGTCAGCACCAGCGCGTCGACCTGGGTGACGGTGACGCAGACCGGCATGCCCTGCTCGCCGGAGGCGCCGCGCATCGGACGGCTGCCGGTGGAGCCGTGGACGTAGAGCCGGCTGCCGACCCGGGCGTAGATCGTCGGCAGCACCACGGGGGCGCCGTCGGCGACGAAGCCGAGGTGGCAGATGTAGGCGCTGTCGAGGATGGCGTGGATCGCCTCCTGCTCCCAGGTGGCCCGGTCCTTGTACCGGGTGGGGGTGGTCCTGGGGGTACGGGAGTAGGTCGGCGAGCCTTCCGTGGTGTCTGACATGACATCCTCTATGTACTAGTGCATAATTTACTTTGTGCTAGGAGACTATCCGCTGAAAGGGCGACGCGCCAGCGAAATCGCGGCGCACATCGAACAGGGCGTGAGCAGCGGACTGCTCGCCCCCGGAACCGCGCTGCCCCCGCTGCGCGACCTCGCCGCCGAACTGGGCGTCAACCCCAATACCGTCGCCGCCGCCTACCGGCTGCTGCGCGACCGAGGCGTGATCGAGACGGCCGGTCGCAAGGGCAGCCGGATCCTCCCCAGACCCGCGCTCACCCCGCGCGACCAGATCCGCATCCCCGTCCCCCCGCACGCCCGGGACCTGTCCGCCGGCAACCCCGACCCGGCGCTGCTGCCCGACCTCGGCCCCGCCCTCGCGGCCGCCGCCGAGGCCGCGCGCGCCGAACCGGTGCTGTACGGACACCCGGCCGTAGACCCGGAACTGCTCGCGCTCGCCCGCGCCTCATTCGAGGCCGACGGCCTGCCCGGCGGCCCGATCGTCGTCGCCTCCGGCTCGCTCGACACCATCGAACGCATCCTCGACGCCCGGCTGCGCCCCGGCGACGCGGTCGCCGTCGAGGACCCGGGCTGGGGCAGCCTGTTCGACCTGCTGCCCGCGATGGGCCTCAAGCACCTGCCCGTCCGGCTGGACGACGAGGGCCCGCTGCCGGACGCGCTCGCGGCGGCGCTGGCCGAGGGCGCCCGGGCGGTGGTGGTCACCAGCCGGGCGCAGAACCCGACCGGCGCGGCGCTCACCGCGCGCCGGGCCGAGGCGCTGAAGGCCGTCCTGGCCGAGCACCCCGGGGTGCTGCTGATCGAGGACGACCACGGGCACGGCATGGTCGACCAGCCGTTCCATCCGCTGGCCGTGGCCGGGTCGCGGCACTGGGCGGTGGTGCGCTCGGCGGCCAAGGCGTACGGGCCGGACCTGCGGGTCTCGGTGGCGGTCGGCGACCCGGAGACGATCGGCCGGGTGTCCGGACGGCTGCGGCTGGGGGCCGGCTGGGTCAGCCACCTGCTGCAGCGCACCGTCGCCGAGCTGTGGCGCAGCGACGCCGCGCCGGTCGCGCGGGTGGCCGCGACCTACCGGGCCCGGCGGGACGCCCTGCTGGGCGAGCTGGCGGCACGCGGGATCGAGGCGCACGGGCAGAGCGGGCTGAACGTCTGGGTGCCGGTACCGGACGAGACCTCGGCGCTGGCGGCGCTGGTGCAGCGCGGCTGGGTCGCGGCGCCCGGCGCGCGGTACCGGATCCAGTCGCCGCCGGGGCTGCGGTTCACCACGGCCCGGCTGGAGTCGGCGCAGGCCAGGGAACTGGCGGAGGACCTGGCAGCGGTGCTGGGAGCGAGCGGGGACGGCTCCCGGCTCGTGTGAACGGCGAGGTGGGCGGTGGTGAACGGCGGGCTGCCGGTGGGGTGGGCGGGGCTGGTGTGACGGGTGTGCGCGGCGGGCGGCAGCCGGTCCGCGGTTGCCGGTCTGGTCTGAACCCGGCGGTAACAAAAGCGAAACCTGCTGCAGATACCTAGCGGTAACAGGCGAGGGCATGTCATCTTCATCGCGCCACCGGCCGGCGGCCCACCCTCACCTACGCGTCTTCCCGTTCCCCATCCACGGGAAGACCGAGCCGCAGGAGTTCCGCAGTGCCCGAAAACTGTTCGAGCATCAACCGCAGCGCACCTCGACTCGGCCGACGGCTGCTCACCGCAGCCTTCGCCCTCCCGCTCGCCCTCGCGGGCCTGGCCGTCGCCACACCGGCCTCCGCCGCACCGGCCGCCGTGCCCTCCGGGCCCACCGCCAGCGTCACGCTCGGCGACAGCTACATCTCCGGCGAGGCCGGCCGCTGGAAGGGCAACTCCGCCGGCACCAGCGGCAGCCGCAACGGCACCGACCGCGCCTGGACCGGCAGTTCGTACGACCCCTCGCGGGTCTACGGCGCCACGGCGGCGAGCGGCTGCGACCGCTCCGACGTCTCCGAGGTGATCAGCGCCTCCACCGGCGCCCAGAACGAGATCAACCTGGCCTGCTCCGGCGCCGTCACCGCGAACATCTTCCGCGCCTCCAACGGCGGCCAGTCGTACAAGGGCGAGGCCCCGCAGGCCGACCAACTCGCCGGCGTGGCGCGGCAGAACAACGTCAAGCTGATCACCCTGTCGATCGGCGGCAACGACCTGGGCTTCGCGGACATCATCTCCAACTGCGTGCAGGACTACCTGATCTGGTACTCGTACTGCCACGACTCCGCGCAGTCCCAGATCGACGACAAGATGCCCACGGCGATGGCCGGGGTCGGCAAGGCGATCGACGAGATCCGCGCCGTGATGGCCGGCGCGGGCTACGCGCAGTCGGACTACCGCCTGGTGCTGCAGTCCTACCCGTCGCCGATCCCGCGCAGCGCCGAGATGCGGTACCCGGAAAGCGGTTGGACCCGGTCCGACACCGGCGGCTGCCCGTTCTGGGACGGAGACGCCGACTGGGCCCGCGACACGATGGTGCCGCAGATCTCCCAGGCGCTGGCGGGCGTCGCCGCGTCCAAGGGCGCGCAGTTCCTCGACCTGTCGGACATGCTGCAGGGCCGCGAGGTCTGCTCGACGGCCACCAAGCAGCCGACCGCGAGCTCCGGCCCGTCCGCGACCACCGGCGAGTGGGCGCGCTTCCTGGACGGCGGGCTCAACTCCACGCAGGGCGCACTGCAGGAGTCGATGCACCCCAACTACTACGGGCAGCAGGCGGTCGGGCGCTGCCTGACGCTGCTGTGGGGCCGCCCGAGCGGTGACTACGCGTGCCGCAACACGGCCGGGCAGGACGCGAGCGGGATGTACCTCGCCGCGCGGTGACCGTGCGCTGGGCATGCGGTGACCGCGCGCTGAGCGCGCTGTGACCGAGTGCTGACCACATGCTTCGGCGCCCCCGCGGCCTTGGCTGCGGGGGCGCCGAAGTGATGTGCTGCGAGCAGGACTTGGTGAGCGCGGTCAGCCCTTGGCAAGCAGGGACTGGGCGTGCGCCCGCACCTGATCCTTCGTCAGATAGGCGTCGGTGTACTCGAAATCCTGAAGCCGGGCGGGCTGGCGGGCGAGGAAGCCGGTACGGACGAAGTCGTCCCCGGCGGTCGCGTTGAGCAGCCAGTTGGCGCCCACTCGGAACTTGGCCACATTGGTGCGCATCGCCATCAGGTGGTAGCCACGCGCGACCAGCTGGGCGGGCACCCCGCGCAGCTCCACACCGACCGGCTTGGAGACCGCGTCCTTGCCGCCGAGGTCGACCACCAGGCCCAAGTCCTTGTGGTAGTAAGGCTCCAGGGGCTGGTTGCGGAGCGAGGCGATCACGTTGTTCGCCACCGCGCGGCCCTGCCTGGCGGAGTGCTGGGCGGTCGGCGGGCACACCGCGCCGTCGCCCTTCGCCAGGTCGGGCACGGCGGCGGCATCCCCGAGCGCGAACACGCCCTCGAACTGCGGCACCCGCATCTCCGCCGTCACGGCGAGCCGGCCGCGGACCGTCTCGGCGTCCAGGGTGCCGATCAGCGGGCTCGCCGCCACCCCGGCGGTCCAGATCAGCGTCCGGCAGGGGAGCACCCGGCCGTCGGTGAACTTGACCGACTCGGCGCCGACCTCGGCCACCGACACGCCCAGCGACACCTCGATGCCGCGCTCCCGCAGGATTTCCAGGGCCGCCTCGCCGAGCGGGTCACCGAGCTCCGGCATCAGCTTCGGGGCGATGTCGATCAGGTGCCACTTGATCTGCCGGGCGTCCAGCCGCGGGTAGCGGTGGGACGCGGCGGTGGTCAGACGCTGCAGACAGGCGGCCGTCTCGGTGCCCGCGTAGCCGCCGCCGACCACCACGAACTGGAGCCGGGACTCCCGCTCCCGCTGGTCCAGGGTGGCCGAGGCGAGGTCGAGTTGGGCGATCACGTGGTCACGGACGTAGGCCGCCTCGGCCAGCGTCTTCATGCCGCGGGCGTAGTCGGTGAGGCCCGGGATGTCGAAGGTGCGGGTGACGCTGCCGGGGGCGAGCACCAGGAAGTCGTACTTCTGCGCGACCACCTCGTCGGTGATCTTGCGGACGACGCACACCTTGGAAGCCGGGTCCACGCCGATGGCGCCGCCCGGAACGATGTGGGTGCGGCGCAGCGAGCGGCGCAGGGAGACGGCCACGGACTGCGGGGTGAGGACGCCCGCGGCGACGTGGGGGAGGAGGGGGAGGTAGAGCTGGTAGCTGAACGGCGTGACCAGCGAGATCTCGGCCTCCGAGGGTGACAGCTTGCGTTCGAGGCGGCGGGCGCACTCCAGGCCGGCGAAGCCACCGCCCACGATCAGGATCCGAGGTCGTTCCATCGCTCATCCCTTTGCCGTGAAGGTCCCCATTACTGTCCGCCACACTCGCACGGAGCAGCGGGGGCTGCCACCGGGGTGGGGCGGATGAGGGAGGGGTGAAGGGTGGGCCGTGGTGGGGGCTTGGGACGGTGGTTGGTGCGCGGGGTGGGGCGGATGAGGGAGGGGAGGGGTTGTGGGCGTACGGCGGGGACGGATGCACCGATAGGCTGTGGGCGTGCTACCCGAGGTGACGGCGATCCGGTACGTGACGCCACTGAGAGAAGGCGGCTCGATGCCGGGCCTGGTCGAGGCCGATGATCGGCGGCTGTACGCGCTGAAATGGGTCGGTGCGGCGCAGGGGCGCAAGGCCCTGGTCGCGGAGGTGCTGGCCGGGGAGCTGGGGCGGCGGCTCGGGCTGCCGGTGCCGGAGCTGGTGACCGTCGACCTGGACCCGGTCCTCGCGCGCAGTGAGCCGGACCACCAGATCCAGGACCAGATGCGGGCCAGTGGCGGGACCAACCTCGGGATGGCGTTCGTCAGCGGCGCGCTCAACTTCGACCCGCTCTGCTTCGAGGTGGATCCCGAACTCGCGGGCCGGGTGCTCTGGTTCGACGCGCTGATCGGCAATGTCGACCGGTCCTGGCGCAACCCGAACCTGCTGGTGGCGACCGGCGGGCTGCGGCTGATCGACCACGGCGCGAGCCTGATCTTCCACCACAACTGGCCCGGTGCCGCCGCCTGGGTGCGCCGCCCGTACGACGCCTCCGACCATGCGCTGCTGCGCGCCAGGCCCGACCTGGAGTCGGCGGACAAGGCGCTCGCCCCGCTCGCGGAGACGGCGATCGAGGCGGCCGTGGCGCAGATCCCCGAGGTCTGGCTGATGGACGAGTTCGGCTTCGACTCGCCCGACGAGGTGCGCGCCGCGTACCGTTCCCAGCTGACCGGGCGACTGGCCGGTCCGCGTGACTGGCTGCCGGAGGTGCCCGCATGAGCGAGTCGTCGACGCCCGCGCTGCCGGCCATCGTCGAGCTGCACGACTACGAGTACGCCGTGATCCGCGCGGTGCCGAGGGTCGAGCGCGGTGAGTGCGTCAACGTCGGGGTGCTGCTGTACTGCCGGCAGAGTTCGCACCTGGCGGCGCGGACCCACCTGGACCAGGCGCGGCTGCTGGCGCTGGACCCGGTGACGGACGTGCAGGGGGTGCGGCGGGCGCTGCACGGGATCGAGGCGGTCTGCCTGGGCGGGCCGCAGGCCGGGCCGGCGGCGGGGGACAGCCCCGGGCAGCGGTTCCGCTGGCTGACCGCGCCGCGCAGCGCGATCGTCCAGCCGGGGCCGGTGCACACCGGGCTGACCGCCGACCCGGACGCCGAGTTGCGGCGGCTGTTCGACCAGTTGGTGCTGTGACCGCCGGGTGCATGTCTGTGAAGGTGTGAGGCGGCTCGCGACGGTTGCTCCGGTCAAAGCTTGAGTTGCTGAAGCACCTGGTCGTACCCTGACCCCATGGGTTCGACACCGACGACGACCGTACCGACCAACGCCGAGCTGATGGAGGCGTTGGCCGCCGTCGGCGCCGCGTATTTCCAGGACTTCGCGGCGGCCGCGGCCCGGCACGGGCTCTCCTCCTCGCAGGCCAAGGCGCTGGGCGCGGTCCAGGAGCCGGTGCCGATGCGCGCGCTGGCCGGACGGCTGGGCTGCGACGCGTCGAACGTCACCGGGATCGTGGACCGGCTGGAGTCGCTGGGCCTGGCCAACCGGGCGGCGGCGGCCGGTGACCGCCGGGTGAAGATCGTGGTGATCACGGCCGAGGGTCGGGAGATCCTGGGCCTCATCCGCAGCGAGATGGGCCGTACCCACCAGGCGTTCGAGGCGATGAACGACGAGCAGCGGATCGCCCTGCACTCGATCTGCACGCAGGTCCTGCCGGTGCTGGCCGGCCGGACGGGCGGCGCGCAGTAGGCCCTGCGCCGCCCGTACCCGCGGACCCGCGTCGGGCCGAGCGGTCCGGCGGGTTCCGGCGGCCGCGGCCGCCGGTGGAGCAGGGTGCCGACGTCCGGCGTGACCTCGGCTGTTACCCTTGCGAAGCGTGAGCGCGAAGCCCCAGATCCCCAATGTCCTGGCCTCCCGGTACGCCTCGGCGACCCTGGCCCAGCTGTGGTCCCCCGAGCACAAGGTGGTCCTCGAGCGCCACCTGTGGCTCGCCGTCCTGAAGGCCCAGCAGGACCTCGGCGTCGAGGTGCCGGCGAACGCCGTCGCCGACTACGAGCGGGTGATCGACCAGGTCGACCTCGGCTCGATCGCCGCCCGTGAGCGGGTCACCCGCCACGACGTGAAGGCCCGGATCGAGGAGTTCAGCGAACTCGCCGGCCACGAGCAGATCCACAAGGGCATGACGTCCCGGGACCTGACCGAGAACGTCGAGCAGCTGCAGATCCGCCGGTCGCTGGAGCACGTGCGCGACCGCGCGGTCGCCGTGCTGGTCCGCCTGGCCACGCTGTCCGCCCAGCACTCCGAGCTGGTCATGGCCGGCCGCTCGCACAACGTGGCCGCGCAGGCCACCACCCTGGGCAAGCGCTTCGCGTCGATCACCGACGAGCTGCTGGTCGCCTTCCGCCGGCTGGAGGAGCTGATCGCCCGCTACCCGCTGCGCGGGATCAAGGGCCCGGTCGGCACCTCCCAGGACATGCTGGACCTGATGGGCGGGGACACCGAGAAGCTGGCCGAGCTGGAGCGCCGGGTCGCCGCGCACCTCGGCTTCGACAACGTGCTGACCAGCGTCGGCCAGGTCTACCCGCGCTCGCTGGACTTCGAGGTGCTCACCGCGCTCGTCCAGCTGGCCGCCGCGCCGTCCAGCCTGGCCAAGACCATCCGCCTGATGGCCGGCCACGAGCTCGTCACCGAGGGCTTCAAGGAGGGCCAGGTCGGCTCCTCCGCGATGCCGCACAAGATGAACACCCGCTCCTGCGAGCGCGTCAACGGCCTGGCCGTCATCCTGCGCGGCTACGCCTCGATGACCGGCGAGCTGGCCGGCGACCAGTGGAACGAGGGCGACGTCTCCTGCTCGGTGGTGCGCCGGGTCGCGCTGCCGGACGCCTTCTTCGCCTTCGACGGCCTGCTGGAGACCTTCCTGACCGTCCTCGACGAGTTCGGCGCCTTCCCCGCCGTGGTCGAGGCCGAGCTGGACCGCTACCTGCCGTTCCTCGCCACCACCAAGGTGCTGATGGGCGCGGTGCGCGCGGGCGTCGGCCGGGAGACCGGGCACGAGGTCATCAAGGAGCACGCCGTCGCCTCCGCGCTGGCGATGCGCGCGGGCGCCCGGGAGAACGAGCTGCTCGACCGCCTGGCCGCCGACGAGCGGATCCCGCTGGACCGGGCCGCGCTGGACGCGCTGCTGGCCGACAAGCTCTCCTTCACCGGTGCGGCCGGTGCCCAGGTCGCCGAGGTGGTCCGTCAGGTGGAGGCCGTCGCGGCCGCCTACCCGGAGGCCGCCAAGTACGTCCCCGCCGACATCCTCTGACCACTCGTCAGCTGTCGGGCGAGGGCCCCGCCACCGGACCGGTGACGGGGCCCTCGTGCGTGTGGACGTGGCCCGGGTCGAGCGGCGGGGTGGTGCCGCAGGTCCACGCGCAGTCCGGCTCGGCCACCAGGTGGTCCTCGGGGGCGAGGACGTTGCCCCGGACGGTGGCGAAGGCGATCAGCCCGCCGCCGGCCAGCAGACCCGCGCAGATCAGCATCGCGGTGTGGAAGGCGGAGTCGACCGCGGACGGCACCCGGTAGGCGTCGCCGCTCAGTCCGGCCAGGGCCGGGAGGGCGGCCACCGCGAGCAGGCCGGCCGCGCGGGCGGCGGCGTTGTTCACCCCGCTCGCGATGCCCGCGTGCCGGACCTCGACGGCCGCCAGCACGGTGGCCGTCAACGGCGCGACCAGCAGCGTCATGCCGCAGCCCATCACCGTGACGGCGGGCAGCACGTCCGCCCAGTAGGAAGAGCCCGGGCCGATGCGCAGCATCAGCAGCACCCCGGCGGCGCACAGCAGCGGGCCGACGGTGAGCGGGATCCGCGGGCCGATCCGCTTGCCGAGGCGCCCGGCGCGCGCCGACAGCCCCAGCATCAGCACCGTGATCGGCACCAGCGCGAAGCCCGAGACCAGCGGCGAGAACCCGGCGACGATCTGCAGCTGCACCACCAGCAGGAAGAAGACGCCGCTGAACGCCGCGTACACGCAGAGGGTGACCAGGTTCACGGCGGTGAACAGCCGGGAGGAGAACAGGCCGAGCGGCAGCATCGGATCGGGCGCGCGGCGCTCGACGGCCACGAAGGCGACGCCGAGCACCACACCGATCAACCCGCTGACCCAGACCACGGCGGACACGCCCTCCCCGGCGGCGGTCAGCGCGTAGGTGATCGCGCCGAGGGCGAACGCGGCGAGCACCGCGCCGAGCACGTCGAAGCGGCCGGTGGCGCTCTCGTCCCGGCTCTCCGGCACGTACCGCGTGGTGACCGTGATCACGGCGGCCGCGAGCGGCAGGTTCAGCAGGAAGATCCAGCGCCAGCCCGGGCCGTCCACCAGCCAGCCGCCGAGGAAGGGGCCGACCGCGGCCGACACGCCGCCGAGGCCCGACCACAGCCCGACCGCGGCCGAGCGGTCGTCAGGGTCGAAGACGGCTTGGAGCATGGCGAGCGAGCCGGGGGTGAGCAGCGCCCCGCCGATGCCCTGGACGGCGCGGGCGGCGATCAGCACCTGGATGTTCGGCGCGGCGGCGCAGGCCGCGGAGGCGGCGGCGAACCAGACCACGCCGATGAGGAAGACCCGGCGCCTTCCGTACCGGTCGCCGAGCGCGCCGCCGAGCAGGATCAGGCCTGCCAGGGTGAGCAGATAGCCGTTCAGCGTCCACTGAAGGGACGCCAGGGAGGCGCCGAGGTCGGCGCCGATGCGGGGCAGGGCGACGTTCACCACGGTGCCGTCCAGCATCGCCATGCTGGAGCCGAGCACCGTCGCCAGTAGTACCCAGCGACCCTGCGCGGTGCCCAGGCGCAGGGTGCCGGCCTCGGAAGTGGCCACGGCCCGATCCTGCTCCCCGTGAGGCCCGCGTGACAAGGGTCACCGGCGGGTGTGTCGGTGGTGTGCGGTGCGTGAGCGGACGACCGCGCAGTGCCGTCGATGTCGGCGCAGGGTCGTGGATCAGTGGCGCGGGGTGAATGGATCGCGTACGCACCGTGCAGCGGATCATCCGGAGAGTCACCGCACCCCGGGGGATGGTTGCCGATTCAAGAGATCGACATTGCTTCACCCGAACGGATGGGTTTTAGTTCAGCGACCGCCCGGCCAGTCCGGACGGATCCACCGGGTGGAACGCCGAGTCCTGCCGCTTCCCGGTGGTTCGAACTGAACTCTGTACGGCAGGAGCGGGGGACCCACAGGTAAGTCGCCGGACCGGAAGTTCGCGCCTCAGGGCGCGGCGTCCAGGGCCGGCTTGGGGTGAAGCCGCGCATGCGGCCGGGCAACTCCAGCCCGAACCCGACAGCTCACCTCGCAGGCGTCGGAGAGGAAACTTCCATGCCTGCTCAGGCTCGTCGTATCGCCCTGCCCCGCGCCGCCCGCATCGGCATCGCCACCGCCGTCACCGGTGTCTCCTTCGCCCTCCCGCTCGTCACCGCGATGAGCGCCCAGGCCCACACCGCCCTGGTCGCCCCGGCCCCGCAGACCGCCGCCTCCACCACCGCCGTCGACGCCGCGCCGGCTCAGGCCGCGCCGGCCCAGGCCGCTCCGGCCGCCGCGCACGAGAGCTACCGCGTCGTCAGCGGCGACACCCTGTCCAAGATCGCCGACGCCAAGCACGTCGAGGGCGGCTGGCACGCGCTGTACGAGCAGAACCGCTCGGTCGTCGGCGCCAACCCGAACCTGATCTTCCCGGGCCAGCAGTTCGCGATCGCCGGCCACGCTGCCGCGCCGTCCGCGGACGTCGCCCCGGCCAAGCCCGCCAAGCCGGCCGCTCCGGTCACCCAGGCCACTTCGGCCGCCAAGCCGCAGGCCCAGGTCCAGGTCAAGACCGAGGCCGCCAAGCCGGCCGCCCAGGTGCAGACCCAGGTTCAGACCGCCGCTCCGGCCCAGGCCGTGACCGCCGCTCCGGTCGCCGCCGCCTCCGGCTTCGTCGCGCCGCTGGCCCACCCGGTGCTCGGCGAGGCCTACGGCGTGGCCGGCTCGATGTGGGCCTCCGGCCACCACACCGGCCAGGACTTCGTGGCCTCCACCGGCACCCCGCTGCGCGCCGTCGCCAACGGTGTCGTGGTCAAGGCCGGCAACGGCGGCGCCTACGGCAACGAGGTCGAGATCAAGCTCGCCGACGGCCACTACGCCGAGTACGCGCACCTCTCCGTGATCGGTGTGAAGATCGGTCAGACCGTCACCGTCGGCCAGCAGCTCGGCCTCTCCGGCGCCACCGGCAACGTGACCGGCCCGCACCTGCACTTCGAGATCCGCACCGGCCCGGAGTACGGCTCGGACATCGACCCGGTCGCCTACCTGCGCGCGCACGGCGTCGCGCTCTGACCCTGTCGGGGTTTCAGGAACCACCGCTGCTGCGGAGCGAATCGATCCTCCGGGATGGTCATGTCGGGTGACCGCTCGACCGGGTGATCGCCGTGCAGTGGACATGGGCGCGGGACACGCCCAGGCCGGCCCGGCTCGCGGGATTCACTTCCTCGCGAGCCGGGCCGGCCGCTGCCGTTTTCGGGGTCGGCGGTTCGTTTTCGGGGCGGGGTCGGGGCGGGGTCGGGGTGGCGTTCGCGGTGCGCCGGTGGTGGTCCGGGCGGTACGTGAGGAGGACGCGGCCGGGCGGTGAGCCGGCGACTCAGCTGCGGTGGGCCGGCTGACCGTACCGGGCGGCGGCCAGCAGGTCGTGCATCCGGTGGCCCAAGTCCTCGGTGTCGCGGGCCGGTTCGGGGAAGACCAGGCGGACGTCGCGGTGGCCGTCGGGGTGGTCCAGGCGCAGCACCAGGCCGTGGCGGTCCAGGGCGAGCGGGCGGACGTCCGGGTTCCGGGCGAGCAGCACCGGGTCGAGCAGGCGGGTGAGGACCTCGAGTGCGTCGGCGTGGTCGTCGGCGAAGTGGGTGAGCATTGCGGCCTCGTGGCGGGCCATCGGGTCGGGGGCGGCGAGGGCGAGGTCGGCGGCGGTGACCGCGCCGGTGCCGTACGGGGTGGCGAGGACGGCGTGGGCGACGTCCACCCGCAGGTGGGCGCTGAGGCCGTCGTCGGCGAGGTGGGCCAGGTGCAGCCGGCCGGCCAGGGTGAGGCGGGCGCGGACGCGGTCGCGGACGGCGACGGGGGCGACGTCGGTGACATCGAGGATGACGGCGAGGCCCTCGGCGGCGTGGGCCGCGGCCACGGTGAGCGGCGTGTCCAGCGGGGCGCGCAGCCGCAGGCGGGAGCCGTGGGCGGAGACCGGGCCGTCCAGGTCGTGCTGCTCGCCCAGGGTGCGGACGGCGAGCGAGGAGGTCGTGCTGAGCAGGCTGTGGATCCGTTCGGCGGTGGTGGGCTCGGGCACCTCGGTGTCGCCGGTTGGCAGGCTCATGGACGGACCTCCAGATAGTTAGGTGAGCCTAACCTAATGTTGCTGGCGAAGTGTGGCAAGCAGGCCTCGGGGAACGCCGAGGGCCCGGACGTGCCGTCCGGGCCCTCGGGTCGGCCGGATCGTCAGGCGACGACGGCCTGGGCGTCGATCTCGACCAGCATCGGCTCCTGCGGCAGCTCGACGAAGACGGTGGTGCGGCAGGGCTTCACGCCGCCGGGCTTGACGTTCTCCTCGATGAACTCGGCGTAGACCTCGTTCATCAATGGGAAGTCCGCGCGCTTGGTGAGGTAGACGCGGAACATCACCACGTCCTCGATGGTGGCGCCACCGGCCTCGACGATGGCCTTGACGTTCTCCAGGGTGCGCCGCGTCTGTGCCTTCACGTCGCCGCGGTGGAGGTACTCGCCGGTCGCGGGATCCTGCGGGCCCTGGCCGGAGACCTGCAGGATCGGGCCCTTGCGGACGCCCTGGGAGAACATCCAGGCGGGGGCGGGGGCCCCGTCGGTGCGGATCTCGATCTTGTCGGAGGACATGGGGGTTCCTTGCTCCTTGGAGTTCTCGGCGGCTGTTTCGGGCTGTCTTGATGATCCGTCAACTGTGGCCGGGGAGGCCGCAGTCGGCCGACACCGCGCGGGCGGTGGCGACCAGCTGCGGGAGGAGGTCCAGCACCTGCTCGTACGGGAGGACGACGTCCGGGACGGAGATGGAGGCGGCGGCGACGACCCGCCCGCTGGCGTCCCGGACGGGTGCGGCCACGCAGTTGATGAAGGCCTCGTGCTCGGCGTGGTCCTGCGCCCAGCCCTGGGCGGCGACCTTCTCCAGCTCGGCGAGCAGCGCCCCGGGCGTGGTGAGGGTGCGTTCGGTGTGCGGGGCGAAGTCGATCCCGGCCACCACCCGGCGCCGCTCGGGCAGCGGCAGGTCGGCCAGCAGCACCTTGGAGACGGCGGCGCTGTGCAGGGCGGCGCGCAGGCCGATCCGGGAGTACATCCGCACCGGATGGCGGGAGTCGAACTTGTCGATGTAGACCACCTCGCCGCCCTCGTACGCGGCCAGGTGCACGGTCTGGCCGGTGGCGGCGTTCAGCTCGGCCAGGTGCGGGGCGGCGATCCGGCGAATGCCGCGCTGCTCAAGAGCCAGGCCGGACAGGGCGAAGAGGCCGGCGCCCAGGTGGTAGCGGTAGGCCGCGTCGCGGTAGACGAATCGTTCCTCTTCGAGGCTCTGGAGCAGCCGGAGCACGGTCGTCTTGTGGACGCCGAGCACCTCGGCGAGCTGGTCGAGGGAGCGTTCGCCCTCGCCGAGCTGGGCGAGGATGCGCAGGGCGCGGGTGACGGTCTGGCTCATCGTGCTCCGCTTCGAGGGCTGGGGTGGCTGCTCATCGGGCCCGGGCCCGGCCGGCGGGCGGCGTTCGGTCGGTCGGCGGTGCTCCGTCGGTGGGGTGCGCGCCGTCGGTGGGGTGCGGGCGGTCGGTGGGGTGCGGGCGGTCGGCCTTGTGGGCGCCGTCGGTGGGCAGGGTCGGGCCGGTGATGCCGGCCGCGGTGACCCGGGTGGCGGCCCAGTCGGCGGCGGAGGCGTCGAGCAGTGCCGTCACGACGGCGGCGGGCGGCAGCTCGGCCTGGTCGCCGTGGGCGGTCAGCGCGCAGGCGGCGCTCAGGTGGCCGAGCCGCAGCCGGCGGCGCTGGTCCAGGCCCCGGACGGTGCCGGCCAGGTAACCGGCCGCGAAGGCGTCGCCCGCGCCGGTGGCCTCGACCACCTCGACGGCGAGGGCCGGCTCGGTGACCGCCGTGCCGTCCCGCTCCAGGGCGGTGACGTGCCGGTCGGCGTCCTTGACCACGAGGGTGGCGGGGGAGGGGAAGCGGCGGCGCAGGGCGGTGGGGTCGCCGGTGCCGAAGGCGGCCTGCGCCTCGTCGGCGCCGAGCAGCAGCAGGTCGGCGGCGTCCAGCAGCGGCGGCAGTACGGCCGGGTCCCGGTCGTGCCAGAGTGAGGGGCGCCAGTTGAGGTCGAAGCTGACCAGCCGGTCCGGGCGGCGGTCGGCGAACAGGGCGCGCAGCAGGGCGAGGCAGTCGTCGGAGAGCGCGGCGGTGATGCCGGACAGGTGCAGTAGACGGGCGCCGGCCAGCAGTGCGGCGGCGGCCGGGTCGGCGAGCAGTGCGGGGGAGAGCGCGGCGGCCGCGGAACCGCGCCGGTGGTAGTGCAGTCGGCTGCGGCCGGGGCCGAGGTCGTGATCGTGGCCGGTGGTGCCGCCGACCTCCTTGAGGTAGACGCCGGTCGGGCGGTGTGGGTCGACCGCGACCGCCGAGACGTCCACGCCGCGGGCGGCGACCTCGGCGACGAGCCGCCGACCGAAGCCGTCGTCGCCGACCCGGCTGACCCAGGCGGTCGGCACGCCGAGCGCGGCCAGTGCGCCGGCCACGTTGGACTCGGCGCCGCCGACGGCGAGCCGGAAGTTCTCCACCGACTCCAGTGGGCCCGGGCGGTCCGGGAGCAGGACCGCCATCGACTCGCCCACGCACACGGCCGTCGGGGGAGGACCCGGGCGGGTCGGGCCCGGGGTGTCCTGTCGCGGCATGTGCTGGGCTCCTCGTCTGCGGCCGTTCCGTCGGGTGCGGGCCGGGACTCCTGAACGTGGGTCGGGTTCGTTGAGCGTGGGTCAGTTCCGTTCGGCGTGGGTCTGAGTGGGTCGGTCCCGGTCGGCCTGGGACGGTTCCGTTGACCGTGATCCGGCGCCGATGCTAGAACCGTGCTGCCAGCATGTGCAACCCTCGTTGCGCATGTTGCAACATGGCAAATGGAGGAAGACCGTGGAGCAGACCTTCGCAAGCAGCGGCACCGGGCCGGGCATCGCCGGCGGCGCGGTGGCGGCCCTGGCCGACGAGCAGCTGGACTGGCGGTTCAAGGCCGCCCCGCCGGAGTCGTGGGGCCACACCGTGCGGGAGTGGCTGGCCACCGGCCCGACCCTCTCCTCGCTCGGCACCCCGCTGCTCACCCTCGACGCTGCCGCGCTCGAGCACAACGTCCGCACCATGGCCGACTGGTGCGCCAAGGCGGGCGTCGCGCTCGCCCCGCACGGCAAGACCACCATGGCACCCGCCCTCTGGGAGGCGCAGCTCGCCGCCGGAGCCCACGGCATCACCCTCGCCAACCTGCCCCAGGTGCGAGTCGCCAGGGCCTTCGGGGTGCAGCGGATCCTGCTCGCCAACACCCTGCTCGACCCGGCCGGACTGGCCTGGCTCGCCGACGAACTGGCCTCCGACCCGGGCTTCGCCTTCCTCTCCTGGGTCGACTCCACCGAGAGCGTGCGGCTGATGGACGAGGCACTGCGCGCCGCCGGGGCCGAACGGCCGGTCGAGGTACTGATCGAACTCGGCGGCCCCCACGGGCGGACCGGCGCCCGCGGCGTGGACGCCGCCGTCGAGGTCGCCGCCGCCGTGCTGCGCGCCCCCACCCTGCGCCTCGCGGGCGTCGGCGGGTACGAGGGCGCGCTCGCGCACGACGCCACGACCGACGGGCTGGCCACCGTCCGCGGCTACCTCCGGGCACTGGCCCAGCTCCACGGCCGGCTCGCCGGCGCCTACCCCGACGACGCGCCGCCGGTGGTCACGGCCGGGGGCAGCGCCTACTTCGACCTGGTGGTCGAGGAGTTGGCCGACCTGCCGGACGCCCTGGTGGTGCTGCGCTCTGGTGCGTACATCGCCCACGACGACGGCTTCTACCGGGGCATCTCGCCGCTCGCCCGGCACGGCGGTGAGGCACCCTTCCGCGGTGCGCTGCACGGCTGGGCCCGGGTGATCTCCCGCCCCGAGCCGCAACTCGCCCTGCTGGACGCGGGAAAGCGCGACCTGCCCTTCGACGACGGCCTGCCCGAGCCGCAACGGGTCCGCGGCGGAGCCGAGTTGACCGGGACGGCGGCCCGGATCACCGCGCTCAACGACCAGCACGCCTTCCTGCGTGACGCGGGCGACCTCGCGCCGATCGGCGCGGTGCTGCGCCTGGGCGTGTCGCACCCGTGCACCGCCTTCGACAAGTGGACGGCGATCCCGGTGCTGGACTCCGCGGACGCGGCCGAGCCGAAGGTCACCGGATTGGTCAGGACCTTCTTCTGATGGCCGGGGCGACACCGGACGGGGTGCCGGCGGGCAGGGCGAAATCGGACGGGGTGCCGGAGGTTGGGTCGAGTGCGGCCGAGGCGAGGGCGGGCGGGACGGGAGCAGGCCGATCCGGGGCACGGGCAGGCCGATCCGGGCCGGGTGCGACGGTCTTCCGGGGCGCCACCATCGTGGACGGCACCGGCGCGGACCGCTACCGGGCGGACGTACGGATCGCCGACGGCCTGATCACCGAGATCGGCGACCGCCTCGACGCGCCCGAGGTAGTGGACGCCGACGGCCTGGTCCTGGCCCCCGGCTTCATCGACATGCACGCCCACTCCGACCTCGCCCTGCTGCTCGAACCCGAGCACCCGGCCAAGGTCACCCAGGGCGTCACCTGCGAGGTCCTCGGCCAGGACGGCCTGTCCTACGCCCCGGTGGACGACACCACGCTGCCCGCGCTGCGCCGCCAACTCGCGGGCTGGAACGGCGATCCGGCCGAGCTCGACTGGGACTGGCGCGACGTCGCCGGCTACCTGGACCGGATCGACCGCACCGGCGTCGCCGTCAACGCCTGCTACCTCGTCCCGCACGGCACGCTGCGCACCCTCGTCATGGGCTGGGCCGACCGCCCGCCCACCCCGGCCGAACTCGACCGGATGCGGCAGGTGTTGGCGAGGAGCCTGCTGGACGGCGCGGTCGGCATGTCCAGCGGCCTCAGCTACACCCCCGGGATGTACGCGGACACCGCCGAACTGGTCGAGCTGTGCACCATCGTCGCGGCCTACGGCGGATTCCACGCTCCGCACCAACGCTCCTACGGTGAGGGGGCATTGGAGGGCTACGCGGAGATGGTGGAGATCTCCCGGCGGAGCGGCTGCGGGCTGCACCTGACCCACGCCACGATGAACTTCGGCGTCAACCGGGGCCGGGCCGGCGAGCTGCTGGAGCTGGTCGACGAGGCGCTCGCCGACGGCGTCGACCTCACCCTGGACAGCTACCCCTACCTGCCGGGCTCCACCACCCTGGCCGCCCTGCTGCCGAGTTGGGCCACCGAGGGCGGACCGGCGCCGACGCTGGCCAGGCTCACCGACCCGGCGCAGTGCGCCCGGATCCGGTACGAGATGGAGGAGAAGGGCAGCGACGGCTGCCACGGCGTGGTCGCCGACTGGGCGACGGTCCAGATCTCCGGCGTTCGGTCGGCGGAGCTGGCACCGGCCGTCGGCAGGACCGTCGCCGAACTCGCCGACGGGGAGCGGCGGACCGGCACGGAGGTCTTCCTCGACCTGCTGCGCCGGGACGAACTGGCCACCACGATCCTCCAGCACGTCGGGCACGAGGAGAACGTCCGGGCGATCATGCGCCACCGCGCGCACACCGCCGGCAGCGACGGACTGCTGGTCGGCGCCCGGCCGCACCCGCGGGCCTGGGGCACCTTCCCGCGTTATCTCGGCCACTACAGCCGGGAGTTGGGCCTGCTGACACTGGAGGAGACGGTCGCCCGGATGACCGGCCGGCCCGCCGCCCGGCTGGGCCTGCACCGGCGCGGCCGGATCGCCCCCGGCCACCACGCCGACCTGGTACTCCTCGACCCCGAACGGGTCCGGGACGCCGCCACCTTCGAGCACCCCCGGCGGCCCGCCGAGGGCATCGAGTGCGTGTACGTCAACGGCACCGCCGTCGTCCGGCAGGGTCGCACCACCGGCGCCCGGCCCGGGCGCGCCCTGCGCCGCACCGACCGAGGAACCCGAGCCGCATGAACTCTCTCTCAGCCCTGCGGGACGACCGGGTGATCGCGGTGGTCCGCGCTCCGCGCATCCCGGACGCCTCCGCGCTGTGCGAAGCGCTCGCCGCCGGCGGCATCGAGTGGACCGAATTCACGTACACCACACCGGATGTGACGAAGCATCTGCGTCGCGCCGCACAGGCCGGCCACCGGGTCGGTGTCGGCACCGTGCTGACCGCGGAGCAGGCCGAGCGCGGGGTCGCGGTCGGGGCGTCCTTCCTGGTCACGCCCGGCTGCCGGCCCGAGGTCGCGGAGGCGGCGAAGGCCGCCGGGGTGCCGGTGGTGCTCGGGGCGCTCACTCCGACCGAGGTGGCCCGGGCGGTGGACCTGGGGGCGGCCGCCGTCAAGATCTTCCCGGCCAGGGCGTTCGGTCCCGGCTACTTCAAGGACCTGCGCGGCCCGTACCCGGACGTCCCGCTGGTGGCCTCCGGCGGGGTGAACGCGGGCAACGCCGCCGAGTTCCTGGGGCAGGGCGCGCTCGCGGTCTGCGCGGGGACGGACGTGGTGCCGCCGGAGGCGGTCGTGGCGGGGGACTGGGCGGAGATCACCCGGCGGGCCCGGGCGTTCACGCAGGCGTGCGGGGCGCCGTAGGAGCGGGGGAGGCGGCGGGGCGAGGCGGGCTGTCGGGACGCCGTAGGAGCGGGGGGAGGCGCCGGCGGGGCGAGGCGGGCTGTCGGGACGGCCGCAATTGGACGAGAATCGGGGGCACCCGGTTCGGCCCCGGCCGAGTCCGGCCCGGCTCAGCCCCGCCCGGTGCACCCCGGGCCCCGGACCCGGTAGGAGGACCTCCGCCCATGACCTCGACCCGCCCCGGCCCCGACTGGCTCGCCGACGCCGTCCTCTACCAGATCTACCCGCAGACCTTCGCCGACTCCGACGGCGACGGCATCGGCGACTTCGCCGGCATTGCGGCGCACCTCGACCACCTCGCCTGGCTCGGCGTCGACACCGTCTGGCTCAACCCCTGCTTCGCCTCGCCGTTCCGCGACGCCGGGTACGACATCACCGACTACCTCGCCCCCGCCCCGCGCTACGGCAGCACCGAGGACCTGGTCGCGCTGGTCGAGGCCGCCCGCGGCCGGGGCATCCGGGTCCTGCTGGACCTGGTCGCCGGGCACACCTCCGACCGCCACCCCTGGTTCCTGGCCGCCGCCGAGGACCCGTCCGACCAGCGGTACATCTGGTCCGACCGCCAGGTGGACGGCTTCGTCCCCTCACCCGGCAGCCGCCCGGGCTGGTACCGGCCGAACTTCTTCGACTGTCAGCCCGCCCTCAACTTCGGCTACGCGCGCAGCAGTTCGGACGAGCCCTGGCGCCAGCCGGTGGACGCCGAGGGCCCGCGCGCCAACCGGGCGGCGCTGCGCGACATCATGGCGCACTGGCTCGGCCTCGGCGTGGCCGGCTTCCGGGTCGACATGGCGTACTCGCTGGTCAAGGACGACCCGGGCAAGGCCGAGACCGCCAAGCTCTGGACCGAGCTGCGCGACTGGCTGGACCGCGCCCACCCCCAGGCCGCGCTGCTCGCCGAGTGGGGTGACCCCTCCGCCGCCGTCGCGGCCGGCTTCCACGCGGACTTCTTCCTGCACTTCGGCGGGGAGGACCACGGCCTCCCGCTGCGCTCCCTGTGGAACAACAACGGCGGGACGGTCGAGGAGTTCTGGCAACAGGAGGCCTGCTACTTCGAGGCCGAGGGCCGCGGCACCCCGCAGCCCTTCCTGGACGCCTGGCGCTCCGCCGCCGAACTCACCGAGGGCAGCGGGCACATCGTGCTGCCGACCGCCAACCACGACTTCTCCCGGTTGGCCGCCGGTCCGCGCACCGCCGAGCAGCTCGCGCCCGCCTTCGCCTTCCTGCTCACCTGGCCCACCCTCCCGGCCGTCTACTACGGCGACGAGATCGGCATGCGCTACCTCCCCGGCCTGCCCGACACCGAGGGCAGCGTGCTGGGGCCGCGCTTCAACCGGGCCGGCTCGCGCACCCCGATGCAGTGGACGCCCGGCCCGACGGCCGGGTTCTCCAGCGCTCCGCCCGAGCGGCTGTACCTGCCGGTGGACCCGGACCCGCACCGCCCTGACGTGCTCTCCCAGCGCGCCGATCCGACGTCGCTGCTGCACACCGTCCGGCGGCTGATCGCCCTGCGTCGGGCGCACCCGGGGCTGGGTTCCGCCGGCGTGGTGGAGGTCCGGCAGGCCGGGTACCCGCTGGTGTACACCAGGGGCGGGCGGTACCTGGTGGTGGTCAATCCGCGGCGGGAGCCGGGGGTGGTGCCGCTGTCGCACCTGTTGTCGGGGCCGGCTGAGGGTGTCCGGTCGTTGGAGGCGCAGGGCGTGCGGGTGGCGGACGGGGAGCTGCGGGCGGACGGGTTCTCGTACGGGGTTTTCGAGCTGGGCTGATCGCGGGCGAAGGGGGCCGGTTGTCGGGGCCGGCTTCCGCTCGATGTCGGATGGTTGTAAGCTACATCAATAGATGGTTGCATTTACCACCTGCATTGGTTGTATTTGCCACCCTCTCGACTGTGCGAGACGCCACCGGAGGACGGTACGAACACCATGAGCACACCCCAGAACCCCGCCGCGGCGCCCACCCTGGGGCACTCGCTCAAGCACCTCGCCGTCCACCTGATCACCCCGCTGCTGATGTGCCTCGGCATGGCGCTCGCCTACCAGGGCGCCTTCCACCAGCCCGAGCCGCACCACCTCAAGGTCGCCGTCGTCGGCACCACGCCGCAGGCGCACGGCCTGGCACAGACGATCCGCGAGAAGGCCGGTGACGCGCTCGACGTCCGTACCGTCGGCGACCGGTCCGCCGCCGAGCGGCAACTGCGCGACCGCGACCTGGTCGGCGCCTTCGTCCCGGACGCCAGGAGCCCCGAGCTGATCGTGGCCAAGGGCAACTCGGACACCTCGGTGGTGGCCGCCACGGCGGTCTTCACCAACGTCACCGACCAGCAGGGCGTCCCCCTGCACGTCACCGACCTGACCACCCCCGCCAAGGGCGACCCGACCGGCCAGGGCCTGTTCTTCCTGCTGGTCGCCCTGAGCATCGGCTCGTACGCGAGCGTGGCGGCGATCGGCGCCGCCGGCGCCGCGCTGAGCGTGAAGGTCCGGGCGCTGGTCGGCGTGGCGGTCTCGCTGGTGGTCAGCGTGATCGGGATCGTCACCGCCGGGCCTCTGTTCCACGTCGTCGACCACGACCACGCCGCGATCTGGGCGCTGGGCTGGCTCTACTCGGCGGGCATCGTGCTGATCGGCATCGGCCTGCACAGCTTCCTGAAGAAGTGGACCACGCTGACGATGATGGTCCTGTTCGTGATGCTCAACTTCACCTCCTCGGGCGGTATCTACCGGCCCGAGCTGCAGAACGGCTTCTTCGGCGCCCTGCACGGCTTCTGGACCGGCGCCGGCTTCCTCGAGGGCGCGCGCAGCATCATGTACTTCGACGGCGGCGCGGGCCTCGGCGGGCACGTCGTGACCCTGCTGGTCTGGCTGCTGCTGGGCGGGGCGGCCCTGGTGGCCGCGGCGCTGTACGAGAGCCGTGGGCGCCGTCCGGTGGAGACGCCGGCGGAGGCCGAGGAGGAGATGGAGGAAGCGGTCGCGGTCTGACCGCACCCCTCGGAAAGACTTCACCCGGCGCCAGGGCATCGGCACCGGGTGAGGATTCGCGGCCCGCGCCCGGCCCTGGACAAGCCGGACGCGGGCCGCTTCACGATGCGGCCTGGTCGTGGCTCATGCGTGGTCCGTGCCGTGCGGGTCATCTGTGCCGTGCGCGTTGTCCGTGCCGTGCGCGCCGCGCGTGCCGTCGGGCGTGGCGGACCGGGTGGTGGTGCGGGTGTGACGGCTCCCGTGGGGCGGTAGCGATGCGGCGGTGACGATGACCTTCACTGGTGCAGGTCTCGGTCGCTCCGCTCCCTCCGCGTGGGCGGCTCGGTGAAGCAACAGTCCCCGCAGAGTCCGGCGTTCGGCCCGACCCGGTAGTAGAGGCAGCAGCTGTTCCGCCGGAACGCGGTGCCACGCGGCCCGGCGAGTAGCGGGCTGGTGACCAGTGTGCCGGACCCGGCCAGCGGCGGGCGGTCCAGCAGCTCCGCGACCAACGCCCGTGCCACGCCCGGCGCGTGGGCGTCCAGGACCCGCAGCGTGCCGGCCAGTGCGGAGGCGACGTTGCCGAGCAGCAGGCGCGCCGAGAGCGGGGCGGCGGCCCGGACGGCTGTCGCCAGGGGCGCCAACTGGCCTACCAGGACGGCGGAGTGGAGCTGGTCGGTGAGCGGTCCCGCGTCCGGCCGGACGGGCTCCGGCGGCGTCCAGAGATCGAGCGGGCCCTGGTCCGGGATCCGTACCCAGGCGCGCTCCAGTGTCGGGACCGTCCCCAGCAGGACGGCCGAGCCGAGGCCCACCGACCAGAAGCGGGCGGCCAGTCCCAGGTGCAGGATCGAGGCGGCGACCCGGGGTTCAGCCGTGCCGAGCCGCTGCGCCACCACCTGGAGGCGCGCGGCCAGCGGCGCGTCCGGCCCGGTGCCGTAGAGCTCGGGCAGCGGGCGGAAGCCCTCGGGCGGAGCGCCGGCGGGGGAGGTGTCCAGCGCGAAGTACGGCCCGACGGCGGCGAGTCGGTGGTACTCGGGCAACGGCGACTCGGGCGCGGGGTTCTCGGGCGTGGGGTCCTCGGGTGCGGGGTTTGACGGGTCGGGCGCGGGGTTCAACGGCCGTCCCCTGTGCGGTCGTTGGACCCCGCGCCGGCTTCGGATGGCCCGGGTGCGGTCGGGCGGTCGGGCGAAAGCGGTGGCATCGGTGGCCTCCAGGGGTCCGGGTGCTCGGGGCGCAGCAGCCGAGCGGCAGCGGCCGGGCGGCGGCGCACCGCCCCGTGCGGACCCCGGAGGACCGGGAACGCCCTGGTCGGGCGGGTGTCAGCCGCGCACGGTGAAGTCGCCACCGGTCGTGCGGATGAACGGTACCGTGCCCTGGCAGTCCGCCACCGGCAGGCCCAGCGCGCCCCAGACCCAGCCGAGCCGGTCACCGTGCCGGCCGTTGTCCTCCACCGACAGCGAGACCTTCTGGCCGACCACCTCCAGGCCCGGGAACCACGGTGCCTCGCCCTTGGTGATCACACCGGTGGCGATCGCCTCCCGGCCACCGACGCCCAGGCAGGTGATGTCGCCCTCGAAGTCGGCGACCAGCCGGCCGTCGTTGTGCACGTGGCGGACGTGGAAGTGGCCGCTGGTGCCGCCCGGGTCGGTGCTGGTGGCGGCGCGGGCGTCGACCGAGATCCGGACCGGGTCGCCGGCGAAGCCACCGAACGCGGAGGTGAGGACGGTGTCACCGGTCCCGCGCACGCTCACCGCCCCGGGGCCGCCCGCGGCTGCGGCCGGATGCGCGTCGGCGGTCGACACTGCGGAGACCGATGCTTCGGAGACCGATGCTTCGGAGCCCGGTACTGCGGAGATCGGCACCGCGGAGGCCGGTACGGCGGCGACGACCGTCGCGGCCAGCAGGAGGAGCGAGGCTGCGGCGGTGGCGAGACGACGGTTCATGACGGTTCGTCCTTCTTCGGGGTGGTTGCTTCGACGACAACGAGTCTGCCGCCGCCGGGTCGGGCAAACCTCCCGCTGCGGAGGGGAGTCGGCGGCCACCGGCTCCCTCCCGGGGAGGAGCCCCGCCTCCCCCGGGAGAGCTGCCCGTAGGCTCGGCCGGGTGCGCACCGAATCCCCGACCCGCCCCGCCCGGCCGCGTTCCGTCCGGGTCCGGCGGCCGCTCGCCGTCCTCGCCGCGCTGGTCCTGTCGGCGCCCGTCGCGCTCGCCCACCCGGGCGACCACGGCGCGGCCCTGCTGCTCGCCCTGACGGCCGCGCTCGCGGCGGTGGTGGCGCTCCTGCCGTGGCCTGCCGGACGGATCACGCTCGGCGCGGCCGCCGGGGCGGTGGCCGGCGCCTCGCTGCTGCTCGACGTGCTCTACCCGGGGCCGTACCGGCTGCCCGCGTTCTGGCTGCCCTTCGAGTGGCTCGCCCTGCTCGGGGTGCTGTTCCGGACCGTGCGTCGGCTGCCCGACCGGTGGGCCGGGCCGGTCGGCGGGCTGGTCGGGTCGGCGGCCGTCCTGCTGCCGTTGCGGTTCGCCCTCCGCACGCCCCAGGGCGGCGCGGCCGGCCCGGTGATCAGCGTGCTGCTCTCCCTGCTGCCGGTGCTCGGCGTCGCGGGGGTGGCCCTCTACCTGCGTGTCCTGGACGCCCGCCGGGAGCGGGCCGTCGTGTGGGCCCGGCGCGAGCAGCGGCTCGAAGTGGCCCGGGGGCTGCACGACTTCGTCGCCCACGAGATCACCGGCATTGTGCTGGAAGCCCAGGCCGGTCAACTCCCGGGCCAGGACGCGGAGGAGACCGCCGTGCTGCTGCGCCGCCTGGAGGAGGCCGGGCTGCGGGCGCTGGATTCGATGGACGAGATGGTCGGGGCCCTGCGCGATGGCCCGGACGGGCAGGGCGAGCGGTCCGCCGGGGCGGCCGCGACGACGCGCCGCCTGGGCCTGGCCGATCTCCCCGAGCTGGTCGCCCGCTTCGGTACGACGGGCGGGCCGGGGGCCACCGTCGACGTGGCCCCCGACGCCGTCGACGTGCTCCCCGCCGAGACCCAGGCGACCGCCTACGCCGTCGTGCTGGAGGCCCTCACCAACATCCGCCGCCACGCCCCGCAGGCCACCGAGGTCGCCGTACGGGTGGCCCCCGGTCGGGACGGCGCCGTCGAGGTGACGGTCACCGACAACGCGGGCCCCGCCCGCAAGCCGCTGCTGCGCCGCCGCCCGGGCTCCGGCGGCACCGGACTGGCCGGCCTCACCGCCCGCACCGCCGCCCATGGTGGCGCGTTGACCGCGGGCCCGGTCGAGCCCGCGGGTTGGCGGGTCAGCTGCACGCTGCCGGGGCGGTAGCGCGCTAGGCACGGCACCGGCCGAGGGGGCTCGGCCGGCGTTCGCCGCTTCCGTGCGTGCCGTGCGTGTGGCGCGTGCCGTGCGTGTGGCGAGTGTGGCGCGTGCCACGCGTGCGGAGCGGGTCGGGCATTCCGGGCGGTCAGCGGCCCCGGCCGCCGCCGCGGGCGCCGCGCGGGCGGGTCAGGGTGAAGCGGTCGACGGGGACCAGGTCGCCGTACGGGCCGCTGACGGAGTAGTAGGTGACGTCGATGGTGGTCCGCCCACCGCGCTCACCCGGGTTGACGTCGAAGGACGCGAAGCCGTACGGGTTGTCGGCGTCGCGGAAGGCCGACCAGGGGGCGTCCTCGATCACGTACACCGGCGGGCGCTTGCCGGTGGCCGGGTCGGCGGCGCCGACGCCGGTGATGACGCGGGCCTTCGGGGGGTTGAAGAACAGCTGGTTGGACGGGGCCGAGGTGCCGCCTCCGCCGATCACCATGTGGACGGTGCCCTTGGTGGTGTCGATGGTCTGGGTGCCGGTGGCGACCGGGATCGGGGTGCGGGTGTCGGTCGGCTGCTGGCCGCGGATCGGGTGGGAGCGCTCGTAGTGGTGCTCGTGGCCGCAGACCACCAGGTCCACGCCGTACTTGTCGAACAGCGGCACCCAGGCCTCGCGTACGCCGAGGTCGGCACCGTTGAACTTGTCGGCGGTGGAGATCACCACCTGGTGCATGCAGACCACGATCCAGTCGATCTCCGGGTCCGCGTTCGCCGCGGCCAACTCCCGCTCCAGCCAGCGCTGCTGGGCGCCGCCGGAGTAGCCGTGGACGTAGGAGTTGCCGCCGTCCTGCAGGGCCACGTCGTCGTTGTTGAGGCTGATGACGCGTACCGAGCCGGCGGTGAACGAGTACCAGAGGCCGTGCAGTTCGTCGTCCGAGCCGGAGCCCGGCAGGTCGAAGTAGGCCTGGTAGGCGCCGTAGCCGATCGGGCCGTTGCCCTTCTCGTTCTCGTGGTTGCCGGCCGCGGGCATCCAGGGGCGGTGGCGGGCGGAGCGGGTGTTGTTCTCGAACCAGTCGGACCAGGTGCGGACCCGGTCGGTGGAGATGTTCGCGTAGCAGAGGTCGCCGTTGAGCAGGTGGAACAGTGGGGCGATCCGCTCGACCCCGGCGGTGGTGTCGCCGGCGGCGGGGCTGCCGAGGTTGTCGTTGACGTAGCCGTTGGCGGTCTTCTTTCCGAGGGTGGGGGTGCCCTGGTCGCCGAAGCTGGTGAAGGTGAAGGCGGACCGGCCGCGCGGGGCGGTGCGGACGGTGCCGAGCTCGGGGGTGGTGCCGTCGTGGACGGCCGCGTAGACGTAGTCCGTGTCGGGGTGCAGGCCGGTCAGCCGGGCGTGGTGCACCTGGACCTCGGTGCCGGAGGCGGCGTCCCGGTAGGTGCGGGTCGCGGCCTGCGTGGTCCGGCCGAAGCCGCCGTTCGAAGTCCCGTACATCACCCGCGGGTTGGCGACGGACCTGGTGGTGTGCCACGACACCACCACCTCGCGCGAGGCGTCCGAGCCGAACTGGAGGTGCAGACCGGCCACCCGCGGGGCACCGGAGCGCCCGGGCCGCTGCCACAGCAGCGGCGAGGCCGCGGGGGCGGCGGGGGCAGCGGCGGCGGGAGTGGCCGCGAGGCCGGAGAGGGACACGGCGCCGCCGAGGCCGAGGCCGAGGCCGGAGGCGCCGGCCAGGAGGCCGCGCCGGCTGACGGGGAGACGTCCACTGGAAGCGTTCATGGCGGTCAGCTCACCGTACGGAGGTGAACCGCGCCGGGGTCGCCGCGTGAATTTTCCGGCGGGCCGTACAGGGGTTGCCGGGGGAGCTTCCCGGCGGGCTGCGTGTGACGGATCGCGTGGCAGACTGCTGGGCGTGACGAGCGCGAACGGCGAGTGCCCGCGGGTGATCCGCACCCTGATCGCGGACGACCAGGAGGCCGTGCGGCGCGGCGTGCGGCGGATCCTGGAGGCCCAGCCGGACATCGAGGTGGTGGGGGAGGCCGCGGACGGGCTGGCCGCGCTGCGGCTGGCGGCCGAACTGCGGCCGGACGTCGCACTGGTGGACATCCGGATGCCGCGGATGGACGGGCTGGAGCTGACCCGGCGGCTGGCCGGGCCGGGGGTGGCCGAGCCGGTGCGGGTGGTGGTGCTGACCACCTTCGACTTGGACGAGTACGTGTACCCGGCGCTGCAGTACGGGGCTTCGGGGTTCCTGCTGAAGCGTTCCGGCCCGGCGCTGTTGGCCGAGGCGGTGCGGGCGGCGGCGGACGGGGAGAGTCTGATCAGCCCGTCGGTCACGGTCCGGCTGCTGCGGCACGTGACGGCGCCGCGCCGGCCGGAGCGCCGGGGGCCCGCGGCCGCGGCGCCGTTGACCGAGCGGGAGGTGGAGATCGCCGGGCAGGTCGCGGCGGGCCGCACGAACGCGGACATCGCCGCGGAGCTGTTCATCTCGCCGGGCACGGTGAAGACCCACGTCGCCAGCATCCAGCGCAAGCTCGGGGTGGCGAACCGGGTCGGGATCGCCGTGCACGCCTGGGAGATGGGCTACGCCGTACCGAACTAGGCATACCGAACCGGCGGTACTGATCCAGCGGTACTGATTCAGCGGTGCCGAACGGACCGCGCCGAACGGGCCGTGCCGTACGGGCGGTACGAACGAGTGGCCCGGATGGACATGCTCGGCTGTGCACATGGACGGCGCGTCCACGGAGCCGAGGGGATGCTCCGTGGACGCGGGGAACCTACGAGGTGGGGGCGGCCTCCGGACTTGACGTCCTCCGGCCAGTAGTTCGATCGTCGACCGAGGTAGAAAACCAGCGGCAGACCCTGATCCGTCTCGATCTGTCGCCACTGCCTCCTGCGGTCGAACTTCCTTCAGCTACCTCGCAGGTCCATTTCCCATCATGCGCCTCGTACGCCGTGTGCACCAGGGGTGAACAGCATGAATTCGGGCAATTTTCGCAAATCGATCAATGCGGAGAATCGATCACCGGGGGGCGGTTCAGGACCGCGGCCACCCGTCCACGAAGCTCAGCGTCCGGTGGTACGGCCCCTCGGGCCCGGTACTGCGGTAGTCCTCCGTGCTGCTGCCGGTGCGGACGGTGCGGTCGCCGTCGTGGCGTTGGGCGGTCGGGCGCAGGGTGTGGTCGACGGTGGAGCGCTCGGTGACGTGGCCGCCGGTCGCCGTGCCGGCCTCGCGGTGGTAGCCGAGGTCCATGGCGGTGGTCTGGTCGGTGTTGCCGGCCGCGTCGTGGCTCACCTTGTAGGTGACGTCCAGCGGTTCGCCCTCGTGGACGGTGGTGGTGCGGTGCGGTCCGCCGCCCCAGGTCGAGGTGGTGCGGGTGAGGTCGGTGCCGTTGTGCAGCGTCACGTCGTTGCCGCTGTCGCGCAGTTGCTGGCCGGAGCGGAAGGAGAGGTCGTCGCGGACCTCGGTGGTGATCCGGCCGTGCGAGGTCTGCACCCAGCCCCGGGCGAGATCGTGCCGGGCGGCGGTGACGGTCCAGTCGCCGCTGCCGCCGCCCTGGTCGGCGAGCGCGGTGCTCACGGCGGCCTCGGGGGCGACCCGGTGGTCGGTGAGCTGCCCGGTGGTGCGGGCGGCGCCGTGGTCGACCTCGGCGAACAGGTTGACCTGGCCGGTCCAGGTGTCGTTGCTCTGCGCCTCGGACGCGTTGACCGTGACGCCGACGGTGTGCGGGCGGCCGTCGAGCAGCAGGCCGACGTACGGGGTGAGGTCGAGCCGGTAGGCGGGCAGGTCGAAGGCGAAGATACCGGGGACGGGCCGCCAGAGCAGCGGGTCCCAGCCGCCGGTGTAGATCACCGGGTACGGCCAGACCGCGCCGGCCACCCGGCCGTCCACGGTGAGGCGCAGCTCGCGGAACGGGCCCTTGCCGCAGAGGCCGAGGCCCGGGTTGGCGGTGACGAAGGCGTCCGGCGCGGAGGCGTACGCGAACTCCTCGCAGGCGCCGCCGCCCCGGGTGTAGACCTCGGCGGTGAGGCGTTCGAGGTTCTGCGGGAAGGTGAGTTCGCGCCCGGCGGCGGGGGCGGCCTGGGTGAGCGCGAACGGTCCGGTGGTGAGCAGCCGGTCGGCGCCGCGGGCGGCCGGCCAGCGATCGTTCGCGGTGTAGAAGGTCAGGGTCGCGCTGATCGTGAAGACGCCGGTGTAGGTGGCGTCGGTGACGTTGGCGAGGTCGAAGGAGAAGTCCTGCGGACCGGACGCGAACAGCGGGGCGTAGCGGGTGACGTCGTGCTCGACGTTCCACTCGATGCCGTCCTTGGACGGCTCCGGGGTGGAGGAGAGCAGCACCTGGACGCCGCCGACCCGGACGCTGAACATCCGGTCGAACTGCCGCCCGGCGACCTGCCCGTGGAGGTCCAGCACCACCGCCGACCACGGGCCCGCGCAGTCGGCGGGCGGGGTGAGGGTGGCGGTGTACGGGGTGTCGGGCGGGTTACCGTACCCGTTGCGGAACTCGCGCTGGTGCATCGCCTCGACGGTGCAGGAGCGGGTGTCGGGACGGGTGAGGGGCTTGGTGGCGGTGACCGGGTCGTGGTAGTCGGTGCCGAAGTCGGCGTGGGCGGGGCCGGCGGCGGTGAGGGTGCCGGCGAGGGTGAGCGCGGCGGCACCGAGTAAACCGGCGGCGCGGCGGAGCAGTGGGCGCAGGGTCAAGGCGGATCCCCGGGGTCGGGCGGCCCGTGGCGCTGCCGCGGGCCGGAGGGATGATCCGGCATCCTTCCGGCGGTGGCATGCCAGCGTCAAGGGTGGTGGTCGGGGGTGGTGGTCAGGGGTGCGTGGTGGGGGCCGTGGTCGGCGGTGCCGGGTCGGGGCGCGGCTACTGCTCCTCGAGCGCCGCCGCCTCCTGCCGGATGAGGTCCCGCAGGGTGGCCAGCCGGGGTCGCCGGTCGTCCAGCCGCCACTGCATCTCCAGCGGCAGGGTGGCCCGCCCCTCCAGCCGTACGGTGGCCACGTCCTCGGTGAGGTGGCCGGTCATCGAGCCGGGCACCAGCGAGAAGGCGCGGTTGCGGGCGAGCAGGTAGAGCCGGGACCCGACGATCCGGGGCGGGCTGACCAGCACCGGCGGGTCCACGCCGTGGTCCCCGCAGAGGCCGAGCACGTGGTCGTAGTAGCGGGGGTGCTGTTCGCGCGGCCACAACAGCAGGGGCAGGTCGCGCAGTTCGGCCAGGCCCAGGCCGGTCCGGCCGGCCAGCGGGTGGTCCCGGCCGAGCGCGACCAGCACCGGCTCGTCGGCGATCCGCTCCAGTCGGTAGCCGGCCACCTCGTCCAGGAAGCGGCCGAGCCCGATGTCGGCGAGTTCGGCGGCCAGGGTGGCGGAAACCTGGCCGGTGTCCACGGCGAGTTCGGCGGTGTCGAGCGCGGGCAGTTCCTGCTCGGCCCGGCTGACCACGGCGGGCAGCAGCCGGTTCACCACGCTCGGCGAGGCGACGATCCGGGCGGTGCCCACCCGGGACTCCTCGTGCAGCCGGACCCGGGTCAGCATCGCCTCGGCCTGGCCGAGCAGCCGCGCGCTCTCGGTGGCCATCACCGCGCCGGCCTCGGTGAGCGCGACGGAGCGGCGGCTGCGGTCGAACAGCTCGACGCCGACCGTCCGCTCCAGCCGGGCGACCTCCTGGCTGACCGTCGGCTGCGAGATGTGCAGCCGTTCGGCGGCCCTTCCGAAGTGCAGCGTCTCGGCGACGGTCAGGAAGACCTCCAGCTGACGCAAGGTGAAACCCATGGTCGTCAGGGTAGGCGAAGGGGTGGACGAACCAATAGCTGACGGCCTATCGGAAGCCCCAGGACTCATTCTGGATTCCGATGCGAGCCGTCCATACGCTGGCCATCACGTTGCCCCACCGCAGTGGCATCTCAACAGAGAGTTCGCATCATGACCGGACTTCCGCCCAGCACCCCCAGCACCCCCGCTACCCCCGCCATCCGCGTCGCCGAGGAGGTCGCGCGGGCCCTCGCCGACGGCCGGCCCGTGGTCGCCCTGGAATCGACCATCTTCACCCACGGCCTGCCGCGCCCCCGCAACCTGGCCGTCGCGCTGGAGGCGGAGAAGCAGCTGCGGGAGGCGGGCGTCGTCCCGGCCACCATCGGCGTGCACGCCGGGGTACCGACGGTCGGCCTGAGCACCGAACAGATCACCGAGCTCTCCGCCACCGACGGGCTCGACAAGGTCAGCCTGCGCGACCTCCCGGTGGTTGCCGCGCTCGGCCGGCACGGCGGCACCACCGTCGCCGCCACCGCCTTCCTGGCCCACCGCGCGGGCATCCGGGTCTTCTCCACCGGCGGCCTCGGCGGCGTCCACTTCGGTGCCTCCGAGAGCTTCGACGAGTCGGCCGACATGACCACCCTGGCCGCCACCCCGGTCACCGTGATCAGCGCCGGGGTGAAGTCCATCCTCGACATCCGGGCCACCCTGGAGCGCTTCGAGACCTTCAACATCCCGGTCATCGGCTACCGCACCCGCAAGTACCCCGGCTTCTACATCACCGACTCCGGCCACGAGATCAACTTCAGCGTCGAATCGCCCGAGGAGGCCGCGAAGGTCATCGACGCCCGCGACCGGCTCGCCCTGCCGCAGGCCGTCCTGATCGCCAACCCGGTCGACCCGGCCAAGCAACTGCCGCCGGAGGAACTGGACGGCATCCTGGCCCGCGCCTGGGCCGAGGCGGAGCGCCAGGGCATCACCGGCAACGCCTCCACCCCCTTCCTGCTCGACCACATCCAGCGCGACACCGACGGCCGCAGCCTGGAGGTCAACGTCGAGGTCTACCGGGGCAACGTCCGGCTCGGCGGCGAGATCGCCACTGCCCTGGCTGCGTCAGACGCCTCGGCTGCGTCGGGCGGGTCGGCCGCTTCGGCCGCCGAGACCGGGGCCTGAGCCGTGCTGGGGGTGCTCGGCGACCTCGTCGAGGACATCGTGGTCTGGGTCGACGGCCCGCTGCGGCACGGCACCGACTCCGGGGCCCGGGTCTTCCGGCGGCGCGGCGGCAGCGCGGCCAACGTCGCCCGCTTCGCCGCCGGGCAGTACCCGGCCCGCTTCCTCGGCTGCGTCGGTGCGGACCCGGTCGGGGACGGCGTGGTCGCCGAACTGAACGGCCACGGCGTCGACGTCCGGGTCTCCCGGCAGGGCCGGACCGGGAGCATCGTGGTGCTGATCGACCCGGACGGCGAGCGGACCATGCTGCCCGACCGGGGCGCCGCCACGCTGCTGGAGCGCGTCCCGGACGACTGGCTGGCGGGCCTGACCCACCTGCACGTGCCGGCCTACTCCTTCGACGGCGAGCCGGTCGGCAGCACCGCGGTGGACGCCCTCGCCCGGGTCCGGCAGGCGGGCGGCACCACCTCGGTCGACGCCTCCTCGACCGGCATGCTGGAGCAGTTCGGGCGGGAGCGATTCCTCGACCTGCTAGCGGAGTTGGCACCCACCTTCGTGTTCGCCAACCGCTCCGAGTCCGCCTTCCTCGGCCTGCTGGTCGACGGCCTGCCCGGGCCGGAGCGCGCCCGACTGGCGGCCACCACGGTGGTCACCAAGTCGGGCGCCGAGGCCACCACCGTCGACGTGCCCGGCGAGGGGCTGTTCACGGTGCCGGTACCCCCGGTGGCGGAGGTGCGCGACCTCACCGGGGCCGGGGACGCCTTCGCGGCGGGGTTCCTGGCCGGATTCCTGGACACCGGGGACCTGCGGCTGGCGGCCGGGCTCGGGCACCGCAGCGCTGCCCGGGTGCTGGCCTCGCCGGGGGCCTCCTGCGGCGAGGGGTGACCTGGCGGGGACGTGCTGACGTTCTGACGTTGCTGACGCCCTGATGTCAATGACGCCCTGGTGTTGCTGACGCCCTGCCGTGCTGACCGGCGGCCCCGGCCTCGGCGCGCCGAGGCCGCCCGGTCGGGTGACGGCGGGGTCAGCGCAGGGCGTCCTTGTGGAGGAAGCGCTTCAGCCGTTGCCACGTCCAGGTGTTGACGACGTCCTCGGCGGTGAGCCAGCCGCGCTGCGCCGTGCCGACGCCGTAACGCGGGTAGGCGAGGTGCGGGGTGGCGTGGGCGTCGCTGTCGATGCTGAACCGGACGCCGTGCCGCCTGGCCCGCAGGATGTCCTCGTCGCGCAGGTCGAGCCGCTGCGGGGAACTGTTGATCTCGATCGCGGTGCCGGTGCGAGCGGCGGCCTCGAACACGGCGTCCAGGTCGACGTCGATCGGGCCGCGACTGCCGATCCGCCGGGTGCTGAGGTGGCCGATGACGTGCACGTACGGGTTCTCGCAGGCGCGGACCAGGCGGCGGGTCTGGGCGGCGCGGTCGAGGGCGAAGTGCGAGTGCACGGAGGCCACGCAGACGTCGAAGCCGGCCAGGAACTCGGGTGGCCAGTCCACGCCGCCGTCCGGGTCGATGTTCAGTTCGGTGCCGTGGAGCAGCCGCATCTTCTTGTGCCGGTCGGCGAGTCGGCGCAACTGCTCGCGCTGGGCGAGGATCTTCTCGTCGGTCATCCGCTGCATGACCAGGTTCGGCGCGTGGTCGGTGACGGCGAAGTAGGAGTAGCCGCGCGCGGCGGCGGTGTCGACCATCTCCTCCAGGGTGGCCAGCCCGTCGGTCAGGTCGGTGTGCGTGTGCAGGTCGCCACGCAGGTCGGACTCCTGGACCAGGTCCGGGAGTTCACCGTTCAGGGCGGCCTCGATCTCGCCCCGGTCCTCGCGCAGCTGGGGCGCGATCCACGGCAGGCCGAGCGCGGCGTACACCTCCTCCTCGGTCTCCGAGACCACCTTGGCGCCGCCGTCCACCTCGAACAGCCCGTACTCGGAGAGCTTCAGCCCGGCCCGCACGGCCATCGTGCGCAGCTTGATGTTGTGCGCCTTCGAGCCGGTGAAGTAGACCAGCGCCGCGCCCCAGTCCTCCTCCGGGACGACCCGCAGGTCCACCTGGACGCCCTGGGTGGTGCGCACCGAGGTCTTGGTCGTCCCGCTCCCGATCACCTCGGCCACGTACGGGAGTTCGGTGAGCGCGGCCATCAGCGGGGCGGAGTCCTCGGCGGTCGCCAGCACGTCGATGTCGCCCACCGTCTCGCGCATCCGGCGCAGCGAGCCCGCGTACGCGCAGCGCGTGCAGCCGGGGACGGCGGAGAGCGCGGCGACCAACTGCTCGGCCAGCTCGGTGGCGTTGTCCAGCAGGGACCGGCCGCCGGACTGCCGCATCAGCTCGATGCCGTGCAGGATCTTCTCGCCGCTGCGCTCGCCGAAGCCGGCCAGGTCGGACAGCTTGTCGGCGCGGACCGCCTCGGCGAGTTCGTCCACCGAGGCGATGCCGAGGTCGCGGAACAGGGCCAGGGCGCGCTTCGGGCCGACGCTGGGGACGGCCATCATCTCCCGCACGCCGGCCGGGATCTTGGCGCGCAGCGTCTCCAGGGCGGGGATCCTGCCGGAGGCGAGGTACTCGGCGATCTTCTCGGCGGTGGACTTGCCGACGCCGGGGATCTGCTGCAGACCCTTGACGTCCAGGCCCGCGAGGTCCTCGGGGTGGCCGCCGACCGCGCGGGCGGCCTTCTCGTAGGCGCGGGCCCGGAAGGCGTCCCCGCCGGTGATGTTGATCAGGTCGGCGTACTCCTGGAGCAGCTCCCTGACCTGGTCGTTGAGCCGGGGCATGGGGCAAGTCTAGGTTCGGCGGGGCGGGTTCGCCGGATCGGCGTGGGGAGGGTGCGTCCGGGGCTCGTCCGGGGTGCGTTCCGGGTCCGTTCGGGGTTCGTCCGGGTGCGCGTCAGTCGTACGCGACGGTCATCAGCAGGACCACGGTCAGTCCGCCGCCGGGGGTGGACTCGACCGCGAGCCGGCCGCCCGCCGCGAGCACCAGACTGTGCAGGGCGGGCCCCACCGGGCCGGCGGGCCGTACTCCCGCGAGCAGCCACTCGCGTGCCTCGGGCAGCTCGTAGGCGCCCCGGTCCGAGATCCGGATCTCCACCCGGTCGCGTCCCCGCGCGCCGTTCCTCAGGTCGTTTCGTATGCCGCGCACGTCGAGTGCATCGCGTACGTCCCGTACGTCGCATGCGTCGCCCCGGCGGCCGCCGCCCGACACCTCGGCGCGGACGAGCACCCGGCCGCCCAGCGGGCTGCGCCGGATCGCGTGGTCGACCAGCCCGGCGAGGGCAGCCTCCAGCCGCCGGGCGTCCCCGGCCACCACCGGCAGCCCGGGCGCCGCCCGGACCGTGACGGCCGCCGAGCGGCCGCCGCCGCGCATCACCCGGCGGAGCACATCGGCCACCTGGACGTGCCGGGCCATCGGTTCGCAGCCGGCCTGGCGGCCGGTCCACCGCAGCCGCTCCAGCTCCGCGCGGGTGAGCGCCCGGGGCGCGGCCATGGTGCCGGACTGGAACGGCCCGAGGCCCTCCTCGGCCTTGACGGCGACCGTGCCGCCGCCCGCGCGTCCGGTGTCGCTCCTGCGTCCGGTGCCGCCCGTGCCGCCGAACGCCGCGAGCGCCCGGGCCCCCGACGCGACGTAGCCCCAGAGCCTCCCGCGTGTCATCGTCCTGCCCCTCGTGCCTCACCGGCAGCCGTCATCGGTTCCGCGGCCGACCGGGACGGGCCGCTTTCCGGGCCCTCCTGCCAGCCTGCGCCTCACCCGCCCGGGTGACAATCCCGCCCCGGGACGCGAACCCGGCCCGCGCCCCCGCCGAGCGGCCGGTCGTGCACCCGCCGACTGGCGGGGCTCGGGTGGGGCAGCCCGCTGGGGCAGCCCGGCGAGGCCCCGGTGAGGCAGCCCGGCGCGGCCCGGTGACCAGGCCTGCCGGGAACCGCAAAGAACTCTTCGCAGAAAACCCTTTGCAAAGCATTCTTTGCGGTCCTACGCTCCTGCCATGAGCGAAGACCGCGGCTGGAAGCACAGCGACGACCCGCACATCGCCATCACCGCCAAGGGCATGCGGGCGATGGCGCACCCGGTGCGCATGCAACTGGTCGGGCTGCTGCGCAAGCACGGCCCGTCCACGGCGACGAGGCTCGCCGCGCAGCTGGGGCTCAACTCCGGGGCCACCAGCTACCACCTGCGCCAGCTCGCCGCCGCGGGCTTCGTCGAGGAGGACCAGGAGCGCGGCAACGCCCGTGAGCGCTGGTGGCGTTCGGCCCACCGGCTCACCGTCTGGACGGGCGACGACATGGCGGACGAGGAGCCCGACACGGCCGTCGGCTTCCTGCGGTCCGTCCTGGCCGCACACACCCTGACCGGCCAGCGCACGCTGGACGCCTTCGAGACCATGCCGCGCGAGTGGCGCCGGGTGACGGACCTCAGCGACCTGATCCTGCGGCTCACGCCCGCCGAGGCCGAGCAGCTGACCGGCGAGCTGTCCGAGGTGATCGGGCGGTACCGCCCGATCGACGCCGACGGACCGGCCCCGGAGGGCGCCGAGCAGGTCTCCGTGATCGTCCACGTCCTGCCGGATCCGAGCACCACCACCGAGGGGGGAAGCGCATGACCACCACCGCCGTCGACCCGCCCGTGCGCAGCTTCCGGCCGCTGGCCGGGGTGCTGACCGCCACGGTCGTCTCCGTGACCGGCACGCGCGTCTCGGCCATCGCCCTGCCCTGGTTCGTCCTGGCCACCACCGGCAGCGCCACCATGACGGGCCTGGTCGCCTTCGCCGAGATGGCGCCGTATGTGCTGGTCAAGGCGCTGACCGGGCCGGTGGTCGACCGGCTCGGGCCGCGCGTGGTGTCCTGGACGACGGACGCGGTGAGCGCCGTCGCGGCCGGGCTGGTGCCGCTGCTGCACGCGCAGGGGCTGCTCCCGTTCTGGGTGCTGCTGGTGATGGTCGCGGTGATCGGCGGAATGCGCGGCCCGGGGGACCTGGCCAAGTCGGTCATGGTCCCGGAGGCGGCCGACCGCGCCCGGGTGCCGATGGAACGCGCCACCGGGCTGTCGGGCGTCACCGAGCGGCTGGCCTCCACGATCGGTCCGGCGGTCGGCGGCGGGCTGGTCGCACTGATGGGCCCGCTGGCCGGGCTGGCGGTCAACGCGGCCACCTTCGCGCTCGGGTCGCTGGTCATCGCCCTCGCGCTGCCGCGCGGCATGGGGCGCCCGGCGGCGCAGGTCGCTCCGGCGGCTTCGGTTGCTCCGGCGGTGGCCGGCGCGGCCGCCGCGTCGGTGGAGGAGCGGGAGCAAGGCGGCGGCTACTGGCGGATGTTCCGCGAGGGATTCGCCTTCCTGCGGTCCGAGCCGCTGCTGCTCGCCGTGATCGTGATGGTCGGCATCACCAATCTGCTCGACGCCGGCTTCGTGACCGTCCTCGTCCCGGTCTGGGCGCGGGAATCCGGCAACGGCCCGGCCGCCATCGGGCTGACCGCCGGTGTCATGGGTGCCACGGCGGTCGTCGGCAGCCTGATCGCGGCAGCCGTCGCCTCGCGCCTGCCCCGCCGGACGGTCTTCTTCGTCGGCTTCCTGCTGTGCGGTGCGCCCCGGTTCGTGGTGCTCGCCCTCGGCGCGCCGATGTGGGTGGTGCTCACGGTCTTCGCGATCGGCGGCTTCGGCTCCGGCTTCCTCAACCCGATCCTCGGCGCAATGCTCTTCGAGCGGGTGCCCCGCCACCTCCTCGGCCGCGTCCACGCCCTCGGCGACTCCCTCGCCTGGGCGGGCATTCCCCTCGGCGGCCTCGTCGCGGGCGCGTCGGTCGCCCTCGTCGGGCTGATACCCAGCCTGCTCGCGGCCGGCGCCCTCTACTTCGCCACCACGACGCTGGCCGGCCTCCGGCCCGAGTGGCGCGAGATGGACCGCCTCCGGGGGCACGTGGGCGGCTCCGGGAGCTCGGGCAGTTCCGGCAGCTCGGGCGGCTCCGAGAGCCTTGGCAGCTCGGGCAGCGAGGCCGTCGACGGGCAGTCGGCGGCGGACACGACGAGGCAGCCGGCTCCGGCGCACTCGTAGGAGCTGTCCACCCGTCGGAACCGCTCAGCGGATGGGTTCGGGGGCCTCGGCGACAGGTGGGTGGCCCGCCCAGTGGAGCAGCAGGAGCGCGGCCAGGGCCGCGAGGGCACACCAGGTGGAGATGAAGGCGAGGCGCCAGAGCAGGGCACAGACGAGGGCGCCCGCGCCGGTGACCAGGCCGAGGCGGCGGAGCAGGTGGTCGCCGCTCGCGAGGAAGGAACCGACCGTGGCCAGGAGGTATCCGGTCAGGAGGAGGGCCGGATGCGGGATGCCGATGGCGTAGCCGAGCGTGTGGCCGTGCGCGGAGGCCGTCACCGGGTGGGAGCCGACAGCTGCGGCAAGCGGGACGGCGACGGCAACGCCGAGCAGGGTGAGCCCGGCGAGCACGCGCCGGCGCGGTCCGGTGGTCGCGCACCACACGGCCGCCGGGACCAGCACGGGCAGCAGCGGCAGGGCGATCACCGCCCAGGCGGTGCGGGCCGCTCCGGCGACGGCGACGGGCAGTTCACCGTCCGTACCGCGCCAGACCAAGGCCTCGATCAGCTGGTGCAGACCCAGCACCAGCGGGAGCGCGGCGAGCGGTAACCGCTGCGGCCGGCCGACCCGGTGCGCGCGGACCAGACACGCCACCCCGGCGGCCGCGACCACCCCACCGGCCACGGCGTCCGCCTCCGCGCTCCAGCACATCGGGGCCTCTAGCCGGACTTCCCGGGGCCGCCGTCGGGTCCGTCCTCGGGCCTGCTGCCGGTGCCGGTGCCGTTCCCGGTTCCGCCCTCGGGCCGGTCCCCGGTGTCGTCCACGGACTCGTCCTCCGGCGCCGCCCCGATGCTCTCCAGGTTGTCCCGGGCGGTGCCGGGCATCGCCGGGTGGCGGCCGATCACGATCACCCCGATCACGATGGCCAGCATCCCGGCCGATTGCCAGGCCAGCGCGGCCGGGGTAACCCGCAGTCGGTCGCCGAGGAAGCCGACCGCGCAGGCGATCCCGGCCAGCGGCTGGGCGGCGGTCAACGCCGGCAGCGACATCCGCAGTGGCGCGGCCTCGAAGGCGCTCTGCACCAGCAGCAGTCCGACCACGCCCGCCACCACCACCGCGTACGGCTGCCAGCTGCGCAGCACGGCCGACAGTCCCTGGTGGTCGAGGCGCAGGGTGGTGGTTCGGGTGAGTGCGTCCTGGAGGCCGTAGAGCAGACCGGCGGCGAGCGCCAGCAGGGTCGCCTCCTCGAACAGCGGCATCCGCCGAGCCATCGAGACCAGTAGCACGACCAGCCCCACCACCGTGCCGACCACCAGCCAGTGCCGCAGCTCCCCGGCGGGCGCCCCACCGCCGGTCGGCTTCCCGGCCACGATGAAGGCCGTCACTCCGAGACCGAGCAGCAGCACCCCCGCCCAGCCTGAGCGGCCCAGGGTCTGACGGGTCAGCACCCGGGCGAGTGCCATGGCGAACAGCAGGTTGGTGGCCAGCAGCGGTTCGACCAGGGACACCTCGCCCTGGTTGAGCGCGAGCGCCGAGAGGATCAGCCCGCTGACCATGAAGCCGGTGCCGAGCAGCCACTCGGGCATCCGCATCAGGTCCAGCAGCAGCCGCCAGTGCAGGAGATCGGCACGGGGGGCCCGCTGCGCCGCGTGCTGCTGGAGGACGAAGCCCAGACCCAGACAGCAGGCCGCACTGAGGGCGAGGAGGAAGACCGCCACGGAGGGACCACCAGGTTGTCGCTGCCCGCGCCGCGCCGAAGGGCCCGGGGTGGGTCGGCGGTCGCGGCCCGCTTCCGTCAGCGTACCGCCGGGGCGGCGGCCGGGCCGATCGGACGCGACCGGCGGGGCGCGGGGCCGAGCGTTGCGCCGGGCGTTGCGCCGGGCACTGCACCGAGCGGGCGCCGGGCGCTGGGCCGGGCACCCGCCTGCGGGAGGTGGCGCGACGGGGGGTGCCGGGCTGCCGCGCCCGGTGCCGTCGTCCGCGCTTGCCGCCTCGGGCGGGGCAGGCGCACGCTGGTGTGAGCGGCCGCCACGGGTCACCGTCCGTGCCGGTCAGGACAGGCGCGACGGGGGCCTGCGCCAGGAGGTGTGGCATGCACAACCAGTGGGACGTGGAGCTGACATTCGACGAGGACGGCGTGCACACGGCGTGCGACGCCAGGTTGACGGGCGCGAGGGCGCCGGGCCTGAGCGCGCACGGCGAGGCCGTGAAGAGCGCCGACGACCGTCCGCTCGCCAGGATCGGCGAGGAGGTCGCGGCCTCCCGCGCCCTGGAGGAACTGTCCCGCAAGCTGCGGGCCCAGGCCACCGGGGAGATCGACGACGAAGGGCACCGCCCGGGGTACCTGATCTACTGACGGCGGCCCGTCACGGTCCCGGGCGGCACGGTCGTACGGCCAAGGCGACGGCCACGGCAACCCCGCCCGGGCCCGTTCGCTGCCGCCCGGGTCTGCCCCGCCCGGGCCAGCGTCCCGGGTCTGCGTCCCGGGTCTGCGTCCCGGGTCTGCGTCCCGGGTCTGCCTACCAGGTCGGGAACGGGGTGCGGCAGAGCCGTTCCGCTGCCGAGCGGAGCGCCTTTTCCCAGGCTCGGAAGGCCTCGGGCCGTTCGGCCGCGATGAGGTCGACGTGGTACTCGTAGCCGACGGCGTCCACGAAGTCGCGCTCGGCTTCGGTCCAGCCCGCGAAGAGGCGCCGCCAGACCTCGGCCGCCACCTGCGACGGCGTCATCGCACCGGCCACCAGCCGGTCCGCCACATGGTGCAGCACACAGCACTCGGTGATGTCCTGGTCAGGGAGAGCGGTGCCGAACTCGCCCAGCACCACCGGGAACAGCTCGGCATTGCTGTCACTCCGCGACAGCCCCGCGAGTTCGCGCAGGGCCGGGGAGTCCAGGCCGGCGACGAGCAGGTGCGCCGCCGCCATCGGCAGCTCCTCGTTGGGACCAGCCCGGCACGGTACTGCCAGGCAAGGGTGAGTAATTGTTCCATGCAGGCAATTTCTGTGGCACCGGACGCGGCCGAGGAGTGGGGCGGTGAATCCTCCGTCGAAGCACCCGCCCCGGGCACCGCGCCCGATCGCCGAAGACGAACGCGAGTCGGCCGTGACGCGTCTCCAGCAGGCTTACGCCGAGGGGCACATCACGCACGAGGAGATGGACCAGCAACTCCACCGGGTGCTCACCGCCGGCACGCGCGGCGAGCCGGCGCAGCTCCTGGCCGCGCTCCCGCAGGAGGACCCGGGCCCGACGTCCGTGATCGCCGCCGTCGGCGGACGGATCCGGCACGCCTGGCGCTGACACCGGCCCTTGGCCGACATCGGCGGCTGGCCGGCACCGGCCCTACGCGGCACCTGCGCAAGGCCGACAGGCGCGTCCCGCGCGGCGTCCCCATCCCGAGCGTCCCCGCCAACGTGAGCACCGGGATCGCGAACACCATCGCCGACGCCATCACATGAGCCGCACTCACCTGCGATCCGCCCGCCCGCGTCCTCTCGGTGATCCGGCAGCGCTACGATCACCACCCGCACCCGCACCCGCACCCGCACCCGCACCCGCACCCGCACCCGCACCCGCACCCGCACCCGCACCCCCACCCCCACCCCCACCCCCACCCGCGAGACACCGGACCGGCGGCGGCCCGTGCACCTCGTGGCCCAACTCGACACCCGGCATCGGACGGACATGCGCCATTACTGGACCGGCGAGGCCCCTGGGTCCACCACCTGACGCAGGACGCGCAGGGGGCCGCGTTCCTCCTGCCGCCGTCGGGCACCAGCTTTGTGGCCCGGCTGGACGGCGCCGGGATGAGCGACGAGCAAAGGCTCTTCGAACAGCTGAGTGCCCGCCTTCGGCTCCCGGTCTACTTCGAATGGAACCGGAACGCGCTCGCCGACTGCCTGCGCGACATGACATGGGTGCCCGCCGACCACTACCTGCTGGTCATCGAGCGGTCGGCGCTCATGCTGCAGGAGTGCCCCGAGGACCGCGAGACGTTCCTCAGGACCCTCGATGCCGCCGGTCGACACCAGGGGCACCGGTTGGATCGGCCGGGCACGTCGTTCAACTCGCTGCTGCTGTAGGCGCTGACGGCATCCTTGCGCCCGACGGCATCCTTGCGACCGACGGCACCCTCGCGCCAGTCCTTCGGCGCCCCCGAACTTCCCTCGAGATCCCTGCGGGCGCTGACGCTCAGGTCCGGGCGGCGGACAGGAAGTCGATGAGGCGCCGGTTGACCTCGGGGGCGGCCGCCATCGGGAGGTTGTGGTGGGTGGCGTCCGGGAGGACGGCGACCTCTGCGGTCGGGAGGGTGCGGCGGGCGGCCTCGGCGACCTGGGTGGGGTTGTGGGTGCGGCTCCGGGCGGCGAAGAGGGTGAGGACGGGCGGGCTGAGGGTGCGGAGGCGGGCGGGGGTGGGCCGGGGGCCGGTGACGACCCGGGAGGCGGGGAAGTCGGCGTAGCCGAGGGCGTAGAGGTCGCGCCAGGCGGGGTCGAGGTGGGGGCCGCCGCCGGTTTCCCAGTCGAGGTAGGCGTGGGCGCGAGCGGGGGTGCGGCCGGGGAGGAAGAGGGGCACCACGCGCAGCAGGTAGCGGGGGCGGTAGCCGGCGAAGCACTGGGTGGGGTCGAGCAGGGCGAGCCGGCCGACCCGGGCGGGGGCGTGCAGGGCGTACTCGAGGGCGATCCAGCCGCCGTACGAGTGGCCGCAGAAGTCGGCCTCGGGGACTCCCAGTTCGTCGAGGACGGCGTCCAGCCAGCCGAGCAGTCCGGGGATGCCGTCGAGTGCGGCGCCGTCGTGGACGCTGCGCCCGGGGTCGCCGATGAGGTCGACGGCGAGGACGCGGTGTCCGGCTTCGGCCCAGGCGGCGGCGTTGGCGAACCACATGGTGGAGGTGGCGCCGCCGCCGTGGAGGAGGACGAGGGGGCGTCCGTCGCGGGGGCCGCAGGCGTTGATCCGGGTGGCGCCGTGGGCGGTGCGGACGGTGAGGGCCTCGACCGGAACGGGCCAGCGGGCGAGCAGGGCGTCGTAGGCAGCGAGGAAGGGGGCGGTGCGGGCGGACATGGCGGGCCTCCGCGGGTGTGGTGGGATGGCGTGCGAACCACTCGCCCAGCGAGTATCTTGCCTGGCTGGTACTTTGTTCGCCAAGCAAGTCGCTCGCCAAGCAAATCGCTCGGCAAGTAACTTGCTCAGCAACTATCTCGCTGGACGAGAGAATAATGGCACAGGTGTGCCCAGGGAAGGACGGCAGGGTGCCCGAGGTTGAGGAGCCGATGCGGCTGGTTCACCTGCTGCGCGGTCTGACGGTCGAACTCGATCTGTTCGGGGCCGAGTTCGCGTCCCGCAACGGCCTGCATCCGACCGATCTGCGGGCGCTGATCCATCTGCTGGACGCCGCCCGGGCCGGGGAGGTGGTCACCCCGGGCCGGCTCGGTGCGGCGCTGCAGCTGAACTCGGCCGGCACGACCGGCCTGGTGGACCGGCTGGAGCGGCTCGGGCTGATCCGCCGCGAGCGTGACCCGCAGGACCGGCGCAGGGTGCGGCTGCTGGTGGAGGAGCGGGCGATGGAGCTGGGTCAGGGCTTCTTCGGCGGGTTGATCGGCGATCTGCTCGCGGCGATGGGGCGGTTCGACCCGGGGGAGCTGGCCACGGCCCGGCGCTTCCTGGAGGCCATGACCGAGGTGGTGGCCACGGCCAGGCAGGGCGCGTCGGAATGACGGCCGGGCAGGGCGCGCCGGGGTAGGTAGACGAGGGGCTACGCCGGTCCGAGGGTCCAGCTGATCACCGACAGCGTCGCCATCGACGCCAGCGTCGACCAGAGCACCACGTCCCGGGCGAGCTCTGTGTTCTGCCCGTACTCGCGGGCGTAGGTGTACACGTTCTGTGCGGTCGGCAGCGCGGAGAACAGGACGACGGTGAGGAGTTGGTGGGCGGGCAGGTGGAGGAGCGGGCCGGCCACGGCGAGCGCGACGAGCGGCTGGACCAGGGTCTTGACGGCGACCGTCAGCCCGACCTCGGTGCGGCGCGAACGGCCGTCCGCCGGGGGGCGGTTGTGCAGCGATATGCCGAGGGCGATCAGGGCGGTCGGCACGCCGGCGCCGCCGAGCAGTTCGCAGGAACGATTCAGCTCGGCGGGCAGGTGCACCCCGGTCGCCGAGGCGACGGCGCCGAGTGCGGTGGCGAGCAGGATCGGGTTGCGCACCGGCAGGGTGCGCAGGGCCCGGCGGCCGGCCGCGCCGCCGTCGAGCACGGCGAGGACGGCCGGAGTGACCAGCAGGATCTGGAACAGCACCACGGGGGCCACGAAGGAGGCGTCGCCGAGGACCTGCATGGTCACCGGGATGCCCAGGTTGGCGGAGTTGACGTACCCCGAGGCCATCGCGCCGATGGCCAGTTCGCCGGACTTGCGGCGGAACAGCAGGCGCCCGGCGAGCAGCCCGAGGCCGGTCGCGACGGCGGTGCCGGCGGCGAAGGCGAGCATCGACGGGTTGGCGAAGCGCCCCAGCGGGGTGCGGGCGATCATCAGGAAGAGCGCGGCCGGCATCGCCACGTGGAAGACGAACCGGTTGAGCACCGCCTCGGCGTGCGGCCCGAGCAGCTTGGTGCGGCCGACGACGTAACCGACTCCGGTGAGCGCCCAGATCGGGGCGAAGCCGGAGAGCAGCGGATGCAGGGATGGCATGGGTTCCTCGGATCGCTCGGGCGTGTCTGCCGGGTGCGGCGGGGATCGCCCGCCGGGGGGCGTCAACACCGGGCCGGTGGACCCTCGAAGCCGTGAACCCCCCGCGGCAGTAAACCAGTGACCCGCGCCACGTCGATCACGGGCCTACGATGAGCCGATGGAGGAGCCGATGGACGACGAATACCTGAGCCTGTCCGAGGTGGAGACGATCGCGCGCGGTGCCCACCAGGGGCAGGTGGACAAGAACGGGCACCCGTACGGCGAGCACATCGCGGCGGTCGCGCGCGGGACGGCCGCACGCGGCGGCAGCGAGGCGCAGATCGCGGCGGGCTGGCTGCACGACACCGTCGAGGACGACCGGTTGAGCTGGGAGTGGCTGGCGGCGGCCGCGCTGCCCGAGGAGACCAAGGCGATCGTGGACGCGCTCACCAAGCGCCCGGAGGAGCCGCTGGAGGACTACACCGCGCGCATCCTGGCCACGCCCGGTGCGCTGCTGGTCAAGCGCGCCGACCTGGCCCACAACTCCGACCCGGCCCGGCTGGCCGCGCTGGACCGGGCGACCGCCGAGCGGCTGGCCGCCAAGTACGCGCGGATGCGCGAGCTGCTGGGGCTGACCGGCGAGCTGTAGGGCGGGCTGCCGGGCGTGCTGTACGGCGGGCTGCCGGGCGTGCTGTAGGGCACGCCGGAGGGATCCCGAGCAGGTCGGGAAAGCGGAAAAACCACGAGAGGGCCCGGGCCACGCGGATCGCGCGGGTCCGGGCCCTCTCGGGCACCCCGGTGGTCCCTGTCCGACCCCCGGGGTGAGGGGAGTGGTCAGGGGACGGGAGGGAATCGGTGGGCCGACGGGGCCGGCTTAGTACCAGTGGTGGTTCTGCCAGAAGGCCCAGGCGGCGTTCGGGCTGCCGTAGCGGGAGTTCATGTAGTCCAGCGCCCACTTGATCTGGGTCCTCGGGTTGGTCTTCCAGTCCGCACCGGCCGAGGCCATCTTGGAGCCCGGCAGCGCCTGGGCCAGACCGTACGCACCCGAGCTCGCGTTGGTCGCGGTCACGTTCCAGCTGGACTCGTGGGAGATGATCTGGCTGAACGAGGCCAGCTGGTTCGCCGGGACGATCTGGGCGGCGATCGCCTGCGGGGAGGCGGTGGCGGCGTTAGCGGTGGCGGGCAGGACACCGGCACCCAGGGCGGTCAGACCAGCGGCGCCGGCAAGAATCGCGGCCGAAGTACGCATACGGAGCTTGAAAGCGGGCATGAAGAACAAAACCTCAATCAGGTTGGGCCGGGTCACACCCCGTCCAGGACCACAGGCCGGACAGGGGCCGATGTAGTCGCGGGGCGTGACTCGGCAGTAAGCCGTTCACCGGCGGGACAGGAGCCGGTGTGGCTGGCGACGAGAGCCATTGTTGCCAGACCGGATCGGCCGCCGCCAAGACCCCCTCATTACGACCGACGGTCGTACGGAAGCGGCGGCCGTGGATTCGAAGGGCCGGTCGCGCCGGGTGCGCGGACCGGCTCTGACGTGCGTGAACGTGGGGGACATAGGGCGGGGGCGGATGGTCCGGCAGTGTCTACTACGGTCCGTCGTGGCCATCGATTCCGTGTGAGCGCACTCACCGTTCGGGCCTGCGCCGCCGTCACCCGCCGGTTCGGGGGAAGCACTTTGGGTACAGACGATCAATCGGCTGCTGAGACCGGCGCCACACCCTGAAACGCACGGCTGGCTGACGGCCGACGGTTACTGACCGCGCAGGTCGCCCAGCCGCCGGTGCCGTACCGCCCGGGCCGCGAGCCGGTCCGCCTCGGGGGTCGCCGCGAGGGCGCCGAGCGCCGCGCCGACCGCCCGGCCGAGCCGGATGCAGAAGGCCTCCGGTTCGTCGGCGGCGTCCGGCAGCTCCGGGACCACCTGGTCCACCAGCCCGACCTCCGCCAGGTGCTGCGCCCCGATGCCCTGCGCCCGGGCCAGCTCGGCGGCGTGCCCGCCGTCGCGGTGGACGATCGCCGAAGCGCCCTCCGGCGGCAGCGGCGCCAGCCAGGCGTGGCTCGCGGCGAGCACCCGGTCGGCCGGGAGCAGCGCGAGCGCGCCGCCGCCCGAGCCCTGGCCGAGCAGCACCGCGAGGACGGGGGTGCGCAGCGCGAGCAGCGTGGTCAGGCAGTGCGCGATCTCCACGGCGATGCCGTCCCGCTCGGCCTCGGCCGACAGCTCGGCGCCCGCCGTGTCCACCACGGTGACCAGCGGCAGCCCGAGCTGCTCGGCCAGGCGCGCGGTGCGACGGACGGACCGCAGGTCGGCAGCCGTGAAGGGGCGCTCGTGCTCCGGGGTCTGTCGCTGCTGGCCGACCACCAGGACGGGCCGCCCGCCGAGGACGGCGAGCGCGCGGACCAGCGCACCGCTGCGACCTCCGGGGGCGTCCAGCAGTACCAGCTCCTCGGTGGTGTGCCGCAGCAGCTCGCGGGTGCCCGGGCGGCCGGGGCGGCGGGTGCGGCGGACGGAGTCCCAGGCGTCGGGGCGCTCGGGGGTCGCGGCGGCGCCCGCGTTCCCGGTAGGAGGGGTGTCGCCTGCGTTCCCGGTAAGCGGAAGGGCACCCGCGTTGCCGGTAAGAGGGGTGTCCATGGGAAGGGTCGGCGGCGTGGTGGCGAGGACGGCGAGGGTGCGGCGGACCAGCTCGCGCAGCTCCTGCGGCGGAACGACGGCGTCCACCAGCCCCTGTTCGGCCAGTGTCTCGGCCCGCTGGACGTCCGGCGGCAGCTCCACGCCGCGCAGCTCCTCGTACACGCGCGGGCCGAGGAAGCCGAGCCGGGCGCCTGGCTCGGCGAGCACCAGCTGGCCGAGCGTGCCCCAGGAGGCGAAGACCCCGCCCATGGTGGGGTTGCGCAGGTAGGTGAGGTAGGGGAGGCCGGCCGCGCGGTGGGCCTGGACGGCGGCGGTGATCCGCAGCATGCAGAGGAAGGCCGCCGAGCCCTCCTGCATCCGGGTGCCGCCGGAGACCGGCAGGGCGAGCAGGGGCAGCCGCTCGGCGGTGGCGCGCTCGACGGCCCGGGTGATCCGTTCGGCGGTCGCGACGCCGATCGAGCCGCCGAGGAAGCCGAACTCGGAGGCGACCAGCGCGACCGGCCGCCCGTCGATCAGGCCGAGGCCGGTGAGGACGGCCTCGTCCAGGCCGGTGCGCTCGCGGGCCCGGTCGAGCGAGGCGCGGTAGTCGGGGTCGGCGGACGGGCCGAGCGGCGGCTCGTCCCAGCTGCGGAAGCTGCCGGGGTCGACCAGCAGGCCGATCAGCTGATGGGCGGTGAGTGCGGTGAGCGCTGTGAGCGGGGGCGGTGCGGTCTGCTGTGTCGGCGTATTCGTCAGCCCCGGAGGCGTGGTCCGCGCGTTGTCCTCGTTCGCTGCCATGGCCCCACCCCGTCAGAGATCGTTCCGGTCCGCCGTGATCCGTCACTCTATGCGGCGCGGTCCGGGGGCGGCGAGAGCCCTCGGGGCGGGGCGGGGCGGCCTCGACGCTAGTTCGATGACTGTCGACCCTTGTGTCGTCCGGGCGGTTCGTGGACGGTGCCCGGGGGATGCCGTCGGACGTCGGGGTACGGGTCAAGTCGCCTTAGGTAAAGGAGAGTTACTCGCCGGTTAATACTTGGATGGAGGGGTTCCGGAGTTGACGGTGTCTCGCCACACTGGGGGCATGACTCGCACTCTACGCGCGTGGAAGTCCCGCGCTGCCGCCATCACCGCCGTTGCCCTGATGACCCTCGCGCCGGTCGCCGTCGCCACCGAGGCGCACGCCGCCGTGAGCGGTTCGGTGTGCCTCTCCACCCTCCCGCCGGAGGCCACCGACACCCTCGACCTGATCGCCTCCGACGGGCCGTTCCCCTACTCCCAGGACGGCGTGGTCTTCCAGAACAGAGAGGGCGTCCTGCCCAGCGAGTCCTACGGGTACTACCACGAGTACACCGTCGTCACCCCGGGCTCCCCGACCCGTGGTGCCCGCCGGATCGTGACCGGCCAGGACTACCAGGAGGACTACTACACCGGCGACCACTACGCCACGTTCTCCCTCGTCGACCAGACCTGCTGACCCTCCCGGCACGACGACGGCCCCGGCGCACGTCCCCGCCGGGGCCACCGTCGTACCGCCGGAGCGGTTGCCCGGTTGCCCGGTTGCCCGGTTGCCCGTGCCTGGTTGCCCGGTTGCCCGGTTGGGCGGCAGGGTCGGTCGGGGGCGCCGCGGGACGGTGGGCTGGTGCGGCACGGCAGTTGAGTGGCACGCCGTCACCCGCCCGCGCGCTTGCTAGGGTCGGACGCATGGCACCGAGCAGCGCGAACCCCCCGGGACGGCTCCGGCGAGACGCGCAGCGCAACCGCGACCTGCTGCTCGCCGCCGCCCGCGACCTGTTCTCCCGCCAGGGCCTGGACGTGCCGCTGGACCAGATCGCCAAGGAGGCCGGCGTCGGCAACGCCACCCTCTACCGGCACTTCCCGACCCGTGAGGCGCTGATCGGCGAGGTGTTCGCGGACGCCGGCGCCGCCCTGGCCACCGCCGGGGAGGAAGCACTCGCCGCCGAGGACGCCTGGACCGGCCTCGAACGGTACTTCGAGCGGATCTTCGAACTCGTCGCCGCCGACCGGGGCATCAACGACCTGGTCACCCAGGCCATCCCGACCATCCCCGGCATGATCGAGATCAGCCGGCAGCACGCCGCCACCGTCGGCGCCCTCATCACCCGCGCCCAGGAGCAGGGCGCCATGCGGCGCGACGTGGTCACCATGGACCTGCTGTTCCTGCTCGGCCCGCTCTGCCGCGCCCTGCCCGCCGCCACCGAGCTGCGCCCCGACCTCTGGCGCCGCTACCTCGCCCTCCTCCTGGACGGCTTCCGCGCCCGGGCCACCCACCCGCTGCCGGTTCCGCCGATCGGCGAGGAACACCTGGACCGGATGTTCGCGGACCTCTGGGAAGCGGAGTCCCCGGAAGCCTGAGAGCACGGCTCCGGCTGCATCAGGGACGCGTACGGAACGCCGGGCGTCGCGTCAGAGCTCCGTCAACGGGCGGCGGCCACGCGGTCGCGAAGCGCTTTGCTGGGATGCGACGGAGCGCGGTTCGGCGGCCCACCGGGTCCGGCCGGTCCGTCGGTTCGGTGGCACGGCGGATGGGCCGGGAGGGGCAGGGGCGGGGCATGGCGGACGGCGCGGACAGTGGCACGGACACTGGGGTGGACGAGGGCCGGATCGTGGTCGGCGTCAGCGGCTCGCTCGGCAGCCTCGCCGCCCTCCACCATGCCGTCGCCGAGGCCCGCCGGACGGACGTCGACGTGCTCGCGGTCCTCTGCTGGACCCCGCCCGGCGACGAACTCGGCTACCGCCGCTCCCCCTGCCCGCCGGTGATCACCGCGGGCCGCGACGACGCGGTGGCCCGGCTGCGGCAGGCCCTCGACGAGGCCTTCGCCGGCCGGTTCGTGGGCGTCCGACTGCAGTGCCAGACCGTCCGCGGCGACACCGGCCACACCCCGGTGCGGTGCGCCGACCGCCCCGGTGACCTGCTCGTCCTCGGCGCAGGGCGCGAACGCGGCCGGCTCGCCCGGCTGGTGCACCCGTCCGTCACCGCCTACTGCGTCCGGCACGCGACCTGCCCGGTGCTCACGGTCCCGCGCCCGCCGCTGCAGCGCGACCTGGAGGCACTGGAGCGCGGGCACGGACTGCGGGCGCCGCTCGCGCGGAACTGACCGTTCGCTCACAGTCCGCGATCCGGGCACCGGCCGCCGCCCCGTCGCTACGACAGCCCGGCCGCGTCGGCGAGGACGGCGGCGGTGCGGCGGCCGGCCTCCACGGTGTCGGCGGCTGTCGCGGGGAGGCAGCGCCGGGCCTCGGGGCTGTACGCGGTCATCACCACGCCCGCGTGGTCGGTGGGGAGTTCGAGCAGTGCGGCGGTCGGTACGGCGGCGCTCAGCTTGCGGGTGTGCTCGACGTCCACGATGTCGTCCGCCGTGCCGTGCACCAGCCAGAGCGGGACGGGGGAGGGGCTCGCGGTCAGCTGGTCGAGCGGGGCGTCGCCGGTGGTGACGGCCGGGTCGGCGTAGCGCGAGGCGATGCCGACGGCGGCGGTGGGCCGGAGCTCGGCGGGGGTGTCCGGGTGGGTGGCCACGGCGATCGCCTCCCGGCCGCCCAGGGACCAGCCGGCCAGCACGAAGCGGGTCGGGTCCCCGCCGAAGTCGGTGGCGATGCGGCGGGCCTGGGCGAGGGAGGCGAGCAGCTCGGCGGCGCCGCCGTCCGCCTGCTCGGTGTCGAAGTCCGGGACGAGCACCAGCAGTCCGAGCGCGGCGGCCTCCCGGGCCAGCGGCCGGAGGACGTCCCGCTCGTTCGGCCCGCTGCCGTGCCAGAGCAGGACGACGGGAGTCGGCCCGGTGGCACCGGCGGTCGGCCGGTGGACGTCCAAAAGCCGCCCGTCCGCGTACGGAACGACCTCGGATGGAGTGCTCGTCATGCGGGGTTCGCCTCCGGTTCGGTGACTGATCACTGAACTGGTACTGTACTTCTCGTCGCGAGGGAGATGATTCCTCGCCAGGCGTCAGCGGTGCTACCAGAGCACGTCCTACTTTCAGTAGGAAGAGTCCGTGCGATCCGGGCCTGGCGCTCTACCGTCGGACGGGGTCCGGTGCCTTTCACAGGCGCCGGGCCCCGTTCGCGTTTTCGGGGGCGGTTGTCGGCGGTTGTCGGCGCTTGGTCGGCGGCTGCCGGGGATTGTCCGTGGTTCGGCGCATGGGTGTTGAGCTGCTAATATTCTTCCTGTCGCGAGGGAAACGAATCCCTCGTCAGGCGTCAGTGGTGCTACCAGAGCACGTCCTACTTTCAGTAGGAAGAGTCCGTGCAACCCGGGCCTGGCGCTCAACTGTCGGACGGGGTCCGGTGCCTTTCACAGGTGCCGGGCCCCGTTCGCGTTCGCGAGGCGGGCCAGTTCCTCTCCGCTGAGCACCAAGTCCCCTGCGGCGGCGGAGTCGCGGATGGTTTCGGGGCGGCTGGCGCCCGGGATCGGGATGGTCACCGGGGAGGCGGCCAGCAGCCAGGCGAGCGCGACGCGCTGCGGGCTGACTTCACGTTCGGCCGCGATGGCGACGAACTCCTCGCCGGCTCCGCCGAGTTCGGCGGAGCGGCCGATGCCGCCGAGGGGGCTCCAGGGGAGGAAGGCCAGGCCCAGTTCGGCGCACAGGTCGAGTACTGGCTGGTGCGTGCGGACGGCGGGGGAGTACTCGTTCTGCACCGAGACCAGGGCGTCGCCGAGGACCTCCCGGGCGAGGCGGACCTGCGCCACGTCCACGTTGGAGATGCCGGCCGCGCGGATCTTGCCCTCCTCGTAGAGCTCCCGGATCGCGCCGAGCGAGTCGGCGTACGGGACGGTCCGGTCCGGGTGGTGCTGCTGGTAGAGGCCGATCGCCTCGACGCCGAGGCGGCGCAGTGAGCCCTCGCAGGCGCGCTTGAGGTGGGCCGGGTCGCCGTTGACGGTCCAGGAGCCGTCGCCGGGGCGGCCGCGGCCGCCCTTGGTGGCGACCAGGACCCGGTCGGCGTCCGAGCCGTAGGCGGCGAGGGCCCGGGCGATCAGCTCCTCGTTGTGGCCGTACTCGTCGGCGTGCCAGTGGTAGGAGTCGGCGGTGTCGATCAGCGTGATGCCCGCGTCCAGTGCGGCGTGCACGGTGGCGATGGCGCGGGCCTCGTCGGGGCGGCCCTCGACGGAGAGCGGCATCGCCCCGAGGCCGATGGCGCTGGTCCGGACGGTGCCGAGGAGGCGGGTGGTGGTGACGGCGGTCATACGGGGAGCTCCTGTCCGCGGGTGGCGGCGATCAGGCCGGGCAGCCAGTCGCGGGTGTGTGAGAGGGGGTGGCCGAGCTGCTGGGCCCGGGAGTTGTCCATGCCGTAGTAGCGGTCGAAGGAGAACGGCGAGGCCTGCTGTCCGGGTTCGGGCGCGGCCGTGCGGTACGGGCGGCCGGCGGCGAGAAGGTCGCAGAGGTCCGTGGCGGTCAGTTCGCCGTGCGAGGCGAGGTTGACCGGGCCGGTGAACGGCTCGCCCGCCGCCCACGCCAGGAAGGCGGCTGCTTCGGCTTCGTGGGTGTAGGAGGAGGGCTGGTTCTCCGGGTGCACCAGGACGGGCAGGCCCGCGTCGATCCGCTCGGCGTATTGGGCCAGCCGCCCGGTGAAGTCGGCGGCGCCGAGGACGTGCCCGAGCCGGACGGAGACGAACGGGAACGGCGCGTCGCGGGTGAACACCGCCTCCGCCTCGCGCTTGCCCTCGCCGTACGATGCGTCGATGAACTCCGGTGCCGTCCAGGGAAGTTCGAGCCGAACCGGCCACCCGGCCGGGTCGACGGCGGACTCGGCCAGGGGGCGGCCCGCCGGGCGCGGCTCGCCGGTGTCGTAGACCTCGATCGTGGAGGTCATCAGATAGCGGCCGGTCCGCCCGGCGAAGGCACGGACGGCGAGTTCGGCCTGTCGCGGGGTGTAGCAGACCTGGTCGATCACGGCGTCGAAGTCCCGCCCGGCGAGGGCGGCGGTCAGCGCCGTCTCGTCCGCGCGGTCGGCGACGAGCCGGGTGACGCCGGGCGGTGGCGGCGTCGAGCCCCGGTTGAGCACGCTGACCCGGACTCCGGAGTCGCGCAGCCGGGTGACCAACTGCCGTCCGAAGTACCGGTTTCCCCCGATGACGAGCACGTTTTCCATACCCACAAGTGTTATGGTGCGGCGCGGTTCGATGAAGGGGTGATCATGGGAGTTCAGGCGCTGCGACCGAAAGACCAACGGCAGTCCGGCGGTTCGGCCGACGATTCGTCGGCGGGCTCCCGGAGCGGTGTCGGCGGCGGCCTGGACGCGGTCGACCTGCGGCTGCTGGAGCTGCTCCAGTCCGAGGGCCGGATCACGCTCAGCGAGCTGGGCCGGCGGGTGAACCTCAGCCCGGCCGCGGTCGGCGAGCGGGTGCGGCGGCTGGAGGCGAGCGGCACGGTCACCGGCTACGCGGCGCAGGTCGCGCCCCAGCGGCTGGGGTACGGCATCCGGGCCTTCGTCCGGGTCTCGCCGCACGCCCGGATGACGGTGAAGTACCTGCGCAGCCAGGAACTGCTGCACCGGCCGGAGGTGCTGGAGGTGCACCACGTGATCGGCGAGGACTGCTGGGTGTTCAAGGTCGCCGCGCGGGACACCACCCACCTGGAGGAGCTGATCGAGGCGATCGCGGTGCTCGGCCGGACGACGACCTCGGTGATCCTCTCCTCGCCCGTCGAGCAACGGGTGCTGCTGCCCTCGGAATGACCCGGATGTCCTGTTCCGGGGGTCCGTCCCGGGAGGTTCAGGACGACGGCTGCCGGTCGGAGCCCAACTCGCGCGAGATCCGCAGCCCGACCTGCGCCGCGACCGGCCCGAGGGAGCGCACCCGGGCGGCCGTCATCCGCGAGGTGAGCCCGGAGACGGACAGCGCCGCCGTCACCTCGCCGGTGTGGTCGAAGATCGGCGCGGCGACGCACCGCACCTCCGGCTCGTTCTCCCGGTCGTCGATGGAGTAGCCGCGGGCGCGGATCCGGGCGAGGTCGGCGCGCAGCCGGGTCTCGTCCGAGATGGTCCAGGCGGTCACCGGGCGCGGGCCGGCCGCGACCACCTCGGCGACGGCCTCCTCGGGCAGCGGACGGGGAACGAGCTGTGAACGGCCCTCGGAACGGCATCGGGAACGGCATTGGGAACGGCATTGGGAACGGCATCCGGGACTCCCTTCGAACTCCCGGAGCCGGTGGCGGCTCGCGGCGAACACCGCCGCGATCGCGCTGGCCGTCGTCACGGCCTTCCCGATCTTCTGGATGGTGCTCTCGGCCTTCAAGCCCATGGGCGGGGAAGGACTGACGGGCAGGGGGGAAGGACCGGCGGGCGCGGGGCCGGGTCAGGCGGCCGCCGCGGACTCGACGGACGGGACGGTGACCAGGACGAACACCGCGCCGGCGTCGTCCCGGACCAGTGCGGCGCGGCCGTACGGCGTCGGCTCGGGCCCGGTGAGGACGGTGCCGCCCAGGGCGCGCAGCCGGTCGGTCGCGCGGTCGGTGTCGGTGGTCCCGAAATGGGCCAGCCAGCTCGCGCCCGTGGCGGACGGGCCGATGCTGCAGGCGGGCAGGCCGGCGGCCCGGGCGAGGGCGTGGCCGGCCTTCGGCCGGTCGTAGGTGTAGCCGAAGACGCGTCGGTAGAAGGCGCGCGCGGTGTCGGGGTCGGGGGAGAGGTGCTCGTTCCAGGCGAGGGCGCCGGGCTCGTCCACCAGGCCGGCGCCGTCGATGGTGCCCGCTTGCCAGAGGCCGAAGGAGGCGCCGAGCGGGTCGACGGCGAGCGCGGCCCGGCCCTGCTCGGGCACCTCGTACGGCTCGCGGGTGATCCGGCCGTCCGCGGCGCGGATCAGCGCCGCGGTGTGGCGGAGGTCGGCGCAGGCGAGGTGGGTGGTCCACGCGGCGGGCTCCGGGCTGTCCGCGGGCTGTCCTCCGAGGGCCGCGGGCTGTCCGATGGCCGCGACCTGGGCGCCGTACCGGGTGGCGACCGCCTCGGCGGGGCCGGTCGGGACGAACTCCCAGTCGAACAGCGCGCCGTAGAAGTGCTGAGCGTGTGAGGAGTCCGGCGCCGTCAGGACGACCCAGCACGGGACGCCCTCGCGGTACCTGCCCGCCTTCGGCATGCCGCCTCCTGGTGCCGCCGACCCCACTCGCCAGCCTCCGCGCCGGGCGGGTGTGCGGCAACCGGGGGCAGGCCCGGGGCTGATCCGCAGGCTCGGGGCGTTCGGCAGCCGGGGGCTCAGGCGACGCCGTGCGGCCGGAACTGGATGCTGATCCGCGGGCCCACCGGGCGGGCGGTCTTGGGGATGGCGTGTTCCCAGGTGCGCTGGCAGGAGCCGCCCATCACCACCAGGTCCCCGTGGCCGAGCGGGCGCCGGACGACCGTCCCGCCGCCGTACCGCGGTCGCAGGGCCAGGGTGCGGGGCTCGCCGACGGACAGGATCGCCACCATGGTGTCCTCGCGGGCGCCGCGCCCGATCCGGTCGCCGTGCCAGGCCACGCTGTCCCGGCCGTCCCGGTAGTAGCAGAGCCCGAGGGTGCGGAACGGCTCGCCCAGCTCGTCCGCGTAGTGCCGGCTCAGCGCGGTGCGGGCCTGCCCGAGCACCGGGTGCGGGGGCTCGGCGTCCGCCGGGTAGGAGGCCAGCAGGCGGGGGACGTCGACCGTCCGCTCGTACATCTCGCGGCGCTCGGCCCGCCAGGGCACGGTCTCGGCGAGGTGTTCGAACAGCTCGTCCGCGCCGTGCAGCCACCCGGGCAGCACGTCCAGCCAGGCGCCGTCGCCGAGCACCTGCCGCCGCAGGCCGTCGAGCGGGCCGAGGCGGATGCCGTCGTGTTCCGCGTCGTCGAACAGCGAGGGCTGGCGGGGGAGGGTGTCGTGCATGGGGCCAGCGTACGCCTTCATTCGAACATCTGCTCGAAACTGACGCCCGCATCGTCCGCTTCCCGGGGCCTGCGCGAAAACCTGTTGGCGGACCACGTGACCACTGATACGTTTCCGGAGGCCGTGCGAGAGAACGAGGAGGTGGTACCCGTGAACGCAGTAACGACATGGGTGCTCTCCTCCGGGGTCACGGTCGGGCGATAGGTCGTCCGGGAGCGCCGTTCACGAGCACTCCCGAAAGGCACGACCGTGCACTTCACTTCCGAACAGCGCCTCGACGACGGCGTCCTCGAGCGCGAATTCACCCTCGGCGAGATCCCCGGCATTCTGTGGACCCCTGTGTCCGCGTCCGCGTCCGTACCGGTGCCGCTGATCCTGCTCGGCCATCCCCCGCTCGGACTGCGCAGGATGTACCCCCGCCTGGCGGGGCGGGCCCGGCAGGCCGTGGCGGACGGCTTCGCCGCAGCCACCATCGAGCTCCCCGGGAGCGGCGACCGGCCCCGTTGGGCCGCCGTCGAGCAGGCCCGCGCCGACCTGCGCCGGACCATGGAGGCCGGCGAGCCGGTCGGCGACGAGATCATCGACGCCCTCGTCCTCCCGCTCGTCGAGAAGGCGGTCCCGGAATGGCAGGCCGCGTTGGACGCCCTCCTGTCGCTGCCCGAGATCGGCGGCCCCGTCGGGTACTCGGGGGGAGTGATATCCATCGGCGTTCGCCTTGCGGTCGTCGAGCCGCGCATCGTGGCCGCCGGTCTCTTCGCCGGAAGTCTCGTGCCCCGCGCCATGTTCGAGGAGGCCCGCCGGGTCACCATTCCGCTGCACGTCCTGCTGCAGTGGGACGACGAGGGCAACGACCGGCAGGCGGCCCTGGACCTGTTCGACGCCTTCGGCTCCGAGGAGAAGTCCCTGCACGCCAATATGGGCGGGCACACGGGCGTCCCGCAGTTCGCGGGGGACGCCGCGGCCCGGTTCTTCACCCGTCACCTGAAGTGAGGCCGGGCCGTCAGGCCGACGCCAGGCGGTAGGCCGTGTCGGCCGGGATACCGCGCATCGAGGACGGGACCAGGCCCTCCTCGATGACGGTGGCCGGCCGACGCACAACCGCCCCGACCGCAGCGGTACCGGCCCCGACCGCAGCGGTACCGGCCATCGGCGGTACCGCTGCGGTCAGGGCGCGCCGGTCAGGCCGGCGGCGGGAGCCTGAGGAGAGGCCCTAGCCTGCGGGTATGGCGATCAACGGCTTCGGGGTGACCGAGTTCCAGTTGGTGCTGCTGCGCCGGATGGCCGACTACCAGCCTGACCTGGTCGAGGACGCGGTGCGGCGGCTGGGTGCCACCCGGGCCTCGATGCGGGAGGCGAACAAGCGCTGGCAGGCGATGGTCCGGGCGCCCCGGTTCCCGCGCGGGGCCGCCCGCCACAGCGCCGTGCTCGGCCCGGCGGAGGCGAGCGTGCCGCGCCGGATCGGGGACCTGGCGTGCACCGCGCGGCAGTGGGCGCTGCCGCTCTGGCCGGAGCTGCGGTTCGAGGTCCTGCTCGGGCCGGCGGAGATCGGCTCGCCGGTGCTGAACGAGTGGCTGGTGCGGGCGGCCGGCGCCCCGGTGCCGGCGTTGCGCACGGTCGCCGACCTGGTGCCGTGGAGCTGCGTGGTGGAGGACGTGGGTGCGGCGTTCCCGCCCGCCGTGCCGCGCGAGGGAAGCGCGCCGACCCGCTTCCAGCTGGACTTCGAGGCTCCGGGCGGCGACGCGCGGGTGTGTCCGTGGACGGCCGACTTCACCTGGGGGCTGCTCCAGGAGGTCCGGCCGACGGACGGCCAGAACCTCGGTGTTGTCGAGTGATGCAAGGCGATATTCACTGAATGCCTTCGATTTGCAGGTCTTGGCGCAGATGTGGCAGCATAATCGCAGACATTCAAGAAGCTCGACATCGGAAAGTGAAGGATCATGTCGTCGGACGGCGCTCGCGTCATCGTCGGAGTCAGCGGCTCACTGCACAGCCTCACCGCCCTGCACCGGGCGGCGGAGGAGGCCCGGGCCCGGCAGGCCGTCCTGGTCCCGGTGCTCGCCTGGGCGCCGGTGGGCGGCGAGCGCAACTACCGTGCGCGGCCGTGCCCGCCGCTGCTCCGGGCCTGGCAGGACCTCGCCGACGCCCGCATGGAGAGCGCGCTGGAGCAGGCCTTCGGCGGCCTCCGGATCGGGGTGCCGGTGCGACCGCTGGTCGTGCGCGGCGAGGCCGGGGCCGTGCTGACCGAGCTGGCCGACCGCCCGGGCGACCTGCTGGTGGTCAGCACCGGCGAGCAGGGCGGTCTGCGCGCCGGGCTGCGCCGGCTGACGCGGCGCTCGGTCACCCGCCGCTGCCTCGACCAGGCGCGCTGCGGCGTGCTCGTCGTCCCGCCGTCCACGCTGCACGAGGACCTGCGTGCGCTGCACCGCGGTATCGACCTGCGGGAGCTGGTCACGGCCTGACGAACAGTCAGGACGTGTGCACTGTGCGGCCGTTGACCACCGTGAGCGCGGGGAGCAGGTCGCGCAGCGCGTCCGCCGGGCAGTCCAGCGGGTCCTGCGGCCACACCGTGAGGTCGGCGAACGCCCCCGGCCGCAGGCTGCCGCGTACGGCGCTCTCCCCGGTCAGCCGGGCGGCGTTCACGGTGTGCAGCGCGACCGCCTCGGCCCGGCTGATCGCGTGCTCCGGGCCGACCACCCCGGCCGTCGTGCCCCGGGTCGTCATGCCCCACACCGAGACCATCGCGCCGTACGGGCCGACCGGGAAGTCCGAGCCGCCGGTGAGAAGCGCGCCCTCGTCCAGCCATTCGCGCAGCGGGAAGAGCGCGGCCGTGCGCTCCTCGCCCCAGGCCCGCTGCTGGGTGAGCGCGCCGTCGTGCAGCAGCGGGTGCTGGACGGTCACCGGGATGCCGAGCGCGATCGCCCGGGCGCGTTGGTCGGGGCGGGCCAGGCCGCCGTGCTCGACCACCAGGGTGCCGGGCGGCAGGCCCGGGCGGCGCTTGAGCACCCGCTCGAAGACGTCCAGCAGCACGCGCAGGCCGCGGTCGCCCCAGGCGTGCACGCCGACCCGCCAACCGCGCTCGACCACCCGGTCCACCGCCGCGAGCAGCTCGGCCGGCTCCCAGAGCAGTCGGCCGTGGTAGCACGGCTGCCCCTGGTACGGCTCCTCCAGTGCGCCCGCCTCGAAGCCGCCGTCGATGCCGAACTTGACGCCCCACAGCTGTAGTTGCTCGTCGTCGCGGCCATCCGCGCGCCAGGCGTCCATCCGGTCCAGCAGGGCGTCCACCTGTTCGGGCGTCCGGGCGGTGAAGCCGGAGACCAACGCCCGCACCCGGACGGCGAGGGCGCCCTCGGCCCGGGCCGCGTCCAGCACGTCGAGGTCCTCGACCGGGACGAGGCAGTCGCGGACGGTGCCGATCCCGGTGGCCGCGTAGTTCGCGGAGGCGGCGCGCAGGCCGTCGATCCGCTCGGTGAGGGTGGGGCGCGGCAGCACCCGCTCGACCGGCTCGACCGCCCGGTTGATCAGTCGGCCGGTGAGCCGCCCCCGCTCGTCGCGCTCGATCACGCCGCCGGGCGGGGCCTCGGTGGCCTCGGTGATCCCGGCCAGCCGCAGCGCGGCCGAGTTGAGCACCATGTTGTACGCGCCGCGGCGCACCAGCACCGGATGGTCGGCGGTGGCGGCGTCCAACTCCTCGGTGGTGGGCATCCGCTGCTCGGTCAGCAGCACCTCCTGCCAGTTGACCGTGGTGTGGATCCACTCCCCGGCGGGGGTGCGGGCGGCGCGCTCGCGGATCAGGTCGAGGAATTCGGGGAGGTTGCGGGCGCGGTGGACGGGCACGCCGTGGACGCTCTGGGCGGCCATGATCAGGTGGGTGTGGGTGTCGTCGAACGCGGGCAGCACGGTCGAGGCCGGGGCGTCAACGACCTCGGTGGCCGGTCCGATCAGGGCGTCCAGTCCGCCGGGTGCGGGGGAGAGGGCGGTGATCCGTCCGCCGGTGACGGCGATCGCGCGCCGCGGCGGCTCGCCGGGGACGAGCGTGTGCACGGCCGCGGCACGGATCAGCAGGTCGGCGGGGGGCTGGGGGGTCATGACGGCTCCTGGGAGGGGGACAGACCGGTGACCTTCTCGACGTACCGCAGGCCGGGCTCGGCGAGCAGCCCGTGCAACTCGGTGAAGACCGCGCGGGCCGGGACGGCGTTCCAGTCGGCGGGCAGCAGCTGCGCGGGCAACCCCGGGTCCAGGTAGGGCAGTCGGCGCCACTGGGTGAGCATCGGGACGTAGGCGCGGAACGCCTCGGCCGGGTCGATCCGGGGCGGTGGCAGTTCCCCCGGCTGCCCGCCCGGCCCCTGGTGCTCGCCCGGCCCGCGCAGGTCCTCGGCCACCGGGCGCCACGCGTCGGTGAAGGCCGCGTACTGCGCCTCGATCGCCGGGAGGTCCCACCAACTCGCCACCGCCGTCCGGAGATCGGCGAAGCCGGCGTACTCGGCGGAGAGGAAGAGGTGGACGTAGGCGCTCAGTCCGAGGCGCTCCAGCAGGCGGCGGGCGTCCGGCAGCAGTCGGGCGGGGGCCAGCCAGACGCCGGGGGCGGCGTTGCCGAAGCCGAGCCAGCTCAGCCGGGAGCGCAGCTGGTGGCGGTGGGCGCGCTCGGACTCGGGCACCGAGAAGACCGCCACCACCCAGCCGTCGGCGAGTTCGGCGGGCCCCAGGCTGTGGAAGATCCGGCGGTCGCCTTCCTCGAACACCGGCTCCATCGCGGGGGCGAGCCGGTAGCCGGTGCCCGCGCGGCGTTCCTGGAGAAGGGTGCCGGCCTTCTTCAGCCGGGACATCGCCGAGCGGACCGCCGGACCGTCGACGTCCAGCTCGGCCATCAGCGCGATCAGGTCGGCGATGGATATCCAGCCGCCGAGGCGGCGGACGAACTCGCCGTAGACGGTGTGGATCAGGGAACTCGGCCGGGGTGTGCTCTCCGACATGCGTGGGCGCTCCTCCCCGGCGATCTGCGGCGGCCCGGTGACCGGTGGTGATCATAGCGTTGGTCCGGAAGGTTCAGACCTCTGCGTAGGCACCGGACAGCAGGTGCCCGGCGCCGGGTGCGAAGGCGGGCAGGCCGAGGGCCCGGAGCAGCTGGTGGGCGGTGCAGATCGCGGCCGAGACCACCGGCTTGCCCAACTGCTGCTCGGCCTCCTCGACGGCGGACAACGAGGGCATCTGCACGCATGCCGAGAGCACCACGGCGTCCGCCTCGGCGTACGCGAGACCGCGGGCGATCGCGGGCAGCCGGGCCGGGTCGTGGGCGGCCACGTCCAGGTTGTCGGCGATCTCCAGGGCGGCGTGGTCGAGCACCTCGATGCTCTCCTCGGCGAGGTAGTCGACCACCGTCCGGGCCAGCGGCCGCAGGTACGGGGTGACCATCGCGACCTTCTTGGCGCCGAGCGTCCGCAGCCCGGCGACGAGGGCCCCGGCGCTGGTGACCACGGGCGCGGGCGCGCCGTTCTCCACCGTGCGCCGGTGCAGCCGCTGCTCGGCCTCGCGGTGGTAGCCGGGGCCGGTGGCCATCACGGCGACCAGGCAGGCGTAGCCGATCACGTCCACCCGGGCGTCCGAGAGCTCGGCGGCGCAGCGGTCGGACTCGCCGTCCATGGCGCGCAGTTGCTCGGGGGTGACCCTGGTCATCCGCATCCGGCTGGAGTGGAAGGTGAACCGCTCGGGGGCGACCGCCTCGCGGGCCCGCAGCAGGGCGGGGACCTCGGTTTCCATGGTGACGTTGGAGCTCGGGACGATCTGGCCGATCCGGTACGTCGGCATCAGCGGGGCGCTCCTCTCAGCGGGCGTCGATCACGGGGTTGGCGAGCGTGCCGATCCGTTCGATGGTGGCCTCGACCAGGTCGCCGGGCTGCAGGAACTGCGGCGGCACCATGCCGGCGCCGACGCCCGAGGGGGAGCCGGTGGCGATCACGTCGCCCGGTTCCAGGGTGACGCCGGAGGAGATGTCGGCGATCAGCCGGGCGATGCCGAACAGCATGTGGCGGGTGTTGGAGTCCTGCCGCGGTTCGCCGTTGACCTTCAGCGAGAGGTCGAGCCGCTGCGGGTCGGGGATCTCGTCGGCGGTCACCACGGCCGGGCCGAAGGGCGCGTAGCTGTCCTGGCCCTTGGAGAAGAACCACTGCCCGGAGCGGCGCTGGTCGCGGGCGCTGATGTCGTTGACGATGCTGTAGCCGAACACGTGCCGCAGGGCGTCCCGTTCGGCGACCTGGAAGGCGGGTTCGCCGATCACCACCGCGAGTTCGCACTCCCAGTCGAGCTGCTTGGTGAGGCTCGCGTTGTGCCGGATCGGCTGGCCCGGGCCGGTGACGGCGGTCGACGGCTTGCTGAACAGCACCGGGCGGTCGGGCAGTTCGCGGTCGGTGTCCAGGGTGCGGTGCGACTCGGCGACGTGTTCCACGTAGTTGAGGCCCACGCCGACGATCTTGCCGGGGCGCAGCGGCGCGCGCAGCGACACCTCGGCGAGCGGCCGGGTGTCCGGCGCCCCGGCGATCAGCTCGCGCGCGGTGGCCAGCGCCGGCGCCCCGGCGCGGATCAACCCGAGGAGGTCGCCCGGCAGTTCGGCCCCGGCGGCGGTGGCGAGGGCGGTGAGGTCGGCGACCTTGTCCCCGGCGAGCAGTGCGCCGAGGCGCGGGGTGTCGTCGCCGTCCGCGCAGTAGGTCAGCAGGTGCATGGTGGTGGGTCTCCTGGTCAGGTGGCGGGGGTGGTGGGCTGGTGCCCGTCGTGGTCCGGGTAGGCCTCCTCGCGGTGCAGGCCGAGCGAGTGCGTCACCGGGAAGTCGTTGAAGGAGAACAGGCAGGCGTCCTCGCCTTGATCGAGGTTCGCGTGCTCGTGCCAGGCCCAGGACGGGACGACGAAGATGTCCCCCTGCTGCCATTCGAAGCGCTGTCCGGCGATCACCGAGACGCCGCGCCCCTTGGCCGCCGTGTAGACCACCGAGCCGGTGTGCCGGTGGGCGCGGGTGGCCTGGCCGGGACGCAGCAGCTGCAGGTGGGCGGCCATGGTCGGCATCACCGAGCCGCCGGTGACCGGGTTGGTGTACTCCATGATGACGCCGTCGTACGGCGATCCCTCGCTGGCGCGGGCGAGTTGGCACAGCGCGTGGTAGCTGGGCTCCCAGGGCCAGCCGAGCAGCGGCGAGTAGGGCCGGGTCCACTTCTCGGCGCCGTACGGCAGCAGGTTGCCGCCGTGGCTGAGCAGTGAGGAGTTCACCACCGGGCCGGGGCGCTGGTACAGCTCGGGGTGGACCTCGTAGAAGTTGGCGTCGAGGGTGTTGACCAGCGGGATGTCCAGACCGTCCTGCCAGATCACCGGGGCGTCGTCGGCCTCGTTGCCGTGCTCGTGCCAGGTGTTGTTGGGGGTGATCGCGAAGTCGCGCGGGCCGACCTTGAGCTTCTGGCCGTCCACGATGGTCCAGGCACCGGTGCCCTCGTGGACGAAGCGCAGCGCGGAGGCCTGGTGGCGGTGCGCGGTCATCGCCTCGCCGGGGCCCATGATCTGCAGGCCGGTGTACAACAGGCCGACGGCGGCGCTCAGTTCGCGGCGTCCGGGGTTCACCAGCATCACCACCCGGCGGCCGGCGTCGTCGCCCTTCACCAGGGGCAGCGCCTTGCGCACCAGTGGGCGCAGGTCCGCGTAGCGCCAGAGCACCGGGACGGACTTCGGCTGCGGGTACCAGGGCTCGATCTCGTTCGCCACGGTCCACAGCGCGCCGGCCTCGTGCTTGGCCAACTCCTCGTAGTAGGCGAGAAGTTCCGGGCTGTCGGTGACCCTCGCGCGGCCGATCCGGTCGTCGTCGTAGCTGTTGTCGCGGCCGTCGTTCCGGTCGTCGTCGTGGCTGGTCATGACTCCTCCTCGGGGAACACCAGGGGCCGCAGCGGGCGGTCGTTCACGTGCAGCCGGAAGACGTCGAAGCGGTTGTAGTGGCCGACGATGTCGTGCATCTGCTTGGGTTGGATGCAGCGGCCGAGGTCGATCTCGGCGTAGACGATGCCCTCCTCGTCCACCAGCGGCTCGGTGACGGCACGCCCGTCCGGGCCGAAGATCCCGGACAGCGCGCTGCGCGGGCGGGCGAGCTGCTTGCGGACCTGCTGGTCGTCGCCGGCGATCAGGTCGACGATCTCGGGCGAGACGGTGGAGCAGGAGACCACCGTGAACAGCTTGCCCTCGAAGCAGTGCGCGGCGGCGCGCACCGCGATCGCCTCCGCCATGTCGTAGTCCTCGGGGCCGACCGGCAGGGCGATGTAGCAGGCGGCGTGGACGAGTTCACCCTGGGCCAGCAGGGCGAAGCGGGCGAGGGTGTTGGTGTTCTCGCCGCAGGCGAGCGCGCCGAGCGGGCCGACGGTGGTGGGATGGACCTTCAGGGTGCTGCCGTCGCCCTGGGTCCAGGTCAGCTTCTCGGCCCAGGTCGGCACCAGCTTGCGGTGGACGCTGAGCAGTTCGCCGTCCGAGTCGATGATCAGCAGGGTGTTGTAGAGCGCCCCGAGGCTGTGCCGGCCGCGCTCGTTGACGCCGATCACCAGCACCACGCCGGCCTGCCGGGCGGCGGCGCGCAGGGTGTCGACGTACGGGCCGGGGACGTCCACGGCGGCGCGGTACAGGCGCTCGTACCAGGGCGAGCCCTGCACCGGGTTCATCGTCCAGTTCCAGTACGGGTAGCCGGGCACGAAGACCTCGGGGAAGACCACCAGCTCGGCGCCGTGGCCGGCCGCCTCCTGGATCAGCGCGACGGCCTTGTCGACGGTGGCGGCCGGGTCCAGGTAGACGGGGGCGGCCTGGACGGCGGCGGCGGTGAAGCGGGGCAGATGGGGCATGGGTCCTCGTCACTCCTCGGGCGGGGCCGGCAGCCACCGGCGGTGGACGGGGGCGGGCGGCTCGCGCAGCAGGTGCAGCCGTGGGGCGACCCGGTCGGCGCCCGGGCCGGGCGGTTTGCGGCTGCCCGCCCGCCAGGGCTCGGGCCAGCGGGCGCCCGGCCCGGTGTAGCCCTGCTCGGCGGCGGCGTGCAGCGTCCAGAGCGGGTCGTACAGCTGGGCCCGGCCGACCGCGACCAGGTCGGCCCGCCCGGCCAGCAGGACGGAGTTGGCGTCGTCGGGCCCGGAGATCGCGCCGACCGCGACGGTCGGCAGGCCGGTGGCGGCGCGGACCAGCTCGGCGAAGGGCGTCTGGTAGCCGCGCCCGTACGGCGGCCGCTGGTGCGCCACGACCTCGCCGGTGGAGACGTCCACCGCGTCCGCCCCGGCCTCGGCCAGCGCGCGGCAGATCGCCACGGCCTCGGCCTCGGTGGTGCCGCCGGGCGCCCAGTCGCTCGCCGAGATCCGCACCAGCAGCGGTTGCCCGGCCGGCCAGGCGGCGCGCACCGCCGTGAGCACCTCCAGCGGCAGCCGCAGCCGGTGGGCGAGCGGGCCGCCGTAGCGGTCGGTGCGGTGGTTGGTGAGCGGGGAGAGGAAGGAGGAGACGAGGTGCCCGTGGCCGAACTGCAGCTCCAGCACGTCGAACCCGGCCCGCGCGGCGCGCTCGGCGGCGGCCGCGAAGTCGGCTGTGATGGCCGCCAGTTGGATGTCGTTGGCCTCGTGCGGCACCGGGCTGTCGGCGTCCCACGGGATCGGCGAGGCGGCCGTCAGCGGCCGACCTTCGACGAGCGGGCGCCCGATGCCGTCCGGCCCGGGGACGGTGGTGGCGCCCCGGCGTCCGGCGTGGGTCAGCTGGATGCCGAGCGGGGTGTCGCTCACCGCCCGTACGGCGCGGAGGAGTTCGCGCCAGGCGGCCTCCTGGCGGTCGGTCCACAGGCCCGGGCAGCGGTCGGTGGTCCGGCCCTCGGGGCTGACCGCGGTCATCCCGGCGAGGACCAGCCCCGCGCCGCCGAGCGCGTGCCCGGTCAGCTGGGCCCGGTCGAAGACGCTGGGCAGGGCGTCGGGGGAGGTGAAGGTCGCGAGCGGCGGCACCACGACGCGGTTGCGCAGCTCCAAGGCGCCCAGCTTCAGCGGCCGGAACATCGGCGGCACCCCGGGCGAGCCGCCGAAGGCGGTGTCCACGGCGTCCACGAAGGCGGCGTCGCGGGCCCGGAGGTTGCCGTAGGTGACCCGGCGGCTTCGGGTGAGCAGGTTGAAGGCGAACTGGTCGATGCCCTGTCCGGTGCGCCGCCCGACGGTCTCGAACCACTCCAGGCTGGCCTGCGCGGCGCGCTGGGTGGACTCCACCACGGGGCGACGCTCGGCCTCGTAGGCCGCCAACGCCTCTTCGGGGGAAGGGTTTTCGCTCAGCGCGGCGGCCAGGGCGAGGGCGTCCTCCAACGCCAGCTTGGTGCCCGAGCCGATCGAGAAGTGCGCGGAGTGCGCGGCGTCGCCGAGCAGCACCACGTTGCGGTGGTGCCAACTCGCGTTCCGCACCGTGGTGAAGCGGATCCAGCGGGAGGCGTTGGGGATCAGCCGGTGGCCGTCCAGGTGGCCGGCGAGCAGCTCCGCGCAGCGCCGCACGCTCTCCGTGTCGCTCTCGCCACGCGCGAACTCCCGGGCGGCGAAGGCCTCGAAGCCGGCGCGGCGCCAGGCGTCCTCGGCGATCTCGACGATGAAGGTGGAGCGGGTCGCGCTGTACGGGTAGGCGTGCACCTGCAGTACGCCGAAGTCGTACTGCTCGACGATGAAGGTGAACGCCTCGAAGACCTTGTCGGTGGCGAGCCAGATGTAGCGGCAGCGCCGCTCGTCCGACTCGGGGCGGAAGGCGTCCGGGTAGGCCGCCCGGGTGCCGGAGTGGATGCCGTCGGCGGCCACCACCAGGTCGTACTCGGCGGCGAGCCGCTCGACGGGCGGGGCGGGCGTGCGGTAGCGCACGTCCACCGCCAGCTCGGCGCAGCGCTGTTGCAGGATGGCGCGCAGCCGGTTGCGGTCCAGGGCGGCGAAGCCGTGGCCGCCGCTGGTGCGGACCCGGCCCGCGTAGCGGATGTCGATGTCGCTCCAGCGGGCGAACTCGGCGCTGATCGCGGCGAAGACCTGCGGGTCGGCCTGGGCGATGCCGTCCAGGGTCTCGTCGGAGAAGACCACGCCGAAGCCGAACTCGTCCTCCCGGCCGTCCCGTTCGAAGACGGTGATCTCCCGGTCCGGCGCCAGCTGCTTGGCCAGGGCGGCGAAGTAGAGCCCGCCGGGGCCGGCGCCGATCACCGCGATCCGGCGCGCCCGGGTGCCGGTACCTGTGTCGGGGCCGGGGCCGGGGCCGGGGCTGGTGTCGGGGCCGGGGCTGGGGCCGGTGCCGCTCATGCGACCACCTCCGGCTGCTGCGGCCCCGCCTCGGTCAGCGCCCGGCGCACCCGGTCGGGCCACGGTTCGGCGCCCTTGCTGTGCGGCGCGGCGTGCACCACCGACATCCTCCCGCTCGCGGCCAGGCCCTGCGGGCCGTGCACCTCGAAGGCGTAGTGCAGCGAGGAGCCGCCGACCCGGACCACCCGCAGCTCGGTGCGGACCACGTCCCCGAACCAGAGCCGCTCGCGGTAGTCGGCCTCGAAGTGCACCCGGGGGATCCGCCCGAACAGCTCCGCCAGCCCGAGCCGGCGCAGCAGGGCCGCCTCCGCCGCCTCGGCCCAGCGCTGCACGGCGGAGAAGTGGTAGTGCCCGGCCGCGTCGGTGTCGGACCACTCGACCCGGCGCTCGATCGCGACGCTGGCCGGGGCGAGCGAGGCCCGCCGCCGCAGTTCGGCGCGGTGCAGCTTGCCGGTCGCGGTGCGCGGCAGCCCGGTGACGAACTCCACCACCCGCGGGTACTTGTACGGCGCGATGGTGCGCTTGACGTGCTCCTGGAGGGCACGCACCGTGTCCGGCCCGGCCGGGACGCCCGTGCGCAGCACCACGTACGCCGTGACCACGCTGCCGCGCCGCTCGTCGGGCGTGCCGACCACCGCGCAGTCGGCCACGTCGGGGTGGGCGGCGAGCGCCTGCTCGACCTCGGGCCCGGCGATGTTGTAACCGGCTGAGACGATCATGTCGTCGTTGCGCGCCTGGTACCAGAAGTAGCCGTCCCGGTCACGGACGTAGGTGTCGCCGGTGAGGTTCCAGCCGTCCCGGACGTAGCTCAGCTGGCGCTCGTCGTCCAGGTAGCGGCAGCCGGTCGGGCCCTTGACGGCGAGCAGCCCGGGTTCGCCGTCCGGCACCGGACGGCCCTGTTCGTCCAGTATCGCGGCGCGGTAGCCGGGGACGGGCCGACCGGTGGAGCCGGGGCGGATGGACTCGTCGGCGGCCGAGATGAACACGTGCAGCAGTTCGGTGGCGCCGATCCCGTCGATCAGCCGCTGCCCGGTGGCCGCGTGGAAGGCCCGCCAGACGGCGGCGGGCAACGGCTCGCCCGCCGAGACGCAGCGCCGCACCCCGGCCAGCCGGTCGGCCAGCCCGGCGGCCAGGATCGCCCGGTAGGCGGTCGGCGCGGTGAACAGCACGCTGACCCGGTGCTGCCGGACCTGCTCGGCCAACTGTTCGGGTGTGGCCTGCTCCAGCAGCAGGCCGGCGGCGCCGGCTCGCAGCGGGAAGACCAGCAGGCCGCCGAGGCCGAAGGTGAAGCCGAGCGGCGGGGTGCCGGCGAAGAGGTCGTCGGGGGTGGGGTGGAGCAGGTGGCGGGAGAAGGTGTCGGCGTTGGCGAGCACGTCGCGGTGGAAGTGCAGGGTGGCCTTGGGCCGGCCGGTGGTGCCGGAGGTGAAGGCGATCAGGGCGACGTCGTCGGCGGCGGTCGGGACGGCGGCGAAGCCGGGCGGCTTGGCGGCGCAGCGGGCGGTGAGGTCCTCGGGTCCGCTGCCGCCGTAGGCGACGATCCGCAGGCCGGGGGTCCGCGCTTGCCGCAGCTCGGCCAGGAAGCGGTGGTCGCACAGGGCGAGGACGGGTTTCGCGATGCCGGTCAGTTCGGTCAGTTCGGTGGCGCGCAGCAGCGGCATGGTGGTCACGACCACCCCGCCGGCCTTCAGTACGCCGAGCCAACAGGCGGCCAGCCATGGGGTGTTGGGGCCGCGCAGCAGCACCCGGTTGCCGGTGGCGAGGCCGAGGTCCTCGGTCAGCAGGCGGGCGATCCGGTCGGCGTGGTCGCGCAGTTCGCCGTAGGACCACTGCTCGGTGGGGGTGAGCAGGCAACGGCGGTCGGGTCCGAGGCGGTCGATGGTGTCGTCGAGCAGGGCGGAGGCGCAGTTCAGGCGATCCGGGTAGGCCAACTCCGGGAGTTCGAAGAGGAGTTCGGGCCACTGCTCGAAGGGCGGGAGGTGGTCTCGACAGTATGTGTCCACGTGCGCTGAGGGAGAGAGCTCCATGGGCGGGCACCTCATCGTGCGAGCGGGAGTGAGGCCAGTATGGCGCGTTGGTGACGCCAGTCAAGAGAGCGATACATGCATTCGGGCGACGGGCCCTGCCGATGGTGGCGGTGCGGGGCCTGAACGTGCGGAGGTGAGGGGCTGGACGTACGGAGGGGTGGGCCTGGGCGTACTCCTGCGCTGACCAGCACATCCGGGGCTCCGGTCGGTGCAGAGTGGGAGCATTCGAACGGAGGTCGAGGAGCGGGGATGCTGAGACAGCTGGCTTCATGGGGTGCACGCGTCGGTGTGGGGTTCGCCCGGGCGTGCGCGGTGGCGGTCGTCACCCTGCTGATCCCGGCGGTGTGGGCCGCCGCCGTGGCGCTGGGGATCCGGTGGGGGCCGGCGAACCCGTGGTCGTGGCTGCTGCCGGTGGTGCTGGTGGGCACCGGCACGCTCGCCCTCGCCCCTCCGGTCTGCCGGGCCGTCCGCTTCCTGGTCGAGCGGTGGACCGGCACGGCCGTCCCCGCCGGCTACCGGGAGCCCGGGCCGGTCACCCGGATGTCCACCGGCTACTGGTGGAACGGGCACTCCTACGAGCGCAGCCGCCGGGACGCCGTGCTTGACCAGGCGTGGCGTACCTGGTGGGGCGACCCGGCCACCTGGCGCGACCTGCGCTTCACCGGCATCGCGCCGTTCACCGCCGGCCTGGCCGCGGCCGTCCCGTCGGCCGGGGTGGCCGCGGCGGTCCTCGGGTCGGCCCGGCCGGAGCCCCTGGCCCGCCTGGTCGGGGCGCTCGCCGCGGTCGCGGCCGTCGCCTCCGCCCCGTACGCCTGGCGGCTGGTCGAGCCGGTGGCGGTCCGCTTCCTCGGCCCGTCCGCCGCGATGCTGCTGGCCGAGCGGGTAGACGAGCTGACCGCCCAGCGGGCGGACGCGACGGTCGCCCAGGCTGCCGAGATCCGCCGGATCGAACGGGACCTGCACGACGGGGCGCAGGCGGGCCTGGTCGCGCTCGGGCTCTCCCTCGCCACCGCCGAGAAGCTGATGGAGACGAACCCGGAGCGGGCCAGGGCCCTGATGCGGGCGGCGCGGGCCGGCGCCGCGAGCTCGCTGGCCGAACTGCGCGACCTGGTCCGGGGGATCAACCCGCCGGTGCTGACCGAGCGCGGCCTGGTCGCCGCCGTCCACGCGCTCGCCCTCAACAGCCCGCTCGACGTGGCCGTCACCGTGGCCGGCGCCGCCGTCGGCGCTGCGACCGGCACCTTGTCCGGCACCGCCGACCGGCCGTTCCGGTGGGAACCGCCGATCGAGTCCGCCGTCTACTTCGGGATCGCCGAACTGCTCGCCAACGCCACCAAACACGCCCGGGCGACGGCCGTGCGGATCGACATCGCCCCCAACGAGACCGGCATCGTCGTCGATGTCGAGGACGACGGCCGCGGCGGAGCCGTGCCGCGCGAGGGCGGACTCGCGGGCCTGCGCCGCCGACTCGCGGTGTTCGACGGCACCCTGGAGATCACCAGCCCCGAGGGCGGGCCGACGCGTGCGACGATGATGGTGCCATGCGAATCGTCGTAGCCGAGGACCTCTACCTGCTCCGGGACGGAATGGTCCACCTCCTGGAGGCCTACGGGCACCAGGTGGTGGCCACGGCCGCCACCGGCCCCGAAACCCTCGACGCCCTGCTGACCCACCGTCCGGACGCCGCCGTCGTCGACGTGCGCATGCCGCCGACCCAGTCGGACGAGGGCCTGCAGGCGGCCCTCGCCGCACGCCGGGAGGTACCCGGACTGCCGGTGCTGATCCTCTCCCAGCACGTCGAGCAGCTGTACGCCCGCGAGCTGCTGGCCGACGGCACGGGCGGCATCGGCTACTTCCTCAAGGAGAGCGTGTTCGACGGCGAGCAGTTCGTCGACGCCCTGGAGCGGGTCGCCAAGGGCGGCACGGCCATGGACCCGGCCGTCATCGCCGCGCTGGTCTCCTCCGCCCCCTCGAACCGGCGGCTCGACCGGCTCACCGAGCGCGAGCTGGAGGTGCTCGGCCTGATGGCGGAAGGGCTGTCCAACCAGGCCATCGCGCAGCGGCTGTTCCTCAGCGACAGCGCGATCAGCAAGTACACCACCTCGATGTTCGGCAAGCTCGGGCTCATCGACGACGAGAACGGCAACCGGCGGGTCCTCGCGGTCCTCGCGTACCTCAACAAGCCGTGAAACGAGCCGTGAAACAAGCCGTGAAACAAGCCCTGACCGTCAGGTGGTTGCGGTCTGTGCGGCCGCGTCCGGGGTGTGGCCGTCCTGCGCCTGCCGGGCGCGATCGGCCAGCAGCCGGGCGAACATCGTGAGCCAGGGTGCGGTGACGGCGGCACCCGGCCCGTTGTCGTGCACCGTGAGCACCACGCCGCCGACCCGGACCAGCGCCACCGCCGCCGACGAACCGCGCGTCCGGACGGCGCTCTGGTCGCCGATCCGGGGGAGGGCCATAGCCCCCGAATCCTCGCCGGCGGTGCGGTCGAGCGTCGTGTCGAAGGCCCGGGCGGCGGCCTCGGGGGAGACGAAGGTGACCGCGGTGAACTCCACACTCTGGATGTCCGCCGCACTGAACCGCACGGTGGCGTAGGCAAGTTGCTGATCACAGGAGTCCGGCAGCAGACACGGCACCTCGCCGTTCGTACCCGACCCCGACTCCGGCCCGCTCTGCACCTGCCACCCGCTCGGCATCGCCCGCGCGTCGGGCAGCACGCCCTGCACCAGCGCCGGGTCGCGCAACGGCTGTGCGGCGTGCGCCAGACCGGGCCCGCCCGGCTTCAGCAGCGGGCGCGAGCCCAGGTGGATGCCGATTGCGACCAGGGCGGCGATCAGCACCAGCGCCAGGGCCACCACGATCCCGGCGCTGCCACGGCGCGCGGCGAGGGCCTGGGCCCGGGCGTCCGCCGGGCCGACCCGCAGCTGGACGGTCGTCGGGCCCGTCGTCGGCGGCGCGGTGGGCGGCCCGGTCCGCAACTGGACGGTGCTCGGCCCGGTCCGCAGCTGGACGGTCGACGGATCGGCGGGCCGCCCCAGCCCGGTCGTCGTCAGGTACTGCGCGAACGCCTCGTCGGAGGCCAGCAGATGGGCGACCGCGGCGGTCAGCTGCGCCCGCGCCCCCACGTCCTTCGGGCTCGCCTCGGCCGAGGCCAGTGCCCGCGCCCCCTCCGGCACCATCCGCAGCCGCGCCCGCACCACGTCCGCCACTGCCTGGTGCGGCCCGCCGACCAGCAGCGCCTCCACGACATCGGGTACCATCCCGCGGCCGTCCCCCATGGCAACTCCCCTTGCCGGACCAGTCGTTGCCTCCACGATCCCGGACCGGCCGGTACTTCGTACGCCCGCCGAAACGGAATGGAGACGCAACTGCAACCGCTCCCGGACGATGACGGGGCCGGTGGGGCGGGTGTGGTGCGTGGGGCACGGTGAACGGGGCCGTGGTGCGTGGCGGCGCGGACCGGCCGCCGTGGCCGCCTCGGCTACCGTCCGCCGGAGGAGCGCCGCCGACGCGGACCGGCAGGGCAGGGCGGCTTCGCGGGCGTCCCCGTCACCGGGGGATGACGGCCAGGGCGGCGATGACCTCCGGCGGCAGGGCCGGGTTGCTCGCGGCGGCTTCGGCGGTGCGGGGGTCGGGCGAGGCCAGGCAGCGGGTGAGGGCCTCGGGGCCGGCCTGGGGGTGGGCCGCGATGGCGCGCAGGGCCTTGACCGGTACCGGTTCGGTGGTGGCGATGCGGTCGAGCAGGGCGGTCGGGGTGTCCGGGTTGGCGGCCACGGCGGTGGCGACCTTGGTGCCGAACCGGTCGAGCAGGGCGGCGAGTTGCGCGGGCCTGAGGCCGGGGTGCGGGGCGACGGCCTTCGCCACCGCGGCGTCCGGGTCGGCGGCGAGCGCGTCCCGTACGGAGGCGGGCAGGTCGCGGTGCCGGGCGACGAGCATCCGCACCCGGGGCTCCGAGGAGCCTGCGAGGTGGGCGAGTTCGGCCGGATCGGCGGTGGCGATCCGGGGGAGCAGGGCCGGCCCGATCCGGACGGCGACGGCGAGCCGCTCGAGCAGGTCGAGCGGTATCCGCGGGTGGAAGGCCAGCCGTCGTCGCACGTCGTAGCCGTCGTCGGTGGCGAGCCGGTGCATCAGCGGCAGGTCGATGCCGGGGTTCTCGGCGAGGTTGCCCCGGATCCAGGGGGTGGGGTCCTCGGCGAGCCGGTGGTAGGTCTCCGCGGACAGCCCCGGGTGCTCGGAGAGCTGGCACCGGACCGACAGGTGGTCGTCGACGTGCCGGGCGGCCGCAGCGCCCGGCGTCGCGGGGTTGCCCGCCGCCTGGCCGCGGACCCGGTCGTCGGCGTCGGCCAGCAGCGCCGTCAGCAGCTCCGGCGGCGCGGCCTCGTTCGCCGCGACCCACCGTCGCACCTCGGCCTCCGGGTGTCCCGCGAGCCGGGCCGACAGGTCGGACCGCAGGGTGTGGCGACCGAACTCGGCCAGCACGTCGGTCTCCTCGTCCTCCGCGAGGAGGTCGGCCACCTCGTCCGGGAGGCCGGGACACGAACCGAGCCGCATCCGGACGTACGGGTCCGGGTCCCGGACCAGCTGCCGCGCCCAGGCCGGATCCCCGCGACCTTCGTCCAGCAGGGCGAGCGCGACGGCCGGCCGGGCGACCGGATCGATGTCCTCCGCGCGCAGCTGCCCGCCGTAGGCGAGCCGGACGGCGGCGTCCTCGTCGCGTTCGGCGAGCCGTCGGACCTGCTCCGGCGCGAGGTCGGCCCGGTCCGCGAGAGCACAGGCCAGCTCCTCGTCGGCGTCGGTGGCGCGGATGAGGTACCCGAGGAGGTCGCGGGGCAGCGCGGGGTTGAGGGCGACGGCGTACAGCAGGGGCGGCATCCGGGCATTGTGCCCGCTGCCAGGCCGGTCCGCCGCCGATTTCCGGCGGACCCGGCCTGGGGCGGTCGGCCCCCGCCGGGGTGCGGTCAGGCCGTCGGAAGCCGTCGGGGGCCGTCGGGGGCCGTCGGGGGCCGTCGGGGGCCGGCGGGGGGCTCAGGCCACCGGCATGGACATGTACACCGCCCGCCGCCCGTAGCTCGCCGGCACCCCCACCTCCCGGTGCGCCCGGTAGCCGAGCAGCCGCAGCAGGATGTCCGCCCCGCGCACCGCGACCATCGAGATCCGCTCGAACCCCTGCTCGCTCGCCTGCTCCCGGAAGTGCCGCATGAACCCCAGCGCGACGTCCCGCCCGCGCAGGTCCTCGGCGATCACCAGGTCGTGTACGTGCAGGTTTCCCGACTCGTACACCGCCTCCTCCGACCGGCGGAGGTCCGGGCAGCGCAGCGGCGGGTACGGCAGGCTCAGCAGGTAGCCGCGCACGACGCCGCGCTCCTCCAGCACGAAGCAGGTGTCGGGCGAGCTGCGGGCCCGGGACTGCAACGCCTCCCGGCCCTCGGACAGGCCGTCGGCCGCGTAGGCGGCGTGTTCCAGGTCGACCACGGCGTCCCAGTCCTGCTCGGCCAGCAGCCGGATCCGGAGATCCTCGCTCACTCGGCCGGCCCCTCCGCGCCGGCGCCGATGCCCTCCGCGCGGGCGCCGATCCCTTCTGCACCGCCGCCGATGCCCTCCATGCGGGCGCCGATCCCTTCTGCACCGCCGCCGATGCCCTCCGCGCGGGCGGCGGCCACCAGCGCCGCCCAGGCTTCCATCAGCACCGCCCACCGCTCGGCGTCCTCCTGTGCCTCGTCCAGGAGCTGCCGGCGCCGCCCGGCCACCACGTCCGCGAGCTCGGCGTACTTGCCGCCCAGCTTGCGGTAGGAGCGGTCCAGGACGTCCAGGCAGTGCTCGTTCCCGGCCCGGTCCCAGTCGACGCTGCCCCGCACCAGGCCGAGGATCGGCTCGACCTTCAGCCCGTGCCGCTCGTCCAGCATCCCGCGGCCGAGGTCGATCATCCCGCCGTAGACCGGGTACAGGTACAGCATCGAGAGCAGGAACTTGACGAACCGCATCTGGTAGGAGACGAAGCCGGCGCCGGTGCGGCGCTCGGACGTGTAGTAGTTGACGATGTGGCGGTTGTGGGTGACGCCGGGCAGCCGGGAGTGGACCATGGCGTGCAGCAGGGCGTAGTCGCTGCCGATGGTCTCGATCGAGGGCAGCAGCGGCAGCACCTCGTAGGCCCGGTGGTCCAGGGCGATGTTGCACATGTAGACGTCCCAGATGTCGGGCACGCCGAGGACGGAGTGGTCGGTGCCGAACGGCTCGGCGCCGGCGCCCTTGAAGGAGACGTCCACCATCGCGTCCCGGTCCTCCTCCGACCACACCGGCGGGGTCCACAGGCGCACCACGTCGCGGTAGACGGCCGGGTCCAGCTCGTGGATCTCGCTGATGTCCACGTTGAGTTCGCCGATGAAGGAGCCGCTGACCAGCATCACCGGCTTGTCCGCGTCGGCCGGGTCGAGTTCGGAGCGGGACACGCCGGCCGCCGCCTCGCCGGCCGGCCGGCCGATCGAGAGCAACTCGTGGTGGATCGGGAAGACCTTCCGGCCGTCGAGCTCCTGGAAGTCGGCGTCGTCGTTGCGCAGGTGCGCCGAGGTGCAGCCCAGGGCGGCCGCGCCCAGGAACAGCCGGTTGACGCAGGAACCGTACGCGACGGCCTGCGGGAGCATCAGGTCGAGCAGCAGCTCCGGGTCGGGGGCACCGGAGCGCTCGGCCACCCGGCGCAGGAACTCCCGCTGCTGCGCCTCGCCGAGGTGGTGGACGACCACGCTGGGGGTGGGTGCGAGTGCGCTGACGGCGCCCGCGTTCTCCGCGAATCCGGCGGCGTCGGTGGTGTCGAGGATGAGCAGGTGCACCTCGACGTCGAAGGTGGCGACGGCGTAGGCCGCCTCCTCGGCGAGGTCCGCGATGGTGGCGGCGCAGGGGCGCATGGTGGGCAGGGCGAGGCAGACTCTTTGCATGGCGCGGGTGTCTCCGTCGGATCGTCAGATTCGGTGTCACGGAAGCGAGTTGGGCGCACAGGGAGGCCCTGGGGCGGGCTTCGACCGGTCCGTCGGACTACCGTGGACTAGACCATTTGTGATGTCAACGATTGACAGCCGGGCCTCGGCGGGGTGGAATGCGCCCTCCTCGCGCGGCCGCGGGCCCGGCAGCGTGTCCGGGCCCGCGGCTCGCACGCGAGAGCGAAATCCCCTCGCCGAGTCGAACGGCCGGGCGAGTGTGGGCGGTTCAATGCCGCGTATTGAGCCGTCGGGGTCAATCCGGACCGCCGATGTGCCGATACCGGAAGCGATGTCCTCATGCCGTTGGGAGGAGACCGCAATGCCCGACCCGTGGCTGCCCGGTGCCGAGGTCCACGACCTCGGCGACCACGCGCCGACCGACCAGCAGTACCCGCCGAAGGCCATCGCGCACATCACCTGGGACCGCAACGCGACCGCCGCCGCGCCGCAGGACTGGTGCTCCTACGAGGACCTGGTGAACTACTTCACCGGCAGCGGCGCCGGCGACGCGCCGCACCTGGTCTGGGACCCGTTCAGCGGCCGGACGGCGCAGCTGTTCCCCGCCGACTCCCGCTCGAAGAGCCTGCTCAGCCCGACCGGGAGCCCGACCCGCACCAACCGGGCCGGCCGCGTGGTGATCCAGATCGAGGCGGTGTTCTTCCCCTACTGCCGCTACGGCGGAAAGGTCTACCCGCGGCTGGTCGACACCCCGTGCGCGGGCTGGGACCGGATCCACGCCTGGATCGCCTCCTGGGGCGTCCCCGACGCGTGGCCGATGGGACGCCCGGTCGACTTCTCCGGCCACCGCGACGAGCACGTGTGGGAGACCTGCGGCGGCTGGTACGCGCACGCCCACGTACCGTTCAACGACCACACCGACCCCGGATCCTGGCCCGACCTCACGGCCGGCCCCGGCTCCCCGGACACCCCGCCCTCGCAGCAGCACCCGGTGCCCCCGGCCCGCTACCAGGTCTCCATCAACGGCCTGCCGTACGGCTACGGCGCCCAGGGCTACCAGGTGACGGTGGTCGGGCGGGCGCTCGTCTCGCGCGGCTTCGGCGCCCACTACCACTCCGGCCCCGGGCCGACCTGGACGGACGCGGACACCGAGAACTACGCGGACTACCAGGTGAGTCTGGGCTACTCCGGCCAGGCGGCGGACGGCGTCCCCGGCGAGGGCTCGCTGAACCGGCTGCTCGGCTACATCCCCGGGCAGCGGTCGGTGTCGGTCGCCCACGTGGTCTCCGCCGCGCGGACCGACCCGGGCGCCGAGCAGGGCCACCGGACGTACGGGGCCGAGGTGGCGATCGTGGAGCAGGCGCTGGTGGACGAGGGACTGCTCGAACAGCGCTGGGCGGACGGCTCGTTCGGCAGCCGTACGGTCACCGCGTACGCGGCCTGGCAGCGGCGCTGCGGGTACGAGGCGGGCGCGGCGGACGGCATTCCCGGACAGGCCTCGCTCCACCGGCTGGGCGCGGCGCAGGGCTTCGCGGTGACCGACTGAGCGACGCGGTTCTCCGGGGGTGGTACTCCTGGGGAAGGTGTGTCGGCGCGTCCGGACGAGGGAGCGTACTCGCCCGGGAGTAGCCGAGGTTACTTCCGTCGTCAGATGCCCGATGAGGGGCGGGCGGGAGAGTCTGGGGCCGTTCGCGTGGCCAGACTCGAAGGAGGTATCCGTGCGCTCGTCCAGCGGAGTCAACGGCGCCGGCGGAGCATCCGGCGGCGGGGCCGCCGGATCCAACCGGGTCGTCGGAGCTGTCGCGACGCCCGAACCGGTCCCCGGTGGCAGGCGGCGATCGGCGGATCGCCGCCTGCCACCGAGGGCGCGCAAGCCTCTGGTGGTCCTGCACGTCGTCGCCTCGGTGAGCTGGCTGGCACTGATGCTCTGCCTGCTCACCCTGGCGGTGACGGCGCTGACGACCGGGGACGCCGACCGACTGCGCACCGCCTACCGGGCGATGGGCATGCTCGGCGACGCGCTGGTGCTGCCGCTCAGCCTGCTCACCTTCCTGAGCGGGGTGGCGCTCGGGCTCGGCACGTCCTGGGGCCTGTTCCGCTACTACTGGGTGAGCACCAAGTTCTGGCTGACGCTCGCGGCGATGGCGGCCTCGGTCTTCGCCCTCACCGCCCGGCTGCACGATGCGGTGCGCGTGGTGGACGCGCACCCGTACGGCCCGATCCCGGCGGCGGCGCTCGGCTTCGTCCGCTACAACACGGTGATCGTCCCGGCGGTCGCCCTGTCGCTCTACCTGGTGAACGTCATCCTGTCGGTGTACAAGCCCTGGGGTCGCCGTCGCGCCGCCGTCGCGGGTGCGCGTCAGGGCCGAATACCGGGGGCGGGCGCCTGAGTCGCGGGCCGACGGGTCGCCTGAGCCACGGGCCGCCGACTCCGGGCTCCGGGCTCCGGGGCCCGGCCCGGCGGGAATGCCCGCCAGGTGGGCGCGCGTTGTCCAGCCATGTGACCAGTGCTACGCCCGCCGTCAGGCTCTCCGTGCTCGACCGCTCCCGCACCCGACAGGGCGAGGAGTCGGCCAGGGCGCTGCGGGACACGGTGGACTTCGCCCGCGAGGCCGAGCGGCTCGGATACCACCGGTTCTGGGTCTCCGAGCACCACGGCGTGCCGGGGGTGGCCGGTTCGGCGCCTACCGTGCTCGCCGCGGCGGTGGCGTCGGCCACCTCGCGGATCCGGGTCGGCACCGGCGGGGTGATGCTGCCCAACCACCGGCCCATGGTGGTGGCCGAGCAGTTCGGGGTGCTCGCCGCGCTGTTCCCCGGCCGGATCGACATGGGCCTCGGCCGCTCGGTGGGGTTCACCGACGGTGTCCGGCGGGCGCTCGGGCGGGAGAAGGGCGCGGCGGACGACTTCGGCGCCCAGCTGGCCGAGCTGCTCGGCTACTTCGACGGCTCACAGCAGGTGCACCGCGATGTCCACGCCCGGCCCGCCGAGGGCCTGCACGTGCCGGCCTTCGTGCTGGCCACCGGCGCGGGCGTCGACCTGGCCGCCGACGCCGGGCTGCCGCTGGTCATCGCCGCCGCGCGCGGGGACGACCGGATGCTCGCGGCGATCGACCGCTACCGTGCCCGGTTCCGCCCCTCCGCGCGGGCCGCCGAGCCGTACGTGGTGGTCGCGGGGACGGTCGCGGTCGCCGAAACCGCCGAGCGGGCCCACGAGCTGTTGGTCCCGGAGGCCTGGTCCGGCGCGTACTCCCGCACCCACGGCGAGTTCCCGCCGCTGGCCCCCGCCGACGAGATCCGCGCCCGGTCGATGACGGCGCGGGAGCGCGCCGCGTACGAGCAGTCGCTCAAGGGCCACATCGCGGGCACTCCGGAGCAGGCCGCCGCCGAGCTGGCCGCGCTGGTGGAGCGCAGCGGCGCGGACGAGTTCCTGGTCACCACCAGTACCTACGACCGCACCGCGCTGCTCGACTCCTACCGCCTGCTCGCCGAGGCGGTCGGCCAGGCCCGAACCGGGATGCACGATTTCTGACCAGGCGTGATGACCTGCTACTGTTCTTCTCGTCGAGAGGAAGTGATCTTCCGGAGAGCGAAACTCTCGAGCAGGCGTCAGCGGTGCTACCAGAGCACGTCCTACTTTCAGTAGGAAGAGTCCGTGCAACCCGGGCCTGGCGCTCCACCCGAAGGGGCCCGTTCCGTCCAACGGAACGGGCCCCTTCGTCATGTGCGGTACTCATGACTCTCGCCATGTGCGGTACTCATGACTCTCGCCATGAGCGTTCCTCATGACTCTCGCCATGAGCGTTCCTCATGACTCTCGCCATGAGCGTTTCTCATCACCTTCGCCATGAGCGTTCCTCATGGCCGGGGCCGCATGTGTTCGCTTCTCGTGGATGTCCCTTTATCGCACTTCGGGGCTCGAAACCCTCCGTGGCGGCCTGGTATCGGCCAAGGTCCCGTGCCAGGTGGCCGAGGAATGCCGCTTCCGAACGATCGACCGGCCAGCGGGTATGCCCATCGGGCAGGTCTGACGCATCGTCATACCTTGGCCGGAACTGGCCGCTAATGATGTGAATATGCCATTGGAATGTTCGTCATACGGAATCCGGCAGTAGCCTTCCGTGTCGAACCTGCCACTGCTGGTGGCGATCCGGCCGGTGCCGCGCAGCGCCCGGCCGCCCAGACCCCGCGAAGGAGCCGGTGTGCCGGGTATCGACGAATGCCTATCCGGAGCGATGGCGATCGCCGGAGCACGCGCCGCGAGCCTCGTCGACTGGAGTAGCGGGCTCGCCCTCGGCAGCCTCGGAGGCAGCCCGACGGGCGAACACGAGACCTCCGCCGCCGAGGCAACGGACCTCGTGCGAGCGGCTGTTGAGAGCCAGACCTTCACGGTGGCGGAGGACCGGCGATCCCCGCTGGAGGACATCATCGTCACGGCCGGCCGCAGCTACCACCTGATCCGCTTCATCGACACGGTCTTCGACAGCCGGCTCGTCCTGCACCTCTGGCTGGACCGTACGGAGGGCAACCTCGCCGTCGCCCGCTTCCGCCTCCAGGCGCTGGCCGAGGAACTGGTGCTGGGGTGAACTCGACGTCCGTGACACCCGATCCGCGCCGGCCGCCCGTCGCATTTCGGCCGCCGGCCCGCCCTTCTGCCACCCCCGGAGCCGCCCCCAGGGCTGTGCCCGGAGCCGTTCCCGGAGCCGTTTCCCGGCGGTGGACCGCGTGACCGCCGCCACCGGCACCGCCCCGCCCCCGGAGTGCGCCGCGCCGACGACCCCGGGCGAGGCGCTCGCCCTGCTCGCCGACCGCCGCGCCACTGGCACCCTGCACGGCCCGCTCGGCACCCTCCACCTCGTCGACGGCCAGGTGGTCGGCGCCGAGTCCCCCAGGGCGCCCGGTCTGGCCGACCTGCTCACCGGCTGCGGCCGGATCACCCCCGAGGGCTGGGCGGAGCTCCTCCACGTCCACGGCCCGCGGGCACGGGTCGGGGACGTGCTGGTCGAACGCCGGCTGCTCACCCGGGGAGAGCTCGAACTCGGCCACCTGGGAACGCTGTTCGACGCCGCCTTCTTCGTCCTCGCCGATCCGGGCGGCGGCCTGTGGCGGTTCGAGTCCGACGCCCGGCACTGGCTCGGAACGGTCGCGACGGTCGATCCGGACCGGCTCCGCCGCGAGGTCGAACGCCGACGCCGGCTCCTCGACCGGATCTGGCCCTGGGCGCAGCTCGACACCGCGCCGGTCCGCCCGGTCGAGCACAACCGCCGACCGTCCCACCGCCCGCCCGGCCGTCGGAGCCGCGAGCTGCTCGACCACGCCGACGGTCGAAGAACCCCGGCGGACCTGGCCCGCCTGCTCGGCCGCTCCGGCTTCGGTGTCACGGCGGACATCCGCCGCCTGGCCGCCGCCGGACTGCTCGACGCACTGGGGCCTGCCGCACCACCGCACACCACTGCGCCGCCGGCCGTCGTACCGCATGCCACCGCGCCGCCGGCTGCGGGCCCTGCCGCCACGAGCGGGAGGCCGCCCGGCGGCCTGCACCGCCGGATCCCCGGCGCCACCCTGCGCGGTGTCACGGCGACCGGTGCTCCAGCCGCCGACGCAGCCCAGGTCGGCACTCCGTCCGCCGTGCCGACCGGCCCTCCGTTCGCCGCCCAGGTCGTCGCCCCGATCGCTCCGATCGCCGCTCACGCCCGCCCCGAACGCCAGCCCACCCCGGCAGCGGCCCACCCGCTGACCGTCCCCGACCCGGACATCGCGCTGCTGACCCGGGTCCGAGACCTTCTGGAGGCCCGACTTTGACCCACTCCCCGCCCGCGACCCCGTCGTTCCGGCCATGAGGCGGGCGCTCAAGCAGCGTGTCGGAAGGAGACAACTGATCGCCTTGGAGACCGAGCTGCTCGCCGAACTGCGTGCCTGCAAGCACCGCGTCCCGCACCTCGCGGGCGGCCTGGTGGCCAGCGTGGACGGCCTGCTCGTCGCGCACGACACCCATGGGGTCGAACCCTCCGGCCTGGCCGCGATGACGGCGGCCTCGCTCTCGCTGGCCCAACGGCTCGCCGACACCACCGGCCAGGGCGAGTTCCGGGAGTCGCTGGTGCGTGGCGAGTACGGCTACGTGGCCACCTACGCGGCCGGCGGCAGCTGCGTGCTGACCCTGCTGGCGCACCCGGACGTCAACGTCGGCCGCCTCCACCTGGAGGCCCGTCGCAGCGCCCAGCGCATCGCCGGGCTGCTCAACGACACCCTCCTGCCCAAGGACCCGCGCGACGCGGGCTGACCCGAACCGCCCACGCCACCACCTCGCCACCCCCCGACCTCACGACTTCACCACCCCACAGCCCAGCCACCGAAAGGGAGTTACCCAGATGACCGACGCAGCCGGCGCGCTCAAGCAGGCCATGACCAGCATCGAGGGCGCCATCGGCGCCGCCCTGGTCGACTACAACAGCGGCATGGCGCTCGCCACCCTCGACGGCCCCGGCGGCCTGGACCTCAACGTGGCCGCGGCCGGAAACACCGACGTGGTCCGCGCCAAGATGCGCACCATGGACATGCTCGGGCTGCAGGACGGGATCGAGGACATCCTGATCACCCTGTCCAGCCAGTACCACCTGATCCGTCCGCTCACCGGCCGCACCGGCAAGGGCCTGTTCCTCTACCTCGCCCTGGACAAGGCCCGCGCCAACCTGGCCATGGCCCGCCACCAGCTCGTCAAGATCGAGGCCGACCTCGAGGTCTGACACCCACCGGGCACCGGAGGAGTCCCCGGCGGCGGCTCAGGCCCCGCCGGGCTCCGTCCCCCGCGTCCCCTGGGTCCCCTGCGTCGCGGGCGGCTCGGTCCATCGGACCTCGCCGCCCGGCAGTGCCGCACACGCCACACCCCCGGCGGTCAGCACGCTCCATGGCGCCAGCTGCGCGTGCGGTGGGACGGACAGCGCACCGCCCCCGGCGAAGCCCAGCTCGAGTCCGCCGGCCAGGGTGATCCGGGCGGAGTCGACGGTCCGCCCGACCAGCGCCAGTAGCGCGGTGCTCGGCTGGAAGGTCAGTGCCGGGAAGTAGTGCCCGACCTCCTCCGGCGCGGCGAACGACGGCGCCGCGAAGCGGAATTCGTGCGCCACCCGGACGGTCACCTCGCCGTCCAGCAGCAGGTTCAGCCGCCCGCCCCCGCTGACCGACTCCACCCGACGGCCGGCCAGCACCTCCGTGATCGCGTTCTGCATACCCCCAGTCTGTCCCAACCGGCCTGTCCCAACCGGCCTGTCCCAACCGATCTTGTCCCGACCGGGTCGCAGCCCAGGCACCTGCCCGTCCGCCATCCAGCAGCCCGGACGGCCGGCCGCCCGCAGCCCGCCGGCCGCTCGCTGCCCGTCTGCTCGCTGCCCGTCTGCCCGCTATCCGGCGGCCCGGCCGCGCACCAGCTCGACCGGTCCGCCCGTCCCCTCCCGGGCGGCCAGGGCCCCGGCCGTACGGTCCCAGGACGGTCCGCTCAGCAGGGCCCGTGCCTCGGCCGGACCGCAGAGCCGCCACTCCACCAGCTCCGCCTCCTGCAGCACGATCGAATCGAGCATCCCGTCGGTCACCGTGCCCCCGTCGTAGACGTACACCAGCACGGCGGTGTCCCGGCCAGTCGCCGGGTCCGCCCCGGGGTCGGCGGCCGCTCCGGGCTGCCAGTCCAGTGCCAGCAGCGGCCCGGGTTCGACCTCCCACCCCAGCTCCTCGCGGATCTCCCGGCGGGCGCCCGCCCGGGGCGTCTCCCGGTCCGCCTCGACCCCGCCGCCCGGCAGCGTCCAGTACGGCTCCTGTCCGCGCGGCCCGTCCCACGGCCGCAGCCGCACCAGCAGTACCCGCCCGGCGGCGTCGGTGAACAGCGCCCGAGCCTTCGCCCGGATCCGCGGCCGGGTGGCGTAGTAGGTCTGCGGGTCGAGCGGCGGCTCGGGCCGCTGCTCGACCTCCGGGTGCAGTCCGGGGGCGGCGGCCAGGCCGAGGTACTCGGGTACCGGCCCGTCGGCGGGCAGCTCCCGCAGCGTGTGTCCGACCGGCCGGCTGTCCTCCAGCTCCAGCGGCCCGGCCGTGCGCGGTGCCCGTAGGCAGGCCGTCACCCGGCGGGACAGCAGGGGCGGCAGCGCCTGACCCGCCCGTTCGGTGGTCAGCCACGTCCACCCGCCGACCTCGGCCGCGTCCGGCCGGATCGCCGCGGCCTGTCGCTCCGTCAACGGCTCGGCCCAGTACAGGTACGCCACGATCGGCGGACGGCCGTGGCGGAGTACCCAGTCGACGCAGGCCAGCGGCCCCAGGCGGGGCGTGAAGCCGAGTTCCTCGGCGATCTCGCGCAGCGCGGTGTCCCGGGGTGAGCGGTCCGTCGGCTCCCACCCGCCGCCGGGAATCGCCACCGGGTGCTTACCGTCGTACGGCAGCCGTACGACCAGCAGCCGCCCGTCCCGGTCCGGGAACAGCACCCCGGCTGCCGCCAGGATCCCCCGACCATCCGTGTCCGCGTTCGCCACCCCGACTCCCTCCGTCATGATCTCCCCGGTTACGACAACTCGGGCCACCTCCATGGTTCCCCCCGAGCCGCCGTGCCGATCACCGGCGGGCCGATCACCACGGGGCCCCGCCCCGTCCGCCGGCCCGCCCGTCCGCCCGCCCCGTCTGCCCGCCAGTCCGCCCGTCACCCCAGGGACGCCAGCGCCTGCGCCGTCGCCCGCGCCATCTGCTCGTCGTGCCGGCCGCTCGCGCCGCGCAGGCGGGCGGCGGTCTCGGCTGCGGCGAGCGCCAGCAGTCCGGGTAGCAGGTCGGTGCTGCGGGCGGCGACCCAGCGGGTGCCCTGGGTGGCCATCCACCACAGGTCGGCGGCCGGGCCCGGCGGGGGCTCGGCCGGTGTGGCGGTGGGCGGCGGTCCGAGGGGGTGTCCGGCCTCGGCGAGGAGCTCGTGGAACCGGCGGGCGATCAGATGGTGGCCCTCGGCGCTGGGGTGCAGGCGGTCCACGCTCAGCAGGCGCCGCTCCTCCAGCCACGGCAGCTCGGCGAGGTGCAGGTGCACTGCCCGGTGGCGAGTGGTGAGGGCGTGCACCACGGTGTTGACGGCCCGCATCCGTCGGGCGAGCGGGCGGGCGAGCGGCGTCGGGAGGCGGAGCAGGGTGCCGGGGTCGGGCAGGCAGGCGGTCAGCAACACGGCGCCGTGTCCGGACAGTTCACCGAGCGTGGCGTCCAGCTCGAGCGTCGTGCGCCGGATGTCGAAGCCCGCCCGCAGGGTGTCGTTGCCGCCGACCAGCACGGCCGCCAGCTGGGGTCGCAGGATCAGCGCGGCCGGTAGTTGACGGTCCGTCAAGTCAGTGGTGAGCGCACCGCTGTGGGCCAGATTGGTGAACTCGACGTCCCTGCCCTCGGGTGCCAGTGAGCGTGCCAGGACGGCGGCCCAGCCGCGCCACCCTTCGCCCACCGCGTCCCCGACCCCTTCCGTCAGCGAGTCCCCGAGCGCGACGAACCGCGCCAGCTCGCCCGCCGGTGACCGTTCTTCCGCCACCCGGTCAGGGCCGGTGCCGAGCATGCTCATCCCAACCCCCCTCCATCGTGCCGCCGTTCCGCACGCCGTGCGCCGCCAGGAACGCGGCCACCGCCGCGGGCCAGCCGTACCGCTCAGCCTGGGTCCGGGCGGCCGCCCGCCGTACGCCTTCCGGCCGGTCCAGCAACTGGCGTACCGCGGTGGCGAATCCGCCTCCGGTGTCGGTGGCCGCCACCCCGGCGAGCCCGACCAGTCCGGGCAGCGCGGAGGAGCGGCTCACCGCGACCGGTGTCCCGCAGGCCAGGGCCTCCATGGCGGCGAGCCCGAAGGTCTCCACCGGCCCGGGTGCGAGCACCACGTCCGCGCAGCCCAGTAGCCGGGCCAGTGCCGCGCGCCCGTTCAGGTGCCCGAGGAAGCGCACCGGGAGTCCCAGCCGCGCGGCCCGGTCCGCCAGGCGTCCCCGTAGCGGGCCGGTCCCGGCCACCGCCAGGACGGCGGGCACCCGTCGCGCCCGCAGCGCGGCCAGCGCCTCGACCGCCCGCTCGGGCCGCTTCTCCGCCGAGAGCCGCGAGCAGAGCACCAGCAGCACCTCCTGCGGCGCGGCGTACCGGGCCCGCTCGACCGCCCGTTCGGCCTGCGGCAGCGGCCGCATCGCCTCCAGATCCACTCCCAGCGGCGCCCGGGCCAGGTTCGGCGTGCCGATTCGCCGGAATTCCGCCGCCGCCCAGTCGGTGGTGCACACCACCGAGTCGTACCCACGGGCGGTCGCCGCGTTGAGCCGGTCGGCGGCCGCGCTCGCCAGCGGCCCGGGCACGCCCCAGGTGCGCAGCACCCCGGTGGCGCTCTCGTGCGACACCATCACCGAGCGCACCCCGTGCCGCCGCGCCCAGGCGCCGGTCCAGCGCAGCGTGGTGCGGTCGGACACCTCCAGTCGGTCGGGCGAGATCCGGGTCAGCTCGGCGGCCACCGCCCGGCGGTCGGTGAGCAGCCGGTAGCCGCCACTGGCCGGCAGCACCGGCCCCGGCAGGGTGACCACCAGGCCCTGTTCGGTCTCCTCCTCGGAGCGCCGCTCCCCGGGCACGATCAGCACCGGCCGGTGCCCGGCCGCCCGGTACCCGGCGCCCAGGTGCCGCAGCGCGGTGCGCAGCCCGCCGGAGACCGGGGTGACGAAGTTGGCGAGCCGTACGATCGTCAGCGCCTCGCCGTTCTGGGCGGAGCTCATGCCGGCAGCTCCTCCGGCATGGTGTCCGCAGCCGCCGAGTCCTGCGGGGCAGCCGAGTCCTTCGCCGCCGCTGACTTCTTCACGGCCGGTGCGACCGGCTCCGGCGCGAGGGACCCCGCCGGTACGCCCCGGTGCTCCGCCGGTACGCCCCGGTGCTCCGCCGGCGCCCCCCGGTGCTCCGCCAGCACCTCGGTGTAGTGCCGCAGCAGCAGGTCCCCGACCGCCTCCCAGGTGCGCGCGGTCACTTCCGCCCGCCCCGCCTGCCCGTACGAGGCCCGCCGCGCCGGGTCGGCGGCCAGCTCGGTCACCGCCCGGGCCACCGCTGCGCCGTCCCGGGGCGGTACCAGCAGGCCGGTGCGGTGGTGCGCCACCAGGTCCAGCGGGCCGCCCGCCGCCGGGCCGATCACCGGTACCCCGCTCGCCATCGCCTCCTGGATGGTCTGACAGAAGGTCTCCAGCGGGCCGGTGTGCACGAACACGTCCAGCGTCGCGAAGCAGCGCGCCAGTTCCTCACCCGTCCGGCGGCCCAGGAACACCGCGCCGGGCATCGAGGCCTTCAGCCCGGGGGCGGACGGCCCGTCCCCGACGATCACCACCCGTACCCCGGGCAGCGCCGACGCCGCGGCCAGCAGGTCGACCCGCTTCTCCGGCGCCAGCCGGCCGACGTACCCGACCAGCACCTCCCCACCCGGCGCGAGCGCCCGGTGCAGCGCCTCGTCCCGGTGCCGGGGATGGAACCGCGCCGAGTCCACCCCGCGCGGCCACAGCTGCACCCGGGGCACCCCGTGCGCCGTGAGGTCCTGCGCGGCCGGGGTGGAGGGCGCCAGCGTACGGGCGGCCGCCCGGTGCACGGCCCGGATCCGCCGCCACGCGGCGGCCTCCCCGAGCCCCCGCCCGGCCCGGTAGGCGTGCGCGTACCCGGCGAGGTCCGTCTGGTACACGGCCACGGCGGGCACCCCGAGCCGCGCCGCCACCTGCCCCCCGCGCGCCCCGAGCACGAACGGACTGGCCAGGTGCACGATGTCCGGCCGGTGCCCCGCGACCGCCGCCGCCAGCTGTCGGCTCGGCAACGCGATCCGCACCTGCGGATACCCCGGCAGCGGCATCGACGGAATGCGCACCACGGGGATCTCCGCCGCCTCGGCACTCCCGAAGGACTCCGGCGGGCACTCCGCGCCCCGCGCCGGCGCGGGGGTGACGACAAGGGGCTGATGGCCCCGGCGGACCAGATGCTCGGCCGTCCGCAGCACGCTGTGGGCGACCCCGTTGACCTCGGGCGGGAAGGATTCGGTGACGATGACGACACGCATGCCAGTGTTCTGTCCGGGTCCGGCGTGCACCCGGCCAAAGGGATCTGTCGTACAAGCGAACGCGGGTCGGCGATTTGCACCGCCGACCCGCGTCCCCTGCTACTTGCTACCTGCCACCCGCTGCAGCCCCGGCCTCACATCGACCCGGCCGCCTCCTTGAGCTCCGCGTACGGGGCGAGCTTGCGGATCGACTCGATGCTCCGCAGGCAGTCGTCCTTGCTCTCCTCCGGGTCTCCGGTCACCACGACCGACCCGTTGCTCGCCTTGAGTCGGAACCGGTGCATCCCGCTCTCGTCCGTGTACAGCTCGAATCTACCCGCCATGCCGGTAACTGCCTTTCGCTCGGTTGACCCCCTGGCACCGCACCGTAGGCGCGACCTCGTCGCGCCGCCCGTCAGCCGCGCCGTTCGAGTGGGCGCGGAATCGACGGCGCGGCAGGGTGCAGGGGGCGCAGCGGTGGCCCGGCGCGGGGTGCGCCGGGCCAGCGGGGCGGAGCGGGGGTGGGTCAGCAGCCGTTGAGGATGCCGGTGAGCGCGGTCTTCTCGGCGCTGTCGACGCCGAGGCCGTAGTACTGCTTGACCTGCACCCGGGCGCGGGCGTAGGTGCAGCGGTAGGAGGCCTGGAGGAGCCACTCGGCGGGGTCGCGGTCGCCCTTGGAGCGGTTGCTGCCGGCGGAGACCAGGAGCAGTTGGGGGCGGGTGACGTCGTTGGCGAAGGCCTGGCGCCTGGCGCCGGGCGGTGGTCCAGGACCAGGCGCCGGAGGCCCAGGCTTCGGCGAGCGGCACCGGCGTGTGGACGCGGTGGGGGCCATGGCGAACGCTCCATCATCTCATCGGATGAGTCGCTGAGTTGCGTGCGCCAGTGTGGCGAACCCGCCCGTCGCCTACGCGGGTGGACCAGGGACGTGGAATCCTCGTGGACATCGGACACGTGCCGGACAAGTCCAGTGCCCGGTAAGGGCGTTCACCGCCGTTCCCGGGTTCAGCCGCGGCGTCGGCCCGCCATCCAGACGTAGACCAGGATCCCCGCGAAGAGGAACAGGACGCCCTGGTAGACGGCGGCGTAGCCGGCGCCGGCGAGGAGCCAGAGGGAGAAGGCGAAGGCGCCGAGCCCGAGGACGGCGTCCCGGACGAGCCGGCCGTTGTCCACCTTGTCGGTGGCGCCGCGGACCAGCCAGTACAGCTGTGCGGCGGTGGAGAGCAGGTACGGGACGGTCGCGGTGAAGGTGGTGACCAGCACCAGGAGTTCGAAGGCTCCCTTCGCGCCGCTGGCGAAGTTGAGGACGGTCAGTGCCGAGGCCAGGGCGACGCTCACCACCACACCGAAGGTCGGCACGCCGCGCCGCTCCTTTCCGAAGGCGGCCGGGAAGAGGCCGTCCTTGGCTGCCGCGTACGGGGCCTGGGCTGCCAGCAGGGTCCAGCCGTTGAGGGCGCCGGTCATCGAGACCAGCGCGGCGACGGCGATCGCCGTGCCGCCCCAGGAGCCGCCGAACATGGCGTCCACGGCGTCCGAGAACGGCGCGGTGGAGTGGACGAGCCGCTCGTGCGCGACGCTGCCGAAGACCGCGAGCGTGCCCAGCAGATAGACCACCGCCGCACCGGCGGTGCCGAGCACACTGGCCCGGCCGACGTTGCGCTCCGGGTCGCGGACGTTGCCCGCGCTCATCGCGGCCGACTCCACGCCCAGGTAGCTGAACAACAGGATCGCCGCGGCGGCGGTCATGCCGCCCGCCCAGCCCTGGCCGTTTCCGTCGAAGGGGCCGAGGTTCTTCGGGTCGAAGAAGAACAGGCCACCCACCGAGACCAGCAGCAGCGGGATGAACTTCAGGACGGTGGAGACGAGTTGGACGGCCCCGACGTACCGGGTCCCGGCCAGGTTCGCCAGCGCGGGCAGCCACTGGAAGGCCAGTGCGGCCGTGATGCTGAACGCGGTGGAGTGGCCGACGGGCAGCAGCACGTCCAGGTAGCCGACGGCGGCCACGGCGAGCGCGGCGTTGCTGACCCAGGTGGTGATCCAGTACGACCAGGCGGACAGGAAGCCCGCGAAGTCCCCGAAGGCCTCGCGGGCGTAGACGTACGGCCCGCCGGTGCGCGGGGTGCGCCGTGCCAGCTGCCCGAAGACCAGTGCCAGCGCGATCGCGCCCACGGTGAGCACCGCGAAGGAGACCAGGCTGACGGTCCCGTACGGGGCCACGGCGGCCGGGATCATGAAGATGCCGCCGCCGATGATGTTGCCCATCACCAGGGCGGTCGCGGCCGCCGGCCCGAAGCGGCCGTTCTTCGAAGCGGTGGGGTCGACCGGGGCCGGGGTCTCCGGGCGGCTCGGTCGGGTCGCCTGCCGGGTCGCGGCGGGGCTGGTCTGCATGAGGGTGGTGCGCCTTTCGTGGTCCTGCCCGTGCTCCGGCGGCGCGCTCGGTGGAGCGTGCGGAGTGTGCGGAGCGGCCGTTCATGCTCGGACCGGGCGGTACCTTGCACCAAATCGACGGGATTTGTTCAGTTTGTCGAGTGCCTCACCGCAAGACTTGCGGTCGCACGGCGGCCTGACGGGCACTCGTCCGGCGCGGTCCGTCCGCCCGCTCGACCGCCTGCTCGACCGTCTGCTCGACCCCGCTCGCCCACCCGCCCGCCCGCGTGCGCGAACGGCCCCCCGGTTCGTCCGGCAGGGGGAGTTGCGTCATCCGAATGCCTCAGTCGTGTTGCGATGAAGGCGGGTTCGTGCGCGTTCGTGTGCAAACCTGTGCCGGTGCCGCGGGCTGGCCGGGTGTGCTTGTGGCCGGCTCCGGGGCGCTTCTCCTTCCATGCCAGAGACCACCCAAAGGACATCTGATGTCGCTTCGTGGAAACGTCCGCAAGCTCGCCGTGATCGCCGCCGTGACGGGTGCCGCCGCCTTCGCCGCGCCGGTGCCGGCGATGGCCGGTTGGCACGCGTCGGACTCGTCGAGCTCGTCGACCTCGGCGAGCCTGGAGTCGGGTTCGGCCGGTGTCGGCCTGTTCGGCCCGCACGCCAAGTGGCTCAACGCTCACGAGCACACCGACGACAAGTGCACCGGCGACTGCTGATCGAGGGCTGATCGACGGCTGAGCCCGGGAACCGCCGCGACGGTTCCCGGGCTCACCGCTGTCCTCTCACTGCCGTCTGCTCACCGCTGTCTGCTCACCGCCGTCTGCGCACGGCTCACGGCTGTCTGGTCAGCCGAGCCTCCGGGACCAGGGCGGGCCGGGACAGCTGCCCCGGCCACCACATGTGCCGGTCGAGGTCCATGGTGAGCGCCGTGACCAGCACCGAGCGCACCACCAGGGTGTCGAGCAGCACGCCGAGGGCCACCGCGAAGCCGATCTCGGCGAAGCCCACGATCGGCAGGGTGCCGAGGACGGCGAAGGTGCTGGCCAGGATCAGGCCGGCCGAGGTGATCACCCCGCCGGTGGCGGACAGCCCGTTCAACGCCCCCTGCCGGGTGCCGTGCTGGGCGGACTCCTCGCGGACCCGGGTCGTCAGGAAGATGTTGTAGTCGATCCCCAGCGCGACCAGGAAGACGAAGACGAACAGCGGGAACGCGTTGTCCTGGCCCTGGAAGTGGAAGACGTTCGCGAAGAAGAACGCGCTGATCCCGAGCGCCGCCGCGTACGACAGCACCACGGTCGCGATCAGCACCAGCGGCGCCGTGACGGCCCGCAGCAGTACGGCCAGGATCAGCAGCACCACGCCGAGGATGAGCGGGATGATCGCCCGGTTGTCGTTCCCGGAGGCGCGTCCGGCGTCCAGGACGACGGCGGTGTTGCCGCCGACCTTGGCGTCCGCGTTCGGTACGGCGTGCACGGCGTCGCGCACCCGGTCGACGGTGTCCTTGGCGGCCTGGCTGTCCGGCGGGTCGGTGAGGGTGGCCTGGAACAGGGCCTGCCCGTCGTGGAGGACCGGCGGCGTGGTGGCCGCCACCCCGGTCGTGGTCCGGGCCGCTTCCCGGACGGCGGGGGCGCCGGCGCCGGTGGAGATGATGGTGAGCGGCGCGCCCGTCCCGCCGGGGAAGTGCTGCTGCAGCACCTGCTGGCCGACCACCGAGTCCGGCTTGCCGGTGAAGGTCCCGGCGGTGCTGAGGCCGTTGGCGTCGAGCGAGACCAGCCCGACGCAGCACGCCGCGAGCGCCAGCGCCGTCCCCACCCACACCTTGCGGGGCCGCCGGCCGATCCATCCCCCGATGTGCGCCCAGCGGCCGGTCCTGGTCGGCTCCGGCGTGCCGTACCCGGGCCGGACCGGCCAGAACACCCAGCGGCCGACGATCACCAGCAGCGCCGGCAGCAGGGTGAGCATGGCCACGAGGGCGACCAGGACGCCGATCGCGCAGACCGGGCCGAGGCCGCTGGTGGAGTTCATCTCGGCGATGAGCAGGCAGAGCATGGAGGCGATCACGGTCGCGGAGGAGGCCAGGATGGCGGGCCCGGCCCGGTGCAGGGCGAAGGCCATCGCCTCGTGCCGGTCCTGGTGGCGGCGCAGCTCCTCGCGGTAGCGGGCGGTGATCAGCAGCGCGTAGTCCGTCCCGGCGCCGAGCACCAGGACGATCAGGATGCCGGCGCTCTGCGCGTTGACGGTCAGGCCGGCGTGCTTGGCGAGCAGGTAGATGAACGCCTCGGCGACGGTCAGCGCCCCGGCCGCCGAGACCAGCGGCAGGATCCACAGCACCGGGCTGCGGTAGGTGAGCAGCAGCAGGATGATCACGACGCTGATGGTGGCGACGAGCAGTGAGCTGTCGATGCCCGCGAAAGCCTTGGCCTGGTCGGCGGCGACGCCACCGGGGCCTGTCACGTGGGTGGTCATGCCGTGGCTGCCGGCGGCGGCGGTCTGGCGCAGCTGGTCGACGGCGGGCTTCAGGTCGTTCCAGCCGTTGGTGCCGATGTCGATCGGCACGATGGTCTGCATCGCCTGCCCGTCGGCGGAGAGCACGGGGCCGATCACCGGTCCGACGACGTGCGGTACGGCGGCGAACTCGACGGCCTCACGGGTGGCCTCGGCCCGGTCGAGGGGGGTGATGCCGCCGGTCCGCTGGTACACCACGACGGCCTGGGCGGTGTCCACCGGTTGGAAGGTGCGCTGCTCGTTCAGCACCCGGGTGGACTCGGCGTTGCCGGGCAGCCAGCTGGACGCCTGGTTGTCCTCGGCGCCCATGAGCTTGCCGGCCAGCGGGCCGACGGCCACCAGCAGCACCAGCCACAGGGCGAGCACCACCCATTTGCTGTGGCGTCCGCACGGCAGCGCGGCGAGTTTCCGGGTCGGAGACATGGACGACCCCCAGGAAGGCCGGCGGCAGGGACTCGGATCAGCCTCGCACCGGCCCCGGGATCCGGCAGCTCCAGTCGCGGCCATGTGGCGGTCACACGCGACCCCGCCGAGTGGCGGTCACACGCACGCGATCCGCGGCGTGGCGGTCACATGCGACGTGCCGCCCGCGCCCTCAGAGGCGGACCGCCGCCCGCTCCCGCAGCTCCTTCAGCACCGCGATGTCCAGCGCGTGCCCGGTGCCGTCCCCGCCGTGCTTGCGGTCCGGGGTCTCCACCAGCAGTGGCACGCCGGCCGTCTCCGGGTGCTCGAACAGCTCGCGGAACGGCTCCGCGCCGATCATCCCGGCGCCGATGTTGGCGTGCCGGTCCTTGCGGGCGCCGACCACGTCCTCGGAGTCATTGGCGTGGATCAGCCGCAGCCGGCCCGGACCGGCGGCGGAGGCCAGGGCGTCCAGCGCGGCCGTCACCCCACCGGGTACCGCCAGGTCGTGCCCGGCCGCGAAGGCGTGGCAGGTGTCCAGGCAAACTCCCACCTTCGGGTGACCGTCCAGCGCCGCCACGTACTCGGCCAGCTCCTCCAGCCGTGAGCAGAGCGAGCTGCCCTGGCCTGCGGTCGGCTCCAGCAGCAGCCACGGCGCGTCCTCGCCGAGCGCGTCGAGTTCGTCCAGCAGCGGCCGGACGTCCGCGCGGACCTGCGCCATCGCCTCGGCCCGGCGCGAGCCGCCGCCGGGCGCCGTGCCGACCGCCGAGCCGGTGTGCAGCACGACACCGAGTGCGCCGATGGAGTGGCCCCGGCGCAGCGAGTGGCGCAGCGAGTCGGCCGAGCGCTCGCGGGTGGCCGGGTTGTCCGAGCCGAAGTTGATCAGGTAGGGCGCGTGCACCCAGGCGGGGATGGACCCCTCGGCGCAGGCGACGCGGAACTCCTCGTCCTGCGCCGGGTTACCCGGGGGAGTGGCCCAGCCGCGCGGGTTGGCCACGAACACCTGCACCGTCTCGGCGCCGACCCGCCGCGCGTACGCCAGGCCCGTCCCGGCCAGCCCCCGAGCGGCCACCGGGACGTGGGCACCGATCGGGTTGCGGGCGGTGGCGACGGGCGGTACGAGCGCGGTGGTCATGGCCCCGAGCATGTCACGCGACCGGACGACGGTGTCGGGCAGGCCGGAACGGGCGCCCGACGGCAAGGCTTCCCGAGGCCTGGCGAAACGATCCTCTGTACTCCATCGAGTGAATTGTGCGCCGAAAGGACGGACCACGACGCCCCAACTCCGTCACGATCCGTGACCACATGGACTCCGCGCCCCCTGAGGAGGCAGCCGTGACCACCGCCGAACCCGCCGAGACCGTCGACCTGCGCGCCGACCACCTGATCCGCGACCCCTTCACCGCCTTCGCCGAGCTGCGCGAACGCGCCCCGCTCGCCCGCGCCACCATCCCCGGCGTGGACCCGTTTTGGATCGCCGTCCGCTACCAGGACGTCCGCACCGTGCTGTCGGACCCGCGCTTCGCCAACAACGTGAGCACCGTCGACCACCCGGCGGACCCGGCGGACCCGGCGGACCCGGCGGAAACGCCGGCCCCGGCAAACGCGCAGGACCCGCAGGACGCGCAGGTCCCGGCCGAGGCGCTCACCCCCGCCCACCGCACCGAACAGGTCTGGCGCGCCCGCGGCATGCCGCCCGAGTGCGCCAAGTACCTGCGCGCCGGCGTCTTCGACGCGGACGGCGCCCGGCACCGCCGGATGCGCGGCCTGGTGCACCCCGCCTTCACGGCCGGCGCGGTCGAGCGCCTGCGCCCCCGGATCGAACGGCTCGCCGAGGAGTACGCCCGGGCGCTGGCCGAGCACGCCGATCGGGACGGCGTGGTCGACCTGGTCGCGCATTTCGCCTACCCGCTGCCCGTCACGGTGATCTGCGAGCTGCTCGGCATCCCCGAGCCCGACCGCCCGCAGTGGCGCCGCTGGAGCTCCTACCTCGGCCGGGGCGCCGGGCCCGGCCTGGACGAGGCGCTGGGCGCCATGGTGGCCGCCGCCCGCGAGCTGATCGAGCGCCGGCGCGCCGAACCGGCCGAGGGCCTGCTCTCCCGGCTGGCCGCCGCCGAGGGCGACACCGTCGACCCGGTCGAGACCGTCTCGCTGATCCTCAACCTGATCGTGGCCGGGCACGAGACCACCGCCACCCTGATCGGCAACGGTACGGCCGCCCTGCTCGCCCACCCCGAGCAGCTGGCACTGGTCCGCGCCGACCCGGGGCGGCTGCCCGCCGCCGTCGACGAGCTGATGCGCTGGTGCGGCCCGACCATCGGTGGGGTGCCGCGCTACGCGACGGAGGACCTCACCCTGGCCGGCACCCTGATCCGCAAGGGCGAGGCGGTGATGCCGATCCTCGCCGGGGCCAACCACGACCCGCGGGTCTACGCCGAGCCGGAACGCCTCGACATCTGCCGGGCGGACGCGCCGGACCACGACGGACACCACGACGCGCACCTCGGCTTCGGCCACGGCACCCACCGCTGCCTGGGCGCGGCACTGGCGCACGAGGAGGCGGTGGTCGCCTTCGGCGCGCTGCTGCGCACGTACCCGCAGCTGGCCCTCGCGGTCGGACCGGAGGCCGTCGAGCGCGGCCCGAACCCGGCCGCCTGGCACCTCGCCGCCCTGCCCGTACGGCTCGGCCCGCGGGCCCCGGCCGAGGGCTGAGCGGACCCCGGAGCCGGAACACCCCGCGCCCGACCCGTCCCACGCGTGACCGCCTCGCGCCCGACCACACCCGCGGTCGGGCGCGTCGTCATGTCCGCCCGCGGCGCGCCACGCCGGGCCGTCCCACTCCCGGCCGACGCCCCGTCAGTCCCGCAGCCCAGCCCTGGTGGCGGCCCCACCCGGGCGACCGTACCGTCGACTCGGCCGCACCCACCGGCCGTCACCGCCCGCACACGGCGCGTCAGCCCGTACCGCCGGACCGGGCCGCACACCGCGACACCCCGACGACACCACCCGACGACACAGCCCCGACGACACCCCACCAAGCCATCACCACGAACACCGCGCGCGCCGAAAGACAGGTCACCACTCATGCCCACGCGACGGATCCACCACCTCGCCGCGGCCACCGCGGCCGCCACCGCCCTGACCACCGCCCTCACCACGCTGGCCGCCGCGCCCGCGGCCCACGCCATCGACATCGGCCCGATGCACCTCGTCCGGCCGGGCGAATCGATTCAGCAGGCCGTCGACGCCGCCCACTCCGGCGACACCGTCCTGCTGCTCCCCGGCACCTACCGGGGCAGCGTCCGCATCACCACCCCCGGCCTCACCCTGCGCGGCTCCGGCCCCGACAGCGTGATCACCCCCGGCAGCGGTACGGAGAACGCCTGCGCCACCGCCGGGCACGGCGTCTGCGTGGTCGGCACCGAGGCGAAGCCGCTGCCCGACGTCACGATCGAGGCCCTCGCCGTCACCGGCTTCGCCAAGAACGGCATCGACGCCAGCGGCACCACCGGCCTGACCGTCCGCCGCACCTACGTCCACGACAACGCCCAGCAGGGCATCAGCCAGGAGATGTCCACCCGGGCCGCCATCCTCGGCAACCGCTCCACCGACAACGGCCAGTCCGGTGTCTTCCTCGCCAACTACGCCTACCGCGAGGGCGGCGCGCCCGACACCGGCGGCACCGTGGTCGAGGGCAACGAGCTGACCGGCAACCGGGTCGGCGTCACCGTCCGCCGGCTGCGCGGGCTGGCCGTCCAGGACAACGACATCAGCGGCAACTGCGGCGGTGTCTTCGTCGTCGGCGACGAGGGCGTGCCCCGCGCCGGAAACCTGGACGTGCGGCGCAACAAGGTCGTCGCCAACAACAAGTTCTGCGCGGCGAACCCGCGCCTGGGAGCAATCCAGGGCGCAGGCATCGTGCTCACCGGGACCGAGGACACCCGGGTCACCGACAACGAGGTCCGCGACAACACGGGCACCTCGGACTTCTCCGGCGGCATCGTCCTCTTCAAGAGCGTCGTCGGCATCTCCAACGCCCGGGCCGTGGTCACCGACAACCACCTGCGCGGCAACGGCCCCGCCGACCTCGCCGACCGCGACGCCGGCGCGGGCAACACCTTCGCCCGCAACACCTGCGAACGCTCCGAGCCGTCCGGCCGCTGCTGAGCACCCCGACCCGCCCGCCGCTCACCCCGACCTCTCGCCGCCCACCCCCCCAAGGACCGCCCATGACCACCGCACCCGCCCACGCCAGTCCGCAGGCCGCGATGCGCCTGCGCGAGCTCGTCTTCGGTGCCGCCTGCGCCGCCGCCGTCCGCGCGGCCGCCCGCCTCGGTGTCGCCGACGCGCTCGGCGACACCCCGACCGCCGTGACCGACCTCGCCGCCGCGCTCGACACCGAGCCCCGCCAGCTGCGCCGCCTGCTGCGCGCGCTCACCTGCTACGGCATCTTCGCCGAGAGCGGCGACGACCGCTTCGAGCACACCGAGATGTCCCGCCTGCTGCGCGAGGACGCCCCCAACTCCCTGCGCTACATCTCCCTCTGGTGCACCGAGCCGTGGACCTGGGAGGCCTGGCCGAAGCTGGACGAGGCGGTCCGTTCCGGCCGCAACGTCTTCCCGGAGCTGTTCGGCAAGGAGTTCTTCGACTACCTGCACAGCGACGGCGGCGACTCGGCGAAGGTCTTCGACAAGGCGATGACCACCTCCAGCCGCCAGTCCGCCCAGGACTTCGCCGAGTACCTGGACCTCACCGGCGTCGACTCGGTCGTCGACATCGGCGGCGGCCAGGGCCACGTGCTGGCCAGCCTGCTCGAGAAGCACCCGGCACTGCACGGCACGCTGCTCGACCTGCCCAAGGTCGTCGCCGGTGCCGACCCCCGGCTGCGAGACGGCGGCGTCTTCTCCGCCCGCGCCCGTCTGGTGCCGGGCGACTGCCGGGTGGACATCCCGGTCCGCGCCGACCTCTACATCATCAAGAACATCCTGGAGTGGGACGACGAGAGCACCCGCCGCACCCTTGCCAACGTGATGAAGGCGGCCCGCCCCGGCGCCCGCGTGGTGGTCGTGGAGAACCTCGTCGACAACAGTCCGTCGATGCGCTTCACCACCGCCATGGACCTGCTGCTGATGCTCAACGTGGGCGGTGCCAAGCACTCCGAGGAGAGCATGGTCCGGCTGATGGAGGAGGCCGGTCTGACGGTCACCGAGGTCTGCCCGGTCAACCCCTACCTGCACGCCTTCGAGGCCACCGTCCGCGGCTGACGCGGACGCCGTCACGCTGCACCCACCGCACACGCCGACCGCCGGCCCCCGCATCCCGGGGCCGGCGGTCGTCGTCTGCGTGCGCGGCCTCGGACTTTCAGCGCTGCCGGTCTTCACCGCTGCAGGCCTTCACCGCTGCAGGCTTTCGGCGCTTCAGGCCTTGTGCGAGGACTCCAGGTGGGCGAAGACCACTACGTTGTCCAGGTAGTCCCGCCGCTTCTTGTCGTACACGCCGCCGCAGGTGATCAGCCGCAGCTGGGCGTCGGGCGCCTTGCCGTACACCTTCTGGTCGGGGAAGGCGTCCTTGGCGAAGGTCTCCACCGAATCCACCGTGAAGACCGCGACCGTGCCGTCCGCGCGGCTCACCTCGACCTTGTTGCCCGGCAGCAGCAGGCTCAGCAGCAGGAACACCGCCGGGCCCTTGGTGGTGTCCACGTGTCCGGCGACGACCGCGCTGCCGCGCTCGCCCGGGGTCGCGCCGTCCCGGTACCAGCCGACCAGGTTCTTGTCGTCCGGCGGCGGCGCGTTGAGCTGGCCGGCCGGGCCGAGGGTCAGCTCGGTGAACGGCGCGTCCACGGCGATCTGCGGGATCCGCAGCCGGGTCGGCTTGGCGCGCTTGAGTACCGGAGCCCCCGGCGCGGCCGCCGCGGGCGGCGGGGAGGCGGCGGCCGGCGGCCCGGGGACGGCCGGCGCGGTGGCCGCCGGGGGAGCGGCCTGGGTGGCCGCCGCGTCCGTGGTCGGCTCGGTGTCCACCGAGTTGTAGATCAGCAGCAGCCCGACCGCTGCCGCGCCCATCCCGGCGCGCAGCAGCCGGGGCATTCCAGAGGCGGGACCGCCCGTCATTCCTGTCCTCCGCTCAACCGGTTCCGAACGGCCCGCCGCCCCCGGTACGCCTCACCCCGGCCGGGGTGAGGCGCCCGGAGGCGGCGGGAAGCAGCGCGTCGGGCCTCAGGCGACCGCGCCGGAGGCACGGCGGCCGCGGCGCAGGGCGTAGGCGCCGGCCCCGAGGCCGCCGAGCAGCAGCACCGCGCCGGAGGCGAGCCCGCCGCCGGACAGCGCCAGACCGCCGCCACCGGTGTGCACGCCGCCGTGCGGGGTCTTGTGGTCCTCGTCCTTGGCTTCGGTGCCCTTGTGCTCTCCGGAGCCCTTCGGCTCCTCCATGCCCTTGTGCTCCTCGGAGGCGGCGCCCTTCTTGTCGTCCGCGGCCTTCGGGGCGCTGTCGGATGTGCCCTTGTCGGCGGGCTTGTCCTGCTTCTCCTGCCAGGTGAGGTTCTTGCCCTGATCGGAGGAGCCGTCGGCGAAGGCCAGGGGGGCACCGACGGTGAGGACGGCGGCGACGGCCGCCCCGGCGAGCAGCGTGCGTGCAGAACGCATGAGGATGATCCTTCCGGCGCGCGGACCCGCGACTGCCGACACGGTGCCGGGCAAGGGGGCTCGCGGGTGGTGCGCCTGATCCACCGTCAACCACCGTGGCGCCGCCTGCCACCGGAGCGTGGCAGTGTCGCTGCGGACTGTGCGCCCTTCGGGTGGAGTCCCGGGTGTGTTCACCCGGCTGCCCGGGCGATCCGGGTGAATCCGGGTGAGCCCGGGGTGAATCCGGTGACGAGCCGACATGGGAGCACGCCCAGGGGCGGGGCGGCGCACGTGGGCCCGCCCCCGGCGCACGGCCGGGGGCGGGCCCATCGGGACACGCTGGTCAGCGGTCCCAGCGGTAGAACTCCCGCGCCATCGCGTCCTTCGGCTCGCGCCAGGTGGCCGGGTCGTAGGCCTGGACGAAGGCGGTCAGCCGGTCGCTGACGGTCCGGAACTCGGGGTGCCCGATGACCTTGGCGACGGCCGGGCCCGGCGGGCGGTCGGCCTCGATCAGGTGCAGGTAGACGTCGCCGAACTGGAAGAGGCTGCGGCCGGTGACACCGATCAGGTGCGGCAGCTCGCCCTGGTCGGACTCGGCGAACACCTCGGCGATGTCCGGCGCCGCCTCGGGCTTCATCCGGGCGACGATCAGGGCCCGGTGCGGGCCGCTCACAGCTCCGCCGCCCGCTTCTCGACCTTCTCGCGGATCAGCTGCATCTGGATCCGCGAGTTCTTGTTGATGTGGTTGACCATGCCGTCGTCGTCGACCGGGGCGGTGGGCTTCATCGCGAAGTCCTGGACCCAGCGCATCCTGGTGCCGGCCGGGACCTCCGCGTACTCCCAGCGGATGTCCATGAACTCGAACGGGCCGGGCTCGACCCGGCGGGCGTTCACCGCCAGCGAGGACTTGTCGGTGGTGCGCTCGGAGACCCAGCTCCACACCTGGCCGTTCTCGTCCGGGTGCATGGTGAGCCGGAACTGCACGCGGTCGCCCTCGCGCTCCAGGACCTCGACCGAGGCGTACTCGCTGAACAGGTCCGGCCAGTTCTCCAGGTCGTTGGTGATCTCCCAGACCAGGTCGAGCGGCGCGGCGATGACGATCTCGTTGTCGGTGTGTCCGGGCATCTCAGGCACCAGCCTTCGCGGAGAGGGAGGAGTTGACCAGCTCGAGGAACTCGGCCGGGGTCTTGGCGGATTCGGCGCCGGAGGTGACCTTGAGGTTGTGCCGGTTCTCCAACTCGCCGACGACGCCGAGCAGTCCGAGCGAGTCGACGCCGAACGCGTCGAACTGCGCGCCCGACTTCGCCAGGGCGTCCGGGTCGACGCTGACGCCTGCCCGGGCCTGCAGCAGGGCGGCGAGTTCCGGATAGCCGAGGGTGTTGCTCATGGGGGTGTCGCTCACGGGGTTTCCCTTCGGGGTGTGACGGAGTTGTTCAGGAGCCCTCCCCGCGCCGGAGCACCAGCGCGGAGTTGGAGCCCATCAGCCCGCGGCTGAGCACCAGGGCGGTGCGCAGCTCGGCCGGGCGGGCGCGGCCGGTCACCAGGGCGAGGTCGTGGCAGACCTCGGTGACGTTGGGGGTGGGCGGCAGGACGCCGTCCTCCATGGCCAGCACGGCGGCGGTCACGTCCAGCATCGGGGCGCCGCAGTAGGCCCGGCCGGTGCCGGTCTTGGGCACGGTGACCGGGACGCGTTCGGCGGCCGGGCCGAGCGCGTCGGCCAGCGCCAGCGCCTCCGCCCGGTCGGCGGCGGGCACGCCCAGCGCGTCCGCGAAGACCACGTCGATCTCCTCGGGCGCGATCCGGGCCTCGTCCAGCGCGATCCGGATGGCGGCGGCCAGTCCCTCCCGGGACTCCTGCCAGCGGGAGGCCCCGGTGAAGGTGGCGCCGTGCCCGGCCAGGTGCGCGCGGACGGTGGCGCCGCGCCGCAGGGCCGTCTGCTCGTCCTCGAGCATCAGCATCGCGCCGCCCTCGGCGGGGGCGAAGCCGCAGGCCCGCGCGGTGAACGGCAGGTAGGCCTCCTCGGCCCGCTCGGCCAGGCTCAGCTCGGGGTAGCCGAGCTGGCAGACCATCGAGTACGGCGCCAGCGGGGCCTCGGCGGCGCCGACCACCACCGCGTCGGTGCCGCGCGCGATCGAGCGGGCGGCGTGTGCGAGGGCGTCCAGGCCGCCGGCCTCGTCGCTGGCGACGACCGCGCACGGGCCCTTGTAGCCGCCGCGGATCGAGATCTGGCCGGTGCTGGCCGCGTAGAACCAGGCGATGGACTGGTACGGGCCGACGAACTTCGGCCCCTGGCCCCAGAGTTGCTGGAGCTCGCGCTGGCCGAACTCGCCGCCGCCGGAGCCGGCCGCGGTCACCACGCCGACCGCGAAGGGCTGTTCGGCGTCGGGCCGGAAGCGGGCGTCCGCCACCGCCAGGTCGGCGGCGGCCATCGCGTAGTGCGTGAAGCGGTCGGTCTGCACCAGGTAGCGGTTGTCGATCGCCGACTGCGGCTCGAAGTCCCGCACCTGGCCCGCGATCCTGAGCGGCAGCTCGGTGCAGCCCTCGCGGGAAATCCGGTCGAGGACGCTCACGCCCTGCCTGGTGGCCTTCCAGAAGGCGTCGGCCCCGACGCCGTTCGGAGCCACCACGCCGAGGCCGGTGACCACCGCCCGGCGGCCCTGCTGACGTGACGTCATGGAACTCACCCCGTTCTGTTGAGCACGACGGCGGACTGGAATCCGCCGAATCCGCTGCCGACCGAGAGGATGTGGCTCAGTGGCAGCTCGCGCGCGGTGCGCGGCACGTAGTCGAGGTCGCACTCCGGGTCCGGAGTCTCGTAGTTGGCGGTCGGCGGCACGACGCCGTGGGCGAGCGCCAGGGTGCAGGCGACGACCTCGATGGCGCCGATCGCGCCGAGCGAGTGCCCGACCATCGACTTGATCGAGCTCATCGGGGTCTCGAAGGCGTGCCCGCCCAGCGAGCGCTTGACCGCGGCGGTCTCGTGCCGGTCGTTCTGCTTGGTGCCCGAGCCGTGCGCGTTGACGTAGTCGACGTCGGTGCGGTCGACCCGGGCGTGGGCGAGCGCGTGGTCGATCGCCCGGGACATCTCCAGCCCCTCCTTGGTGAGGCCGGTCATGTGGTACGCGTTGCCGAAGGTGGCGAAGCCGCCGACCTCGCCGTAGATCCGGGCGCCGCGGCGGCGGGCGTGCTCCAGCTCCTCCAGCACCAGGACGGCGCCGCCCTCGCCGAGGACGAAGCCGTCGCGGTCGGCGTCGAAGGGGCGGGAGGCGTGCTGCGGGTCGTCGTTGCGCTCGCTGGTGGCCTTGATGGCGTCGAAGCAGGCGACGGTGATCGGCGAGATCGGGGAGTCGGAGGCGCCCGCGATGCAGATGTCGGCGCGGCCCTCCTCGACCGCCTGGAAGCCGTAGCCGATCGCGTCCAGGCCGGAGGTGCAACCGGTGGAGACGGTCTGCACCGGGCCGTGCGCGCCGTTCCGCTCGGCCACGGCGGAGGCGAGCGTGCTGGGCGCGAACGCCCGGTGCAGCTGCGGCTCCGCCTGCCGGTGGTCCACGTCCCAGCGTGCGCCGGCGGCGCTGACCAGGGCGTAGTCGTGCTCCAGCCGGGTGGTGCCGCCGACGGCGGTGCCGAGCGAGACGGCGATCCGCCACGGGTCCTCGGCGGCGAGGTCCAGGCCGGCGTCGGCGACCGCCTCGTCGGCCGCGACCATCGCGAACTGCACGTAGCGGTCGGCCCGTTGGACGTCCTGCGGGCTCAGCCCGTGGGCCGCCGGGTCGAAGTCGACCTCGGCGGCGATCCGGGAGCGGAATCCGGTGGGGTCGAAGAGCGTGATGCCCCGGGTCGCGGTGCGGCCGGCCGTGAGGAGGTCCCAGAACGCCCGGACCCCGACCCCGCCGGGCGCGACCACACCGACCCCGGTGACGGCGACCCGCCGGGTCACGAGGCCACCTTGGCGTGTTCCGGCGGGCCGGACGCGGCGGACTCCTCGGTGGTCACGTGGCCGAGGTCGGGGCGCGGGGCGAGCGGGCCGAGGTGGAAGACCATCCGGGCCTCGGTGTCGCCGACGTTGCGGAAGCGGTGGCGCATGTTGATCGGGATCATCAGGCCCTGGTCGGGCTTGAGCGGATGGGGCTTCCCGTCCAGGTCCACCTCCAGCTCGCCGCAGACGACGAACACGAACTCCTCGGAGTAGGGGTGGTAGTGCTCGCCGATCCGCTCGCCGGGCTTGACGATCGCCAGGCCCATGAAGCCGCTGGTCGCCCCGCAGCTGGTCGGGGTGAGCATGGTGCGCAGCTCCGCGCCGTGCCGGCGGTTCTCCGGAGCCTCGTCGACGTTGACGATCCGTGGGTACTGCGTGGTCATGGTGGTCTTCCTCCGGTGCAGTCGGGAGTTGACGGAGCGTCAGTTGTCGCGGGGGTCGCTCGAGCGGCGGTCGGTGACCGGGTTCATGGCGCGGGCGGCGAGGAACGCGCTGAGCCCGGCGACGGTGCGCAGGTCGCCCTGCGGGCCGAGGTCGAGCAGCCGGGCGAGGGTGGCCGCCTCCTGGTCGTCCGCCACGCCGAGGGCGGCCGCCGGGTCGGCCTCGGCCGGAACCCGCAGGTCGACCAGGCGCACCACCACGTCCTCGCGCTGGAAGACGGTGGCCGCCGCGACCGGCCCGGTCGGGTCGGCGGTGGCCATGTTGTCGTGCTCGGCCAGCAGCTCGGCCACGGACCGCCCGTGGCCCGGACGGATGGGGTAGAGCACGGCGTGCCGGTGCAGCCGTCCGGAGGCTGGGGAGCTGGCGATCGCCTGGTGCGTGGCGGGCAGCGCGGCCTTGGCGAAGAAGGCGCGGGCGGCCTGCGGGTCACCGAGCTGGCGGGCCTCCTCCAGGTACGGGTTGATCGCCTCCTCGACGGCCCGCACCTCGGGCTGCATCGCCACGTGGCGCAGCGCGTCGCCCAGGTTGCCGACCACCTCGACGGCCCGCACCACCCGGTTGCCGTGCATGAACAGCGAGGTGCGCTGCAGCCGGGTGTGCTCGTCGACCTCGGCCCTGGGGGAGGCGTAGCCGGAGAGGATCCGCGCCACCTCGGGCTCGCTGCCGGGCTTGACGGTGAAGGTCAGCGCGTGGCGGACCACACCGTCCGGGCCCGGCTCGGCCTTCGGCGGGCCGACGTGGCCGGCGGGCGTGGTGGGCGGCAGCCCGGGCGGCACCTCCATCGGGGCCCGGGTGCCGGTGGTGCCGGCCGCCGAGGTCTCGCGCAGGACGGCGTAGCGCAGTGACCGGAAGTTGTCGCTGACGCAGCCGTGCATCGGCTTGACCATCTCGCGGTGGGCCGGGCTGTCCACCCACTGCAGGAAGGTCTCCTGGTCCTCCCACTCGCTGGTGATCAGCCACTGGCGCGGGTCGTTGATCGACTGGCACAGCTGGTCGCTGACGTGGCCGGGGACCGAGGCCACCTGGTGGCGCAGCTGTTCGTAGACGTCGAGGAAGCGCTGCTGGGCGCCGTCCTGGATCTCCAGCATCAGTACCACCCGCAACCGGGTGTCGGACTCGGCCTGCTGCCTCGGCTGGGGTTCGGACAGAGTTGTCATGATCCACTTTCTGCTCTTGGCCGCACGCTGCGGGCCGTGTCGGCCGCGCCCGGCGGGTGCTCCCCGGCGTGGGAAGGCGGTGCGACGGCGGTCGGCCCGGGCGGTCGGCGCCAGGCCTGAGGTCGATCGTGGGCGGCGCACAGGGTGCGGCGCGAGATTTGCGGGCCATCCGGGCGAAGGGGCGGCACAGGGGGCCCCGGGCGGGGGATGGAAGAGCGGGGCCCCCGGCTGAGCGGGCCCGTCGAGGGCGGCGCCGAGCCCAGTCTTCGGGCCGCCGGATCCCCTGACAGGGTGGAGCAATTGATGAATCCGAAGATCGACGACCGGGTGCCGGTCCTGATCGTGGGCGGCTCGCTGGTCGGGCTGTCGGCCTCACTCTTCCTCGGCCGGCTCGGGGTCGGACACCTGCTGGTCGAGAAGCACGCCGACACCTCGCATCACCCGCGCGGCCGAGGCAACAACATCCGCACGATGGAGCTGTACCGGGTGGCCGGGATCGAGCCGGCGATCCGCGAGGCGGCCTCGATCCTCGCCCCCAACCACGGCATCCTGCAGGCGCCCTCGCTGACCGGCGCCGAGCAGGAGTGGCTGTTCCGCGAGATCGACCCGGGCGGCCGGCTGGCCCGGTTCAGCCCCAGCTCGTGGTGCCTGTGCAGCCAGAACGACCTGGAGCCGGTGCTCCTGCGGGCGGCCCGCGACCTGGGCGGGGACGTGCGGTTCAGCTCCGAGCTGGTCTCCTTCGAGCAGGACGCCGACGGCGTGACCTCGGTGCTGCGCAGCCGGGAGAGCGGCGAGGAGCGGGTGGTGCGCTCGGAGTTCCTGATCGCGGCGGACGGCCCGCGCAGCCCGGTCCGGGAACGGCTGGGCATCGGCCGGACCGGCAAGGGCGAGCTGTTCCACAACGTCAGCATCACCTTCCGGGCCAAGCGGCTGGCGGAGGTGGTCGGCGACCGGCACTTCATCGCCTGCTACCTGACCAACCCGGAGGCGGACGGCGCGCTGCTGCCGGTGGACAACCAGGAGGAGTGGGTGTTCCACGCGCCGTGGCACCCCGAGCACGGCGAGCCGCTGGAGGCCTTCACCGACGAGCGCTGCGAGCGGCACATCCGCACCGCCGTCGGTCTGCCGGAGCTGGACGTCGAGGTGACCGGCCGGGCGCCCTGGCACGCGGCCGAACGGGTGGCCGAGCGGTACGGCGCCGGGCGGGTCTTCCTCGCCGGGGACTCCGCCCACGAGATGTCCCCGACCGGCGCCTTCGGCTCCAACACCGGCATCCAGGACGCCCACAACCTGGCCTGGAAGCTCGCTGCCGTGCTGTGCGGCTGGGCCGGGCCGCGGCTGCTGGAGACGTACGGGCAGGAGCGGCGCCCGGTCGCCCAGGTGACCAGCGAGCGCGCCTCGGCCCGCTCGGCCGAGCACAGCCACCCGGGCTACGCGGTGGTGCCGGGCGTCGGGCGGCAGGCCGGGGTGCTCGCGGTGGCGCTCGGTTACCGCTACCCGGTCGGCGCGGTGATCGGCACCGACCGGGCGGGCGCCGTCGTCCCCGAGCAGTTCGAGTCGGCGGGCGAGCCGGGCAGCCGCGCCCCGCACCAGTGGCTGCTGCGGGCGGGCGTGAAGCTCTCCACGCTGGACCTGTACGAGCAGGCGATGGTGCTGCTCACCGGCCCCGACGGCGCGGCCTGGCACGCGGGCGCCCGGCGGGCGGCGGACAAGCTGGCCGTCCCGCTGGACGCCTTCCGGATCGGCGACGGTGCCGAGGACGACCTGGCCCCGGAGCCGGGCACGGACTTCGCCGCCCTGCACGGCATCGGCCCGCAGGGCGCGGTCCTGGTCCGCCCGGACGGCTTCGTCGCGTGGCGCTCGTCCGGTCCGGCGCTGGACCCGGAGGCCGAGCTGGGCACGGTGCTGCGGACGGTGCTGGGCCTCTGAGGCATGCGGAAGGGCCCGCCGGTCGCTCGACCGGCGGGCCCTTCCTGGTGGTCGGGGGCGGGGGTCAGTGGCCGCCCGCGTCGATCACCTCGACGTCGGCGACCTCACGCTCGATCTCCTCGGCCGGCAGGGCGACCCGGATCGCCCAGTAGTAGATGCCGAGCGCGAACACCGCGACGAGCGCCATGTCGTACCACATCGGGATCAGGCCGGTGCCGTCGCCGAAGCCGCCCTGCCAGGAGACCAGGCCCAGGCCCAGCAGGTAGACCGGCAGCCACTGGGCGGCCTTCCAGTTCAGCCGCGGCGCGTTCGCCAGGCCCTTCTTGATCGCGTACACCGCGTAGCCGCCGAGCAGCAGGTAGCCGAGCACGATCGCGATGCCCAGGCGGGACAGGATGTGCCAGCCGGACCAGTAGATGATCAGGCTGGAGACCACGAACGCGGCCGGGGAGATCACGCCGCCCAGCGGCAGCCGGTAGGAGCGCTCACGGTCGGGCAGGCGGCGGCGCAGCGCGCCGAAGGCCAGCGGGGCGCCGGCGTACATCAGCACGCTGGCGGAGGTGATGAAGCCGACCAGCTCCTGCCAGCTCGGGAAGGGCAGGAAGCAGATCACGCCGGTGATGAAGGAGATGATCAGGCCGAACCACGGCACGCCGTTCTTGTCCAGGTGCTCGAACTTCTGCGGCGCGTAGCCGTTCTTGCTCAGGCCGTAGGAGATGCGCGAGGTGGAGGTGGTGTAGATCAGGCCGGTGCCACCGGGGGAGATGATCGCGTCGGCCTTCAGGATCCAGGCCAGCCAGCCGAGGCCGACCAGGGTGGCGAGACCGGCGAAGGGGCCGTCGATGCCGGGGAAGTCGAGCTTGTCCCAGCCGTTGGCGAAGGCGCTGACCGGCAGTGCGCCGATGAAGACGACCTGCAGCAGGGTGTAGATCATGGTGCCGATGGCGACCGACCCGAGCACGGCGCGGGGGATGTCGCGCTTGGGGTTGCGGCTCTCACCGGCGATCTGGATGGCCTGCTCGAAGCCGAGCAGCGCGAAGATGATGCCACTGGAGCTGATCGCCGCGAGCACGCCCTTGGCACCGAACGGGGCGAAGCCGTGCGAGGTGAAGTTCGAGCCGTGGAAGCTGGTGATCGCCAGGATGAAGATCGTGAACAGCGGGACGAAGATCTTCAGCCAGGTGGTGGCGGTGTTGGTCCGGGCGAGGGCCTTCACGCCGAGGAAGTTGACGGCGACGAAGACGCCCATCAGCAGGGTGGCGACGATGAACCCGCTGGTGGTGAGGGTGCCGTTGGTGTTCTGGAGCCCACTGGCCCAGGGCATGTCCTTCGCGTAGCCGATCATCGCCTCGACCTCGATCGGCGCGACGGTGGCGGCTTGGAGCCAGGAGAACCAGCCGAAGGACATGCCGGCCAGGCCGCCGAAGGCGTAGTGCGGGTAGCGCGCGGTGCCGCCGGCAACGGGGAAGAGCCCGCCGAGCTCGGCGTGCACCAGTGCGAGGAGCACGATGGCGACCGCGCCTATGCCCCAGGAGATGACGGCCGCCGGTCCGGCGACGACGACGCCGTTCTTGGCGCCGAACAGCCAGCCGGAGCCGATGATCGAGCCGACCGAGGCCCACATGAGGCCGACGAGGCCGATGGAGCGGTTGAGCGACCGGGTGGTGGTGCCGGATTCGGTGCCGGTGCTCTGCCCGGGCGGCGAGATCTGGTTGAGGGAAGCCATTGGCGATCTCTCTGTGTGTGGGGGCTCCGGGGTGGGCGGAGCGCGGAGAGTTGCCACACAGTAGGGCTATTCATAGACCTCTGCACAGATTTCATTACTGAATGTTTACTTTCTTTGCCGGATATCCGTGCTGGTAGGAGGCATTCTGTTCAGTTGTCTGTTACGTTACCTGTGGGTAGGTCCAGGATTTGAGCGTCGATTGAGCTTCGCTCCGCGAGCCTGCAATATGGACACCCTCGGTGATTCATGGAAATGGCGATCCCCGCATAGCGATGCACGGGAAGGCGGCAGCCGCGGTGACCGGGCCGGCTTCTCCGGCGTCGGTCACCGCGGCTGCGGGGGTGCGGGGGTGCGGGGGTGCGTCAGGCGGTGGCGTCCCGACCGGCCAGCCAGGCCGCGGTGAGGTCCCAGACCTGACGCAGGGCGTCGGGTCGGGCCATGTCCTCGTGGCGGCAGTCCAGCGGGTGCTCGGTGAGGTCGCCGGTGATGTGCGGCGTCCAGACGTCCCGGTGCGGGACGCCCCGCCCGCGGTCGTCCCGGGCCGACACGAGCAGCGCGTCACCGTCGAAGCGGCGCGGGCGGTGCGCCCGCAGCAGACGGAAGTTGTTCGCGATCACCCGGGAGGCGGTGGCGAGCTCCTCGGCCGTCAGCTCGATGGACAGCGTGCTCTGGTCGATGAGCTCCTCGAACCCCTCCGGCTCGGTGTCCTCGGCCGGCTCCGCGCCTGCGGCCGGGCGGGTCGGGAGGTGGGCGTCGAGCAGCACCAGGGCGGCCACCCGCTCACCGGCCTCCCGCAACTGGGCGGCGATCTCCTGCGCCACCACGCCACCGAAGGACCAGCCCAGCAGGTGGTACGGCCCGGCGGGCTGGACGGCGCGCATCCGCTCGACGTACTGCGCGGCCATCTCCCGGATCGATCCCGGCAGTTCACCGCCGCCGTCCAGCCCGGCGGCCTGCAGGCCGTAGAGCGGGTAGTCCGTCGGCAGGTACCTGGCCAGCGGCGAGTAGCACCAGCTCGGGCCGCCGACCGGGTGGACGCAGAAGAACGGCTCCCGGCTGCCCGTCGTGCGCAGCGGCAGCAGCAGGCCCAGCGCCTCGCGGGTGTCGGGCAGGCCGAGCCGCTCCGCCAGCCCGGCCACGGTGGGCGCGGTGAACAGCGTCTGGATGCCCACCTCGACGCCCAGCACCGCGCGGATCCGGCTGACCAGGCGGGCGGCCAGCAGGGAGTGCCCGCCGAGCTCGAAGAAGCCGTCGTCCACCCCCACCCGCGGCAGCTCCAGCACCTCGGCGAAGATGCCGCAGAGGATCTCCTCCTGCACGGTGCCCGGGGCGCGGCCGGCCGTCGTCGTGCCGTACGCCGGGGCGGGCAGGGCCCGCCGGTCGAGCTTGCCGTTGACGGTGAGCGGCAGGACGTCCAGGAGCAGGACGGCGGACGGCACCATGTAGTCCGGCAGTCGGTCGGCGAGGAACTGCCGGAGCTGTCCGGGCAGGTCCGCGCCGTCGTCCGCCGGGACCGCGTAGGCGACCAGCCGCCGGTCGCCCGGGGTGTCCTCGCGGACCAGGACGGCCGCCTGGCCGACCCGGGGATGGGCGGCGACGGTCGCCTCGATCTCGCCGAGCTCGATCCGGAAGCCGCGGATCTTCACCTGGTCGTCGGCGCGGCCCACGAACTCCAGCTCCCCGTCGGCGCTCCAGCGGACCACGTCGCCGGTGCGGTACATCCGCTCGCCGGGCTCGCCGTACGGGCAGGCAGTGAAGCGCTCGGCGGTCAGACCGGGCCGGCCGAGGTAGCCCCGGGCCAGGTTGGCGCCCGCCAGGTACAGCTCGCCGGCCACGCCCGGCGGCACCGGGCGCAGGGCGGCGTCCAGCACGTAGACCCGGGAGTTGCCGAGCGGGCGGCCGATCGACGAGGCGGCCTCGTCGGACGCCCCGGCGGATCGGACCGCCGACGGGATCGGCGCGCTGCCACGGGAGTTGACGGGCTTCCCGGTGACCCAGACGGTGGCCTCGGTGGGCCCGTACATGTTGACCGTGGCCGGGGCCCGCTCGGCCAGGCGCCGGTACCAGCCGTCGAGCCGGCTCACGTCCAGCGCCTCGCCGCCCAGCACCAGGGTGCGCAGCGGCAGTCGGGCCCGGTCGGCGTCGGCCGGGTCAGGGTCGGCGGGGTCGGCCGGGTCGGCGGGGCCGGGGTCGGCGTGGGGGCCTTCCTGGGTTGCGGCCTGAGTCAACTGGTAGAAGGCGGAGGGTGTTTGGTTGAGGACGGTGACCTGTTCGCGGAGCAGCAGGTCGAGGAAGGCCTGCGGCGAGCGGGAGGTCTCGAAGGGGACGATCACCAGGCGGCCGCCGTGCAGGAGTGCACCCCACAGCTCCCAGACGGAGAAGTCGAAGGCGTAGGAGTGGAACCAGGTCCACACGTCGTCCGGGCCGAAGTCGAACCAGTCGGCGGTGCCGGCCAGCAGGAAGGCCACGTTCTGCTGCGGGACCACCACGCCCTTGGGGCGGCCGGTGGAGCCGGAGGTGTAGATCACGTAGGCCGGGTGGGAGGGCAGCAGCGGTGCGCGGCGCTGGGCGTCCGACAGGTCGTCGTCCGCCAGGCCGGCCAGCCGCCGCTCGGTCGCCCGCTCGTCCAGCAGCACCACCGGGAGATCGGTCCCCGGCACGGCACCGGCCGTCGCCGTGGACGCCAGCACCACGGCGGGAGCGGCCTCGCCGAACACGTAGGCGATCCGGTCCGCCGGGTAGTCGGGGTCGATCGGCAGGTAGGCGCCGCCGGCCTTGAGCACCGCGAGCAGGGCGACCACCAGCTCCGCCGAGCGGTCCAGGCAGACCGCGACCAGCGACTCCGGGCCGACACCGAGGTCGACCAGCAGTCGAGCCAGCCGGTTGGCTCGGGCGTTCAACTCGCCGTAGCTGAGACGCTGTTCGCCGAAGGCCACGGCTTCGTCCTGCGGGCGGCGGGCCGCCTGGGCCTCGAACAGCTGCGGCAGCGTGGCCGGCGGCACCGGCAGCGCGGTGTCGTTCCACCCCTTCAGGATCCGGTGCCGCTCCTCGGCGTCGAGGACGTCCACCGTGCTGACCGGGGCCTGCGGGGCCGCCGTCAGCGCGGTCAGCACCCGCACCCAGCGCTCACCGATCAGCTCGACCGTGGCCCGGTCGAAGAGGTCGGTGGCGTAGGTGATGCGGGCGGTGAGGCCGGCGGGGGTGCCGGTGGGGTCGTGTTGTTCGCTGACGTCGAGTTGGAGGTCGAACTTGGCGGCCGGGGCGCCGGTGGGCAGTGCCGTGACGGTCAGGTCGGGCAGGTCCAGGACGGCTTCGGCGTTGTTCTGTACGGCGAGCATGACCTGGAAGAGGGGGTGTCGGGCCATCGAGCGTACGGGGGCGAGTTCTTCGACGAGGCGTTCGAAGGGGATGTCCTGGTGGGCGAAGGCGGCGAGGCCGGTTTCGCGGACGCGGCCGAGCAGTTCTTCGAAGGTGGGGTCGTCGGTGAGGTCGGTGCGCAGGACGAGGGTGTTGACGAAGAGGCCGACGAGGTCGTCGAGGTTTTCGTCGGTGCGGCCGGCGATCGGGGAGCCGATGGGGATGTCCGGTCCGGCGCCGAGGCGGGAGAGCAGGACGGCGAGTGCGGCCTGGAGCACCATGAACATGGTGGCGCCGTTGCTGCGGGCGACCTCGGTGAGGGCGGCGTGCAGGTCGGGGGCGATGGGCAGGTCGACCAGGGCACCGTGCTGGGTGGCGACGGGCGGGCGCGGCCGGTCGAAGGGCAGCTCCAGCTCGGCCGGGATGCCGGCCAGGGCCTCACGCCAGTAGGTGAGTTGTTCGCTGAGCAGGCTTTCGGGGTCGTGGTCGTCGCCGAGTAGGTCGCGCTGCCAGAGGGTGTAGTCGGCGTACTGGACGGGCAGGGGCTCCCATTCGGGTGCCCGGCCGTCGAGGCGCGCGGCGTAGGCGGTGGCCAGGTCGCGGGCGAGCGGACCGAAGGACCAGCCGTCACCGGCGGTGTGGTGGACCGCCAGGGCGAGCACGTGGTCCTGCGGCGACAGCGTGAACAGCTCGGCCTTGATGGGGAGTTCGCTCGCGAGGTCGAAGGTGTGCCCGGTGGTGCGGGCCAGGGCGGCGGCCAGTTCCGGTTCGGAGGTCTCGGTGACGGTGAGCCGGAAGCCGAACCGGTCGGCGGGGAGGACGAGTTGGCGGGGCCGTCCGTCGACGGCGGGGAGGAGGGTGCGCAGTGCCTCGTGGCGGGCGATCAGGTCGGCAAGGGCGGCCTGGAGGGCGTTGCGGTCGAGGTTGCCGGTGAGACGGAGCGCGGTGGGGATGTTGTAGGCGGCGCTCGGCCCGGTCAACTCGCCGAGGAACCAGAGGCGTTGCTGGGCGAACGACAGCGGGACGGTTTCGGGCCGGGCCTGGGTGGCCGTGATCGGCGGGCGGGCTTCGGTGGTGGTGTCGAGTCGCCGTGCCAGGGCGGCGGGGGTGGGTGCTTCGAAGAGGGTGCGCAGGGGGAGTTCGGTGCCGAGGGTGGTGCGGATGCGGCTGGTGAGGCGGGTGGCGAGGAGGGAGTGTCCGCCGAGGTCGAAGAAGCTGTCGTCGAGGCCGACCGAGGGCAGGCCCAGGACCTCGGCGAAGACGGTGCAGAGCAGCTCTTCGCGGAGGGTCGTCGGGGTCCGACCGGCGCCGGTCGAGTACACGGGGACGGGCAGCGCCCTGCGGTCCAGCTTGCCGTTGACGGTCAGCGGGAGGGCGTCCAGGACCAGGATCGCCGAGGGCACGAGGTACTCGGGCAGCCGCTGGGCGGCGTACTGACGTATCAGGGCGGCGAGTTCATCGTCGCTGTGGCGGTCGGTGGCGGCCGTCTTGGCGGCCGGGACGAGGTAGGCGACGAGTCGCCTGTCGCCGGGGGTGTCCTCGCGGACGGTGACGGCGGCCTGGGCGACGGCGGGGTGGCCGGCGAGGACGGCCTGGATCTCGCCGGGCTCGATGCGGAAGCCGCGGATCTTGACCTGGTCGTCGGCGCGGCCGACGAACTCGAGTTCGCCGTCGGTGGTCCAGCGGACCACGTCGCCGGTGCGGTACATCCGCTCGCCGGGCTCGCCGTACGGGCAGGCCACGAAGCGTTCGGCGGTCAGACCGGGCCGGCCGAGGTAGCCCCGGGCCAGGCCGGTGCCCGCGATGTACAGCTCGCCGGCCACGCGCGGGGGTACCGGGCGCAGCGACTCGTCCAGGACGAAGACCTGCGTGTTGTCCAACGGGCGGCCGATCGGCGGGATCGCCACCGGCAGCGGCGCGGCCGGGAGCCGGTGCCCGCTGGCGTAGGTGGTGGTCTCGGTCGGCCCGTAGACGTGCGACACCACGGTGTCCGGGCAGGCCGCCAGCACCGCCGCCATCGCGGCGGGCGAGGCCGCCTCGCCACCCGTCAGCAGCTCGCCCAGGCCGGCCAGCGCCTCCGGCTCGTCCTCGGCCAGCAGGTTGAACAGCGCGGTGGTGAAGAACGCGCCCGTCACCCGCTGTTCGGTGAGTACCGACCGGAACACCGCGGGGTCCGTCTCACCGACGGGCGCGAGCACCACCGTGCCGCCGGACAGCAGCGGCACCCACAGCTCGTAGGTGGAGCCGTCGAAGGCGAGCGGGGAGTGCAGCAGGACACGGCGGTGCGCGACCGGGTGGAACATCCGGTCGGCGGCGAGGGCCGCGACGTTGCGGTGCGTCGCCATGACGCCCTTCGGGGCGCCGGTGGAGCCGGAGGTGTACATCGCGTAGGCCACCTGGTCGGGGTGCGCCGCGACGGCCGGCGCGGTGCCGGGGAACTCCGCCACTGCCGCCGGGTCCGTGCTCAACAGGACCGCCCCGGCGGGAAGTTCGACGTCCTGGCCGAGCCGGCCGTCGGACAGCACCACTCGGGCCGAGCTCTCCCGGAGGATCTGCTGGATCCGCGCGGCCGGATACCGGGTGTCGAGCGGGATGTAGGTGCCGCCGGCCTTGAGCACGCCCAGGATCGCGACGATCAGCTCCACGGACCGCTCGCCGAGCAGCACCACTCGGCTCTCCGGGCCGACGCCGGCGGCGATCAGGCGGTGGGCGAGGCGGTTGCTGCGGGTGTCGAGCTCGGCGTAGGTGAGCTGCCGGTCCTCGTCGGTGAGGGCGACGGCGTCGGGGGTGCGGGCCGCCTGGGCCGCGAAGAGGGCGGTGAGTGACTGGGCGGGGTGGTCGGTGGTGGTGTCGTTCCAGGTGGTGAGGAGGTGGTGGCGGTCCTCGGGGGTCAGCAGGTCGATGGTGTGGACGGGGGTGGTGGGGTCGGTGGCCAGGACGCCGAGGAGGTGGGTCCAGTGGCGGGCGAGCAGTTCGATCGACGCCCGGTCGAAGAGGTCGGTGGCGTAGGTGATGCGGGCGGTGAGGCCGGCGGGGGTGCCGGTGGGGTCGTGTTGTTCGCTGACGTCGAGTTGGAGGTCGAACTTGGCGGCCGGGGCGCCGGTGGGCAGTGCCGTGACGGTCAGGTCGGGCAGGTCCAGGACGGCTTCGGCGTTGTTCTGCAGGCTGAGCATGACCTGGAAGAGCGGGTGCCGGGCCATCGAGCGTACGGGGGCGAGTTCTTCGACGAGGCGCTCGAACGGCACGTCCTGGTGGGCGAAGGCGGCGAGGCCGGTTTCGCGGACGCGGCCGAGCAGTTGCTCGAAGGTGGGGTCGTCGGTGAGGTCGGTGCGCAGGACGAGGGTGTTGACGAAGAGGCCGACGAGGTCGTCGAGGTTTTCGTCGGTGCGGCCGGCGATCGGCGTGCCGATGGGGATGTCCGGTCCGGCGCCGAGGCGGGAGAGCAGGACGGCGAGTGCGGCCTGGAGCACCATGAACATGGTGGCGCCGTTGCTGCGGGCGACCTCGGTGAGGGCGGCGTGCAGCTCGGCGGGGAGGACCAGGTCGGTGGTCGCGCCGCGCTGGGTGGCGACGGCCGGCCTCGGGTGGTCGTACGGGAGGGCGAGTTCCTCGGGCACCTCGCTCAACGCCTCGCGCCAGTAGTCGAGTTGTTCGCTGAGCAGGCTGTCGGGGTCGTGGTCGTCGCCGAGTAGGTCGCGTTGCCAGAGGGTGTAGTCGGCGTACTGGACGGGCAGGGGCTCCCATTCGGGTGCCCGGCCGTCGAGGCGCGCGGTGTAGGCGGTGGAGAGGTCGTGGCCGAGTGGGGCGAGGGACCAGCCGTCGCCGGCGATGTGGTGGATGGTGACGGTGAGGACGTGGTCGTCCGGTGCGAGGGTGAACAGTGCGGCGCGGATGGGGAGTTCGGTGGTGAGGTCGAAGGCTCGGGTGGCGGTGCGGGTGATCGCCTCGGCGAGCTCGGACTCGGTGAGCTTGTGCTCGGTGGGGTCGGACTCGGTGGGGTCGTGCTTGGCGAACTCGGTGACGGTGAGCTCGAAGGCGAGCTCCTGCGGTGCGAGTAGCCGCTGGCGGGGATCGCCGTCTCCGGCGGGGAAGACGGTACGCAGGACCTCGTGCCGGGTGATCAGGTCGACCAGGGCGGCCTGAAGGGCCTCCCGGTCGAGGTCGCCGGTGAGACGCAGGGCGATCGGGATGTTGTAGGCGGCGCTCGCCCCGGTCAACTCGCCCAGGAACCAGAGGCGTTGCTGGGCGAACGACAGCGGGACCCGCCCAGGCCGTTCGATGGCGGTGATCGCCGGTCGCGCCGCCTGGCCGCTCTCCAGGTGCCGCGCCAGCTCGGCGGGCGTGGGGCGTTCGAAGAGGGTCCGGATGCCGACCTCGATGCCGAGGGTGGTGCGGATGCGGCTGACGAGGCGGGTGGCGAGGAGGGAGTGGCCGCCGAGGTCGAAGAAGTTGTCGGTGGGGGTGACTCGGGGCAGGTCGAGGACCTGGGCGAAGACGGCGCAGAGGATTTCCTCGTGCGGGGTGGTGGGGGTGCGGTCGGTCTGGGTGGTGTAGGTGGGGGCGGGCAGGGCGCGGTGGTCGAGCTTGCCGTTGACGGTGACGGGCAGCGCGTCGAGGACCACGGTCGCCGACGGCACCATGTAGTCCGGCAGTCGCTCGGCGGCGTACCGGCGTATCCGGACGGCGAGTTCGTCGTCGCTGCGGTGATCGGTGGCGGTGGGGACGACGTAGGCGACGAGGCGCTTGTCGCCGGGGGTGTCCTCGCGGGCGATGACGGCGGCCTGGGCGACGGCGGGATGGGTGGCCAGGGTGGCCTGGATCTCGCCGAGTTCGATGCGGAAGCCGCGGAGCTTGACCTGCTCGTCGGCGCGGCCGGCGAAGACGAGTTGGCCGTCCTCGGTCCAGCGGGCGAGGTCGCCGGTGCGGTACATGCGTTCGCCGGGCTCGCCGTAGGGGCAGGCGACGAAGCGTTCGGCGGTGAGGCCGGGGAGGTTGAGGTAGCCGCGGGCCAACTGGCGTCCTGCGAGGTAGAGTTCGCCCTCCACGCCCGGCGGGACCGGCTCCAGGCGCGCGTTCAGCACGTACACCCGGGTGTTGGGCAGCGGCCGCCCGATCGGGGCCGCGACGGCACCCGAAAGCGCGTCGCTCATCACCGAACCCACGGTGTTCTCGGTCGGCCCGTAGCCGTTGATCATCGTGCGGCCGACCGACCAGCGTTCCACCAGACCCGGAGGGCAGGCCTCGCCGGCGGTCACCAGGGTCATGCCGTCCGGCAGTGCGCCCTCGGGCAGCTCCGCCAGCGCGGCCGGCGGCAGCACGGCGTGCGTCACGCGGTGCTCGGCCAGGATCTCGGCCAGCTCCTTGGCGGACAGCAGCCGCTCCTTCGGCGCCGCGACCAGGCAGGCCCCGGAGAGCAGCGCGGCGTAGATCTCCCAGGCCGCGCCGTCGAAGCTCGGCGACGCGAACTGTGGCACCCGCGAGTCGGGGCCGATCCCGAACTTGGCGATCTGCCCGAGTGCGAAGTTCACGATGGCGCGGTGGGGGATGGTGACGCCCTTGGGGCGGCCGGTGGAGCCGGAGGTGTAGATGACGTAGGCGGGGTGGTCGGGGTGGAGGGTGAG
>NZ_JBVIRL010000020.1:0-198866 GCF_055576085.1 Kitasatospora sp. NPDC033851 | reverse complement strand
TCAAGACCCGCACCCTCTACGACGAGGCGACCGCCTGGTCACACCACGCCCAACCCATTGCCGCTTGACACCCAACGACATGGGGTGTCTGACCTTTCAGCCCGGTGTTGGTCGCCGGGGCCATCCTCTGTTCTCTCAGTTTGCTTGCTTAATCTCCTTTCTTGTCGATACGCTCTAACTAGAGAGAGGGGACGCCATGACTGAGACAGTCGAGGTGGACACGCAAACCTACCAGTCGCTGGAGTTCGCGGCCCGCATCAGCGGCTGTACGGCAGGCGAGGTGGTGGCACGGCTGGTGGCCGCCGCCAGCATGCCCACGGCTGCCGCGAGGGAGAAGACGGAGCAGCCGGAAGCGGCGAGCGGCGTGACGGTGTACGCGGATTACGAGGGACACCGCACGCAGGGCTGCTACGACCCGAGGACGACGCGCATCGACATCACGTCGGGGCCGCTCAGTGGGCAGAGCTTCAAGTCGCCGACCGGTGCGGCCCGTGCCGTGGTGGCGCACTACAAGCCTGGGGTCAGCCCTAACCGCAACGGCTGGTCGTTCTGGGTGCTGGATGACGGCTCTGGGAAGTTCCTCCAGAGCATCCGGGGGACGTCGTGAGCAGCGAGGCGGAACGGCAGTTCCACCGGGACATGGTCCTGGCCTGGAGCGCCTCAAGCGGGAGATCTGCTACAACGCGACCCGCTTCATGGAAATGGTCAGCGAACTGGGCGGTGCCGAAGCCGCCCGCCAGTTACTACGCGGGCGGGACGCTTCGGACGGCTTCACCACCCTCTGGGAACACGGACGGCTGGAGATGAGTGTCGAGGCGCATGTGCTGCTGCCGTGGTACCGGGAGCTGTTCACCGATGAGCAGCTGGAGACCGCCGAACGGCGGCTGCGCGAGCACCGATTCGACGTCGAGCGGTTCGTGCGCGCATCCACACAATCACCCCCGGCGTGGGTCGCATCAGACCCATCCCAGATCGGCTGATCCATATCCGCTACCTGCATCCTCTGCGGCTCCGCCGATACCCTTACCGGCGAGCATGTGCTCGGAGACTGGCTGATCGGCCATGACCTTGATCCGGTGCCGCACGGTACTGGTTGGCTGAACCGCATTGGGCGCGAACTCGGCGTGTGCCCGCCCTACCCGCCGTCCCCACGCACCGTTACTGCGAAGGTGCTCGGAGGGTGGCGATTGCTCACGCAACGCCGATAGAACGAGTGCCCGTCAGGCGTGGAACTGCGCGTTCCCACAGCGGCCAGTGCTCATCGAGTCGTGGACCCTACATGCGGGGAGGAACCGTCCTCGGCCGCGTGGCATCCGCCGGTGCCGGTGCCGCGCGGCCGGGGCACGCCGCCGGCAGCCGTGGAGCGGGGTGCGGAGGAGGATGAGCGCGGTGCTCGGGAGTCTGATCGCGGTCCTCGGCACCCTGCTGGGGGCCCTCAGCACCCACCTCTTCCAGCAGCGGGCCGCCGCGCGGACCGAGGCGAGGGCACGCGAGGAACTGCTGCGCCAGGAACGCCTGGCCGCGTACAGCGGGTTCGCCGCGGCCGTGACCGAGCTCAAGCGGGCGGTCGTCACCGTATGGCTGCGTCGGTCGGACCCGCTCGCCTGCGGACCGGCGCTCGCCGAGGCCGACCGGCTGGGCGCCCTGGCCGAGACGGCGCGGTTCCGGCTGCGACTGGTGTCCGGCCGTCCCGAGCCGCTCGCCGACGCCGCGTTCGCGTGCGTGGGGGCGTTGCCCGAGGCGGTCGACCCGGTCGAACTCAAGGACCGGGAAGCCGAGTTCGAGGCAGCGGTCGCAGCGTTCATCGCCGCCGCCGCGGAGCGCCTCGCGGTCGCGCCCCACCCGAGGCCGTAGCCGACCGGGCGGTTCGTGCTCGGACAGTGTGCTCGGATTTCGTGCTCGGATTTCGTGTACGGAGTTCTTGCTCAGACGGTGCGCAGCCAGGTCTCCAGAGCGGTGAAGTCCGCTGCGGTGAGGCCGCGTTGGGGGTTCACCCGGTGGAGGAATGCGCGGGCCGGGGAGTGGGTCGCGACCCAGCGGCGGTCCGCCTCGGTGATCTCGTCGTCCAGCCAGGCGAACGGGCGGTCGGCGGCCCGGGCCACCAGCGTGCGGGTCTTCCAGTGCACGCCGCCCGGCTCGTCCTGCTCCTCCAGCGGCCAGTCCACGACGGGCAGTTGCGGAAGACCCAGCCACGGTGCCAGGCAGTCGTTGGCGTCCTCCAGCCAGGTCGTCGCCCACACCAGGTCGCAGCCAAGACTCAGCAGGCGCGGCCCCAGCGCAGGGTTGGCGCGGGTCACCAGGGGGTTCCCGCCCGGCGTCGCGCCGGAGCCCGACGGGCTGCGGTAGGTGGGGTAGCCGCCCGGGGGAGGGGAACCGAAGGGGATCAGCGGTCCGTCCACGTCGAGGAAGAGCAAAGGGCGGTCGGTACCGGTCATGGCGGCACGATAGCGGGCGCCACGGGCGGCCTGACGAGCCGATCGGCGACCCGGCCTGGATAGGGTGCGCCGGGATCTCGTAGGGTGGCGCGCACGGAGTGTGGTGGCAAGCACCACACAGGCAAGGGCATCAGACGCCGCGGGGCGGCGGGGCGGGGCGGTGACCAGGAGATGGCGGAGACGACAGCGGTTTCCGGAGGCCCCGACCCGGCAGCGGACTCGGGCCCCTGGGACGCCGTACCGCCACCCCCGCGCGTCCCGTCCGAGGAGCACCCGCCCGGGCCCGCCGCGCTCTACGAGCCGCCGCCAGCACCCCCGGCCGTACCGGCTCCGGTGCCCACTGCGGCGCCGGCTCCTACTCCCGTCCCGGCGCCCGCTTCCGCGCCCGCTCCGGCTGCGCAGCAGCCCCTGCAGGTGCCCACGCCGCCGCTCGCCCCTCCGGCGGGTCCGCCTGCCGGTCCGCTTGCCGGTCCGCCTGTCGCGCCACCCGTTGCGCCGACCGGATGGACGCTCACCGGCCTGCCCGCCGCAGGTGCGGCGTCCTCGGCGACGCCGCCGCCGTTCCCGGTCGCGGGCGGAATGCCGGGTGGCATGCCGGGTGTGGCCGCCGGCGGGCTCGGTGGTCTCGGTGCCGCGCCGCGCGGACGGATCCTGGTGATCGAGGGCGGGTACGGCAACTCCGGCCGCCGCACCTGGGGCCGGGGCGGCCCGACCCAGGCACCGGTGCTCTCGGCGATGCTCGCCGCCGTCTCGCCGCAGGTCCTGCTCGCCGCCGACGCGGTGGACGCCGTCCACCTCCCGGGCGCCAGCGACCCGCACACCGTCCTCGCCCACCTGCGGGCCGCCTCCCGGCACCCCGGGCCGCTACTGGTGCACGTGGGCGGCCACGTGGTCGCCGACAAGCGCGGCGGCCAGCTGCAGCTGACCCTGCGCGACGCCAGGCAGGACGGCCTGCCCTGGCAGGCCATCGCCGCCGAGCTGAGCCACCGCCCGGCCGAGTGGCAGACCCTGGTCATCGCCGACCTGAGCGCCGACCAGAACGCCTGGCCGTACCTCCAGGGCACCGTCTCGCCGCTCAGCGAGGGCATCCCGCTGTGGGCCGTCGTCAGCCCGGACCCGGAGCAGATCGGCACCTTCACCCGCGCCCTGATCGAGGCACTGCACGGCGGCCGGCCCGGCGCGGGCGAGGTGATCGCGCCCGAGCAGCTGCGGCAACAGGTGTACTCGGTGCTGCGGCCGGACGTGGTCATCCTGGCCACGCACGCCCCGGACCGTCCGTTCTTCCGCAACACCGCCCGGCGCGGCGACGGCCCGGTGGCCGACCTGCCGCCGGTGACGGACGTGGTGCCGCTCACGGACGCGGTGCCCGCGTTCCCGCCGCCCGCGGCACCACTGCTGCCGCGTCCGGCGCAGCCGCAGGACGACGTCGCCGCGTGGCCGGTACCGGCCCCTCCCGCCGCTCCGGTGGGCGTCGGCGGCCCGGTGAGCCTCGTCAAGCCGGGCGTGCCGCCCACCCCGCCCCGGCCGGCCCGCCCGGTCAGCCTGCTGAAGGCGGGCGAGTCCGTGGTGGCACCGGGCGTGACCCTGCGCAAGGCGACCCCGGCCGACACCGCGCCCGAGGACACCGTGCCCGAGGACACCGTGCCCGAGGAGATTGCGCCCGAGGACACCGTGCCCGAGGAGAATGCGCCCGAGGAGATTGCGCCCAAGGTCGGCGTCACGCTCCTCAAGGGCCGGCCGGAGGCACCCGACGCCGTAGTCGAGGCCGAACTCCCGCAGGTGGAGGACGCGGTGGCGGCCGCGGAGGCCCTGGCCTCGGAGACGGCCGAGGTTGCCGACGTCGCGGAGACGCCGGAGGGCGCCGAGAAGACGGCAGAGGAGGCCGAGGAGACGGCCGAGGCCGTGCAGGAACCCCGGGACGCCGTCCCGGCCGAGGCCGCGCCGACCGACGAGGCGCCGACCGGCGAGGTCGCGGCCGACGAGGTCCCCGCCGACGCCGTGCCGCAGGACGAGGTGCCGACCGACGCTCCGCCCGCTCCGGGGGAGGCTCCCGCCGATGCCCTGGTCGATGGCCCGGCCGAAGCCCCCGCTGATGCACCGGCGGCCGGCCGACCCCGCGCGGACTACCGCGAGGTCATCGGACGGATCGTCCGCAGTGCCGACGCCGGGGACCATGCCGCCGCGACCGACCTGGCCTTCGCCCTCGAACTGGAGGCGATCGCCGAGCACGGCGCCGTCTCCGAGCCGGTCCTCCAGGTGCGCCAGGTACGGGCGCACGTGTGCCGACTCGCGGGCCGCCCGGCCGAGGCCGCGGACATCTACCGCGAGGTGGCCCTGACGCTGCTCCGCTCGCAGGGTCCGGAGCACCCGGAGACCCAGCAGGCGGCCACCAACGCCGAGGCCTGCTGGCGCTCGATCACCGACCGCGCGGAGGCCATCCGCATCGCCCCGGAGATCATCGAGCTGCGCGCCTATCTCCCGGGTCCCGAGGGCCGCAAGCTCCGCGCCGCCGAGCGCTACCTCGCCCAGCTGGCCGCCACCGGCTGACGGGTAACCGAAGACAGCTGACAGCTGACAGCGGCCAGCTGACAGAGAACAGCAAACAGAAAACAGCGGACAGCTGACAGATTTCGAAATCTGTCAGCTGTCCGCTGTCGTTTGTCAGCTGTGCGGCGGTCCGGCCGTTCAGCCGTTCAGCCGCTACCGGCCGACCGAGCCGCTACCCGATCACCGACCGGCGATCGCGTGCACGAACTTGGCGGCGTCGATGGTGCCCAGGCCGCTGGCGAGGTCGTAGCCCGCGGTGGCGTTGTTGCCGGTGACTCCGCCCCAGCCGTTGTCGCCGTCCTTCACGTCCACGATGCCGCTCCACTGGCTCGGGAGCAGGTTCAGGCCGTACAGGCGCCAGTTGAGCTGGCCCAGGCGGTGGCCGGCGAGCTGGTCGGCGAGCGCGACGACACCCGAGAAGATCGGGGTGGCCTCGCTGGTGCCGCCGGTGAGGTGCCAGCCGACCGCGGTCGGGTCGTAGGACTCGTAGGTCCAGGCCCCGCCGTCGACCGCCGCGCTCATGCTGATGTCGGGCGTGCCGCGGTGGTTGCCGGTGACGTTGGCGACGCCGGCCTGGTACCACGGGCGCTCGAAGATGCCGGAGACGCCGCCGCCGCCGGCGCCGTAGTTGTCGTGCCACACCTTGTCGGCCGCGGTGCGCTTGCCGGAGTCGTCGAGGGTGAGCTGGGTGCCGCCGATGGAGGTGACCAGCGGGTCCGAGGACGGCCAGGAGTTGACCTTGTACGGGTACAGGTCGGTGCCGTTCTCCTTCGCGTCGGTGGCGCCGTTGTCGCCGGAGGCGGCGAGCACCGTGACGTTGTGGTCGGCGGCGGCCTGGAACGCGTAGCGCAGGTCGGTCAGCGACTTGAAGTCGCCCTTGTCGTACCCCGGGAAGGTGTTCTCGGTGGCGCCGAAGCTCTGCGAGATGACGTCGCCGCGGCCCGACTTGATCAGGCTCTTCTCGGCGTCCATCATCTCGGGCAGGCCGGTGGTGCCCTCGGTCTCGGCGACGCCGGTCTCGACCAGGACGATGTGCGCGTCGGGGGCGACCGCGTGGGCGTACTCGACGTCCAGGGTGGTCTCGCCAGCCCAGCCGGTGTGGTCGGGGTTGGTGGGGTCGAAGACGGGGACGTTACCCCACTTGACCACCTCGACGTTGGTGTCCGGGATGCCCCACTGCTTGTCGAAGACCTCCAGGTCGTGCTGGATGGTCGGCGAGCCGAAGGAGTCGACGATGACGATCGTGCGGCCCTTGCCGGTGATCCCCTGGTCGTACAGCGGGCTCAGGTTGTAGGCGGCGCGGTACTGCAGCGGCGAGTAGCAGTGGATGCCGATCTGGCTGACGCACTGGGTGGTGGTCAGCGGGGCGGGGCGCGCCTGGGCGTTGTGGTGCCCGAAGGAGGCGGGGCGGACGTGGACGCCCGTCAGGTTGTGCGAGGGGGCGGCGGTCGCGGCGCCGGCGGCCGGGACGGCGACGGTGCCGGCGGTCAGAGCGGTGGCTCCGACGGCGAGCAGCGCCATGGCGCGGCGGAGGGGAGCGGGGCTGCCCATGGAACTCCTTGGGACGCAGGGCCCGACCGGGTCCGGTCGGGTCGGTTGGGCCATCCCATCGAGTGCCACATGATCATGCCATAGTCATTTGGTGGGGTCATGTGATCACTACCATGGTCATGCTCGGCCACGAGAAAAGGTAAAGGCCGTCCCAGGTGAAGGTAACCATGCACCTGGAACGGCCATCTGATGACACGTCAGTCATATTCAATGAATATCAAGCGTATCCATTGACCCCGCCCGGTTCAACCCCCGGACTACCGCGCCCCGCCGTTGACGTACAGGGTCTGCCCGCTGACGTACGAGGCGTCCTCGCTCGCCAGGAAGGCGACCACCGACGCGATCTCCTCCGGCTGCCCGACCCGGCGCAGCGGCGTACGGGCGGCGACCTCGGTCTGGTGGTCCTCGGCCGTGCTGCCGACCCGCTCGGCGGTGGCCGCGGTCATCGGGGTGGCGATGTAGCCCGGGGCGACGGCGTTGACGTTGATGTTGAACGGCCCGAGCTCGATGGCCAGGGTCGCGGTGAGGCCCTGGATGCCGGCCTTGGCGGCCGCGTAGTTCGCCTGGCCCCGGTTGCCGAGGGCGGAGCGCGAGCTGAGCGAGACGATCTTCCCGTACTTCTGCGCCACCATGTACTTCTGTGCGACGTGGCTGCAGTTGTACGCGCTGGTCAGGTTGACCGTCAGCACCGTGTCCCAGTCGGACTTGGGCATCTTGAAGAACAGGTTGTCCCGGGTGATCCCGGCGTTGTTCACCAGGATGTGCACCCCGCCGAGGTCGGCGGCGATCTGCGCGAACACCCCCTCGACGGCGTCGTAGTCGGCCACGTCGCAGCCGTACGCCCGGGCGGTGCCGCCCTTGGCGGTGATCTCGGCGACCGTCCCGGCCGCCCGCTCGGCGCTGAGGTCGACCACGGCGACCGCCGCGCCCTCCTCGGCCAGCAAACGGGCGGTGGCCGCCCCGATGCCCTGTGCCGCGCCGGTCACCACGGCGACCTTGCCCGCGAAACGCGTCATGTGAACTCCTTGGAAGAGTGTGTCGGCTGCCATCTGCTGTCTGTCCGCTGTCAGACGTTCTCGACCAGCACGGCCGTACCCTGCCCCACGCCCACGCACATGGTGGCCAGGCCGCGCCGGGCGCCGGTACGGCGCATCCGGTGCAGCAGGGTGGTGAGGATGCGGGCGCCGGAGCCGCCCAGGGGGTGGCCGAGGGCGATCGCCCCGCCGCTGGGGTTGACCAGCGCGTCGGCCTGCTCGGGGTCGAAGCCGATGCCGTCGGCGGAGGCCAGTGCCTGGGCGGCGAAGGCCTCGTTGAGCTCGGCGGTCTCCAGGTCCGCGAGCGACCAGCCGGCCCGCCCGAGCACCTTCGCCGTCGCCGGCACCGGGCCGATGCCCATGACGTCCGGGTGCACCCCGGCCGAGGCGCCGGCCACGTACCGGCCGAGCGGCTGCAGCCCGAGGTCGCGCAGGGCCTCCTCGCTGACCAGGACCAGTCCGGCCGCGCCGTCGTTCATCGGCGAGGCGTTCCCGGCCGTGACGGTGCCCCCGGTCCGGAAGACCGGCTTGAGCCCGGCGAGCTTCGCCAGGCTGGTGTCCTCACGGATGCTCTCGTCCTGGCTCACCGTCACCCCGTCCGGCCGTTCGACCGGGATCAGCTCGGCGTCGAAGTGCCCGTCCTTGCGGGCGGCGGCGGCCCGCTGGTGGCTGCGCAGTGCGAAGGCGTCCTGGCGCTCACGGGTGATGCCGTACCGGCCGGCCACCTCCTCGGCGGTCTCGCCCATGCTGAGCACGCCGTGCAGGTCGGCCATTCGGGGGTTGGTGAGCCGCCAGCCGAGCCGGGTGTCGTAGGTCTCCATCCGGTGCGGCAGCGCCTCGTCGGGGCGGGGCAGGACGAAGGGGGCGCGGGTCATCGACTCGCAGCCGCCGGCCAGCACCACGTCGGCCTCGCCGGAACCGATGGCCCGGGCGGCGAGGGTGACGGCTTCCAGGCCGGAGGCGCAGAGCCGGTTGACGGTGGCTCCGGGGACGGTCTCCGGCAGGCCGGCCAGCAGGACGGCCATCCGGGCGGCGTTGCGGTTGTCCTCGCCGGCCTGGTTGGCGGCGCCCCAGTAGACGTCGTCGATCCGGGCCGGGTCGAGGGCGGGTACGTCGGCGAGCAGGGCGCGCAGCACGGTGGCGGAGAGGTCGTCCGGGCGGACCGTGGCGAGCGCTCCGCGCAGCCGGCCGATGGGTGTGCGGCGGGCGGCGGCGAAGTAGACAGGACGCACGTCGTCGGGCTCCTTAGCGAAGAGGGTGGGTCAGAAGGCGTTGACGCCGGTGAGGGCGCGTCCGATGAGCAGTTGGTGGATCTGGCTGGTGCCCTCGTAGAGGGTCATCACCCGCGCGTCGCGCAGGTACTTGCCGACCGGGTACTCGTCGATGAATCCGTACCCGCCGAACACCTGGAGCGCGTTGTTGGCGGCCCGGACGGCGGCCTCGCTCGCGTAGAGCTTGGCGACGGAGGACTCGGTGGCGAACGGGAGGCCGCGCTCGATGTGGTCGGCGACCTTCCAGGTGAGCAGCCGGGCCGCCTCGACGTCCACGGCGATGCCGGCCAGCAGCTCCTGGACGAGCTGGTGCGAGGCGATCGTCCGGCCGAACTGTTCGCGCTCGCCCGCGTAGCGGACGGCGGCCTCCAGGCAGGCGCGGGCGATGCCGACGCAGCCGGCCGCGACCGACATCCGGCCCTTGGCCAGCGCGGCCATCGCGACCGTGAAGCCCTTGCCGACCTCGCCGAGCCGGGCGCTGTCCGGCACCCGGACGTTCTCGAAGGAGAGTCCGGCGGTGGCCTGGCCGCGCAGGCCCAGCTTGCCGTGGATCTCGGTGCGGGTGAAGCCGGGCAGATCGGTGGGGACCAGGAAGGCGGTGATGCCCCTGTGCCCCCGCTGCTCGGGCTCGCTGCCGCCGGTGCGGGCGAAGACCAGGGCGACGTCGGCCCAGGTGCCGTTGGTGATGAACGTCTTGGCGCCGCTGATCAGCCAGTCCGAGCCGTCCCGCACCGCGCGGGTGGTGAGGTTGGCGGCGTCCGAGCCGGTGCCGGGCTCGGTGAGCGCGAAGCAGGCGAGCGCCTCGCCCGAGGTGAGCCGGGGCAGCCAGTGCCGCTTCTGCTCCTCGGTGCCGAAGCCGTTGATCGACTTGCCGACCAGGCCGAGCGAGACCGAGACGATCCCGCGCACGGCCGAGTCACCGCGCCCGAGCTCCTCCAGGACCAGGCAGTACGCGAGGTGGTCGCCGCCGCTGCCGCCGTACTCCTCGGGGATGGTCAGGCCGAGGAAGCCGACCTTCGCCAGTTTGCCGATGATCGCGCGGTCGACGGACTCGGCGCGATCCCACTCGGTGGCGTACGGCACGATCTCGCGGTCGGTGAAGGAGGCGGCGAGGTCCCGGACGGCGCTCTGCTGCTCGGACAACTCCAGGTTCACGGCGGCTCCCGAATCCCGTGTCCAGGGTCCGGGCGAGGTCCGGACCGATTAAACTAGCGCTGCAAGTTTTCTGGGGGGACTGTAGCCCCGCCCGGCCCGCGCTGGGAAGAGGCACCTGCCAGAATCGGTCCCCAGCACACCCGACCGGAGGAACCGGAGGCAGCCGCCGAGATGGCCCGTCCACGCACCCCGCTGCTCAGCCGCGAGCGCATCGTCGCCGCTGCCCTGCGGCTGATCGACGACGAGGGGCTGGACGCCCTCTCCACCCGCCGCCTCGCCACCGAGCTGTCGGTCAGCGGGCCCTCGCTCTACAACCACTTCGCCACCAAGGACGAGCTGCTGGACGCGGTGGTGGACAGCGTCATCGGCGAAGTCGACCTGTCGATGTTCGGGAGTGTCGGGACCACCGGAACCGTCGGGACTCCCTGGCCGCAGGCACTGCGCGACTGGGCCCGTTCCTACCGCGCCGCGCTGGCCGCCCACCCCAACATCGTCCCGGTCCTCGCCCAGGGCCCGGGGCGGCGGCCGAACGCGCTGCGCCTGGCCGACGCGGTCTTCGGTCACCTGGTCGAGACCGGGTGGCCGCGCGGCCAGGCGACCAGGATCGGCGCGCTGATGCGCTACTTCGTCACCGGCTCCGCACTGGCGTCGTTCGCGGCCGGCTTCCCGGCGGACGCCGAGGTCTACGACGCGGCCGACTACCCGCACCTCGGCGAGGCGCACCGGCTGGCCGGATACCGGGGGGCGGTCGACGAGGGCGCCTTCGAGACCGGCTTGGAGGCCCTGCTGGACGGGCTCGCCCTGCGCTTCGAGCGGCTCCCGGCACGGCCCTGACCTCGCGGCGCCGGCATCGCTACCAGGGCTCGCGCGGGACGAAGGCCGGCCGCAGCGCCGGGTCCACCGGGTCGTAGTACCGGTGGTAGACCGGCGTCAGCCCGCCCGAGACCGGGGGCACGATCCAGCTCCAGTCCGCCGGGGTCGTCCGGCCGAGCCGCTTCTCCTGGGCGACGTGCTTGAGGAAACGTTCCGACTCGGTGTGGTGGTCGGCGATCGTCACCCCGGCCTCCTGGAAGGAGTGCAGCACGGCGATGTTGAGCTCGATCAGCGCGCGGTCGCGCCAGAGCGTGCGGTCGCTGGAGGTGTCCAGGCCCAGCCGTTCGGCGACGGTGCCGAGCATGTCGTAGCGGTCGGCGTCGGCGAGGTTGCGGGCGCCGATCTCGGTGCCCATGTACCAGCCGTTGAACGGCGCGGCCGGGTAGCGGACGCCGCCGATCTCCAGCGTCATGTCGCTGATCGCGGGCACCGCGTACCAGCGCAGCCCGAGGTCGGCGAACCAGCCGTACTCGGGGTGGCTCAGCGGCACCTCCAGCGTGGTGCCGTCCGGCAGTTCGTACCGTACGGGCCGCTCGCCCGGCCGCTCCTGGACCAGCAGTGGCAGCACCTCGAAGCGGTCCTCGGCGCACTTCCAGCCCAGGTCGCGGGCGCGGGCGGTGAGCGCGATGCCGGCCGGGTCGCCGACGACGGCCTCGCCGACCCGGTGGCCGGCGTAGCGGACCAGCTGCTGGTTGAGGATGCGGGTGGCCGGGCGGCCCGGGCGGTCGGGGGCGAACACCGAGACCACCGGGCGGATCCGGCCGCCGTTGCCCGCCAGCCGCAGGTGCTCGAAGCACTCGGCGGCGATGTCGTCGGCCGAGGTGAGGTGGCGCAGGTCCCGGACGACCAGGCTGCGCCAGTAGAGCCGGCCGATGCACCGGGCGGCGTTGCGCCAGGCGAGCTTGGCACCGTAGGCGAGTTCGGCGGAGGTGTGCCGGTAGCTGCCGGTGCGGTCGATCTCGTCGAGAACGGCGCGCAGCCGCGGCTGCGGGTCCCCGGAGGCGGGCTGTTCGTGGTGGAACTGCCGGATGAAGTCGGCGGCCTGGTCCGGGTCGGTGAACGGCGGCGGCGCGGGCACGGCCGCGGTCGCGGACGCGGTCAGGGGGTCCTGGAACGCCTGGCCCTGGTACGCCTGGTCCCGGAAGGCCTGGGCCTGGTACGCCGCCGGGTCTGGCCTGCCGACGTGGGCCTGCGGCTGCTGGTGCGCGTGGTCGTGGGCGTACGGGCAGCCGCCGGTCATGGTGGCGGCCGCGGTTCTGCGGGTGCGAAGCCGGTTGAAGATCAAGGACACATCCCTCCTGTCGCACAGGAGTACCGGAGGTGTCCGGTCCACCGCAGAGAGTGAACGATTCGGCCCCCGCACCCGCGCGGAGCGCGCTAGGGTGCGGGGGCCGAAGGTCAGACTGTCGGATCAGCCGATGTTCCGGCTGTCAGCCCATGTCCTCCAGTCGGACGCCCTTGGTCTCCTTCAGGTACTTCGCCACGAAGGGGACGGACAGCGCCGCGAAGGCGGCGTAGATCAGGTAGGTCGCCGACAGGTTCCACCGCGACATGGACGGGAACGAGACGGTGATCGCCCAGTTGGCGATCCACTGCGCGGAGGCGGCGACGGAGAGCGCGGCGGCGCGGATCCGGTTCGGGAACATCTCGCCGAGCATCACCCAGACGACCACGCCCCAGGACATCGCGAAGAACAGCACGAAGGCGTTGGCGGCGATCAGGGCGACGGTGCCCTGGAGGTCGGGCAGGGTGAGGTTGTCGCCGCTGCCGGTGGCCGAGGAGAACGCCCAGCCGGCCGTGCCGAGTGCGACCGCCATGCCGACCGAGCCGATCAGGGCGAGCGGCTTGCGGCCGATCCGGTCGACCAGCACGATCGCGATCACGGTGCCGAGGATGTTGATGACCGAGCCGATGAAGCTGATCATCAGCGAGTTGCTCTGGTCGATGCCGACCGACTGCCACAGGATCGACGAGTAGTAGAAGATCACGTTGATGCCGACCAGCTGCTGGAACACCGACAGGCCGATGCCGACCCAGACGATCGGCAGCAGGCCGAAGCGGCCGCCGAGCAGGTCGCGGAAGCGCGGGCGGTGGTCGGAGTCGATCAGCGTCCGGATCTCGGCGATCCGGGTGTCGGTGTCCACACCCTCGCCCTCGACCTGGGCGAGCACCTTGCGGGCGTCGGCCAGGCGGTCCGCCTGGATCAGGTAGCGCGGGGACTCGGGGATGACCGAGGAGAGCACGAAGTAGACCGCGGCGGGGACGACGCAGATGCCGAGCATCCACTGCCAGGCCTCCAGGCCGAGCAGTTGGCCGCGGGTGTCGCCGCCGGCGGCCTGCGCCAGCATCCAGTTGATCAGCTGGGATATCGCGATGCCGAGCACGATCGCGGCCTGCTGGAAAGAGGCCAGTCGGCCGCGGTACTTGGTCGGCGCGACCTCGGCGATGTAGGTCGGGGCGATCACCGAGGCGATGCCGATGGCCGCGCCGCCGAGGACGCGCCACAGGGCGAGGTCCCAGGCGGAGAAGGGCAGCATCGAGCCGACGGCGCTGACCGCGAACAGCAGCGCGCCCGCCTTCATGACCTTGATGCGGCCGTACCGGTCGGCGAACCGGCCGGCCAGTGCCGCGCCGATCGCCGAGCCCAGCAGGGCCGAGGAGACGATCAGGCCGGTCACGCCGTCGCCGACGCCGAACTTCGCCTGGATGCCGGAGACGGCGCCGTTGATCACGGAGCTGTCGTAGCCGAACAGGAACCCGCCGAGGGCCGCGGCGGCGGTGATGAAGACGACGAAGCCGAGGCGGCCGGGCGCGGGGTCCTCGACCGCCCCGGAGGGCTTCTGGGTGACGCTCACGATCTGACTCCTGGTACTCAACGCTGAGCTCGGTCGCCGAGATCGTAACCCTTATTCATTTAACTCTTGTAGGCCGGGGGCTCAATTTTCGCTTCGAGAATTCGTAAGGTGAACAAGCAAATTGAGCCACCGGGCCACCGGGCCACCGGGCCACCGCCGCGGGCCGGGCTCCGCCGCGGGCCGGGCTCCGCCTCGGGCCTGGCCGCCTGAGTTCGGGGCGGTGCCGCTCACGCCGGGGCGGAGAGCGAGAGCCCGAACCGGCCCTCCGGATCCGTCCACCAGTGGCTCAGCCGCAGTCCCGCCGCCGCCAGCTCTCCGGCCACTCGCTCGCGGCGGAACTTGGCCGACACCTCGGTGCGCAGCTCCTCGCCGCGGGCGAAGTGCACCGGCAGGTCCAGGGCCGGGATCTTCACGGTCTGCGAGCGCAGCGAGCGCAGCCGCATCTCGACCCACTCCTGTTCGGCGTCCCAGCGCGCGACGTGCTCGAAGGCGTCCGGGTCGAAGTCGGCGCCCAGCTCGCGGTTGAGCACGTTGAGCACGTTCCGGTTGAACTCGGCGGTCACCCCGGCGGAGTCGTCGTAGGCGGCGACCAGCACCGCCGGGTCCTTGACCAGGTCGGTGCCGAGTAGCAGGAAGTCGCCGGGGTCGAGGGCGGCACGCAGGCTGCGCAGGAAGGCGGCGCGCTCCTCGGGCAGCAGGTTGCCGAGGGTGCCGCCGAGGAAGGCGACCAGGCGCGGGCCGCCCTCGGGGGGCAGTCCGAGCCGAGCGGTGAAGTCGGCCAGCACGCCGTGCACGGCCAGGCCGGGGTACTCGCCGGCGAGCGCGGAGCCGGCGGTGGTCAGCGCGCTCTCGCTGACGTCCACCGGGACGTACGTCTCCAGGGTGTCGAGTGCGCGCAGCGCGTCCAGGAGGAGCCGGGTCTTCTCGGAGGAGCCGGAGCCCAGCTCGACCAGGGTGTGGGCCCGGGTGGCGGCGGCGATCTCGCCGGCCCGGGCGGTGAGGATGGCCCGCTCGGCGCGGGTCGGGTAGTACTCGGGCAGCCGGGTGATCTCCTCGAACAGCTCGCTGCCCCGCGCGTCGTAGAACCACTTCGGCGGCAGCCACTTGGGTTCCGAGGTCAGGCCGTGCTGCACGTCCTGGCGCAACGTGGTGCTGAAGTGGTCGGCGGGCAGCAGTCGGGTGAGCTCGAAGGTGTCCATGACAGGGTGGTTCCTCTGTTCAGAAGATGAAGGGAGGGTGGAGGGTCAGTAGTGACTGGGGAGCCGACGGACGGTGACGCCGTGGCCGCCGACCAGCAGCAGCGAGCCGTCCGGCACGGGCGTCCAGCCCGGTCCGTCGTCGTACGGCTCGGAGGCCACCACCGTCCCGAGGTCCGGCAGGGTCCGGTGGTGCAGGGTGTCGCCCCAGGTGGTCGCGGCGAGCGCGGTGCTGTCGGTGAGCAGCAGGTTGAGCCGCCCGGTGGTGTGCGCGGCGACGTCCGCGACGGTGCCCGCCAGGGCCTCGTCGAGCTCGGCGCCGGCCCGCAGCCGGTGCAGGGTCAGGGCCCACAGCAGGGCCGAGTCGGTGCGCGCCTCCAGCTCCAGCAGCTCGGCCGACGGGAGCAGCGCGGCCAGGGCGTCCAGCTTGCCCGGCCAGCCGGCCACCGCGCCGTTGTGGCTGAACAGCCAGCGCTCGGCGGCGAACGGCGCGGCCGCGCTCTCGCCCGCCGCGCAGCCCTCGGTGGCGGAGCGCACGGCGGCCAGCAGCGCGCGGGTGCGGACCACCCGGGCCAGGTCGGCGAAGGTCTCGTCGGCCCAGATCGGCCCGGTCCGGCGGTAGCGGGCGGGCACCTGGTCACCGTCCGCGTACCAGCCGAGGCCGAAGCCGTCCACGTTGACCGTGCCGAACCGCTGCGTCCGGGGCGCCCAGGACTGCCGGTACAGCCCGTACGGCGGGTGCACCAGCAGCTCCTGTGGAGCCACGGGCTCGCCCAGGTAGGCGATGTGGCGGCACATCAGTCGCGCTCCGCGTCGCGGGCGGTGCGGAACCCGGCGAAGATCTGCCGCCGGATCGGGTAGTCCCAGTTGCGGAACGTGCCCCGGCAGGCGACCGGCGCCACCGCGAAGCAGCCGCCGCGCAGCACCTTGTACTCGGGGCCGAAGAAGACCTCCGAGTACTCCCGGTACGGCCAGGCCCGGAAGCCCGGGTAGGGGTGGAGGTCGTCGGCCGTCCACTCCCACACGTCGCCGATCAACTGCCGTACGCCGTACGGGGACTGTCCCTCGGGGTAGGAGCCGGCCCCGGCCGGGCGCAGATGGCGCTGGCCCAGGTTGGCGTGCTCGGGGCCGGGGGTCCGGTCGCCCCAGGGGTAGCGGCGGGAGCGGCCGGTGACCGGGTCGTGCCGGGCCGCCTTCTCCCACTCCGCCTCGGTCGGCAGCCGCCGCCCGGCCCACCGGGCGTACGCGTCCGCCTCGTACCAGCTGACGTGCAGCACCGGCTCGTTCGGCTCGACGGGCTCGACTGCGCCGAAGCGGCGGCGCAGCCACTCGCCGCCCTGGCGCTGCCAGAACAGCGGGGCGGTCAGCCCGGCGCGCTGCCGGTGCGTCCAGCCCTCCGGCGTCCACCAGCGCGGGTCGTCGTATCCGCCCTCGGCGATGAAGCGCTGGTAGGCGGCGTTGGTGACCGGCGTGGTGTCCAGCAGGAAGGCCGGCAGGTCGACGGTGTGGGCCGGGCGCTCGTTGTCCAGCGCCCACGGCTCGGTGTCCGTTCCCATGGTGAACGGTCCTGCGGGGATGAGGACTTCGGCGGGCAGCGTGGCGGCGTCGACGGGTGCGGGCGGCGGTGGGGGAGCGGCCAGGGCCGGCGCGCCCCTGCGGAGCTGATGGGTGATCAGCATCGTCTCGTCGTGCTGCTGTTCGTGCTGCGCGATCATCCCGAACGCGAACCCGGCCTCCAGCAGCGGCGCGCCCTCCAGCGGGCTGGCGGCGAGCATGTCCAGCACCCGGCCGCGCACCTCATGGGCGTACGCGCGGGCCTCGGCGGGCGGCAGCAGCGGCAGGCTGGGGCGTTCGGCCCGGGGGTGCTGGAAGGCGTCGTACAGCCCGTCGATCTCCGGGTGCATCGGGTCCCGGCCGCCGACGTTGCGCAGCAGCCAGAGCTCCTCCTGGTTGCCGATGTGCGCGAGGTCCCAGACCAGCGGGGACATCAGCGGGGAGTGCTGGGCGGTGAGGTCGCCGTCCTCGACGCAGTCGGTCAGCGCGGCGGTCCGGGCGCGGGCGGCCGACAGCTCGGCGGCGATGGTCTCGCGCAGGTCCTCGATGCCGCGGGGTGCCTCGATGCCGCGTGCGGCCTCGGAACCGCGGTCTTCGATGCCGCGATCCTCGATCCCGGGTGCTGCGCCGACCTCCTGGGCGGGGGCTGCGGTCGGGCCGTTCGGTCGGACGTCGGTCATGGGGCGGCCTCCTCCGTGGGAGTGCGTCGGGTGCCGGAGCGCAGGGCGTCCAGCTGGTCGTCGGCCGGACAGCGGCCGCGCGCGGGGTAGCGCTCGGCGAACTCGGCGACGGCGGTGCGCAGCCGCCCGGCACCGGGCAGGCGGCCCAGTGCGGCGTCGGCGGCGGCGAAGCAGGTGAGGGCGGCGCGGCGCAGTTCGGGGTCGGCGACCGCCAGGGTGGCGGCGCGGCACCAGACGTCGTTGCGCGGCGGTCGCGGACCGTCCGCGCACGCGAGGGGCTCCAGCGCGGCCAGCGCGGCATCGGCGGCCACCGGGTCGTCCAGCAGCGCGGTGACCAGCGCGGTGACCACCGTCCAGCCGTCCCCGGGCTGGGCGTCGATCATCCGCAGCTCCAGGTGGCCGCGCGGGCGCACCGGCGGGAAGAGGGTGGTGCGGTGGTAGTCCAAGTCGGCGAGGGTGGGCGGTCGTTCGCCTCCGCCGCGGATCCACTCACGGAAGGTCAGCCCGGGCGGGACCGTCCACGGCAGTCCCTCAGGCCGTTGCATGCACAGCACTTCGGCGTCCAGTACGTACCGCGCCCAGGCCTCGCGCGGGTCGCCGTGGTCCGGCTCCGGGGCCAGCGTGCGGGTCGGGTCCATCCGGGACCAGACGGTCTGCCGGGTCGACCGGTGACCGGTCGGCCTGCCGTCCAGCAGCGGGGAGTTGGCGAAGGCGGCGACCAGCACCGGGCCCAGCCGGTGGACCAGCTGCCAGCGGCGCTCCACGGCGTGCGGGCCGTCCGCTTCGCCGGCGTCCAGGCACACCTGCACCGACGCGGTACCGGTCATCATGATCCGGCCCCAGGGCCCCGCGGAGTCGAAGAAGCGCTCCATCGCGAGGTAGCGGGGGTGGTCCAGCACCATCCGTCGGGGGCGGGCCAGCGGGTCCGTCCCGGTGCCGGTGAGTCGCAGGCCCTGTGCCGCGAAGGCGGCCCGCAGGGCGGTCAGATCGCGTCGGGTGTCGTCGACGCAGGCCAGGAGGCCGGTGGCGGGCGGGGAGCTGAGCTCGACCTGTCCGCCGGGTTCGAGCGTGAGGCGCGAACCGGAGGGGAGCGAGGTGCCGTCGGTGCCGCCGAGGGGCAGCGACTCCAGTGCGGCGTGGATCAGTTCCGGCCGGACGGGCCGGGTGGGACATCGATCGTCATGGACGAACCACTCGACCTCGACACCTACCAGTCGGGGCGGTCCGATCTTGAAACAGACACCCGACACGTGGCTGCGCGCCCCCGATTCGGTCAGCGGGGTCACCCCCGTCGGGGGCGGTGGTGCGCTCTGCCGGTCGGGCGGAGTGGTGTGGGATATGGGTATCACCGGACTCACCATCCTCGGGATCACGATTGCGGCCCGGTCTACTTTGCCCAGTCTGCTACGGAGCATGCGGGGGCGCTCCGCAAAAATCGTGTGAACGTTGGTTTCCGCAGGTCAGGGGCGTGGCGAACGGGTGATTGCGGGGTTTTGGGCGGCTTGTACGCGAGCGCGTACACGGGGTGCGTGACCCCGGCATGTGCCGGGGTCACCCGAGGTCGAGCCGCTCCAGCCGCGCCAGGACGGTGTCCAGCACCGGGCCCGACAGGGCGTAGTTCAACCGCAGCGCACCGTGGCCGCCGGAGCCGAACTCGGCGCCGTCGGAGGCCTCCAGGCCGCAGCGCTCCAACAGGGCCTGCCGGGCGGCCGTCGGCGGCAGGCCCAGGGTGGCGGCGTCCAGCCAGAGCAGGTAGGAGGCCTGCGGGGCCGAGCGGACGGCGGGCCCGAGCCGGTCGGTGAGCCGGGTGCGGGCAGCGGCGAGGTGGGCGAGCAGCGCGTCCAGCCACGGGCCGCCCTCGCACAGCGCCGCCCGCTGCACGGTCTGCTCCAGCAGGCCGCCCTCCCAGAGGCCGTAGCCGGCCAGTGCGTCGGCGAACCGGGTGCGCAGCCCAGGGTCCGGGACGAGGGCGAAACTGCTGGGGATGCCGGAGCAGTTGAAGGTCTTGCCGACGGAGTTGAGGGTGACGACGAGGTGCCGGTGCGCCGGGTCGACGGCGGTCACGGCGACGGGGTGGCCCCGGCCGGGGTGGGTGGGGTCTGGATGGGCGATGCCTGGGCGGGCGATATCCGGGTGGGCGATGTCCGGGTGGGTGAGGTCGCCGTGCACCTCGTCCGAGACCAGCAGCGCGCCCGCCTCTGCCGCCCGCTCGGCCAGGCCGCGCAGCTGGTCGGCGGGCCAGACCCGGCCGGAGGGGTTGTGCGGGCTGCTGAGCAGTACGGCGGTGGCGGGCCCGGGGAGCGGGCCGTCCGGGAGCCGGTAGCCGCCGGGGCCGAGGGGCAGGGGCAGCTCCCGGTACGCGACGCGCGCGGCGCGGCAGAGCTGGGCGAAGCCGCCCCACTCGGGGGTCGGGAAGAGGACGGGCGGCTGTGGCCGTCCGGGGTCCGGCCGGACGGCCTCCAGCAGCACGCGCAGGGCGGTGCGCGGGCCGCAGGGCAGCAGCAGGACCCAGTCCGGATCCACGTCGACGCCGTGCCGGGCGCGGTACCAGTCCGCCACCAGCGGCCGGCCCGCCGGGTCGCACACCGTGTAGCCGTACGCGCGGTGGCGGGCCCGCTGGCGCAGGGCCTCGGCGATGGCGGGCGGGCCGGGGAGGTCCATGTCGGCGAGGCCCATCGGGACCACCCCGGGGGCGCCGCCCGCGCGTGCCCACTTGCTGCTGCCGGTGCCGGTGCGGTCGAAGGGGGCGTCGAAGCCGAAGGCGAGGCGGCCGGCTGAGCCGATAGGGCCGGTGGGTGTGGCGGGCGTGGCGGGTGTGGTGGGCGTAGGGGGCGTGGCGGTCATGGGCGGGCCTCCGGTGCGTCGGGACGCTCCGGCCACGCTAGTCCCGGCGGGGCCGTCTCGTCCCACGGTTCGGGCGCAGGGTGGGCGGATCACCGGACGGCCCGTAGGCTGCCCGGCGGCTCGCGGCCGGTGAGGCACGGGGGCGCAGACGCGGGGACGCACGGGGAGAGGGGCAGCGAGGATGGCGGCGACGGTACGGGGGACGGTCGATGAGCAGACCGACCAGGGCGAGGAGGTCACGCTGTTCGTGGCACGGCGGGTGGAGCCGGGCTACGAGAAAGCCTTCGAGCGGTGGGCGGAGAACATCCTCGCCGCGGCCACGGAACACGCGGGCAACCTCGGCACCGGGCTGCTGCGTCCGTCCGGCCCGGACGAACCCTGGCACCTGCTGCTGCACTTCCGGGACGCCGAGGCGTTCCGTTCCTGGCAGACCTCCCCGGTGCGGGCAGCCTGCTTCGCCAAGGCGGACGGCCACCACCACGAGGTCCATCGCCACGAGATCCACGGGATGGAGGGCTGGTTCGCCACCACCCCGGGCGCCGCGCAGCGCCGACCGCCGGTGCGCTGGAAGATGGCGGTGGCCTCGACGATCGCCATCGCGCCGTTGGTCGTGGTCTCCGCGGTCGTGCTCGGGCCGCACCTGACGGGCCTGCCGGTGGCCGTCCGACCGCTGGTCACCGCGCCGCTGATCAGCTTGCTGATGACGTACGCGGCGCTGCCGGTGGTGACGCGGGCGCTGCGGCGGTGGCTGTTTCCGGGGGCGAAGGGGTGAGGGGCGGCGGGTGTCGGCGGGCGAGCGGGGGCGACGGGCGGACGGATGTCAGCCGACAGACGACAGACGACAGGCGACAGCGAACAGATGACAGCTGACAGATTTCGAAATCTGTCAGCTGTCATCTGTTCGCTGAAAGTTGTCAGCCGTCATCCGTCACCCCCGCCCGCCGCCAGGTACGCCGCGAGCCCCCGCCGCCCCCGGCGCATCATCACCGCGTGGTTGGCCCGGAAAACCGGGTGCAGCGGAAGGGCGAGCCGGCGCAACAGCGCCGAGCCGGGCCGGGTGTCCTCCTCGAACAGCACCCGGCTGCCCGCGCCGCCCGCGCCGCCCGAGCTGCCTGCGCGGCCCGCGCCGTCCCGGTCGGCAGCGCAACGCGCCCGTCCTGCGCCGTCCGCCGTCACCGTGAACCGGGACCACCCGGTGAGGTCGCCCCGCATGGTTGCCTCCAGCACCCCGGCGGCCGGGTCGCGCCGGCTCGCCTCCAGGCCGATCACCAGCCGGTACGGCAGCAGCGCGCGCACCACCACCTCCCCGGAATCCTCGCCGGTCGGCCGGGCCTCGCGGATCTCCGGCCACCACAGCGGATAGCTCCGTACGTCCGCCAGCGCCGCGTACACGATGTCCGGCGGCGCCGCGAGCCGCCACATGCCCCGGAAACGGTAGTGGTTGGGGTCCACTGGTCCACCCTAGCCTCGTGTCACCCCCGCGTCCGCTACCCCGGCTCGGCCAGGGCGAAGGCCGTGTTGACCAGTGCCACGTGGCTGAACGCCTGTGGCGTGTTGCCGAGTTGGCGCCTGGAGCGCGGATCCCACTCCTCGGAGAGCAGTCCGAGGTCGTTGGCGAGTCCGACCACCCGCGCGAACAGTGTCCGCGCCTCGTCCCGGCGTCCCGTCGCGACAAGCGCGTCGGCGAGCCAGAACGAGCAGGCCAGGAAGGCTCCTTCGCCGCCCGGCAGCCCGTCGCCGTGGTACCCGGCCCGGTAACGGTGCACCAGTCCGCCGTGGCCGAGTTCGTCACGGACGGCGTCCACGGTGCGCACCACCCGGGGGTCGTCCGGCGGGAGGAAACCGCTCTTGAGTACGAACAGGGTCGCCGCGTCCAGCCCCCGCCCGCCGTAGTGCTGGACGAACACGCCGCGCTGGCGGTCGTAGCCCTGTTCGCAGACGTCGGCGTGGATGTCGTCGCGCAGCGCCCGCCAGCGGTCGACCGGGGCGGGCAGTCCGGTGGCCTCGGCGAGCCGGACGGCACGGTCGGCGGCCACCCAGCACATGACCTTGGAGTGGACGAAGTGCCGCCGCCCGCCGCGTACTTCCCACAGCCCTTCGTCCGGCTCGCGCCAGTGCCGCTCCACGTGGTCCATCAGTGAGCGCAGCAGTGTCCAGACGTGCCGCTCCATCGGGATTCCGGCCCGCAGCGCGAGGTTGAGGGTGTCCACCACCTCGCCGTAGACGTCGAGTTGGAGCTGGTCGACGGCGGCGTTGCCGAACCGGACCGGTCGCGAGCCCTCGTACCCGGGCAGCCAGTCGGCGGTGGTCTCGCCGAGCATCCGTTCCCCGGCGACCCCGTACACGGCCTGGACGTGCCTCGGCCCGCCGGCGATGGCCCGTAGCAGCCAGCGGCGCCAGGCGGCGGCCTCGTCGCGGAACCCGCCGCGCAGCAGGGCGGAGAGCGTCATCGAGGAGTCGCGCAGCCAGCAGAAGCGGTAGTCCCAGTTGCGCGCGCCGCCGATCACCTCCGGCAGGGAGGCGCTGGCCGCCGCGACGATCCCGCCGGTGGGGGCGTAGGCGAGCGCCTTGAGGGTGAGCAGTGAGCGCAGCACGGCCGAGCGCCACTCGCCCCGGTACTGGCAGCCGGCCGCCCAGCCCTGCCACTGGGCGACGGTGGCGACGAGCGCCTGTTCGGGGTCGGTGCGCGGGGCGGAGGCCAGGTGGGAGGGCTGCCAGGTGAGGACGAAGGGTACCCGGAGCCCGGTGGTGACGGTGAACTCCGAGGTGGTGACGCCGTCCAGTCCGTACGTGTGGACTCCTGCGGGCACCCGCAGCCAGGCGGAGTCGGGCCCGGCGACGGCGACCCGGTGGTGCCCGGTGCGCCGGACCCACGGGTCGATCCGGCCGTAGTTGAAGCGAAGCCGCAGCGACCCGCGCATCGGCACCGTGCCGTCGAGGCCCTCGACGATCCGGATCAGCTGCGGTTCGCGCCGGCCGCCCTGACCGCGCTGCGGCATGAAGTCGATGATCCGCACCCGCCCGCCGGCGGTCTGCCACTCGCTCTCCAGCACCAGGCTGTCGCCGCGGTAGCGGCGGGCGTGGCACTCGGCGGCGCCGGCCGGGGCGATCCGCCAGGCGCCGTGGCGCTGGTCGCCGAGGAGTCCGGCGAAGCAGCTGGGGGAGTCGAAGCGGGGCAGGCACAGCCAGTCGACCGATCCGTCCCGACCCACCAGGGCGGCGGTCTGCAGGTCGCCGATGAGGGCGTAGTCCTCGATGCCTCCGGCCATCACGCCCATTGTGGGACGCGCCGCCGCCGACCCGCGCGGCAGGAAGGCCGCCACGGGCACCCGCGCACCCGCATCCCCGCGCGACACGCCCACCCGACACGCCCGCCCGCCGGCCAGGAGCCGGGCACTCCGCTTGCACCCGTTCGGGGTGCGGAGGAGGATCTTCTGTGCTTGTAGTCTCATCTGTCACAGCGGTGTCCGTGCGGCACTGCCGCCCCATAACCGGAGTGAAGGAGTCACAGGCATGCGGCGACCGAGCTGGGTACCGGAGGGCACGGACCTGGACAAACCGAACGCCGCGCGGGTCTACGACTACTACCTCGGGGGCTCGCACAACTTCGAGGTCGACCGGGAGATGGCCCGCAAGGCGATGGCCCTGTGGCCGGAGCTGCCGCAGATCATGCGCTCCAACCGCGCCTTCCTGCGCCGCGCCGTGACCTTCCTCGCCGAGCGGGGCGTCACCCGATTCCTGGACATCGGCTCCGGCATCCCGACCTTCGGCGCGGTGCACGAGATCGCCCGCGCGATCCGCCCCGAGGCGAAGGTCGTCTACGTGGACCGCGACCCGGTCGCCGTCGCGCACAGCCGCCTGCTGATGGAGGACGACCCGGCCAGCCTCGTCGTCCAGGCCGACCTGCGCGACGTCGACGACCTGATGGGCCGCCCCGAGGTGACCGCGCTGCTGGCGGAGGGCGAGCCGGTGGCCGTGCTGCTGGTGGCCGTCGCCCACTTCGTCAGCGACGACGAGGACCCGTGGAAGCTGATCGGGGTGATCCGCGACGCCCTCCCGCCCGGCAGCGCGCTGGTGCTCTCGCACGCCTCCCTGGAGGGCCGCCCGGACCAGGCGGAGGACCACCAGAAGCTCTACAAGATGACGCCGACCCCGCTGACCATGCGCAACCACGAGCAGATCACCGCGATGTTCGCCGGCTTCGAGCTGGTCGAGCCGGGCGTGGTCTACCTGCCGCAGTGGCGCCCGGACCAGCCCGACACGGTCGGCGAGCACCCCGAGCGGATGACCGGGGTGGCGGGCGTGGGGTTCCGCCCTTGATCGGACGCGGCGCACGAGGCACCGACGGCCGCCCGCCCGGCGCGGCGGCCGCCGGGAGCGCCGCGCTGTCCGGCGCCGCCGGGAGCGCCGTGCCGCCCAGCGCCGCCGGGAGCGTCGTGCTGTCCGGCGCCGGCCGCGGCCCCGGGGTGCGCCGATGAACACCACTCCGGTTCGCGGCAGCGCCGAGCGGTTCCACGAGGACTGGGCCCGGCTGCTCTCGGCCGACCACGGCATCGCCGTCCACCCCGACCTGCTCAGCCGGCTGGTCGCGCGCACCGCCGCGCTGCTGCACCGCGCCCAGGAGGACGCGCCGTTCGAGCCGCGCCTGGCCGCGCAGGCCGGCGCCGAGCTGGTCGACGCGCACTTCACCGACCCGGTGCTGCTGGCCCGGGCCGTCGAGCTGCTCCAGGCGCAGCCGCTCGCCGACGCCCGCGGCCCCGCCCTGACCGGCTCCTTCGCGGCCGGCTGGGCCGCCGCGCTGCGTGAGCGCACGCTGCGTGAGCAGGAAGCGATCCGCACCGCCGCCGACACCGCCCGCAGGGAGGCCGAGCGGGCGCTGCGCGCTTCCGAGGCCCGGTTCCGGGCGCTGTTCGAGAGCGCGGCCATCGGCATCGGGATCGGCGACACGGACGGCAACATCCTGGCCGTCAACAAGGCCCTGCAGGAGCTGTTCGGCGCGAGCCCGGAGGACATGACCGGCCGCCGGGTCGGCGATCTCGTGCACCCGGAGGACACCCCGGGGGTCTGGGAGGCGTACGAGGAGCTGATCGGCGGCAAGCGGGACTACTTCCAGTTCGACAAGCCGTACTACCGGCAGGACGGCGAGGTGGTCTGGACGCACCTGACGGTCTCGCTGATCCGCGACGACGACGGCCGCCCGCAGTACCAGGTCGCGATGCTCGAGGACGTCACCGACCGCTACCGGCTGCAGGAGCGGCTGCGCCACCAGGCGACCCACGACCCGCTGACCGGCCTGCCCAACCGTGCGGCCTTCTTCGAGCGGCTGGAGAAGCTGTTCGAGGACCCGGAGCCGGGCGCCCGCTTCGGCCTCTGCTACGTCGACCTCGACGGCTTCAAGGTGGTCAACGACAGCCTCGGCCACGACATGGGCGACCAGCTGCTGTCCGCCGTCGCCGCCCGGTTGAAGGCGGCCCTCACCCCGCTCGGCCACCTGGTGGCCCGGCTCGGCGGGGACGAGTTCGTGGTGCTGCTGGAGAACTGCCGGGGCGAGCAGGAGGCGGTGGCCGCCGCGAAGACGGTGCTCAAGGCCCTGGCCGGGCCGGTGTTGATCGGCGATCACAAGCTGGCCGTGGGCGCGAGCGTGGGCGTGCTGGAGCGGCGGGTGTCCACGACCACCCCGGGCGCCGCGGTCCGGGCCGCCGACCTGACGCTCTACCGGGCCAAGGAGGCCGGCCGCGGCCGCTGGACGCTGTTCGACCCCAAGGAGAATGCCCGCGCGGTCAGCCGCTACGCGGTGTCGGTGCGGATGCCCGCCGCCCTCGACCGGGGCGAGTTCTTCGTCGACTACCAGCCGCTCTACCGGCTCGAGGACGGCCGACTGGCCGCCGCGGAGGCGCTGGTGCGCTGGCGTCACCCGCAACTCGGCGTCCTCGGCCCGGACGAGTTCGTGACCACGGCCGAGGAGACCGGGCTGATCATGCCGCTCGGCCGCTGGGTGCTGGAGCAGGCGTGCGGGCAGGCGGCGGACTGGATCAAGCGCTTCGGTGACGCCGCGCCGCAACTGAACGTCAACCTGGCCGTGCGTCAGGCGCGCAGCTCCGCGCTGGTCTCCGACCTCGCCCGGATCCTCGACGACACCGGTCTGGACCCGGCCCGGCTCCAGCTGGAGATCACCGAGTCGACGGTGGTCGGGCCCGAGGACGAGGCGCTGCGCACCCTGCACGGGCTGGTCGACCTCGGGGTGTCGCTGGCCGTGGACGACTTCGGCACCGGCTGGTCCAACCTCGCGTACCTGCGCGACCTGCCGGTCTCCGGGCTGAAGATCGCCGGGTCCTTCGTGGGCGACCTGCACGAACCGGGCAAGGACGAGTCCACCGGGTGGCGGATCGTCAGCGGTCTGGTGTCGATGGCCCACGCGCTCGGGCTGACCGTCACCGCCGAGGGCGTGGAGACCCGCAGGGACGCCGAGCGGCTGCGGACCATCGGCTGCGACTGGGCGCAGGGCTGGCACTTCGGGCGCCCGGTGCGGCCGGCCGAGATCGCCCGCCGGATCGCGGAGGAGCCGCACGGCCGTCCCGTCGAGGGGTGAGCTCCGCCGGAGGCGCTGCGAGGTAGGTCGCTGCGAGGTGAGGCGCTGCGGGTGCGGAGAAGGATGGTGACAAAGCGTTACCGCACGTCATGGGAAGTTACGGTAAAAATCGGACAAAGACCCCTTGACGTGACTGTCCGTACCGACAGACGATGAGGCCCTGGCATAGCCCGCACCCGTAGGTGCGGTAGTCCATCAGCCAGTTCGTACGACCGGCGCCCGAGGCGCCGGGAGGGCCCGGCGGTGCGCACCCCCCACACGGCCGCCACAGCGCCCTCAACGTTTCGGCAGCCCCTCGACGGGCTTCCCTCCGGGCTCGGCCCGCGCGTATCCGTCCGCGCCCGCCGCCCGTTCGTCACACCGCAAGGGCCGCGCCGTGCCCGGCGCCTGCCCCCGCCTCCCCCCGAGAGGCCGCTCACGATGAGCCCCACCCTGCCCCCCGATGCCGTCCGGTACCCCGACGTCGTCCGGTACCCCTATGCCGGACGGCCCCCCGACCTCAACGGGGACCGCCACCCGCGCCGCCGCGCCGAGGACCGCGTCACCGTGCACCGCCCGATGCGCCGGGCCGGCGACGGCGTCGCCACCACCCACACGGTCAGCCTGGTCGTCCCCGCCCAGAACGAGGCCCGCAACATCGCCTGGGTCTTCGAGCAGATCCCACGCTGCGTCGACGAGGTCATCCTGGTCGACGGCGCGTCCGACGACGCGACCGTCCCGATGGCCCGACACTGCCTGCCGACCGTCCGCAGCGTCCAGCAGAGCGGCCCCGGCAAGGGCAACGCGCTGCGTACCGGGTTCGCCGCAGCCGCCGGCGAGTACATCGTCATGATGGACGCCGACGGCTCCATGTGGCCCGGCGAGATCCCCCACTACCTGCACTTCCTCGACCACGGCTTCGACTTCGTCAAGGGCTCGCGCTGCATCGCCGGCGGCGGTTCGCTGGACCTCACCAGGATCCGCTCGCTCGGCAACCGGGCCCTGCTCGCCGTCGTCAACCGCGTCTACGACGCGCGCCTCACCGACCTGTGCTACGGCTACTGCGCCTTCCGCCGTTCCTTCCTGGACGCGCTCGACCTGCGCTCCACCGGCTTCGAGATCGAGGCCGAGATGGTCGCGCACGCGTTGCGCTCCGGGCTGCGGATCGCCGAAGTGCCGAGCCTGGAGCTCCCCCGCCGCAGCGGCCGATCCCACCTGCACGCCGTCTCCGACGGCCGCCGGGTGCTGAGGACCCTGATTGCCGAGCGTCCCGGCGCCCGGCCCTCGGCGGCCGTCCCCGCAGGGGAGAACCGATGAGTGGCACCGACCGGCGCACCGCAGCAGCCTGCCCGCGCCCCGCCGCCCGCGACTCGCTCCGCACCCCCGTCCGTGTCGTCGAACTGGACCTGGACGAGCCCGGCGAGTTGCGCTCGCCCGGCGGTCTCGGGGCCGGCGACCCGGCCGGCCGCGTGCTGGCGTTGGTGCGGCTGCACGGACACCCGCTCGGCTTGGTCACGGCCACCGGAGCAGCGGGCGAGAGCGCCGCGCTGCGCCGGGCGCTGGTCGACGCCGCCCACCGGGAACTGCGTGTTCCCGCTCTGTCCACCGCGACACCCGCGGCGCGCCCCGGTCGGGTCGGGCGCGCCCGGGTGCCTGCGGGCCCGGTCACGGTCAGCGTGGTCGTCGCCACCCACAACCGGGTGGGTCTGCTGCGACTCTGCCTCGACTCCCTGCTGCGGAACGGCTATCCGCACTTCGAGGTCATCGTCGTGGACAACGCCCCCGCCGACGACGCCGCCGAACGGCTGATCCGTGACCGGTACCGGGGCCGGGTCCGCTACCTGCGCGAGCCGGTGGCGGGCCTGGCCCGGGCCCACAACACCGGGCTCGCCGCCGCCACCGGCGAGATCACCGCCTTCACCGACGACGACACCCTCGCCGACCCCGGCTGGATCGAGGCGCTCGCCCAGACCTTCGCCGAGGACGAGCGGATCGGCTGCGTCACCGGCCTGATCCTGCCCGCCGAGCTCGACACCCCCGCCCAGGTCGCGCTGGAGCACCAGGGCTGCTTCGCCAAGGGATTCGCTGCCCGCACCTGGACCCTCGCCGACCGGCACACCGACCCGCTCTTCCCGTTCGCCGCCGGCCGCTTCGGCTCCGGGGCCAACATGGCCTTCCGCACCGCGCGCCTGCGCGCCCTCGGTGGCTTCGACCCCGCCACCGGCACCGGCACCCCGGCCCGCGGCGGCGACGACCTGCTCGCCTTCTTCCGCATCCTGATGGCCGGCCAGGCCCTCGCCTACGCGCCCGACGCCATCGTCTGGCACCGCCACCGGCGCACCATGGACGCGGTGCCCGCCCAGGCCTTCGGCTACGGAGCCGGCTTCGGCGCCTACCTCACGGCGGCCCTGCACCACGAACCCGCCATGCTGCCCGCCCTGCTGCGCCGCCTGCCCGGCGGCCTCCGCTACGCGGCCCACCGCGCCCGCACCCGGCCGGACCCCGGTGGTGCGGCGGGCCGCTGCCCGACCTGGCGCCTGGCCCGACTGGAGCTCCAGGGGCTGCTGTACGGTCCGGTCGGGTACGCGCGCAGCGTCCGCCGCGCCCGGGCCGGCGCACGGGTGACAGGGTGAGCCCGCCGTGTCCGCGCCCACCAAGCCCACCACGTCCGCGACGCCCGTGACGCCCACCGCGGCGCCCACCGCGGCGCCCACCGTGACGTACGCCACGGCGCCCGACCGGGGCAGCCGGCCCTGCTCCTGTCCGCTGCCGCTGCCCTGCGAGTGCTCGTACGCCACCCTGCTGCGGGCCCGGCTGCGGGCGGCCACCGCCGGTGAGCCGCTGCTGCGCAACGGCCATGTGCTGACCGCCAGTTCGATCGTCACCGCCGGCCTCGGCGCGGTCTTCTGGATGCTCGCCACCCGCTGGTACGGCGCGCAGTACGTCGGCCTCGGCTACGCCGTGCTCTCGGCGGCGACGCTGCTCTCCGAAGTGGGCCAGCTCAACCTCGCCGACGTCCTGGTCCGCTTCCTGCCCGCCGCCGGCCGGCGTACCCGCGGCCTGCTGATCCGCTGCTACCTGGTCGCCACGGCCGCCAACATCGTGGTCGGCGGCGTCTTCATCGGGCTGGTGCCCGTGATCGCCCCGGGCCTCGGCTTCCTGCGCAGCCCGGCGCCCGCCGTCGCCTTCGTCGCCATGACCGCGGGCTACACGCTCTTCGTCCTCCAGGACGGCGCGCTGACCGGCCTCCGCCGGCCCGGCTGGGTCCTCGGCGAGAACGCGCTGTTCGCGGCCGTCAAGATCGTGCTGCTGGCCGCTCTCGCGGGCTGGGCGCTGCACGTGGGGATCGTGCTCGCCTGGGCCGGGGCCCTGCTGGTCGCCCTCGCCGTCGCCAACCTGCTGCTGTTCCGCCGACTGCTCCCCGGGGTCACCGGCCGGGACGGCTCAGCCAGCCCAGCCAGCCCAGGCGGCTCAGGCGGCTCAGACGGCCCGGACGGCCCGGACGGCCCGGCCGCGCCCCGGCTCGCCCGCTACGCGACCGCGGACTACGTCGGCGCCCTGCTGCGGCTGGCCGCCGCCACCGTCGTGCCGCTGTACGTGCTGAACACCCTCGGGCCGGAGCAGATCGCCTACTACTCGCTCCCCTGGGTGATCGCGTACACCTTCTACCTCGTGGCCCTCAACATGGGCAGCTCACTGATCGTCGAGGCCGCGCGGGCCCCCGGGCGGCTCGCCGAGCACGGACGCCGGGTGCTGCGGCACGCCGGCGCCCTGATCGCGGCCGGCGTGCTCGTCACCGTCGTGGCCGCGCCGTGGCTGCTGTCCTGGTTCGGCGACGAGTACGACGACCACGGCACCGCCGTGCTGCGCCTGCTGGCCCTGTCCGCCCTGCCGAACCTGCTGGTCAGCGTCGCCGTCGACACGGCCCGGGCCCGGCAGCGACTGGGCCTGATCATCGGCCTGCAAGGGGCCTACTGCGCTCTGGTCCTCGGCCTGACGGCCTGGCTGCTGCCGCGGTTCGGCCTCGTCGGCGTCGGCCTGGCCTGGCTGATCGCGGCCACCGTGCTCGCCGTCCCGCTGCTGTGCACCCTGCCGCGCTGGCTTCCGACCCCCGAACGGAGAGGGCCGTGAACACCCCGGGACTGTCCGTCATCGTCTGCGCCTACACCCTCGACCGCTGGGACGACCTGCGCGCCGCGATCGGCTCGCTGCACGCCCAGCACCGGCCCCCCGACGAGATCCTGCTGGTCTGCGACCACTGCCCGGAGCTCGCCCGCCGGGCCAGGGCGGCGTTCCCCGGTGTCCGCGTGCTGTCCAACCGCCACCGCAACGGCCTCTCCGGCGCCCGCAACACCGGCGTCGCCGCCGCCGGGTGCGAGGTCGTCGCCTTCCTCGACGACGACGCCGCCGCGGAGCCGGACTGGACCACCCACCTGCTCGCCCCCTACCGGGACCCGGACGTGTACGGGGTCGGCGGCCTCGTCGTGCCGCGCTGGGACGACGGCCGTCCGTCCTGGTTCCCGGCCGAGTTCGACTGGGTGGTCGGCTGCTCCTACCGCGGCCTGCCCGAGCACCGGACCACCGTGCGGAACTTCATCGGCGCCAACATGTCCTTCCGCCGCGCCGAGCTCCTCGCCGCCGGCGGCTTCCGCACGGACCTCGGACGCGTCGGCACCCGCCCGCTCGGCTGCGAGGAGACCGAACTGTGCCTGCGTCTGGCCGAACGGCACCCCCGGGCCCTCCTGCTCTACGAGCCCGCCGCCGCCGTCCGCCACCACGTCCCGGCGGGCCGGGCCACCTGGGCCTACTACCGTGCCCGCTGCTACGCCGAGGGCCGCTCCAAGGCCGTCGTGGCCCGGCACAGCGGCGCCCGGGCGGCGCTCGCGAGCGAGCGCCGCTACCTGGCCTCGACCGTCCCGGCCGCCCTGGCCCGCTGTCTGCGGCCCGCCGCCGCCGATCCGCGCGAACTCCTCGCCCTGGCCGGGGGCGTGGCGTTCACCGTGCTCGGTTACGGCGTCGGACGGCTCACCGCCGCGTGGTCCGCCCGGTCCTGGGCCCGCCCGGACGGAGAGGTGAGCCCGGCGGTCGCGGGGGGCGCGCCATGACCCCCGTGCCGGTACTGCTCTACCACTCCGTCTCCGACGACCCGCCCGACTGGATCGCCCGCTACACGGTGACCCCCCGGGTCTTCGCCGAGCAGCTCGACCGGCTGCTGGCCGGGGGACGCAGCGTCATCCCGCTGCGCCGGCTGGTCTCGGCGCTGCGCGGCGGACCCCCGCTTCCGGAGCGCTGCGCGGTGCTCACCTTCGACGACGGGTTCGCCGACTTCTACTGGACGGTCGCCCCGATGCTGAGCGAACGGGACCTGTCGGCCACCCTGTTCGTCACCACGGGGGCCGTGCACATCCCCGGACACCCGGGTCAGGGCAGCCGGCTGCCGCCGGCTCCGATGCTGACCTGGCGCCAGGTCGCCACCCTCGACGCCCTCGGCGTCGAGATCGGCGGCCACACCCGCACCCACCCCCAGCTGGACACGCAGCGCGGCCGGCAGGTCTGGGAGGAGGTCAGGGGCTGCAAGTGGGAGCTGGAGAACGCGGTGGGCCACCAGGTCACCGCGTTCGCCTACCCCCACGGCTATTCGAGCGTCCCGGTGCGCCGCAAGGTCCAGAAGGCCGGCTGGACGTCCGCCTGCGCGGTCGGCAACGCCTTCAGCTCGGAGGGGGACGAGCCGTTGCGGATCTCCCGGCTGATGGTCCGCGCGGACACCTCGGTCGAGGTCTTCCAGGGCTGGGTGGACGGCGGTGGCGCCCCGGTGGCGCCGTACCCGGAGCGGCTGCGGACCAGGGGGTGGCGGGCGTTCCGCCGTGGCCGGGCCGCGTTCGGCCGTCCGGTGGGCGGGCCGCCGTCGGCCTGAACGCGCGTGGTCCGCGACAGCGGCTCGGTCCTGCCGGATTCAGCGCTGTCGGATTCGGCGCTGCCGGGCTCGATGGTGTCGGATTCGGCGCTGCCGGATCAGTGCTGCCAGACCTGGACCCAGTCCACCGTCATCCGCGCCGAGGTGACGTCCTGCGGCGGTGAACTCGGGTACCCGACGGCCAGGTTGAGCAGCAGCTCCATCGGGACGTCCGGGACCTTGTCGGGATCCGTCACCTGGTAGCGCTGGACGCCGTCGACGTACCAGGTGAGCGAGTTGCTCTCCCAGTCGAGCGCGAACACGTGGTAGCCCGCCGGGAAGTTCTCCGGGCCGTACCGCTCCCACTGGTCCAGGTCCTCGCCGTTCGGCCCGGCGTGGTGCAGGGTCATCTGGACGTACTGGGTGGTCGAGATGAACTCCGCGACGTCGAGCTCCGGCGGGGTGGTGCGGGAGGCGGGGAGGAGCCAGAACGCCGGGAACATGCCGGCCTCGGGCGGGATGCGCACCGCGGCGGCGAAGTACCCGTGGGTGAAGGTGTGCCGCGGCTGCCCGTTCCAGGAGTCCCGGCCGGTGGAGACCATGCCCGAGGTCCACGGGTAGCTCTTGCCGTCGCTGCCCGTGGTGGGCGACCTGTTCGCGGTCAGCGCCAGGCTGCCGCCGCCCACCGTCACCTGCTGCGGGCGGTACCACTCCAGCTCGTGGTTGCCGGCGTTGGTGCAGCCGTCCTGGTTCCAGTCGTAGCAGGTGGTCCACTTGGCGGGGTCGAGCCGGTCGCCGTCGAAGGCGTCGTTGAAGACCAGGTGCCAGGAGCCGGGCGCCACCGGGGCCGCCGGACCCGCGTCGGGGCCGGCCGATCCGCCGCCGCCGCTGTCCGTGGCCGGCGGCGCCGTGGTGGTGCCGCCGGTGCACGCCGCGACCAGGAGCAGACCCGCCACGGCGGCCCCGCCCGCCCCCCGCCGCCTGCGCCGGTGCTTCGTGGTCCGGCCTTTCGAGGGCGGGTCTTTCGAGGCCGGGTCCGTGGCGTCCGGCGTGCTCCGCTTCCGGGCCCGCGCGCCGCGCCCCGGGGGCCGACCGCCGCGCGGCAGGCACAGCGGCAGCGCCAACAGCGTGGTGGCGCCGGCCGTCGCGGCCAGCGCCCAGCCGCTGATGAACCCGCCGGTCAGGTAGAAGGCCATGGTGATCACCGTGTCGATGGCCAGGCTCAGCGCCACCGTCAGCACCCAGGCCTCCAGCCTCCCCATCGGCGCGCCGCTCGCGGCCAGCCGCGGTCGGGCCGAGCGCACCGCCGCCAGCCCCGGGCAGCAGAGCAGGAACACACTGCTCACCGCCACCCGCACGGGGTTGGCGTCGGCCAGCGTGTAGACGGCGAGGGCCACCCAGCCGGAGAGGGCCAGCGCCCAGCCGATCCGGGCGTCGTTCACGGACGGGTTGCCGTTCATGGGCCGCCTCCTGGCTGGACGTGGACGGAGGCCTGCCCGGGGGGCTGGACGGGCGGCGGGGCGGGCGATCGGGCGGGGGGCCGGCCGAGGCCGGGGGCCTGGGTGGGCAGCGGGTTGGGGACGAACCGGTAGACCACGGCGTCGGCGTTGCCGTAGACGAGCTCGAAGCCGGGGGTCCGGGCGAGCACGTCGGTCAGTCGGTCCACCGTGTCGGCGGGCAGCAGGCCGGTGAGCGAGCACTCGGCGGCCTGGGCCCGGCTCAGGACCACGTACGCGGGCACACCCGGATGGGTGAAGCTGACCGCGGCCTCCAGTCCGCCCAGCGGATCCTCCGTCAACAGCTCCCTGGTCTGCCCCGTCGTCTCGACCAGCCGCACCTCGGGGTGGTCCTCGTAGTGGTTGTAGATCCCCGGCACAGCCCCGGTCACGGACACCACCACCGAGTACGGTGGCGCGGCCGCGAACAACTGCTTCGTCGCGGCGACCTCACGGTCGGTGAACCAGTTCATCCGCTCCTTGCTGTCGTAGCCGAAGAACAGGCCGCCCAGCAGGGCCAGCAACAGGACCAGCGAACAGGCCGACCGCAGCCGCGGCCGAGGCGTGGGCCGCAGGACGAGCGCGGCGAGCAGGAACGCGCAGGCGGGCAGCGCGAACAGGTAGGCGCGGAAGAGCATCTCGCCGCCGTAGCTGTTGGCCGCCAACAGCGGCAGCGGGGCCAGCGCGAGGTACGGCAGCGGGGTACGCCGGACCCAGGGGCGGCGGACGAAGCAGATCACCGCCAGCAGGACCACCGCCGCCGACAGCCCCCGGTCGATCCAGCCGACCATCAGCTGGTCCGGCGAGACCACCCCGAGGTTGGCGAACCCGGAGGTGACGTTGGAGTCCGGGGTGGTGAGCGCCCGGGCGAACTGGCCGAGGTTGGCCGACAGGTACGGGCGGGCCACCGTGGCGTCCCACACCACCGTCATCGCCACCGCGGCCAGCAGCGGCGGCAGGACCACCCGCCGGTTGCCGCGCGGCACCGCCAGCGCGGCCAGCGAGCTGATCAGCATCAGCGGGGTGAGCTGGTGCGAGCAGATGATCGCGGCCTCCAGCACCAGGACCATCGGCAGCCGGACCGGCCCCCATCCGCCGGCCTGGACGCCGCGGTCCGCCGCCCCGGGCGCCGCGGACCGGTGCGACCCGCCGGGCGGGCCCGGGCCGGGCGTGCGGGGGACGGGCCGGTCGGGCAGCCGGTGGACCACCGAGGCGATCACCGCGAGGTACAGCACCAGCGCGAACGCCTGCGGGGAGAAGTAGTCCTGGCCGACCCAGGAACAGGAGAAGTAGACCCAGACCGCCCCCCAGACCAGCGTTCGGTCGGAGCTGATCGCCCGGTAGAGCAGCAGCAGCGGGGCCAGCAGCAGCGCGTTGAACAGCGGTGGGCCCCAGCTCGCGTACCCGAGCGCCGAGTGCAGGCCGGTGGCCCGCAGCAGCAGGCCGTTGACGATGAAGAACCCGGGCCACTGGTTGTACGGGTCCAGCAGGCCGGCGTGCGGGACGGGGCCGCCGTGGCGGAGCATCGCGTCGATCACCGCGACGTGCTTCCAGGCCCAGGGGTACCGCAGGTTGGCGTAGAGCAGGGTGGGCGTGGCGTGGATGACCGCGATCAGGCCCAGGACGTAGGAGACGAGCCACCAGGAACCGAGGCTGCGGTCCCGCAGGGCGAGCACGAAGCCCGCGGTCAGCAGGCCCGCCGCGACCCAGTAGAGGACGGGCAGCACCTGCAGCAGGCCGAGGTCGCCCATCCGGGCCAGGTCGACGTTGCGCAGCGACACCAGCCAGATGACCAGGGAGACCGGCAGCAGTACGCGGGGCGCCAGGGTGGGCAGGCGGGCGTACCACCGGGGGCGGCTTCCCGCCGACCCGGTGGGCGGGCGCGGCCTCGGCGCCGACAGCGGCGTCACGGCCGGGTTGCCGGCCATGTGGCGGCCTCCTTCAGGAGCGGGGTCACGTTGCGGGCCACCCACCAATGGCTGCGTGCGTAGCGGGGGGACTTGGTGACGTTCGAGACGATGTGCCACAGCCAGGTCAGCAGCGGCAGCACGGCGCCGTCCGGCGATCCGGCCGGGCCGCCCCGGCGCAGGTCCACCAGGTCGGCGCGGGTGCCGGCGATCAGGGCGAGGTCCGGGCCGGGCAGCGCCCCGCGGCGCACCACCTCGCGGACGGTGCTTCCGAGTTGGCGGCCCTCGCGGCGGCAGATCAGCGCGAGCACGAAGGTGTAGGCGTCGATGGCGCAGGGGCCGTCCGGCCGGGCCCCGCCCCAGTCGATCACACCGGTGACCCGGCCGCCCCGCTCGTCGAGCAGGACGTTGCCCGCGTGGAAGTCGGCGTGCGTCCAGGCGACGGTGGTATCGGTGCCGGCCAGGCCGGCACGCAGCCGGGCGCGGACGCCGGCCAGTCCGGCGGTCCCGGTTCCGGTCCGGCACCAGGGGATGCCGGTGCCGAGCACGTCCAGCGGATCGTCCACCCAGGCCGCCAGCCGCTCGGTGGCGGTCTCGGTTCGTCCGGTGGCCCGGTGCAGTCCGGCAATGGCCGTGAGCGCGCGCTCGGCGACCTCGCCGTCCAAGCCGGGGTCCTCCCGCAGCAGCCGGTCGGCGGTGGTCCCGGGCAGCCAGCTCTCGGTGATCAGCGGCAGGGGTCCGGTCAGTTCCCGGCGGACCGGGACCGGGACGAGGGCGCGCCAGGCGCCGAGCCGGTCGTCGGCGGCCAGCGTCTCCAGCACCCGCCACTCGTGGTCGAGCGAGGCGACCGCGTGGCTGTTCCGGGCGTGCTTGACCGCCAGCCGGGCCCGGCCGGGGGTGTCGCGGGTGGTGCCGCCCGGCATGCTGCCCGTGGTGTCGCCCGGCGTGTTGCCCGTGGTGTCGCCCGGCGGGTCGAGGGAGAGCACCAGGACGTCGGCCAGTCCGGGGGCCCCGGGCCGCAGCGTGCAGCCGTCGTCCAGACCCAGCCGGCGGGCGATCCGGCGGGCTTTCCACCCGTCGGTGACGCGGTATACCGGCCGGGGGCTGCGCAGCGGCAGCAGGGCCCGGGGGGAGGGCGGCAGCGGGTCGTACCGGCGGGCGGCGGCCAGCAGGGACCGGACCCGCGACCTGGGCGGCTCGGGGGCGCGGTCCAGCCGCTGCACCGCGCGGCTCATCTGGTCGGGCCCCGGCGAGTCGGCGCGGCCGCAGCGCTGTGCGCGGCCCGGACGGCACGGACGGTGCGGACGCTACGGGCGGTCGGTGAGGTCTCTGAGGTCTCTGAGGTCTGTGCGGCCTGTGATGCCCGCGCGGCCGGTGCGCTGCGGGCGGCTTGTGCGGCCCGGACGGCGAGGCGGGCGAGGCGCAGCGGCGCCCCGGCCCGGCCGGCCTCCGGTACGGCCAGGAGGGCGAGCAGTGCGCGGGCGTCGGCGGGCGGGCGCGGCGCCCGGCAGAGCCGGCAGGCGCCCGGCCGGTGCCCGAGCAGACCGCCCACCGCGTCGGCGAGCCCGGCCTGGTAGGCGTGCCGGGCCACCGGAACACCCGAGGCCCGGACCGCCGGCTCCGCGTTGGCCGGAGCGGTGCCGCGTCGGGCCCAGCCGAGCAGGCCCACGTCGGCGACGCCGTCCCCGACCGCCAGCGCGGGCGGGCCGCCGTCCCCGAGCCGGGCCAGCAGGGCGCGCGTTCCGGCCAGCTTCCCGGCGCCGCGCGGGACGAAGTCGGTCTGGGCCTGGCCCGGCACGGTTTCGAAGAGCTCGCCGAACGGCGCCTCGCCGAGGAGGGCGGCGACGACCTCCGGAGCCAGTGCGTGCCGTCGGCCGTTCTCCGGCGCGCGGACGGAGGCGCGCACGCACCAGCGGGCGAGCGGGTCGGTGACGGCGGGCGGGTCCAGGGCGCCCAGCCGGCCGCGCAGCCCGCCGTCACCGATCCGGCGGCGCCCGTCGTCGAGCAGGACCTCGGTGGTGCCGGCCACCGCGTCGACCAGGACCGCCCCGTACTCGGCGACCCCGCCGGGCAGCCGGTAGGCGGCGCAGCGGTCCGCGACCTCGGGGGCGGAGCGCCCGGTGGCGATCACCGTGCGGTAGCCGTGGGCGCGCAGCGCGCGGAGCGCCAGCATGCCCGCGGGGGCGGACGCGGGGAAGCCGAGGACGTCGGACTCCAGGACACCGTCCAGGTCGAGGACGCAGCACGGACCCCGGGGCTCGGCGTCCAGATCCGCGAGGTAGAGGCCGGCGAGGAACCGCTGCACCGCGCGGGCCTGGGCCCGCCGGGCATCGGCCCGGGTCCGTTCGGAGGGCGGCCGACCGTCCTGGAGGGCGGCGTGCCGGGCCTGGACCAGCCGCAGCAGGCACCACCGGGCGGCGGACACCTCCTCCCCGGTGAGCCGGCGGTACTCGATGAGCAGCTCGGTGTCGTCGTCGTCCGGCGCCGACCGGGCCTGCGCGTCGTCCGGACCGGTTGCGCCGGCGAGGTGACAGGCGGCGAGGTCGTAGGCGGCGTCGTAGCTGGCGAGGTTGAGGTGGCCGAAGGCCCCGTCGGCGTAGGCGGTCTTCCACCAGCCGCCGGCGCCGTCGGGCATCCAGCGATGGCGCGCGGTGAGGCCGTCGGTCACACAGGGGCGGCCGGAGGCCAGCAGGGTGCGGGTCAGCGGGTCCAGCAGGACCGGGCGCAGCACGGTGTGCAGCCGTCCGAAGACGGGCGCGAGCTGGCGGGCGGAGGCTTCCCAGACCGGGTCGCGCCCGGCCAGCCACAGGCTCCGGTCGGCGGGTACGGCCAGCACCCGCTGCCGGGCGGCCACGTACCGGGCGACCTCCGCGGACGGGACGCTCTGCCCGTCCGCCGGTTCGCGCGCCGGTCTGTCCGCTGGTCCGTCCGCTGGTCCGTTCTCCGGTCGGGGGCGGACCAGCACGCCGCCGGCGAAGCCGAGCGGTTCCGGGACCAGCCCGGCGAGCGCCCCGGCCACCGCCGGCGCGTACGCCCCGAAGTAGCCGACGCCGGTCCACTCGGCGAGCAGCGGCAGGCTCCGGACGCCGCCGTCCGGCTCGGCCACGCGGGCCGAGCACGGCACGGACAGGTGGCCGTGGCGGGAGAGGGGCCCCGGGGCGCCGACCGTCAGGTCCAGCAGCCGCTGCCCGGGCGGCAGCAGCCGGGCCAGCAGCGGGGCCAGGGCCTCGGGGGCGAGCAGCGTCCGGACGTGCCAGTCACGGCCCGGCAGCGTCACGCACGGCAGACCGCGCAGGGCCGGAGGCAGTTCGCCGGCGTCGTCGAAGGTCGCGAGGACCGGGACGGCTGCCGCGGCCTCGAAGCCGCGGCGGACCGCCGATGCGGCGAGGCCCGCCAGGGAGCCGCCGGTCACCGGCGGGTCGTCGACGAGCAGGACCAGGCCGGCCCTGCGCCGGAGGTCGCGCACCAGCGCCGTCCGCCCCGGCACCAGCGCCGAGCCCGGACGGGTGGTGCCGACCGTCACCGACCGGTGGCCGAGCCGTCGCAGTTCCGCCGCGAGCAGGGGTGCGAGGTAGCTGCCCGAGGTGCGCACGCCCAGGACCAGCACCGGGCGGTTCCGGTCCGGGTGGCGGGCGGTGACCAGCCGGGCCAGTGCGGCGCAGTCCTGCGGGTGCTGGTCGAAGCTGCGGAAGCAGGCGGGCGGGCGCTGCACCGCCCCGGCGAGCAGCCGGCGAGCCCCGGGCAGCCGGGCCAGCCCGGCCACCGCGGCGGCCAGTTCGGCGTGCGGGTCCCCAGCCACCGGGCCCGGGTGGAGCGCCCGCAGGGCGAGGCGGTCGCGCACTGCGGCCATTCCGTCGCACCAGGCACGCAGGCCGCGCGCCGGCGGGGCGGCCAGCCATAGCCCGGTCGCCGCCCGCAGCCCGCCCCGGGCCGCCCCGACCGCGCCGGGCCGGCCGCTCTTCGCCAGGTGCTCCACCAGCCGACGGGGCCGCCACGCGGTGCCCTCCAGCACGTCCTCGACCACTTGGACCAGTCCGGCGCTCACCAGGAAGGCGTCCGGCCACTGTCCATCCGCGGCGCACCCGAGCAGGCGGTCGGTCAGTTCCGGCACCGTGAGGTGCAGGTCCACCGGTGCTCGCGCTCCGTCGCCCGCCGCGGTCTGCGCATCGTTCATTCGTGGACTCCCGTGAGCTCCCGAGGGAGGAGACAGCGCCCCCGGGGCCGTGCAGTCGCTATTCCTTCCCACTCTAGGCATCCGGCGCCCCGGCTGCCCCCTGGGTCATCCGGAGACGTTGCCGCTCCCGCTCCGGGCGGCCAGGCTGGATGGTGTGACCACTGTGGGCAGCCGGAGCCCCGGGCGCCGCCGCCGTACGGGCGGGGCGGCCGGAGCGGCGGTGGCCGTCTTCGTCCTGCTGGTGACGGGGTGCGCGGCCCCGGGCGGCTCCGCCGGCTCCGCGCCCTCCGCGATGTCCGTGCCCTCGGCGACGTCCGGGCCCTCCACGACGTCCGTGCCCGGCGCGGCCGCAGTGCCGCGCCCCGACCACGTCGTGGTGGTGGTCGAGGAGAACCGGTCGTACTCCGACGTCATCGGAAGGACGGCCGAGGCGCCGTTCATCAACCAGCTCGCCGGGCAGGGCGCGAGCTTCACCGGCTCGTTCGCCGTGACGCACCCGAGCCAGCCCAACTACCTGGCCCTCTTCTCCGGTTCGGTGCAGGGCGTCACCGACGACTCCTGCCCGAAGACCTTCTCCGCGGCCAACCTCGGCTCCGCGCTGCTCACCGCGGGCCTCACCTTCGCCGGGTACTCCGAAGGCCTGCCGAGCGCCGGCTACACCGGCTGCGACAGCGGCGGGTACGCCCGCAGGCACAATCCGTGGGTGGACTTCGCCGCCCTGCCGTCCGAGGTCAACCTGCCGTTCTCCGCCTTCCCGCACGACTACGCCGCGCTGCCCACCCTGTCGTTCGTCGTGCCGGACCTCACCCACGACATGCACGACGGCTCCGTCCAGCAGGGCGACACCTGGCTGCGGGACAACCTGGCCGGCTACGCCGACTGGGCCCGCACCCACAACAGCCTGCTGGTGGTCACGTGGGACGAGGACGACAACGACCAGGGCAACCGGATCCCGACCGTCGTCGTCGGCGCGCAGGTCAGGCCCGGGAGCTACGACGAGCGGATCGACCACTACCGGCTGCTGCGCACCCTGGAGGACGCCTACGGCCTGCCGCCCACCGGCGCCGCCGCGGACGCCGCGCCGATCGGGGACATCTGGTCGCGGGGCGGATAACGGCTTGGCCACGGGGCCGGGCGAAAGCGGTCGAACTCGGCAACCATCCCCGTGCGCCTGCGACATGATGACGAGTCAAGGTTGGGCCGGCTGGAGGGGGAACGACAGGATGGCCGACGGCGCGCCGACGGAAGCGGGACCACGCACACGGGTGGACCGGCGGCCCTGGGGCCGCCGTGAGGACGCCCCGACACCCGGCCCGCCCTCGCGGCTCAGGCGGTTCCGGGCCGGCCCGGACGCGCCGACCGCGGTCCCGACGCCGCGCGACGCCGTCCCGGGGACCGTCACCCGCCGCCCCGCGCCCGCACGCGGCGGCCACTTCGGCGGTGCCTTCCCCGCGGCCCTGTTGGACCGGTACGAGCCGTACAAGGTCGCCGGCTCGGGCTCCGAGGGCACCGTCTGGCACGTCCGGCGGCTGGACGGCGGCGGGGACGCCGCGGTGAAGGTCACCCGGTCCGGCCAGGCCATGGACACCGAACTGCTGGAGCACCTGCGCGACGAGGCCTACCGGCGGCACGCGCCGCAGATCATCGACTACGGCCGGGTCGAGCACGCCGGGACGGGCTGCGACTGGGTGGCGATGGAGTACCTCCCGGTCACCCTCGCCGACCGCATCGCCGCCCTGAGCGAGCAGCGCCGGCACGCCGACCCGCGCGAAACCGAGGACATCGTCCGCGAACTCGTCGCCATGCTCGACTTCTGGCAGCGGCGGATCGAACGCAACCCGGTGGACTTCAAGCCCTCCAACATCCTGGTGCGGCCCGGCGCCGGCCCCGGGGAGTTCGTGATCGCGGACTTCGGCGGCGTCGCCCGGCTCACCGCCAGCCGCAGCTTCTCGTCCGAGATGCAGGTGACCATCGCCTACATGGCCCCCGAACAGCTGGCCGGCGCCAACCACCCGGCCGGGCCGTGGTGGGGCCTGGGCAACGTGCTGTACGAGCTGTTCACCGGCCGGCCGCACTACCTGGACGCGGACGGCTACCTGGTGAGCGACGAGGTGCTGCAGTACGACCTGGTCTTCGGCGAGGGGGTCAACCTCTCCGCCGTCGCCGATCCGCGCCGACTGCTGCTGCTCCAGGGCCTGTTGACCAGGAACCCCGCTCACCGCTGGCGGGCCCAGCAGGTCACCGGCTGGCTGGCGGGCGGCAACCCGGCCGTGGTGCGTCCCCAGGCGCCCGCCGGGGGCGCCGCGGGCGGCTACGTCCACCGGCCGGTCACCTTCCTCGGCGACCCGTACCACGCCCCGTCCGTGCTGGCCTGGAGCATGCTGAACCGCTCCGGCGAGGCGGCCGAGTGGCTGGTCGACGGCGGTGCGCAGCAGCTGCTGGTCTGGTTGCGCGACGAGGTCCGGGACACCCTCTTCGACCTGCACTACCTCCGCGCGGTCGACAGCGCCCGGGGCGCCCGGCGGACCGGCGCGGCCGCCCTCGCAGTCCTCGCCTTCGGCGCCGCCTTCGCGCCCTTCGCCACCCCGGTCTACCGCGAGCGCCCGATCGACTCGGCCGGCCTCACCCGGGTCGCCGCCGGGCCGGACGCCGTCGCCTTCGTCGACGAGCTGCTCGCCGCCTCCGTGCCGGCCATCGCCGCCCGCTACGACTGCGACCACCCGGAGTGTCAGGGCGAGCACTGCGGGCGGCTGCTCGCGCTCGCCCGCGTTCCGGAGGTCGTGCTCGAGACGGACCGGGCCGCCCGGGAACTCGGCGGCGGCCGCCGCACCGGGGACGGGCTGAGCGCCGACGAGCGGGCCGAGGCGTACCGGCTGGCCGTCTGGCTGACCGTCCAGCACGAGGAGCACCCGCGGCTGCTGGGCCGGCTCTCCCCGCTGCCCGCGGCGCTGCACCGGCTGCCGCTGTCCTGGCGGGTGTCGGCCGTGATGGCCGTGGTCGCGGCGGTCGTGGCAGACATGACGCTGGCCGGCTGGGCCGCCGTGTCCGCCGCCGCACGCCAGGAGCCGGCGGCCGGGGTGCGCCGCCGCTGGTCCGCGCTGCGCCGCCGCGCGGTGCGCGCCGACCCCGGGACGGTCGCCGGCTGCGCGACCCTGGTCGCCGCCGAGGCGCTGCGGGCCAGGCGCGCCACCGCCGGGCAGGGCGGCCCGGCCGGGCAGACGGGCGGCGCCGCACCGTTGGCCGGGCGGCTCCGGGCCTGGCTGGCACCCCGGGCCCGCATCTGGTGGGCGAACGCGCGGACCGCGCTGCCACGCCAGACGGCCGCGGCCCTGCTGCTGCTCGTCGCCCTCGCGCTGCTGCTCTGGGCCGGCTCGCTCGCGCGGATCAGCGTGGATGCCGGGAACCAGCTGAAGATCCTGCCGAACGGCCTCCTCGGCGACCGGCTGCGCACCGCCGGCGACCAGGCGGCCCGGTGGGTGACCCCGCAGCTGGGTGCGGCCCTGGCCGCCGCCGTCATCCTGGTCGCGTTCCCCGCCAGGGTCGGCCGGGGGACGCTGGCGCTGGCCGCGGCCGGGGCAGGGGCGATCGGCTACCTGCGGCTGGGGCCGCCGATGACGGTGCTCAAACCGCCGCCGGCCGTGGCCGACCGGGTGGTCACGTTCGAGGGCGGCATGGGCAGCTGGTCCGGGGTGGTGGCCGCCGTCGGCATCGTCGTGGCCCTGGTGCTGGCCGAGCGCGCCGCCCGGCTGATGCGGACGGCCCGGACCGCCCGGGAGCGGACCGCCGAACAGTGGCGGCGCCTCGCCCGCCGCTCCAGGCCCGCCGGCGGAACCACCCGGGCCGGTACGGGCGGGCCCGGATCCGCCGAGGGGGACTGGGGGCCGGCCGGCGCCGGCGTCCGCGAACGCGCCCGGTTCGCGCTCGGCAGCACCTTCGTCCTGGTCGTCCTGCTCTGGGCGACCGTCGAGGTGCGACTGGCCGCCACCGGGCACCACCCCACGCCGGAGTCCTGGGGCACCGGCCGGGTCGGGGCCGCGTACCAGGCCGGGTTCACCGTCCTGCTGGCCGCCCTGTCGGCCGCCGCCACGCTGGCCCGGCCCGTGGCCGCCCGTCGGCTCTTCGCGCTCTGGCTGCTCGGCACGCTGCTGCTCGGCGCCGTGCCCCCGCCGCTCGGCCCGCTGGAGGCGCTGCGCATCCCCATGGCCGAGCCGCTGTACGGCGGCATCGCGGACCTGTGGGGCCACAGCGCCTTCTGGGCCGCCCTCCTGATCGCCCTGCCGCTCGCCTGCCTCGGCATCCGGCGCACCGTCCTGCGGGCCGGCCGCGGAGGCGGGAGCCGCTGAGGCGCCGGCCGCTGGGGCGCCGGTCGCTGGGGCATGGGGCCCTCGTGAGGTGCGGGGCCGTCCTGAGGTGCGGGGCTTTCCGCGGGGTGGGGCCCTCCGGGGGCCGGGTCGTGACGCCCGCGCGGCGGGGCGGGCAGCCACCAGGAGCGGCGCCAGAGCAGTACGGCCGCCACGAGGGTCTGGCCGATCAGCCAGGCCGCGCCGGCGCCGGTGATGCCGAGCACCGGCAGCAGCAATTCGGTCAGCGCCAGCACCACGAGCGAGAGCCCGGCGAGCACGCCGACCACGACGCCCATCCGGCGCCGGGCCCGCGACAGCGCGACGACCGTGGTGTTGAGCAGGTTCGGCAGCGCGGAGAGGGCGAGCAGCCACAGGACGACCGTGCCGTGGCGGGCGTACCCGGCGCCGAACAGGCGCAGCACCCACGGCGAGACGGCGATCAGCAGCACGACCGCCGCCACGAGCACCCGGCCGGAGTGCCGGAGCACCCGCCGGTAGTCGTCGAGCCGGGTGATGTCCCGGGCGGACTCCACGACCAGCGAGTAGCCCATGTTGGAACTGAAGCAGTACAGCGCGAACGGCACCATCCAGGCCAGTGAGAAGTACGCGCTGTCGGCGGCGCCGAGGCGGTTGAGCACGATCACGGGGGGCAGGTTGACCGCCGCCAGCCAGCACATCGCACCCACGTAGTCCGCGGAGATGTAGCCGAAGGTCGGCCTCGAGGTGTCCGCGCCGGCCGTGGGCGCGGCCCGTTCGTGCCGGGGCAGGGCGCGGCCGAAGATGAAGGCGCTCGTCACGACGAGCGCGAGCGCGATGCCGACCATCCAGGAGAGGAGGATCCCGTTCTGCGCACCGACGGCGGCGAACACGACCAGCAGCCCGATCTTCTCGATCGAGAAGAGCCCGTTCTCCAGGGCCACCCAGTCCGCTCGCCGAAGGCCGGTGAGGACGCCGTCCTGGAGGTTGAAGATCGCGTAGCCGGCGGTCGCCACGACGAAGCAGAGGCCCAGCCCCCAGGTGCGCAGGAACCCGAGCCCGGGTGAGAGCACCGGGATCAGCAGCACCAGCCCGGCGGCGAAGACCAGGGTGACCAGCGAGGCCGCGAGATAGGCCAGCCCCACCAGCCGCCCGGTGCGCGGCCCGGCGGAGGGCACGAAACGGACCATGGCGTTGGCGAGGTTCAGCTGCCCCACCCCGCCGAGGAACATCATCGCGGAGACCGCGGCGTAGTTGCGGCCCACGGTGGCCGGGCTGTACCAGTGGGCGCCGAGTGCCCAGTACAGGGCGCCGAAGAGTGAGGTCAACAGCGAACTGAGGGTGAGCAGATGGGCGTTGCGCAGTAACGGGTCGTAGCGCCCGGCGGAGGTGAGGACCGCCCTGCCCCGCGATCGCAGCGATCGGACGACGGCGGCCGACGCGCGGGCTCCGTTGCTCACCACCAGCAGCTCCCGTCCTCGGCCTCCCGGGCTCGGACGCGGCCCGGAGCCGGTATGGGCCAGCCCGCCCATTTTATGACCCGCCACCCGGTCGGCGCCCGGCCGCGGCGGGGGAGTGCGCCGGGATGGGGGAGCGCGCCGAGGTCGGGCGGGGGTCCGCGGGCGCACCTAGCCTGGAAAGCGGGGGCTGGCGGACTCACCGGAGAGGAGCGACCGTGCCATGCCCAGGACGCCTCCCGCCGGTGTCGAGGTGACCAGTCCGGCACCGCGCGAGCTGTGGTGGGAACTGATCGAGCGCGATGACGGAGCGCTGGTGACGCAGACACCGACCTGGCTCGACTGCCTCTGCGACGCCCGGCCGTTGGCGGACGCGAGTCGGCTGTACCGGTTCGACGGCGGGCGGCAGGTCCTCGTCCCGCTGGTTCGCCGCCGCGGCTGGGCCACCCGCCTGCTGGCGGAGGAGTCCTGGCCCGGGTGGGGTGTCGGCGGCGCCGTCGTGCCGGACGGACCACCCGACCCGCGGGAGGCCCGGCTCGTCTTCGAGGATCTCGCGGACCGCCCCGCACTGCGGGTCGCCGTACGGTTCGACCCCCGGTCCGCCGCGGTCTGGAACGCGACCGTCCCGGACGCCTTCGCGGCCTTCGACCGCACCACCTACCTCCTCGACCTGGCGGGCGGCTTCGAGGAGGTGTGGGCCCACAGCTTCCGCCCTCAGGTGCGCCGCGGCGTGCGGCAGGCCGAACGCGCGGAGGTACAGGTCGAGGTGGGCCGGGGCGGGCGGTTGGTGCCGCAGTTCCGGCGTCTCCACCAGGAGTCGGTCGCCCGCTGGGCCGAACAGCAGCACGAGCCGCTGGCCCTGGCCCGCTGGCGCCATCGGCGGGAGGAACCGCCGCGCCTCCTGGAAGCGGTCGCGGAGCGCTTCGGCGCCTCCTGCGCGATCTGGCTGGCCAGCTGCGGCGGGGAGCCGGCCGCCGCGATCGTGGTGCTGCGGCACGGCACCCACACCAAGTACTGGCGTGGGGCGATGGACCGGCGCCTGGCGCATCCGGTCCACGCCAACCACCTCCTGCACCGGCTCGCCGTCGAGGACGCGTGCGCGGCCGGGAGCCTCGTCTACGACATGGGCGACGCCCGGCCCGACTCCTCGCTGGCCGCGTTCAAGCAGAGCTTCGGCGCACGGCCGGTGTCCTCCCCGGCCTACTACCGCGAGCGCCTGCCGCTGACGGCAGCGGACCGCCGACTGCGCGGCGTAGTGAAACGGGCCATCGGGTTCCGCGACGCCTGACGGCCGGAACCGCTGCCGGCCGGCTTCGCCTTGGGGCGGGATGCTCGGGCGACCGGCCGTTCTCGGGCAGGGTGTTCAGCCGACCAGTCGGGAGAGCTCGATCGAGTGCCCCGTCCGCTCCACCTTCGCCGTCAGGTACCGGACGTTGCTCGCCGACAGGTGTACGCCCGTCGGCACCCGGCGCCGCACGGTGATCCCGAGGTCGGCCAACTGCGCCGCCTTGTCCGGGTTGTTGCTCAGCAGGTCGATGCCGCCTGTCCCATCTGTCGCGCCCGTCGCGCCCGTCGCGCCCGTCGCGTCCGTCGCGCCCGTCGCGTCCGTGACGCCGAGCGCGGTGAGCATCTGGGCGGCGGCGGTGTAGTCCCGGCCGTCCTCGGGCAGGCCGAGCGCGGTGTTGGCGTCGTACGTGTCCAACCCGGAGTCCTGCAGGGCGTACGCGTCGAGCTTGTTGTAGAGCCCGATGCCCCGGCCCTCCTGGCGCAGGTAGAGCAGGTACCCGCCGGCCTCGCTGATCCGCTCCACCGCCTCGCGCAACTGCGGCCCGCAGTCGCAGCGGTCCGAGCCGAAGACGTCCCCGGTCAGGCACTCGGAGTGCAGTCGCACCAGCGGCGTCCCGCCTTCGGGGACCGTGCCGAGGGCGAGTGTGAGGTGCTCGGCGCCGTCGGCGAGGCCGTGGAAGGTGAAGACCTCCGCCTCGGCGCGGTAGCCGTCGGGGAAGGTCAGCGGGATGCGCACGCGCGAACGCACCGTGGTGGGGCCGGGCAGCGGCATGGAACGGGCCTCCGTCGATCAGGGGTGGACCGGGCTGGATCGGATGTCGACCGTACTCGGTAGTTCCAATTTGAACAACTGGATGCCGACGGTGCCCGCCGCGATCACGAGGCGCAGAACACCCGCCCCGCCCCGTCTGTTCCCGCGACCGTTCCCCGCCGGCTTCCACCATGTGGATGGCGCGTGGACGAGGGGGTGGACACTGCGAGACTTCCCCCGTTTCCTGGGCACGGGAACGCCCGCGCACGACCACCGACAACGACGGAAGGTCCTGATCAGATGCCCATGAGCCGCCCCGCCTCCACCCCCGACACCGCGATCCGGCCGCGCTTCGACGCCGAACAGCGGGCGGTCGAGGCCCTTTACGCGGACGTGGTCCGCCGCAACAAGGGCGAGACGGAGTTCCACCAGGCCGTCCACGAGGTGCTGGAGACCCTGGCCCCGGTGCTCGCCCACCGGCCCGAACTCCTCGACGCCCGGATCATCGAGCGGATCTGCGAGCCCGAGCGGCAGCTGATGTTCCGGGTGCCGTGGACGGACGACTCCGGCGACATCCACGTCAACCGCGGCTTCCGGGTGGAGTTCAGCAGCGCCCTCGGCCCGTACAAGGGCGGGCTGCGCTTCCACCCCTCGGTCAACCTCGGCATCGTCAAGTTCCTCGGCTTCGAGCAGATCTTCAAGAACGCGCTCACCGGGCTGTCGATCGGCGGCGGCAAGGGTGGCGCCGACTTCGACCCCAAGGGCCGCTCGGACGCCGAGATCATGAGGTTCTGTCAGTCCTTCATGACCGAGCTCCACCGCCACCTCGGTGAGCACACCGACGTGCCGGCCGGAGACATCGGCGTCGGCGGCCGCGAGATCGGCTACCTCTTCGGCCAGTACAAGCGGATCACCAACCGCTACGAGTCCGGCGTGCTCACCGGCAAGGGCCTCGGCTGGGGCGGCGCGCAGGTCAGGACCGAGGCCACCGGCTACGGCTGCGTGCTGTTCACCGCCGAGATGCTGCACAGCCGCGGCGAGAGCCTGGACGGACGCCGGGTGGTCGTCTCCGGCTCCGGCAACGTCGCGCTCTACGCGATCGAGAAGGCGCAGCAGCTCGGCGCGACGGTGCTGACCGCCTCCGACTCCTCCGGCTACGTGGTGGACGAGAAGGGCATCGACCTCGATCTGCTCAAGGAGGTCAAGGAGGTCCGGCGCGGTCGGGTGTCCGAGTACGCCGAACTGCGCGGCAGCCACGTCCGGTTCGTCGAGGGATCAAGTGTGTGGAGCGTGCCCTGCGAGGTCGCGCTGCCCTGCGCCACCCAGAACGAGCTGACCGAGGCCGACGCGCTCGCGCTGGTGCGGAGCGGCGTGCTCGCGGTCGCCGAGGGCGCCAACATGCCCACCACGCCGGAAGCGGTGCGGGTGTTCCAGGAGGCCAGGGTGGCCTTCGGCCCGGGCAAGGCGGCGAACGCGGGCGGCGTCGCGACCAGCGCGCTGGAGATGCAGCAGAACGCCTCGCGCGACTCCTGGACCTTCCAGCACACCGAGGAACGGCTGGCCGGGATCATGAAGCACATCCACGACTCCTGCTTCACCACCGCCGAGCGCTACGCCCACCCCGGCGACTACGTGGTGGGCGCCAACATCGCGGGCTTCGAGTTGGTCGCGGACGCGATGCTGGCCCAGGGCCTGGTCTGACCAGCCTTTCCCGCCGCTGACCCGGCGATCGGCATCCGGCGATCGGTACCGGCGATCGGCACCCGGCAATCGGTACCCGACCGGAGCGGGCACCGATTGTCGGGTACGGCAGGGTGGGTCCTTCCTACGGTGATCAGCAAGGAAGGACGGGGCTGGGATGCTGGAGCACCTGAACCGGGCGATGGAGCACATCGAACGGCAGCTGGACGGCGAGGTCGACGTGGCCGAGCTGGCGAGGATCGCGATGACGTCGGAGTACCACTTCCGGCGGCTGTTCTCGATGCTCGCCGGGATATCGCTGTCGGAGTACGTCCGGCGTCGGCGGCTGACCGTCGCGGGGGCCGAAGTCCTCGACGGCGAGCGGACGTTGCTCGACATCGCGGTCCGGTACGGGTACACCTCGGGCGAGGCCTTCGCCCGGGCGTTCCGGGCGATGCACGGGGTCGGGCCGGGGGAGGCCCGGCGCGACGGTGCGGTGCTCACCTCCCAGCCCCGGATGTCCTTCCGACTCGTCGTGGAAGGAAGCAGCAGCATGGAATACCGAATCGTCGAGAAGCCGGACTTCCGGATCGTCGGCAGGAAGGCCCGGGTCACCCTGATCTACCAGGGGGTCAACCCGGGGATCGCCGAGTTCATCAAGGGGCTCGGCCAGGAGGCCGTCGAGCGGATCACGGCCCTCACCGGGCCGGACCCGGCCGGCATCGTGTCGGTGACCGACGACTACTCGCCGAACCGCGAGGAGGGGTCCGAACTCACCTACTGGCACGCGGTGGTGGCGCGCGAGGACGTCGTCGTCCCGGAGGACCTGGACGTGCTCGAGGTGCCGGCCGGTACCTGGGCGGTGTTCCGCAACACCGGGCCGTTCCCGCAGGCGCTGCAGGAGATGTGGGGGGACGTGGCCGGCCAGTGGTTCCCGTCCAACCCGTACGAGGCCCGGCCGGGCCCGGAGATCCTGCAGACCCGCTTCGTCCCGGGGGCGGCCGACGCCGAGGCGGAGCTCTGGATCCCGGTGTCGCGGGCTCTGCGGAGCTGACGGGCTGCGGCCGGGCGGCCTGCGGTCTGAGGGGCTGCCCTCCCGGCGGCCCGAGGGTGGACAGCTGACAACTGACAGATGACGTTCAATAGATGACAGCTGACAGATTTCGAAATCTGTCAGCTGTCATCTGTCATCTGTCATCTGTCATTCGTCAGCCCTCCGCCCGCCCCCGTTCGGCCCACCAGCGTCCGTCCCCGGCCCTTCCCGCCCCGCATCCTGGGCGGGAAGGGCCGGGGGCCGAGAACGAGCTGGAGAGCAGACGCCATGAAGCAGACCTCCGTGACCACCGACGCGCCCTGCTGGGTCGAGCTGGGCACCGCCGACCCGGCCGCCGCCAGGGCCTTCTACCGCGAGCTGTTCGGCTGGCTGGAGGACGACGGCGGGCGCCCCGAGGACGGCGACTACATCCGGATGCTCCTGAAGGACACCCCGGTCGCCGCGATCACCCCGCGCTACGCGCCGGGGCAGCCGACGGCCTGGACGGTCTGCTTCGCGGTCGCCGACGCCGACGCCACCGCGGCGAGGATCGTGGACGCCGGCGGCACCCTCCTGAAGGAGCCCACCGACGTGCGCGACCACGGCCGGTTCGCGGTGGCCGCCGACCGCTCCCACGCGGTGTTCGTCCTCTGGCAGGCCGGCGCCTTCAAGGGCGCCGGGGTGTTCAACGAGCCGGGCTCGCTCGGCTGGGTGGAACTGCTCACGCGCGACCCGGCCGGCGCGACCGCCTTCTACCCGGCGGTCTTCGGCTGGTCCGTCGCGCCCTCCGAGCACTACACCCAGTGGGGCCTGGCCGGTCAGGACTTCGGCGGCATGCTGGTGATGGACGAGGGCTTCCCGCCGGAGGTGCCGCCGCACTGGCTGCCGTACTTCTCGTGCGCCGACGCCGACCTCACCGTCAGCCGGGCGGTGGCCCTGGGCGGGGACGTGCTGATGCCCGCCTTCTCGATGGCGGGCGGTCGGCGGATCGCCGTGCTGCGCGATCCGCAGGGCGCCGCCTTCGGCATCTACCGCGCCCCCGCCGAGGGCTGAGCCGGGCGCCGGGCGGCGCGCGGGCGCCGTCCCGCCACCGCGGCCCCCGCCGTGATCAGCAGCGCTCCCGCCGGCACCACGTCGCCGACGCGGTCGTACCAGGTCAGCGTGTCGGGCGCGGTGAGCGGCAGCCGGACGGTCAGTGTGCCGGTGCCGTCGGTGCCGAGCCGGGCGAGCTCCCGGCCCTGGCCGTCGAAGGCCGCCGAGACGCCGGTCAGCGAGGCCTGGACGGCCGGCCGCCCGGTCTCGGCGGCGCGGATCGCCGCCAGCGAGACGTGCTGCTCGGGCGCCCAGGTGTGCTGGAACGTCGAGGTCGAGGACTGGTAGACCAGCACCCGGGCGCCGTCCCGCGCGGCGGTGCGGGCCATGTCGGGGAAGGCCGACTCGAAGCAGATCAGCGCTCCGACCGGCAGCGGTGCGCCCGTCCGGTCGGTGGCCGGCAGCACGTGGAAGGCGGTGCCGGGCGCGCGGTTCTCGCCCGCCGCCCGACTGACCCCGGCGATCCAGCCGAGCACCGGTCGCAGCGGGATGTACTCGCCGAACGGCACCAGCCGGATCTTTCGGTAGCGGTCCACCACGCCCGCCGGGGAGACCAGCACCGCGTCCTTGGAGATCCGCCCGTCCGCCTTGCGGGCGTCCTCCCCGGCCATCACCTCGGCGCCGGTGGTGACGGCGAGCCGGCGCAGGGCGTCCAGGGCGGCCGGGTCGCGGTCGAGGTCGGCGGTGGTGCTGCTCTCGCCCCACACCACCAGGTCCACCGGCTGACCGACCAGGTCCGCGGTGGCCCGGGCGCTCGCGTCGAAGCGGGCCTGCGGGTCCTCGACGATGCCGGGCTGGACCAGCGCCGCCGTGACCGCCCCGGCCCCGGCCGGTGCCTCGCGCAGCGCGAACAGCAGCGGACCGGAGGCCAGGACCAGCACCGCCGCCGAGGCCGCGACGGCCCGCGGCCGCCAGTGCACCGAGGTCAGCACGATCAGCACCCCGGTGTTCACCGCCGCCACCGCCGCGCTGACCAGCCAGATCCCGCCCGCCGAGGCGAGTCCGAGGATCGCCGGGTGCTGCCACTGGGTGGCGCCGAGCAGCGCCCACGGCCCGCCGAGCGCGTGCCAGGACCGCGCGTACTCGGTGCTCACCCACACCGCGGGGACGACCGGCAGCGCGAGCAGCGCCCGACGGGTGGTCAGCGGCGGGCGCAGCAGCCGGTGCACCGCGTACCCGAGCGGCGCCTGCAGCGCCCCGAACAGCACGGCGAGCACCGGCAGCGCCGGTCCGACGGAGGGCACCAGCCAGTACATCGCGGTCAGGATGAACCCCGCCCCGAACCACCACCCGCGCACCGCGGCCTCCCGCCCCGACGGCGCCCGCTGCGCGAGCAGCAGCCCCGGGACGAGGGCGACCCAGGCGAGCCAGGCCTGCCCGGGCGCCGGGAACGCGAGCACCGGCACGGCCCCGGCCGCCAGTGCGCCGAGCCGCGCCCGGTACCGGTGCGGCGCGCGCGGCTCAGCCTGCTCCCGTTGCTCCCGTTCCTCGTTTTTCTCCGCGTCCTCCGCTTTCCCGGCCTCGGCTGCGGGGGTCGTGCTCAGGGCTGGGCTGGTGGGACCGATGCGGCGCGACATGCCCCGTATTGTCCGCTTGGACGGCGTAGCCCACCAGTGTTCCCGTCACCCGAATGGACGACGGGAACACCAACAGGGCGGTGGCGACCCACCTTTCGAACGGGCGCCGGAACGGCGGGCCTCAGCCCTCGCCGCCCTCGCCGCCCTCCAGGTCCCCCTCGGTCTCCAGGAACGCGGCCTGCAGCTGGGCGATCAGCTCCGGGTCCGGCTGCTCCCACAGCCCGCGGCTCGCCGCCTCCAGCAGGCGTTCGCTGATCCCGTGCAGCGCCCACGGGTTGGCGCCCGCGAGGAACTCCCGGTTGACCGGGTCGAGCACGTACTCCTGGGTCAGCTTCTCGTACATCCAGTCCGCGACCACGCCCGTGGTGGCGTCGTAGCCGAACAGGTAGTCGACCGTCGCGGCCATCTCGAAGGCGCCCTTGTAGCCGTGCCGGCGCATCGCCTCGATCCAGCGCGGGTTGACCACGCGGGCACGGAAGACGCGGGCGGCCTCCTCGGTCAGCGTCCGGGTGCGGACCGTCTCCGGGCGGGTGGAGTCGCCGATGTAGGCGGTCGGCGCCTTGCCGGTGAGGGCGCGGACGGTGGCCACCATGCCGCCGTGGTACTGGAAGTAGTCGTCCGAGTCGGCGATGTCGTGCTCGCGGGTGTCGGTGTTCTTCGCGGCGACGGTGATCCGCTTGTACGCGGTCTCCATCTCCTCGCGGGCCGGCCGCCCGTCCAACCCGCGCCCGTACGCGTAGCCGCCCCAGACGGTGTACACCTCGGCGAGGTCGGCGTCGGTGCGCCAGTCCCGGCTGTCGATCAGCTGGAGCAGGCCGGCCCCGTACGTGCCCGGGCGGGAGCCGAAGACGCGGACGGTGGCCTTGCGCTCGTCGCCGTGGACGGCCACGTCGGCCCGGACGTGGGCCCGGACGAAGTTCTGCTCGTCGGCCTCCTCCTGGGCGGCGGCCAGGCGCACCGCGTCGTCCAGCAGGGCGACGACGTGCGGGAAGGCGTCGCGGAAGAAGCCGGAGATGCGCAGCGTCACGTCGATGCGCGGGCGGCCCAGCTCCTCCAGCGGGATCGGCTCCAGGCCGGTGACCCGGCGGGAGGCCTCGTCCCAGACCGGGCGGACGCCGAGCAGGGCGAAGGCCTCGGCGATGTCGTCGCCGGCGGTGCGCATCGCGCTGGTGCCCCAGAGCGAGAGGCCGACCGAGGGCGGGTAGGCGCCGTCGTTGTCGGCGGTGTACCGCTCGATCAGCGAGGCGGCGAGCGCCTGGCCGGTCTCCCAGGCGAGCTTGCTGGGGACGGCCTTCGGGTCGACCGAGTAGAAGTTGCGGCCGGTCGGCAGGACGTTGACCAGGCCGCGCAGCGGCGATCCGGACGGGCCGGCCGGGACGAAGCCGCCCTGCAGCGCGTGCAGCACCGCGTCCAGCTCGTCGGTGGTCGCGGCCAGGCGCGGCACCACCTGGGCGGCGGCGAAGGCCAGCACCGCCCGGACGGCCTCCTGGACGGTCTCCGGCAGGTCGGCGGTGACCTTCTCGACCGCCTCGGGCGCCCAGTCCGCCGCCTCCATCGCCTCGACCAGGGCGCGGGCCTCGGCCTCGGCCGCGTCGGTGGCGCCGAGCGTCAGCGCGGCCTCGTCCAGGCCGAGCGCCTCGCGCAGGCCGGGCAGTGCGCTGACGCCGCCCCAGATCTGCCGGGCGCGCAGGATGGCGAGCACGATGTTGACCCGGTCGGTCCCGGTCGGCGCCTGGCCGAGGACGTGCAGGCCGTCGCGGATCTGGGCGTCCTTGACCTCGCAGAGCCAGCCGTCGACGTGCAGCAGGAAGTCGTCGAAGCCGTCGTCCTCGGGGCGCTCGTCCAGGCCGAGGTCGTGGTCGAGCTTGGCCGCCTGGATCAGGGTCCAGATCTGGGCGCGGATGGCGGGCAGCTTGGCCGGGTCCATCGCGGCGATGTTGGAGTGCTCGTCCAGCAGCTGCTCCAGGCGCGCGATGTCGCCGTAGGAGTCGGCGCGGGCCATCGGCGGGACGAGGTGGTCGACCAGCGTGGCGTGGGCGCGGCGCTTGGCCTGGGTGCCCTCGCCCGGGTCGTTGACCAGGAAGGGGTAGACCAGCGGGAGGTTGCCGAGGACGGCGTCCGGGCCGCACTCGGCGGACAGCGCGGCGGTCTTGCCGGGCAGCCACTCCAGGTTGCCGTGCTTGCCGAGGTGGATGACGGCGTGGGCGCCGAAGCCGCCGTCCTCCTGCGCGGCCTCGATCCAGCGGTAGGCGGCCAGGTAGTGGTGGCTCGGCGGCAGGTCGGGGTCGTGGTAGATCGCGACCGGGTTCTCGCCGAAGCCGCGCGGCGGCTGGATCAGGACCAGCAGGTTCCCGGAGCGGATCGCGGCCAGCACGATGTCGCCGTCCGGGTTCTGCGAGCGGTCGACGTACAGCTCGCCGGGGGCCGGGCCCCAGTGCTCCTCGACCTGCTCGCGCAGGGCCTGGGGGAGGGTGGCGTACCAGCGGCGGTAGTCGGCGGCGGGGATGCGCACCGGGTTGCGGGCCAGCTGGTCCTCGGTGAGCCAGTCCTGGTCGTAGCCGCCGGCCGCGATCAGGGCGTGGATGATCGCGTCGCCCTCGTGGCCCTCCTCGGTGCCCTCGTCCAGGCCGGGCAGGCTGTCCCCGAGGTCCATGCCCTCCTCGCGCAGCCGGTGCAGCAGGCGGACGGCGCTGGCGGGGGTGTCCAGGCCGACGGCGTTGCCGACCCGGGCGTGCTTGGTCGGGTACGCGGACAGCACCAGCGCGAGGCGGCGCTCGGCGGCCGGGACGTACCGCAGCCGGGCGTGGCTGACGGCGGTGCCGGCCACCCGGGCGGCGCGCTCCGGATCGGCGGCGTAGACGGTCAGGCCGTCCTCGTCCAGTTCCTTGAAGGAGAACGGGACGGTGATCAGGCGGCCGTCGAACTCCGGCACGGCGATCTGGGTGGCGGTGTCCAGCGGGGACAGGCCGTCGTCGCTGCTCTCCCACTGGGCGCGGGACCAGGTCAGGCAGAGCGCCTGCAGGATCGGGCGGTCCAGTGCGGCGAGCGCGCCCGCGTCCCAGGCCTCCTCGTCGCCGCCGGCCTGCGCGTCGGCCGGGCGGGTGCCGCCGGCGGCGAGCACGGTGGTGACGATCGCGTCGGCCTCGCCGAGCGCGGCCAGCAGCTCGGGCTCGGCGCCGCGCAGCGAGGCGCAGTAGTAGGCCTTGGCCCGGGCGCCCTGGTCCTCGACGGCCCGGCAGAGCGTCTCCACGAAGGCGGTGTTGCCGCTCATGTGGTGGGCGCGGTAGTAGAGCACCGCGACCGTCGGACCCTCGGACGTACGGGCCTCGCGCTCCAGCGGGCCCCAGGCCGGCGCGGAGGCGGGCGGGGCGAAGCCGTGGCCGGTCAGCAGGACCGTGTCGGAGAGGAAGGCGCCCAGCTCGGCCAGGTTGGCCGCGCCGCCGTGGGCGAGGTAGGCGTGCGCCTCGGCGGCGATGCCGGCCGGGACGGTGGACAGCTCCATCAGCTGGGCGTCGGGGGCCTGCTCACCGGTCAGCACCACCACCGGGCGGGGGCCGGCCAGCAGCGCGTCCAGGCCCTCCTGCCAGGCACGGCGCCCGCCGAGCAGGCGGACCACGACGAGGTCGGTGCCCTCCAGCAGCGCGGGCAGGTCCTCGGGGGTGAGCCGGGCCGGGTTGCCGAGCCGGTAGCGCACCGGGCCCTCGGAAGCGCGGGCACTGAGCAGGTCGGTGTCGGACGTCGACAGCAGCAGGATCATGAGAAGGCCCTCCCGGCCTCGAGGGTGGCCAGGACGGCCGTGAAGTCGGCCGGGACGGCCTGGATGCGGGCCGGAGCCGTCGTACTGACGGCAGGGTCGGCCGTGGTGACGGCCGGGGCGGCCGTGCTGACGGCCGTGGACGCGTGCGCGGGCATGCGACAGCGCTGGTGCATTTCTGCCTTCCTCGGGGTCCGCGCCCCGGGCCGGTGGAGGACGGCAGGAGTTCCTGGCTCCCGCGGCCGACCGGTTTCCCGGTGAACCGCGGTCACAGTGGCGGGACCGCACCGGGCTTGCACCGGTTTCCTCCCCTGCGCCGTCGCTGGCGTGCGGACGGTCCGCCAGGACCGTCCGCCCAGCATCGTACGGGGTGCGGCTGAGCTGGGGGAGAGTGAGCTTTCGGTCGCGCACTCCGGGCCGACCGGCGCATGGGCTCGCACTGCCCGGGACGCCCGCCCGGCGCATGGGCTCGCACTGCCCGGGACGCCCGCCCGGCGCATGGGCTCGCACTGCCCGGGACGCCCGCCGGGCGCACGCGTCGGGTGCGCCGGAGTGTGATGCAACGGACGGAGGCAACCGATCGGATCATCTGTATGCTCGCCGCCATGCCACCGACACCCGACGCCACCGCGCCGGGCGCCGCCGTGCCCGACCGGGAGGTGCCCGACCGGGGGCGCGCGGACGCCTGCCCCGGGGCGCTGCGTCTGCACCCGGCCGACGACGGCGCCCTGGCCCGGATCCGCCTGCCCGGCGGCCTGCTGACGGTCCGTCAGGCGCTCGCGCTGGCCGAGGCCGCCGAGGCCCTGGGCGACGGGGAATTGGAGACCACCTCGCGCGGCAACGTCCAACTGCGCGGCCTGGCTTCGCAGTGCGCGGCGGACCTCGCCGAACGGCTGCGCGCCGTCGGCCTGCTGCCCTCGGACACCCACGAACGGGTCCGCAACATCGTCGCCTCGCCGCTGGCCGGGCTGGACGCCACCGGTTCCGCACCTTCCGCACCTTCTGCACCTTCTGCCGATGTAGCCGATGTCGCCGATGTCCAGGCCTGGGTGCGGGAACTGGACGCGCGGCTGTGCGCGAGCGACTGGGCGGCCGGGCTCTCCGGCAAGTTCCTGTTCGCGCTGGACGACGGGCGGGGCGACGTCGCCGCGCTCGACGCCGATGTGACATTGATCGCAGGCTCGCGGGCCGCCGCTTCGGAGCGGCCCACCGTGCTGCGCCTCGGGCGGTCGAGCCACGGGCACCCGGTCCGGGCCGGACAGGAGGTGACGGCCGTGCTGGACGCGGCCCGCTCCTTCCTGGACGCGCTGCGGACGAGCGGACGCCAGGCCTGGCACCTGCGCGAGGTGCCCGACCTGCTGCCGGCCGGCTCGGTGCCGCTGCCCGCCTTCGCCGGTACGGCGCCCGCCGTCGGCGCGCACCCCGGCGGGCTCTCGGTGGGCCTGCGCTTCGGCCGTGCGAGCGCCGCGCAGTGGCGGGCGCTGGCCGCGGCTGCCTCGGCTTCGGCGGACGCGTCGGCTTCGGTGTCCGCGTCGTCCGCGTCGTCCGCGTCGTCCGGTGGGTTGCGGCTGACGCCCTGGCGTGGCGTGGTCCTGCCCGGCGCGCCCGCCGACCTGCTGCCCGCGCTCGCCGAGGCCGGGTTCCGTACCGAGCCGGGCTCGCCCTGGGAGCGGGCCACCGCCTGCACCGGGCTGCCGGGGTGCGCCAAGTCGCTCGCCGACGTCCGCTCGGACGCGGCCCGGGCGCTGGACGCCGGCCCCTGGCCCGCGGGCGGCGGCGCGGGGTCCGGCGCGCTGCCCGTGCACTGGTCGGGCTGTGAACGGCGCTGCGGCCACCCGGCCGGGCGGTGGGTGGACGTGCTCGCCACCGGGCACGGCTACCGGGTGACGGTGAAAGGACCGGCGGCCGCCCCCACGGTCGGCCCCACGGTCGGTGACGTGGCGAACGCCGTGACGAACGGCGTGACGAATGCCGTGACGAATGCCGTGACGAACGGCGTGACGAATGCCGTGACGAACGACCTGACGAACGACGTGTCGAACGAGGAGATGGCCGAGGCGGTCGCCGAGGCCAGGAGGACCACGAAGTGATCGAGTACGAGAAGGACGGCGCGTCCATCTACCGCCAGTCCTTTGCCACCATCCGCGCGGAGGCCGATCTGACCGCCCTCCCGGCGGACGTCTCCCAGGTCGCGGTGCGGATGATCCACGCCTGCGGGATGGTCGACCTGGTCGAGGACCTGGTGTACTCGCCCGGCGTGGTCGCCTCCGCGCGCGCCGCGCTGCACGCTGGTGCGCCGATCCTCTGCGACGTCAACATGGTCGCGAGCGGGGTGACCCGCAAGCGGCTGCCCGCCGACAACGAGGTGATCTGCACTCTCACCGACCCGTCGGTGCCCGAACTCGCCCGGAAGATGGGCAACACCCGCAGCGCCGCGGCCATGGAGCTGTGGCTGCCCCGGATGGAGGGCGCTGTGGTCGCCGTCGGCAACGCGCCGACCTCGCTGTTCCGGCTGCTGGAGATGATCGAGGCGGGCGCGCCGCGCCCGGCCGCGGTGATCGGCGTCCCGGTCGGCTTCATCGGCGCCGCCGAGTCCAAGCAGGCCCTGGCCGAGCACCCGTCCGGCCTGGAGCACCTGGTGGTGCGTGGCCGGCGCGGCGGCAGCGCGATCGCGGCCGGTGCCATCAACGCGATTGCGAGCGAAGAAGAGTGACGGATCATCAGAAGGCCGCGGCCGGACGGCTGTACGGCGTCGGACTCGGCCCCGGCGACCCGTCGCTGGTGACCGTCCGCGCCGCCGAACTCATCGGCAAGGCCGACGTGGTGGCGTACCACAGCGCCCGGCACGGCCGGTCCATCGCACGCTCGATCGCCGAACGATACCTGACGGGCGGTCAGATCGAGGAGAAGCTGGTCTACCCGCTCACCGTCGAGACCACCGATCACCCCGGCGGCTACCGGGGCGCGCTGGACGACTTCTACGAGGAGGCCGCCGCCCGGCTGGCCGCCCACCTGGACGCCGGGCGCGACGTCGTCGTCCTCGCCGAGGGCGACCCGCTCTTCTACGGCTCGTACCAGCACATGCACAAGCGCCTCGCGCACCGCTACCCGACCGAGGTCGTGCCCGGCGTGACCTCGGTCAGCGCGGCGGCGGCCCGGCTCGGACGGCCGCTGACCGAAGCCGACGAGACGCTCACCGTCATCCCCGGCACGCTGCCCGAGGAGGAGCTGACGGCGCGGATCGCGTCGGCCGACTCCGCCGTGATCATGAAGCTGGGGCGCACCTTCCCGACCGTCCGCCGGGCCCTGGAACGGGCCGGGAGGCTGGCGGACGCCCAGTACGTCGAGCGGGCCTTCATGGCGGGGGAGCGCATCGCGCCGCTCGCGGAGATCGACGGCGAGACGGTGCCGTACTTCTCGGTCGCGGTGCTGCCGAGCAAGGTCGCGCCGCTGGAGCCCGAGGTCCGGCTGTCGGACGGCGTGGGCAGCGTGACCGTCGTCGGCACCGGGCCGGCCGGACCGCTCTGGCTCACCCCCGAGGCGCGCGGCGCGCTGGCCGAGGCCACCGACCTGGTCGGCTACACCACCTACCTGGCCCGGGTGCCGGAGCGCCCCGGGCAGCGGCGGCACGGCTCGGACAACAAGGTGGAGTCGGAGCGCGCCGAGTACGCCCTGGACCTCGCCCGGCGCGGGCACCGGGTCGCGGTGGTCTCCTCGGGCGATCCGGGCGTGTTCGCGATGGCCACCGCCGTGCTGGAGGTCGCCTGCGAGGAGGACTACCGGGACGTCCCGGTGCGGATCCTGCCGGGGATGACCGCCGCCCACGCGGCCGCCTCCCGGGCCGGTGCCCCGCTCGGGCACGACTACGCGGTGGTGTCGCTCTCGGACCGGCTCAAGCCCTGGGACGTGGTGGCCAAGCGGCTGCGCGCCGCCGCCGAGGCGGACCTGGTGCTCGCGCTGTACAACCCGGGCTCGCAGTCCCGCACCACCCAGGTCGGCCTCGCCCGTGACCTGCTGCTGGAGTACCGGGCGCCGGAGACCCCGGTGGTCATGGCGCGCGACGTCGGCGGGCCGACCGAGCGGGTGCGGATCGTCCGGCTCGGCGAGCTGGATCCGGCGCTGGTCGACATGCGGACGATCCTGCTGATCGGCTCCTCGCAGACCCAGGCGGTCGAGCGGGGCGGCGGCGTGGAGGTCGTCTGGACGCCCCGGCGATACCCGGAGGGGTGACGGCGGACGAATGACAGAGGACAGCTGACAGATTTCATCATCTGTCAGCTGTCCTCTGTTTGCTGTTACCTGTCAGCCGTCAGCCGTTGCCCGCCAGCCGTTGCCCGCCAGCCGTTGCCCGCCAGCCGTTGTCTGCCGGCCGTCAGCGGGTCGGCTTGGCTATCAGCAGCTCCGTGTTGTGGTCCTCGCCCGCGCCCAGCAGCGCCGTCGGCCGCCCGTTCGGGTCGTTGTACGACAGCTCGCGGTAGAGCGCCGCGAGGTTGGCGTCCGAGGTGCCGCCGAAGTCCGTCGTGTACGGCGCGGAGGACTCGATCAGCGTGGTGAACAGCGAGAGCGTGCCGTCCCCGTTGTCCACGACCTCGATGATCCGGCCGTGCTGCGGGTAGTCGATGTGCGAGGCGGTGTTGATCTCCCAGAACGCCCGCTCCGGCACCGCGTGGCCGTGCGGCGTGATCTTGTTCATGTGAGTGTGCCCGTTCACCCACGCGACGACGTTCGGGTAGCGCTGCAGCAGCGTCACCAGCTCGTTGCCGTCGTGCCGCCGCTCGAAGATGTTGCGCGGGTCCGGCAGCAGGTTGCCCATCGAGGTACTGGTGTGGTGGCTGAAGAGCATGATCACGTCGTCCGTGCTGCCGCCCGTCACCCGGCGCCCGTCGGCGTCGTACCAGTGCCCGCTGTGCGCCTGCAGCTGCTGCTCCAGCCAGCGCAGTTGCGCGGTGCCCAGCGAACCGTCGGCGAACCCGGCCTGGTTGGTGGTGTCCAGGCTGATGCCGACCACCTTCTCCGAGATGCGGAAGGTGTAGTAGAGCTTGCCGCTGCTCACCATGTCCGAGGTGAAGCCGTGCCCGAACGGGCCCGCGCCGGTGACCGCCGGGTTCAGGTGGGCCTTGGCGAACTCCTTGAGGGTGAACGGCTTGCGGCGCTCGTCCGGGGTGATCCGGCGCACCGCCTCGCCGTCGGCGATCAGCTTGGCGAGCAGCAGCACGGCGCCCGCCGGGTCGCGGCGCAGCGAGTCCGTCAGCTGGGCGGCCGTCGCGTCGTCGCAGCCCTCCAGCTTGTACTGGCCGGTGTAGAGGTCGTTGAGCAGCCCGAGGTCCGGCAGCGTGCCCTCGATGCTGTCGTCGTGGTTGCCGACCGTCGTGTACCAGGGCGTACGCAGGCCGGGCGCGTCGAAGGGGCGGCCGGCGGCGGAGAGGAAGCCGGGCACCAGCGGGAAGCCCTTGGCCTTGTAGCCGTCGCTGTAGGCGAGTTCGGGGTTCCAGTACGCCGCGTTGCCGGAGTTCTGGACGCCCTCGTAGCGGTTCGGGTCACCGGTGTTCTGGGCCAGTCGGCCACCGCCCATGACCTTGAGGTACCAGTCGAGTTCGGCGAGCTCGTGGTTGTCGGTGTTGTCACCGGTGGCCATCACCATGCTGAACGGCATGCCGGTGTAGGGGCCGGTGGCGAGCGAGTTGACCCGCTCGACGAGGGCCGAGACGCCGCGGGCGTTCAGGGCCTCCTGCGGCCGGTAGGCGCTGCCGTTGTACCGGGCCAGGTACTCGAAGCGCACCGGGGACTCGGTGTCCACCAGGTGCAGGTCGCTGAACTGGACGAAGCTGGCCAGCCCGGTGCGGCGGTCGTCCCGTCCGGTGCCCGCCGCCGCCAGGTCGCCGCGGACCACCAGCGGCCAGCCCGGCCCGGCCGTCAGCCGCTTGTAGCCGCCGGTGCCGACCGGCGTGGCCACCTGCTCCAGCGTGGTCCCGGTGACCTTGACCGCCCGCGCGGCCGTGGTCGCCAGCGCCTGGTCGCGCGTCGCGGCGGAGGCGAACTGTGCGCCGCCCAGCGACAAGGCGGACCACGCGGCGGCCACCGACGTACCCGTGAGGAACGTACGCCGACTCATCCCTGCCACAAAAAACCCCCACATACTGATGGCCCGGCCGGGCGGACTACCCGATCACCGGACCCACGTGTCATGACCCCGCTTCTGGCGGACCGCCAGATTACTCACTGGTAGGCCCAGGGAGCGAGACCCGTGCGGAGAACACTTCGGGAACGCGGGACAACGGCTCCCGCGCAGCTCGCACACCGGCTTCCCGGCGCCCCCGCCCCGGGGTGCCACGGGCCACCCCGGTCGGGCCCCGCCCGGGCGAATGGGGGAAAATCGGCGGCGGCGGCCGGACCGGCCGCCCGGGAAGCAGGACGGACGGCGCGGGCGCCGTCGGAAGCGAGGCGCAGGTGGCCGCAGCGGGAGCCGAAGGCGCAGCCCAGGCGGAAGCCGGGGCGGGAGGCCGGGCAGGTCAGCTGAAGAGCAGCGGCCTGCGGCACGGCTGGACGACGGGCGCCTGCGCCACCGCCGCCACCAAGGCCGCGTACACCGCGCTGCTCACCGGCGAGTTCCCCGACCCCGTGGTCATCACCCTGCCCAAGGGCCAGCGGCCCGCCTTCGCCCTCGCCGCCGAGGAACTGGACGGGGGGCCGACCGCCGAGGAGCTCGCCGCGGGTGGGAGTGCCATGGCCGGAGTGGTCAAGGACGCCGGCGACGACCCCGACGTCACCCACGGTGCACTGATCCGTTCGACCGTACGGGCCGGCCGGCCCGGTGCCGGGGTGGTGTTCCGGGCCGGCCCGGGGGTGGGGACGGTCACCAAGGCCGGCCTGCCGCTGCCCGTCGGCGAGCCGGCGATCAACCCGGTGCCCCGGCAGATGATCCGGGACGCCGTCGCCGAGGTGGCCGCCGAGCACGGCGGCAGCGGGGACGTGGTGGTCGAGATCTCCGTCGACCACGGCGAGGAGATCGCCCGCTCGACCTGGAACCCGCGGCTCGGCATCCTCGGCGGCCTGTCGATCCTCGGGACCACCGGGATCGTCGTCCCCTACTCCTGCTCGGCCTGGATCGACTCCATCCGCCGCGGCGTGGACGTGGCCCGGGCGGCGGGGCGCACGCACGTGGCCGGCTGCACCGGGTCGACCTCGGAGAAGGTCGCGGTCGCGGTGCACGGGCTGCCCGAGGACGCGCTGCTGGACATGGGCGACTTCGCCGGCGCCGTGCTCAAGTACCTGAAGCGCCACCCGGTGCCCCGGCTGACCATTGCGGGCGGCTTCGCCAAGCTGTCCAAGCTCGCGGCCGGCCACCTCGACCTGCACTCCGCGCGCTCCCAGGTGGACAAGGGGTACCTGGCCGAACTGGCCCGGCGGGGTGGGGCGGACGAGGCGCTGGCGAAGGCGGTGGCGGCGGCCAACACGGGTCTGGAGGCGGTGCAGCTGTGCCGCGCGGCCGGGGTTCCGCTCGGGGACCTGGTCGCGGAGGCGGCCCGGGCGACGGCGCTCGGCGTGCTGCGGGGCTCGCCGGTCGCGGTGGACGTCATCTGCATCGACCGCGCGGGCACCGTCGTCGGCCGGGCGGAGCCACTGGGGCCGTGATGCCGCCGGGCCGTCATGCCGCGGGCTGTGATGCCGCCGGGCCCGTGACATTGTCACGACTGTCACGGGAGCGTGACGACACCACGTGGTGATGTGAAGATCTGACGGCCATACAGGGAGGGAAACGGACAAAAGGAGCGCCGCACCGTCCATCGGTTCCATCGTCATCTCAGCCATGAGATATGGTCTGGCGAGTGACAGGCGACTATCTCACCCGAATCGGCACCCTCATCCGTACCGCGCGCCAGCACCGCGGCTGGTCCCAGGCGCAGCTCGGAGAGGCACTCGGTACCAGCCAGAGCGCGGTCAACCGCATCGAACAGGGCAAGCAGAACGTCAGCCTTGAGATGATCGCCCGCATCGGCGAAGCCCTCGACAGCGAGATCGTCTCCCTCGGCTACTCCGGCCCGATGCACCTGCGGGTCGCCGGCGGCACCCGCCTCTCCGGCGCCATCGACGTCCGCAGCAGCAAGAACGCCTGCGTCGCGATCCTCTGCGCCTCGCTGCTGACCACCGGCCGCACCACGATCCGCAGCGTCGCCCGGATCGAAGAGGTCTACCGCATCCTCGAGGTGCTCACCAGCATCGGCGTCAAGAGCCGCTGGATCAACGACGGCCGCGACCTCGAACTCACCCCGCCCGCCGAGCTGGACCTCGCCGCGATGGACGTCGAGGCCGCCCGCCGCACCCGCAGCGTGCTGATGTTCCTTGGCCCGCTGATGCACCGCGCCCAGCACTTCGCCATCCCGTACGCGGGCGGCTGCGACCTCGGCACCCGCACCGTCCAGCCGCACCTGACCGCGCTGCGCCGCTTCGGCCTGGAGGTCGCCACCACCGGCGGCGCCTACCACGCCTCGGTCGAGCCGGGCGCCCCGCTGGACCGCCCGATCGTCCTGACCGAGCGCGGGGACACCGTCACCGAGAACGCCCTGCTCGCCGCCGCGCGGCACGACGGCGTGAGCGTCATCCGCAACGCCTCGCCCAACTACATGGTCCAGGACCTCTGCTTCTTCCTCGAGAAGCTGGGCGTCAGGATCGAGGGCATCGGCACCACCACCCTCACCGTGCACGGCGTCCCGCAGATCACCTGCGACGTCGACTACACCCCGGCCGAGGACCCGGTGGAGGCGATGAGCCTGCTCGCCGCCGCCGTCGTCACCTCCTCCGAGCTGACGATCCGCCGGGTGCCGATCGAGTTCCTGGAGATCGAGCTCGCCGTGCTCGAGGGCATGGGCCTCGACTACGACCGCACCCCGGAGTACCGGGCCCACAACGGCCACACCCGCCTGGTCGACCTCACGGTGCGCCCCTCCAAGCTGACCGCCCCGATCGACACCATCCACCCGATGCCGTTCCCCGGCATCAACATCGACAACGTGCCGTTCTTCGCCGCCATCGCCGCGGCCGCCCACGGCACCACGATGATCCACGACTGGGTCTACGACAACCGCGCGATCTACCTCACCGAGCTGACCCGCCTCGGCGCGGACGTCAAGCTCCTGGACCCGCACCGCGTGCTGGTCCAGGGCCCCACCCGCTGGCGCGCCGCCGAGATGATGTGCCCCCCGGCGCTGCGCCCCGCCGTCGTCATCCTCCTCGCGATGCTCGCCGCCCAGGGCACCTCGGTCCTGCGCAACGTCTACGTCATCAACCGCGGTTACGAGGACCTCGCCGAGCGCCTCAACTCGATCGGCGCCCAGATCGAGACCTTCCGCGACATCTGAGATATTCGAAATATCTGATAGACCGTCATCCTGCTGACAGGCCCCACCCGTTGAGTCCGGTCAGCAGGATGGCCACGTCCAACCCGGTGTTCAGGTACTCCACGAACACCGGGTTGTTCGGCGCCCAGGGCGACCGCCGTTCTCGAACCAGCCGGATCGCGTTCCTTCTGGCGGGTCCGCATCCCTGCTCCCTCTGGCGCCGCCAGGCTCCGGTGCCAGCCGCCGGTGCTACTCGCGGGTGCTACTCGCCGGTGGTGCCGTCGAGGTGTTCGCGGAGGAGGTCGGCGTGGCCGTTGTGGCGGGCGTACTCCTCGATCATGTGGGTGAGGATCCAGCGCAGCGAGAAGACTTCCTCGCCGTGGCGGCCCAGGACGTCCAACGACTCCGCGGCGGCGACGAGTTCCCGGGAGTGGTCGCACTCGCGGCGCCAGATCGCGAAGGCCTCGTCCGGGTCGGCGGTTTCGGTGTCGAACTCGGCGAACGTGCCGTCGGGGTTCTTCCAGAAACCGGGCCTGGCTTCGTCGTTGAAGACGTTGCGGAACCAGCTGCGCTCCACCTCGGCGAGGTGCCGGACCAGGCCGAGCAGCGAGAGCCCGGAGGGTTCCAGCACCCGGGCACGGAGCTGCTCGGTCGTCAGGCCCGCGCACTTCATCGCGAGGGTGTCGCGCTGGTGGTCCAGGAAGCCTGTCAGGGTGGTGCGTTCGTCGGAGGTACGCGGGGTCGGGGTGCGCTGGTCGTCGCTCATCAGGCCATCCTGCCGGGGCGGTCGGCGGGACCGCCCGGCAATTTCACGGACCGGACTCAGCCCGGCGGCTCCAGGCCCAGCTGTTCCAGCCGGCGCACCGCGCCCTCGACGTCCGGCACGACCGGCACGCCGTCCGGCACCGGCGGACGCTCCACGATGATGACGGGCAGGCGCAGTTCGCGGGCGGCGGTCAGCTTGGGGGCGGTCGCGGCGCCGCCGCTGTCCTTGGTGACCAGGACGTCGATGCGGTGCTCGCGCAGTAGCGCCCGTTCGCCGTCGAGCGTGAACGGGCCGCGGTCCAGCAGGACTTCGAAGGACGGCGGCAGCGGTGGCTCGGGCGGGTCGACCGAGCGGGCGAGGAAGTGGACCCCGTCGAGGTGGGCGAAGGCGGCGAGGCCCTGGCGTCCGGTGGTGAGGAAGACCCGCTCCCCGTGCCGCGGCAGCAGTTCGGCCGCCGCGTCGAGCGAGGGGACGGGGAGCCAACGGTCCCCGTCGACGGGGGTGAAGCCGGGGCGGCGCAGCACCAGCAGCGGCACGCCGGTGGCGGAGGCCGCGAGGGCCGCGTTCCGCGAGATGCCGGCGGCGAACGGATGGGTGGCGTCGACGACGGCATCCACCCGCTCGGCGCGCAGCCAGGCGGCCAGGCCGTCCGGGCCGCCGAAGCCGCCGATCCGCACCTCCCCGGCGGGCAGCCGGGGTTGGGCGACCCGACCGGCCAGCGAGCTGGTGACCCGCAGGGACGGGCGGCCGTCGAGGGCGGCGGCCAGCGTCCGCCCCTCCGTCGTCCCGCCGAGGATGAGCAGGTGGCGCATCAGGACCCGCAGGGCTCGTGCGGGCGTTCACGGTCCGCCGAGTAGAGGTGGCTGTCGCGGAAGTGCTCGGCGGCCAGCGTCCGGCCGACGAGGATGACGGCGGTGCGGACCACGCCCGCCGCCTTGACCTGCTCGGCGATGTCGCCGACGGTGCCGCGCAGCACCAGCTCGTCCGGACGGCTGGCCATCGCGACGACGGCGGCCGGGCAGTCGGCGCCGTAGTGGGGGAGCAGTTGCTCGACCACGTCGTCCACGTATCCGGCGGCCAGGTGCAGCACCAGCAGGGCGCCGCTGCGGCCGAGGGTGGCGAGGTCCTCACCCTCGGGCATCGGGGTGGCGCGCTTGGCGATCCGGGTGAGGATGACGGTCTGGCCGACGGTCGGCACGGTCAACTCCCGCTTCAGCGCGGCCGCGGCGGCGGCGAACGCGGGCACGCCGGGGACCACCTCGTACGGGATGCCCACCGCGTCCAGGCGGCGCATCTGCTCGGCGACGGCGGAGAAGACGGACGGGTCACCGGAGTGCAGCCGGGCCACGTCCTTGCCTTCGCGGTGGGCGCGGGACATCTCGTCGATGATCAGGTCCAGCGTCATGTGGGCGGTGTCGACGAGCCGGGCGCCGGGCGGGCACTCGTCCAGCAGCTCGCGCGGCACCAGGCTGCCGGCGAACAGGCAGACCTCGGTGCGGGCCAGGATGCGCTGGCCGCGCAGGGTGATCAGGTCGGCGGCACCCGGGCCGGCTCCGATGAAGTAGACGGTCACGAGGCGTCCTCCTGGGGGGTGTCGGTCTTGACGGCGGACCACTGGGTGACCGGCATGGCCTGGCGCCACCCGGTGAAGCCGCCCACCGGGACGGCGTGGGCGACGGCCAGCTTGACGAGTTCGCCGCCGTGGCGTCGGTACCACTCGGTGAGCAGCGCCTCGGACTCCAGGGTCACGGTATTGGCGACCAGCCGGCCGCCCGGGCGCAGTGCGGCCCAGCAACTGTCCAGCAGGCCGGGCACGGTGAGGCCGCCGCCGATGAACACGGCGTCGGGCGTGGGGAGTCCGGTGAGCGCGGCGGGGGCGGGGCCGGTCACCACGCGCAGCCGGGGCACGCCCAGCGCGGCGGCGTTGCGGGCGATCCGCTCGGCGCGCACCGGGTCCCGCTCGACGCTGACGGCCCGGCAGTCGCGGTGGGCGCGCAGCCACTCGACGGCGATCGAGCCCGAGCCGCCGCCGACGTCCCAGAGCAGCTCGCCGGGGGAGGGGGCGAGCGTGGCGAGGGTCGCGGCGCGGACGTGGCGCTTGGTGAGCTGGCCGTCGCTCTCGAACGCGGCGTCGGGCAGCCCGGGGACGAGGGAGCTGCGGGGGCCGTCGCCGAGTTCGACGGCGATCAGGTTCAGCGGGTCGCCGGGCAGGTGCGGCCAGCCGTCGGCGGGGCCGTCGAGCTGCCGCGCGCGCGGGTGGCCGAGCTTCTCGAGGACACGAAGCCGGGCGGTGCCGTAGCCGCGCTCGGTGAGCAGCGCGGCGACGGCGGCCGGGGTCGCGGCGTCGGCGCTGAGCACCAGCAGGCGGCGGCCGGGGTGAAGGGCGAGCGCGAGGGTGTCCAGTGGGCGGCCGACCAGACTGACCACCTCGGTCGCCTCCAGCGGCCAGCCGAGCCGGGCGCAGGCGTAGGAGACGGCGGAGGGGTGCGGCAGGACGCGCAGCCGCTCGACGCCGACGGTCTCGGCGAGGGTGCGGCCGATGCCGAAGAACATGGGGTCGCCGCTGGCCAGGACGGCGACGCGGCGGTCGGCGTGGGCGGCGAGCAGGCCGGGGACGGCCGGGCGCAACGGGGACGGCCAGGGGACGCGCTCGGCGGTGACCTCGTCGTCGGGGAGCAGGTCCAGCTGGCGGGGGCCGCCGACGACCACCTCGGCGTCCCGCAGGGCGGCCCGGGAGGTGGCGGCGAGGCCGGGCCAGCCGTCGGCCCCGATCCCGACGACGGTGATCGGGGGTGGCAGCTCGGGCACCGGTGGCTCCTCGTCCGTTCGATCCTGGGGATCCAGCGATCATGCTGGCCGGGGCAGCCTACCTGGCGGTATCCGGGAGGTCCGGGCCGGATCTCACAGGGGACAGATGACAGATGACAGATTTCAAACTCTGTTCGCTGAACTCTGTCCGCTGTCAGTTATTCGCCGCCCCCGTCAGCCGTCAGCCGTCAGCCGTCAGCCGTCAGCCGTCAGCCGCCCCCGTCAGCCGTCAGCCGTCAGCCGCCCCCGTCAGCCGTCACCTGTCCGCCCAGTCCCCCGACTCGATCAGCGCCGGCCGCTCGCGCAGTCGCGCCTCGGCGGCCGGCCCGGCAAGGTAGACCCACGCGTCCCGCGGCTCACCCGCCGCCGTCCGCACCGCCATCCGCCGCCGCACGTACAGCCCGGTCCCGTCCGCGCGGCACTCCTCCAGCAGGTCCAGGGCCGCGAGTGCTCCGGCGTACGCGCCCGGGCGTACGGTGACCAGCTCACCCGTGATCCGGCGTCCGGGCGTCGCGTCGAGCACCGCGTACGGGAAGCCGGGGCCCGCGTGCAGCGCGGCGCCGTCCAGTACCGCCGGGCGGACGTCGGCACAGCGTCCGGCCAGGTGCGCAGCGTGGTTGCGGCCGCCGCTGCGCAGGGTGCCGTAGACGAAGAAGGGCAGGTCCTCCTCGGACTCGGACACGGGTTCGACCTCCTGGCTGGGGAGCGCCCACGGTACGTCCTCCGGTCCGATTCGTGATACCGACTGGCGCACCAGGTCGTCGATGCGCTGTCATATCGGATGTTCGGCCAGCACCGTCCAAGGGGGACACACATGACATCGCCCGCTTCATCCCAACCAGCCACCGCCCCCGGTCCCGCCCCCGCCACGCCTTCCACCAGCCTGTCCACCACAACACCCTCCACCACCCCCTCCACCAGCCCGTCCCCGCTCGGCGACGCCCGCCCCGCCGCCCGCCTCGGCGGCGCGGTCTGGCTGGCCCTCGCCGTCGTCTACGTCGTCTGGGGCTCGACCTACCTGGCGATCCGGATCGCTGTGGAGACGATGCCCTCGTTCCTCTCCGCCGCCGCCCGTTTCCTCACCGCGGGCCTCCTGCTGGCCGGCTACCTGCTGGTGCGCCAGGGCCCGGCCGGGCTGAAGGTGAGCGGACGCCAGCTGGCCTCCGCCGCCCTGGTCGGCGTGCTGCTGCTGACCGGTGGCAACGGACTGGTGGTCCTGGGCGAGACCTCCGTGCCCTCCGGCCTGGCCGCTCTGCTGGTGGCGGCCGTCCCGCTGTGGATGGTGGTGCTGACGGCCTTCGGCGGTGAGCGTCCGAAGCCCGCCGAGCTCGCCGGTGTGCTGCTCGGGCTGGTCGGCCTCGGTGTGCTGTCGGCCCCGGCGATCGGTGGGTCCATCAAGCCGCTCGGCGTGATCCTGATCATCTGCGCCACGCTGCTCTGGTCGGCCGGCTCCTTCGCGAGCAAGAAGATCCCGCTGCCGGGCAACGTGCTCGCCGCGAGCGCGTACCAGATGCTGGCCGGCGGCCTCTGCGATCTGCTGATCGGACTGGTCCGCGGTGAGCAGCACGGGCTGGACCTGGCGACCGTCTCCGGCCGGTCCTGGCTGGCCCTCGCCTACCTGGTGGTGTTCGGCTCGCTGGTCGCCTTCACCGCGTACGCCTGGCTGCTGCGCTCCGCCCCGCTGACGCTGGTCGGCACGTACGCGTACGTGAACCCGGTGGTCGCGGTGCTGCTGGGCTGGCTGATCCTGGCCGAGCCGCTGACCGGCCCCACCCTGGCGGGCGGGGCGATCGTGGTCGCGGGCGTCTGCCTGGTGGTGAGCGTCAGCCGGCGGCCGCGGCGTTCTGCGCGCCCGGGGCGTCCTGCGCGTCCTGCGCGTTCGCGTCCGTCGAAGGTGTCGTCCGGGCGTAGGTGAGGATGACGTTCCCACGCTCGAAGACCCGGCTGTCGGTGAGCGTGAAGGTGCGCGGTTCGAAGCCCGTGCGGAACAGCGGGATGCCCGACCCGGCCACCACCGGGTACTGCTTGATGATCAGTTCGTCGATCTCGGGCAGCAGCCGGCCGGCCAGGTCGGCGCCCCCGCAGAGCCAGATGCCGAGCCCGTCCTCCTGCTTGAGCCGGCGGACGACGCTCAGCGGGTCCTCGGCGGTGACCTCCACCGCGGGGTCCGGGCTCGACTCCAGGGTGCGGGAGAAGACGATCTGCCGCAGGTGGGCGTACGGGCTGGTGAGGCCGACGGCCAGCCCGACGTCGTAGCTGCCGCGCCCCTGGAGCACGGTGTCGAAGCGCTTGTTGGGTGCCTCCGCGATGCCGACCGCCGTGCGGCCGGGGGTGGGGATGGTCTCCGGGTACTCGGTGAAGAGCGTCGGGGCGAAGTCCTCGGTGAGGTGCGGCATGAAGAAGTCGAAGTCACCGTTCGGGGCTGCGATGAAGCCGTCGATGGTGGTGCCGACGAAGTAGCTGAGCTTGCGCATTCAGGTCCTCGGGATCGATGAACGGGATCGGGACGCGGCGCGGGCCGTCCAGGCCTGCTCCATGAACCACGACAATTATAGTACTCCGGTCGTAGTGGTTGCCAGGGGTCTCCTGAAATCAAGGGGTTCCTGAAACAAGGAATCTCCTGAAACCGGCTCCTCGAGCCCATGTCGCCCCGATCCGGTACCGCCCCGAGTCCCGGAAGTCCGCAGGAGGCAGAATCGGCCCATGGTCCAGAACCCCGCCCGCCGCACCGCCCTCGCCGACGCCGCCATCGAGGTCCTCGCCCACGAGGGCGCCCGCGGCCTCACCTTCCGCGCGGTCGACGTCCAGGCCGGCGTCCCCAAGGGCACGGCCTCCAACTACTTCGCCAGCCGGGACCACCTGCTCCACCAGACCGCCCGGCACATCCACCACCGGATCATCCCGGACCCGGCGATCATCGACGAGCTGATGCGCGCCCCCCGCGACCGCGCCCTGGTCACGGCCCTGATGCACGAGCTGATCCGCCGCGTCAGCGCCGACCGGGCCGGCTACCTCGCGATGCTCGAGCTGCGTCTGGAGGCCACCCGCCGCCCGGACCTGCGGGCCCAGCTCACCCGCACCATCCGGGACGACCTGGAGGCCAACATCGCCTACCACCTGGGCGAGGGCCTCCCCGGCGACCGGGAGGCCGTCATCGTGCTCTACCTCGCCATGACCGGCCTGATCATCGAACACCTCACCCTGCCCGAGGTGTTGGGCGTCGACGGCCTCGCGGCGCTGGTCGACACCATCGTCGAGCGGATCGTCCCGGCCGCCTGACCGGGACGATCCTTCGCTCCGTCCCGTCCGTAAGTCCGGCTCAGAAGCCGTGCGGGGGCTTGCCTGTCCACCAGTTGCCGGGTGCGTCCGGGTCGCGGCTGGTCCAGTACTCGATGATCGCGTTGGTGAACTCGGCCGCGGACAGCACGCCGTCGCCGTCGGTGTCGAGGTGGCGGAAGGCTTCGTCGGCGTCGTCGCGGCCGAGGCCGGCGAAGTGGCCGCGCTGGAAGACGAAGAACTCGCCCGCGTCCACGGTTCCGCTGTGGTCGGCGTCGGCGACGGCGAGGAAGGCCTCGGCGAGCGCGCCGAGGATGTCCCGGGCGGCCTCGGGGTCGTCGGCGAGCGAGCCGGTCGAGGCGGTGAACTGCTCGCGGGTGATCGCCTCGGTGCCGGCGGGCAGTCGCGCGAGGTGGAGGTCGTGCCAGATCGTCAGGTAGGCGCGGACGATGACGGCTTCCGCCTCCGAGCCCTCCTGGTGGCCGAGCGAGCGGGCCACCGAGTGGCCCATCAGGACGTGGTCCCGTTCGGTGAGCAGGCCGTCGCCGTCGGCGTCGAGGTGATCGAAACCGTGGTGAATCTTCGCGTTGAGCAGGTCGTCCGACAATGTGCCCCCTCGGGCTGGCGATTCCTACGTCTGCTATGTCACATCGCCTGCACGCTAACGCCTTGAGCCGGAATCGCGCAGCAGAACGAAGGGCGAATGCCTGCGCGAGCGCGGTCGGTGGGATCAGGGGTGGTGGGAGCGGGTCATCTGGCACCGGTGAAGGCTGGCGACGACCTGGCGGGGGTCGCCGGGCGCGGCGAAGTCGGTGGGCGTGCTGCGTGGACCGTTCCGCCGCACGTTACTGAGCGCCGTCGGCCGTATCCGGAAAGCCCGCCGCCGGTTCGCACATGCGGGTGACCGGCTGCTGATTCCCCCGCGCACCCGAGTGCCGGCCTGCTAAGCGTGCCCTCAATCCTCCGGGTGGTCAGTTCTCCTGGGGCCATCCCCCCTGGTGGTCAGTCCTCCTGGTGGTCGGCCCAGACGTACGTCTCCGGCAGCAGGTCCAGCACCGGTACGGTGCGCAGCTCGGACCCCTGCCCGACGATGATCCGCACCTGCGGGAAGTAGTCCAGCAGCGCCTGGCGGCAGCGCCCGCACGGCGGGATCACCCCGCGCTCCCGGTCGCCGACCGCCACGACGGTGGTGAGCTCGTACGCCCCCTGCCCGGCCGCCGCCCCGATGAGCACCAGCTCCGCGCAGGGCCCGCCGGTGAAGTGGTAGGCGTTCAGGGCGGTGACGATCCGCCCGTCGGCATTGCGCCCGGCGGCCGCCACGGTGTGGTTGTCGCCCCGCGCGTACCGCCGCGCCACCTCCTGGGCTGCCTCGACGAGCTCCGTGTCCACGGGTGCCTGGTTGCTGGTGGACATATTCGCTACACCTCTTTGATCGGACCTGACAGGCTTCGATCATGAACCGCCCGCCCCTGATCGTGCCAACCCTTTCCGCCGGCCCCTTCACCCTGCGCCCCTGGCGCCTCACCGACCTGCCGGTCATCCGGGAGGCCGCCGCCGACCCGTACATCCCGCTGGTCACCACCGTTCCGGCCGCGTACGACGAGGCGGCCGGGCGGGCCTTCGTCGAGCGGCAGTGGGCGAAGGCCGCCGACGGCGCCGGCTGCTCCTTCGCGGTCGCCTGCCAGGCGGACGGGGGAGGGGCGGGCGGCGGGGCAGAAGCGGACGGGGCAGAGGCGCCGGACCGGGCCGTGGGCTTCGTCGGCCTGTTCCCGCAGCCCGACGACCGTGCCTCGATCGGCTACTGGACGGCTCCCTCGGCGCGCGGCGGGGGCGTGGCGGGCCACGCGCTGCGGGCCGTCGCCGACTGGGCGCTGGACGAACTGGGCCTGGCCCGGCTGGAGCTGTCCATCGAGCCGTGGAACACCGGATCGCTGCGCGCCGCCGAGCGGACCGGCTTCCGCCGCGAGGGCCTGTTGCGCTCCCACCGCACGATCGGCGGGGAGCGCCGCGACATGTACCTCTACGCGCTCCTCCCCGACGACCCGCGCTGACCCCGCGAGCGAAGCCGCCCGGGCGGGCCGCCCGCGTGAGCCGTCGGCGAGGAACCCCGCCCGCGAGGAACCGGCCCGCGCGGACCGCCCGCCCCACCCCGCCTCAGTGCACCGCCGCCAGCAGCTCCCGGGTGTACTCGGTGTGCGGCGCGGCGAACAGCCGGTCCCGGTCGGTGGACTCCACCAGCCGGCCCCGGTGCATGACCGCCACCCGGTCGCAGAAGTGCCGGACCACGGCGAGGTCGTGCGAGACGAACAGGAAGGCCACGCCGAGGCGTTCGCGCAGCTCCATCAGCAGGTTGAGCACCTGTGCCTGCACCGACACGTCGAGTGCCGAGACCGGTTCGTCCGCGATGATCAGGCGCGGCTGCGGGGCCAGGGCCCGGGCGATGCCGATCCGTTGGCGCTGCCCGCCGGAGAATTCGTGCGGGTAGCGGTCCAGGTGTACGGCGTTCAGTCCGACCTGCTCCAGCAACTCGGCGGACCGCTCCCGCCGTTCGGCCGGGGTCAGCGGGGTGTGCAGGCGCAGCGGGGTGTCGAGGGTCTGGGCGACGGTACGGCGCGGGTTGAGCGAGGCGTACGGGTCCTGGAAGACCAACTGGATCTCGCGGCCGAGCCGGTGCCGCAGCTCCCGGTCCGGGCGGGTGACGTCCAGGCCGTCGTACAACACCCTTCCGCTGGTCGGCCGTTGAAGGCCGGCCAGGACCCGCGAGGTGGTGGACTTGCCGGAGCCGGACTCGCCGACCAGCCCGACCGTCTCGCCGGGCGCGATCCGCAGGCTGACGCCCTCGACCGCCCGGACCGGCTCGGCCCGCAGGTCGGGGAGGCGCCACCCTCCGGGGAAGCGGCGCCTTCCGGGGAGGCGCCGTCGCCCGGGGAAGTGCACGGTGAGGTCCTCCACCTCGACCAGCCATCGCTCGGGTCGCTCGACGACCCTCGGCCGGTACGCCCGCGAGGGTGACGGACCATCAACTGTCGGCAGCGACATGCCCGGTACGGAGTCCAGTGGGAGCGTGGCCCCCACGAGTGCCCGGGTGTACGGCTCGCGCGGCACGGTCAGCAGTTCGGCGGTCGGCGCGGACTCGATCCGGACGCCGCCGCGCAGCACCAGCGTGCGGTCCGTCGTCCCGGCGACGACGCCCAGGTCGTGGCTGACCAGCAGCACGGCGGTGCCGTGCTCGCGCTGCAACTCGCCCAGCAGGTCGAGGATTTGCCGCTGGACGCGGGCGTCCAGGGCGGTGGTCGGCTCGTCGGCGATCAGCAGCTGCGGATCGTTCATCAGCGCCATCGCGATCATCACGCGCTGGCGCATCCCGCCCGAGAACTGGTGCGGGTAGTCGCGCACCCGGGCCGTCGGGATGCCGACCCGGTCGAGCATCTCGGCCGCCCGTCGACGGGCCTCGGCGCGGCCCGTCCCGGGGTGGTGCAGTCGGTACATCTCGGCGAGTTGGGCGCCGACGCCGTGAAAGGGGCTGAGCGAGGTGAGCGCGTCCTGGAAGACCAGTGCGGCCCGGCCGCCCCGTACACCGCGCAGCGTGTCCTCCCCGGCGCCCACCAACTCCTGCCCGCCCAGCCGGATCGACCCGGTGACGGTGGTGGTGCGCGGGTCGTGCAGGCCGAGGACGGCGAGGCCGACGGTCGACTTGCCGGAGCCCGACTCTCCGACCAGGCCCAGGACTTCACCCGGGCCGAGGTCGAAGGAGAGTCCCTGGACGGCGGTCACGGGCGCACCACCGCGCGGATCGGCGAAGGTGACGGTCAGGTCGCGCACACTCAGCACAGGCTGGGCGCCGCTCGCATCGCGCACTCTCAGCACGGGCTCGGCACCGCTCACGTCGGCACCCGGAACATCGGACTTCATCACAGGACTCCCCTCAGCTCAGCCGGACACGCGGGTCGAGCCAGGCCACCACGAGGTCGGCCAGCGTGACGAACAGCACCACGAAGCAGGCGGCCAGCAGCACCGCGCCGACCACGGCGGGCAGGTCCTGCCCGGCCACGGCCTGCGCGGCGAACCGCCCGACCCCGTTCAGTCCGAACACGGTCTCGGTGATCACCGCCCCGCCGAGCAGCGCCCCGGCCTCCAGCCCGAGCAGCTGCACCAGCGGCCCGGCGGCGCCGCGCGAGGTGTACTTGAGGTGGGCGCGCAGCTGTCCGAGGCCCTTGCCACGGGCCGTGCGGACGTACTCCTCGTTCATCGTCTCCAGCAGCTGCGAACGCGAAAGCCGGGCGAAAACGGCCGAGTTGACGAAGCCGAGGACGAGCCAGGGGAGCAGCATCCCGCCCGCCCAGGCCGCCGGGTCCTCGGCCGGCGCGGTGTACGAGGGCAGCGGCAGAAGGCCGGTGGAGTAGACCAGGAGCCACTGCGCGAGGTATCCGAGGAAGTAGATCTGCACGCTGGCGCCGACCAGGGTGAAGCCGGACAGCAGCCGGTCGGTCCGCCGTCCGTGTCGCAGCGCGGAGACGAAGCCGGCGCCGAGGCCGAGCACCAGCAGGACGGCCAGCGCCCCGGCGGTCAGCGAGAAGGTGACCGGCAGGTGGTCGGCCAGCGCCTCACTGACGGGCTGGTGCAGTCGGTAGGAGTAGCCGAGGCAGGGCGCGGCGCAGTGGAGGGCCGAGCCGTCCACGTCGTTGATGTCCCGCCCGGCGACGACCCCGACCAGGTAGTCGGTGTACTGGGCGAGGAGCGGCTGGTCCAGGCCCATGCTCTGGCGCACCGCCGCGACCTGTCCGCTGTCGCAGCGCGGGCCGCAGGCGGCGCGGGCGGGGTCGGCGGGTGCGGCGTAGAAGAGGGCGAAGGCGGCGGCGGAGACCGCGACCAGGACGGCGAGGGCCTGGACGGTCCGCCGCAGGACGAAGGAGAGCATGGTCGGTCCGGGGGTCGACGTGGCAGGGGAAGGAGACGACGGGGGAAGGAGACGACGGGGGAGCGGGGCCCGCGCCCCGCCCACCGGCAGGGGGTGGGAGCGGGCCCCGTCCACTCAGGACGTCAGGTACAGCTCAGGACTTCAGGTACAGCCAGGCCAGCGAGACCGTCCCGTAGATCGGGTGGATGAACGCCCCGCCGACGTTGCTGCCGCGCGGCTGGCTGACGGTCGGGTAGGCGAACGGCAGCACCGGCAGGTCCTTCATCACTGTCTGCTCCAGCGCGTACAGCTCCTTGGCCTTGGCGCGCGGCTCGCCGATCCGGTTGATCCGGTCGATCTCCTTCTCCACCTCCGGGTTGCGGTAGCGCGCGGAGTTGATGTCGCCGCCGGCGCGGCCGTCGAAGGAGAACGGGATCAGCGTGGACGGGGTGGGCCAGTCGACCGACGAGGTCTCCTCGAACAGGTCGTACGGGGAGTCGGCGCGGTGCACCTCGTCGAGGAAGGCCTTGGGGTCGATCGGCTTGGGCACGACGGTGATCCCCGCCTTGGCGAAGCCGTCCACCAGGACCTGTGCGACGCGCTGCCCGTTCGGCGTGTTCTTGTACCCGTAGGTGAGGCTGCCCGGCGCCTGCTTGGCCTTGGCGAGTTCGGCCTTGGCGGCCTCCGGGTCGCCTTCGGGCTTGGCCGGGTAGAGGTCGTACTTCTGCCAGTCGATCAGCGCGGGCGAGCTGAGCGTGGTGGCCGGTTCGCCGGTCCGGGCGCCGCCCTGGACCTGGCGGGCCTGCTGACGCGGGTAGGCCAGGTTCAGGGCCTTGCGGACCTCGAGGTCCGGCACCCGCTCGTTGTTGATCACCAGCTGGGTGACGAAGGCGCCCTGGCGGCCGGAGACGACCAGTTCCTTGGCCTTCGGGTCGGTGTCGGCCGTCTGGTACAGCTCGGGGGAGAGGGTGTCGGCGGCGGTGGTGGCGTTGGCGCCGCCGTCCCGCCCGGAGAGGATCTCCTGGTTGAGGTTGAGCGCCTCCTTGCCGTACGTGAAGACGAACTTGTCCGGGTACTGGTTGCGGATCGGGTCGGTCTCGGGCTTCCACGCCGGGTTGCGCTCCAGCACCATCCGGGTGTTCTGGACGTGCTCGACGATCCGGTACGGGCCGGTGGCGAACGGCCGGCGGTCGTAGTCCGTCCCGGTGTCCTTGTCCCGGCGCACCGGCGAGGAGGAGGACTGCGCGGCCATGTACGGGACGTCGGCCTGCGGTTGCGGGAAGTGGAAGACGACGGTGCGCTCGTCCGGGGTCTCGATCGCGGCCAGGTCGCCGTCCTGCGGGCCCGCGTACTGGGCGCGCGCCGCCTCGTAGTTCGCCTCGCCGGTGAGCCACTGCGGCCAGTAGGGCGGGCCGACCTCGTAGCCCTTGCCGAAGGTGCGTTCGATGCCGTACTTGACGTCCTGGGCGGTGATCGGCTTGCCGTCCTCCCAGGCCACGCCCTGCTTGAGCCGGTACGTCCAGGTGCGCCCGCCGTCGGCGGAGGTGCCGGTGTCGGTGGCCAGGTCGCCGACCAACTTGGCGTTGCCGTCCACAATCTGATATTGCGTCAGCTGGCGCCCCCAGAGCAGCGAGGCGTTGTAGGTGGCGCCCGCGTAGACCTTCTGCGGGTCGAGGTGGCGGAACTCGACGCTGTTGTACACGTTCAGCGTGCCGCCCGCGCGGGCGCCCGGGACGGCGGGGGCCGGCCCGGCGCTGTCCTGCTCGGTGCCGAGCACGGCGGTCAGCGGGGAGGTCTCCTTGGCGGAGGCCCCGGCGCCGGAGGAGCCGGTGCTGCCCGCGCCGGCCGAGCAGGAGGTCGCCAGCAGGACGGTGGCGGTGACGGCGAGGGACGGTCTGGTCCAGCGCATGGCGAATCTCTCCTCGCCCCGGCGGATCGCGCCGGGGACGGTTCGGGTTGACGGATGGGAAGGGTGTTGCTCAGCGGACGCAGCGGGACTCAGCGGATTGAGCAGGGCTGAGCGGATTCAGCAGGGTTCAGCAGGTCTCAGCGGACGCCGGCACGCGGATCCAGCGCGTCCCGGACGGCGTCGCCGAGCAGGTTGAAGGCGATCGCGAACAGCAGCAGCGCCGTCCCGGGGAAGACCAGGTAGGTGGGGTCGGCCTGGAAGACCTCCGAACCGCGCGAGATCATCCGCCCCCAGTCCGGGACCGGCTCGGTGATGCCGACACCGAGGAAGGACAGCGCGGCCTCGGAGGCGACGTAGCCCGGCACCGCCATGGTGGCGTGGACCAGCAGCTGCGAGCGCACATTCGGCAGCAGTTCGTGGACGACGACATGGAGCCGGCTCGCGCCCTGGGCCCGGGCGGACTGCACGAAATCCCTTTCCCGGAGCGAGCGCACAGTGGCCCGAAGGGAAAGTGCGAGCGGAATCCAGCCGAACACGGAGAAAACCAGGATCAGCACCAGGAACTGCATCCACTCCGGTTCCGCGGCGCCCGGATCGACCAGCCGGGACTGGATGACCGGGCTGAGTGCGAGCAGTAGGAGCAGGGTCGGAAAGGCCAGCAGCGCATTGGCGAGGAATCCGAACAGCCGGTCCGCGATTCCACCGAGATAGCCGACCGCGACGCCGGCCAGGACGCCCAGTGCGGTGGTCACGGTGGCGGCGGCGAAGGCGATCAGCAGAGAGGTGCGGATGCCGTACAGCAGCTGGGTGAACACGTCCCGGCCGAGGCCGGGCTCCAGGCCGAACCAGAAATCTCCGGAGATCCCGCCGTTCGGCAGCATCGGCAGGCCGCCGTCGCTGAGCAGGCCCGGAGTGTTCTGGCCGTAGTGCTCGACCGGGTTCTTCCCGTACAGCGCGGCGATCAGCGGGGCCGCGACGGCGAGCAGCAGGAACAGCAGCACGACGGCCAGGGCGGCGGCACCGACCCGGTTCCGCAGGATCCGGCGGAGCGGGCTCGGGGCCGCGGCGGTCGCGGGCCCGGCCGTAGGGACTGGGGACTGTGTCGACCACTGCCATGAGGCGTAACCCCCGAATTCTCCGCCGCCCATGGGTGAGGGTGCGCTGGTGTGCATTTCCGGTACGGCCTACGGGGTTTCCCGTGGGCTGTTCGAACGACATTTGATCGGATGCGTCCGAGGGACCGCAAATCACCTTCCGGGCGCTCGTTGGTATTCCTGCGGCACTGTTTCGGGAAATGTGGCGGCTTCATTTCGCCGCAACACCGGCGTCGCAAAAGAAACGGACATAAGATGACAAATCGGACCGGGCGTTCCGCATTCTGAGACCTCCGCCACAGTCCGTCCGATGTTGATACGATCCCGGTGGGCTGCGACTGGCGCGTAGGGATGGAATCAACCATCGGGAAGCAGCCTCGTGAAACCTCACGTGAAGTTGCCGAGCGCCTGGGCCATCCGCATCCCCGTCAGGAGACCGCCTTGGCCCAGCAGCCCCACACCGCCGCGACCCCCGCCGCCGACACCGCCTTCCGCAGCGCCCTCGACGTGGTCGCCGCCGTCGAACCGCGGATCGCCGCCGCCATCGGCCGGGAACTCGCCGACCAGCGCGCCTCGCTGAAGCTGATCGCCAGCGAGAACTACGCCTCCCCGGCCGTCCTCCTCGCCATGGGCAACTGGCTCAGCGACAAGTACGCCGAGGGCACCGCCGGCCGCCGCTTCTACGCGGGCTGCCGCAACGTCGACACCGTCGAGACCCTCGCCGCCGAGCACGCCCGCGAGCTGTTCGGCGCCGACCACGCCTACGTCCAGCCGCACTCCGGCATCGACGCCAACCTCACCGCCTTCTGGGCCGTCCTGTCCCAGCGGGTCGAGAGCCCGGCTCTCGAGCGGGCCCGGGTCCGCAACGTCAACGACCTCACCGAGGAGGACTGGGCACAGCTGCGCCACGAGCTCGGCAACCAGCGCATGCTCGGCATGTCCCTCGACACCGGCGGCCACCTCACCCACGGCTTCCGCCCCAACATCTCGGGCAAGATGTTCGAGCAGCGCAGCTACGGCACCGACCCGGCCACCGGCCTGATCGACTACGACGCGCTGCGGGAGACCGCCCGCGAGTTCCGCCCGCTGATCATCGTCGCCGGCTACTCCGCCTACCCGCGGCTGGTCAACTTCCGTCTGATGCGCGAGATCGCGGACGAGGTCGGCGCCACCCTCATGGTCGACATGGCGCACTTCGCCGGCCTGGTCGCGGGCAAGGTGCTGACCGGCGACCACGACCCCGTCCCGCACGCCCACATCGTCACCACGACCACCCACAAGTCCCTGCGTGGCCCGCGCGGCGGCATGGTGCTCTGCACCGCCGAGCTGGCCGAACACGTCGACCGCGGCTGCCCGCTGGTGCTCGGCGGCCCGCTCTCGCACGTCATGGCCGCCAAGGCCGTCGCCTTCGCCGAGGCCCGCCGCCCCGAGTTCCAGGCCTACGCCCACGCCGTCGTCGCCAACGCCCAGGCCCTCGCCGAGGGCCTGCTGCGCCGCGGCACCAAGCTGGTCACCGGCGGTACCGACAACCACCTCGTCCTCGCCGACGTCTCCGGCTACGGCCTGACCGGCCGGCAGGCCGAGGCGGCACTGCTCGACTCGGGCATCGTCACCAATCGCAACTCCGTCCCGCAGGACCCCAACGGTGCCTGGTACACCTCCGGCATCCGCCTCGGCACCCCCGCCCTCACCACCCGCGGCCTCGGCGCTGCCGAGATGGACGAGATCGCCGAACTGATCGACACCGTCCTGCGCGCCACCATCCCCACCACCGCCGCCAACGGCACCCCGTCCAAGGCCGGTTACACCCTCGACGCCGCCCTCCGCGACGCCACCGCCAAGCGCGCCGCCGACCTCCTCACCCCGTACCCCCTCTACCCGGGCATCGACCTCGCCTGACGACCGCCCGGAACACGGGGAGCCCCCACACCCCCACACCCCCCGCACGCCGCCGGGAACGCCCGGGGCCGCCGGCACCTCCGCCGACGGCCCCGGGCGACACCCGATTCCGCTAGTACTGCAGCGACTTGTACTGCAGGAACTCCTCCAGCCCGTGGCGGCCCAGTTCGCGGCCGAGGCCGGAGTCCTTGTAGCCGCCGAAGGGCGCGAGGGGGTTGAAGCGGCCGCCGTTGAGGTCGACCTGGCCGGTGTCGAGGCGGCGGGCGAAGGCGGCGGCGGTGTCGGTGTCGCGGGCCCAGACGCCGCCGGCCAGGCCGTACGGGGTGCCGTTGGCGAGTTCGACGGCGTGGTCCTCGTCGCGGTAGGCGAGGATCACCAGGACCGGGCCGAAGACCTCCTCCTGGGCCACCGCCATCTCCGGTGTCACGTCGGCGAGTACGGTCGGGCGGACGTAGAAGCCGGTGGGCAGTTCGGCGACGGACTCCGAGCCGCCGACGACCAGCCGGGCGCCCTCGGCCAGCGCGCCGTCGATGTAGCCGCGCACCCGGGCCAGCTGCTTGGCGTTGACCACCGGGCCGATCCGGGTCTGCGGGTCGGTGGGGTCGCCGGGCACGTACGGGGCGGCGGCCTTGGCGGCTCGCGTGATCGCCTCCTCGTACTGGTCCTCGTGCACCAGCAGGCGGGTCCAGGCGCTGCAGGTCTGGCCCGAGTTGGCGAAGACGCCAGCGACGTTGGTCTTGACCGCGCGGGTGATGTTGGCGCCCGGCAGGACGACGTTGGCCGACTTGCCGCCGAGCTCCAGGGCGACCCGCTTGAGGCCCCGGCCGGCCGTCTCGGCGACCTGCCGGCCGACGGCGGTGGAGCCGGTGAACGAGACCACGTCCACCCCCGGGTGGGCGATGAGCGCCGCGCCCGCCAGTTCCCCGGTGCCGGTGACGAGGTTGAACACGCCGGCCGGGAACCCGGCCTCGTGCACCAGGCGGGCGAACAGCCGGGCCACCAGCGGGGTGTCCTCGGCCGGCTTGAGGACCACCGGGCAGCCGGCCGCCAGGGCGGGGACGACCTTGGCCACGATCTGGTGCAGCGGGTAGTTCCACGGCGTGATCGCCGCGACCACCCCGGCCGGCTCGGCGTGTACCACCGAGTTGCCGATCCGCTCCTCGAAGGGGTGCTCGGCGAGCAGGGTCAGGTAGGAGGTCGCCACGGTCAGCGGCAGCCCGGCGTGCACGGCGGCGGTGAAGCCGACCGGGGCGCCCAGTTCGGCGACGACCGTCTCGGTGATCTCGTTCTGTGCGGCGGCGAGCCCGTCGCGCAGCCGGGTCAGCAGGTCCAGCCGCTCCTCGCGGGTGGTCGCGGCCCAGCTCCGGGCGGCCCGGCGGGCTGCCGCCACCGCCGCGTCGACGTCGGTCGTCCCGCCGGCCGGCACCGTGGCGAGCACCTGCTCGGTCGCCGGGTTCAGGACGGCGATCGAGCCGGGGTCCCCGGAGGGCCGCCAGGCGCCGTCGATGTACTGGTCGCTGTACTCCGCGTACTGCTGCACCGGTTGTCCTCTCATCAGCTCAGCCGCTTGACTGACAGTGCTGGTCGGAGGCCAGTCAAAACGGCCGGGCAGCCGCGCGCAAGAGCCCATCCGGCCCGGCAACTTGCCGGTTCCACGGGGCAGAACCGTGCGGTGCACTCGTCGAACCGCTCGATGCCCGCCTCGGCTCGCCGCGCGTCCAGCCGCTCCGGGTCCTCGCACGGCCACGGCACCGGCCTGCCATCCGCCACCGCGCCGATCCGGGTGCCGCAACGCTGCTCCCGGCCCTCGTTGACGAGGACCGCCCGCCACCACGCCGGGCGCGCGAACCGAGACGGAGGCCATCCTCGAAGAAGGTGACCAGGAGGCCCCGGACCAGGCAGAACGGAGGTACACGAAGCCCGGTTCCGCACGGAACTGCCCTCCGGTCCCCGGCGTCCTTGTCCTCGTCCATCGACGGGCGATCAGGGGGGACAGCGACAGTGGATCCGGACAAAGCACTCGAACTCGTCGTCAGGCCAAGCGATCTGACGGCAAGTGGGCAGAGTGCCCAGCAACTGGCGCAGGCCGTCCCGGGCGAGGACCAGGCGCTGACCGAGGCGAGCGGAAAGGCCGAGGGCGGCCTCAAGGGCTGGACCACCGCGACGGCCCTGCACAACTGCACCGCCAACTGGGCCACGCTGCTGAACAGTCTGGCGGGCGACCTCGGCCGGTACGGGACCAAGCTGCAGCAGATCGCGCAGTCCTACGGGTCGAGCGACCGCAACATCGCCGACGACCTGGACGGCACCGCCGCCCGGACGGCCGCCAGCACCTCCCCGTCCACGCCCGGCCCGTCCAGACCGGACCCGTTCAACACGGTGATCGTCGGCGACCAGTCCTCGAAGGGACGGTGACCGTGGACATCGCGACGCTCCACGACGCCGACCTCAACGACCTGGCCGGCGCCAAGAACGCCTACGAAGCCCTGGCCGGCAAGTTCGCCGAGCACATCGACGTCTGGCAGAGCACCGTCGTCAACCGGCTGTCGGGCTGGACGGGCACGACCGCCACCCAGGTCTTCGGCGACCTCCAGGCCTTCACCACCAAGCTGCAGAACGCGCACGAGGAACTCGTCTTCGTCAGCCGCTCGTTGAGCGCCGCCGGCGAGGCCTTCGCACTGGCGCAGTCCCACCTGGTGGCCGCCCTCGACGACGCCAAGGCGGACGGTCTCACGGTGGCCCCCGACGGTCAGATCAGCTGGGGTCCCGCCCCCGGTCAGCCCGGGGGCACCCAGGCGGCCTCGGCCGACGACGCCATACGCAAGCGGGCGGAGGACATCAGCGCGCGGATCACCGCGGCCCTCAACGAGGGAGCCCAGGCGGACCGGGCGATCACCGGCCAGCTGAACCGCTTCGCCCAGCACGCCGCCGACGGCACCGGCCTGACCGGCGCGGCGGTCGCGGCCGACCGGGCCGCGGACGACGCGACGGACCACGTCCCGCCGGCCGGCACCAAGCCCGCGGACGTCAAGACCTGGTGGGACGGTCTGACGTCGGCCCAGCAGCAGCGGCTGATCCTCAACCACCCCGACCAGGTCGGCAATCTCGACGGCATCCCCGCCGCTGCCCGGGACCAGGCGAACCGGACCAACCTGACCCGGGCCCAGTCGGACCTCCGCACCCAGCTCGCCGCCCTCGACCAGGCCGAGCCGACCTCCTGGGTGGGTACGCCGGGCGGCGCCGCCAAGAACCCGGAGCACGTGGTCTGGGAGGCCCAGCGCAAGGGCCTGGAGGACGAGTTGCACGGCCTCCAGACGCTCCAGGACCGCCTCGCCCAGCCCGTGACCGACAGCAACCCGCGGCCGTACCTGCTCCGGCTCGACGCCGCGGCGGTGGGCGGCCGCGCGATCCTGGCCCTGAACGACCCGGACACCGCCGACCACGTGGCCACCTTCGTGCCCGGCACCGAGTCCCGGCTCGGCGGCGTCGGCGGCACCATGGACAAGGCCAAGGAGATGTACCGCAGCGCGGAACAGTCCAGTCCGGGCGCCAAGGTCTCCACGATCGCGTACGTGAACTACGCGGCGCCCCAGACCGCCTCGCCCACGCTCGGGGCGCCCGTCCCGGACGCGGCCTACGAGGGCTACGCCAAGGACGCCGAGCAGGACCTGTTCAACTTCCAGTCCGGCCTGCGCGCCACCCACCAGGGCACGCCGTCCCACAACACCATCATCGGGCACAGCTACGGCAGCACCGTGGTCGGCTACACCATGCGCGACAAGGGACTGCCGGTGGACACCGTGATCTTCGCCGGGAGTCCCGGCGTCGGCGTCGAACGGGCCGCCGACCTCAACACCGACCTCGGGAACGGCACCAAGATCGACCCCGGCCACGTCTACACCGTGCTCGGCGGCAAGGACTCGATCACGGACTGGACCCCGGCGATCGACATCGACAACCTCGACCCGACCAGCGACGACTACCACCTGCGGTTCGGCCGGGACCCGATGAACCCGGCCTTCGGCGCCCAGCACCTGCCGGCCCAGGACACCGACCACGACCACTACTGGAACGCGAACACGCCGTCCTGGAAGGCGTTCGGCCAGGTCATCGCGGGACAGCCGGTCACATGATCCGACCCACCCACCCCCGGCGGACCGCCGCGCTCGGCCTGCTGCTGCCCGCCACCCTCCTCGCCCTCGCCGCCTGCGGCAGCGACACCCCGTCGATGCGGCTCGGCCGGGCCGAGGAGAAGGTCCGGGCCTACGCCACCGCCGCGCTCGCCGCAGTCCCCGGGAAGGACGCGGCACGGGTGTCCGCGCCCCAGTCAGACAGGGACGAGTGCGCTCCCGGGCCGGTCGGCTCGACCCCGACCTACCTGCCGTACCTGACCTACGACCTGAGCGGGCTGTCGGCCTCGAAGGCGCCGGAGGTCTTCGAAGCGGTACGGCAGCGGCTCGCGCAGGACGGGTTCGCCGTCCGGCACCGTGACGACCGGCGGCTCGACCTCGCCAAGGGCTCCGACGAGTTCACCGCCTCGGTGGTGCTCGGCGAGCCCGACACCGCCCCGGACACCTTCCACCTGACCGTCCGGGCCTCCTGCGTGCCGGCGGGCAAGCCCTGACCGCCGGCACGCCTGAAGGCAGGCAAGTCCTGAAGGCGGGCAAGCCCTGAAGCCGGGCAAGTCCTGTGGGAACGCCGAAGGGCCGGTACCCGACCGGCCCTTCGACATGTCACCCGATTCGGAGACTCAGCGGCTCAGACCCGCGAAGGCTCGCCCGCCTCGGCGGGAGCCGAAGCGTCCTCGGCGAGCTCCGCCTCCGCCATCTCCTGCCGGACCGCGGCCAGCGAGGGGTTGGCCCAGGCGCTGGCGACGCCCCAGTAGTAGAAGGCGAGCCCGATCGCGGCCACGATCAGCAGGTCCCAGCCCTCCGGCAGGTAGCCGTGCCCGCCGAAGTCGCTGCTGCCGGCCCACGAGACACCGGCCATCACGAACAGGTAGGCGACCATCCAGGCGCCCGCCGCGAGGTGCGGCTTCAGCTCGGCGAACGGCTTGCGCAGCTCGTACCAGGCCCAGATCGGCAGACCGGCGGCCATCAGCAGGATGACCTTGCCGGTGAGCGGCCAGCGGGCCCAGTACAGCACCAGCGAGCCGAAGACCATCGCGACCGGGGCGATGACCGGCATGGCGCGCAGCCGGACGGGGCGCGGCAGGTCGGGGGCGAGGCGGCGCAGAGCCATCACGGCGACCGGGCCGGTGATGTACGAGATCACGGTGGCCACCGAGACGATCTCGGCCAGCGAGCCCCAGCCGCGGAAGACCGCGAGGAACAGGAAGGCGACCACCAGGTTGAGCAGCAGCGCCGGGCGCGGGATGCCGGTCTTGGCGTCGACCTTGCCGAAGATCTTCGGCAGGTGGCCGTTCTCCTGCACACCGTGGATCATGCGCGAGGTGGTGGCGGCGTAGATCATGCCGGTACCGGACGGCGAGATGAAGGCGTCCGCGTAGAGCAGGATCGCGAGCCAGTTGATGCCCCAGGCGATCGCGAGGTCGGCCAGCGGCGAGGTGTAGCCGAGGCCGCTCCAGCCCTTGGAGAGGTCGCCGCTCGGGATGGCGCCGAGGAAGGCGATCTGCAGCGCGACGTAGATCACCAGGGCGATCAGGATCGAGCCGATGACGGCCTTCGGCAGCGACTTGCCGGGGTTGCGGGCCTCGCCGGCCAGGTTGAGCGGCGACTGGAAGCCGTTGAAGGCCCAGACGATGCCGGAGACCGCGACGGCGGTGAACACCGCGCTCCAGCCGTTCGGCGCGAAGCCGCCGTGGTCGGTGAAGTGCGCGGTGTCGAAGTGCGCGAGGAGCAGCGCGCCGGCGGTCAGCGTCGGCACGATGACCTTGAAGACGGTGATCGCCGTGTTGGTCTTGGCGAACAGCGTGATCGCGAACCAGTTCAGGATGAAGTAGACGACCAGCAGCACGCTGGCCAGGGCCACACCGCTGAGGGTCAGTTCCTGGCCGTCGAAGAGCCCCTTCGCCCAGCCGAAGTGCCAGGAGCTCATGTACTGGACGGAGGCGGTGGCCTCGCCCGGGATGACCGAGACGATGGCGATCCAGTTGGCCCAGGCGGCCAGGTACCCGGCCAGCGAGCCGTGCGAGTACTGGCCGTACCGGACCATGCCGCCGGCCTTGGGGAACATCGAGCCCAGCTCGCTGTAGGTGAGGGCGATGGTCAGCGCCACCGCGGCGCCGATCACCCAGGCGAGGATCGAGGCCGGCCCGGCGAGCCTGGCGGCCCGCTCGGCACCGAACAACCACCCGGATCCGATGATCGACCCCAGCCCGACCGCGGTCAGGCTGATGGTGCCGAGCGATCGGCGGTAGTTCTGGTGTGATGCCGTCGAGGATTCGGGCTCACTCAACGTATCGGTCCTTTCGCTCGGGGTTCATGGGGTGGTGTCGGTGTTTTTGCGGTTTTGAGTCCGTATTCCGGACAAACGCACAGCAGCTTATGGTCCAAAAACGGGCGAATACCTCAGAGGAAGCTCAAACCGTTCGATCGTTGCCATCTCGTGTCCGGTTTCCGGACCGGCGAGCACCTGCGGAGAGGCCGGCGCCACACCGCCACGGGAGGCTGCGGTCGGGGAGCGGCCGAAAGTCGGACGGGAACTCGGGCGGGAAAAAGAAAATTCCCCGCGGGTTCCTTTCGGATCCCACGGGGAATTCAGCTGTGTCCGAGGGGGGACTTGAACCCCCACGCCCGATAAAGGGCACTAGCACCTCAAGCTAGCGCGTCTGCCATTCCGCCACCCGGACAGGGTGTGTGCTTCGGAGGTTTTTCTCTCGCCCCCTCGGCGACAGAGAGAACATTACCAGGGTTCTGGAGTGCTTCTCACCTGCGCTTCCTCGGGTCCGGACCTCGAGGGGCGCCGAGGGGCCCGGAGACCTGCCCGGAGGCCCCGGGAGGCCCGCCGCACAGGTTGGTACAGCTGGCGAACACGCTCGAACCCCGCCCGAAGCGATGGCGACCGCGAAGGAACCGGTCGACTCCGGTAGCGCCAGCGATCGGTTCCGGTCGGAAGCGATCCGACACGGGCAAGTTGTCGACGGTGCCACAGTCGCCGGGACCGCTCTCCTAGCCTCTGTGGACCGAGGGCGCCATGAGCGGATCGCCTGATTCCCGGGTCGCGGACGAAGGGCGGCTGGACGTGGAGCAGATCAGCGGGACGGCGGAGGCCGAACCGAGACGCGGCAGTCCGGGGAACGGCCCCGCCGAGGGCCTGTGGCGCTTCCCGGTGCCCGCCGCCGAGGCTTCGGTGCCGCTCACCAGGCACGCGGTGCGCGACCGCCTGCTGGCCCAGGGCATGGCCGGGGTGCGCTACCAGGAGCTGGTGGACGACCTGCTGCTGATCGTCTCGGAGCTGGTGAGCAACGCGGTGACACACGCGGCCGAGCTCTCGCCCGAGGTGATCACCGAGCTGTCGGTGCGCGGGGGCTGGGTGCGGGTGTCGGTCGAGGACGGCGACCCGTACCGGCCCAAGGCGCTGGAGAACGACACCGGACGTACCGGCGGGCGCGGCCTGCTGCTGGTGAAGAGCGTCACGTTGCAGGCCGGCGGGGTGTGCGACGTCGAGCGGACCGGGGAGGGCGGAAAGGTCATCTGGGCCTCACTGCCCGTCCCCCCGGAGCCCGAGCGCTGACCGGTCCGCCGTAGACGAGCGACGCACCCGGACCGGCCGCCGGCCCCGCACCGGGACCGACCGCCTACCAGTCCCGCCCGGCGATCTCCCGGATCCCCGGCAGCGCCGCCTCGAAGACCGTCTCGAACCAGACCGAGAACGGCCGCTCGGCCCGCAGCTCCCGCAGCTCCTGCGCGGTCACGAAGGCGAAGTCGTCGACCTCGTCCGGGTTCGGCTCGACCGCGGCGGTGACCAGTCCCACGAAGAGGTGGTTCCACTCCCGCTCGATCAGCCCGGACGCCTCGTCCGGCAGGTCGTAGCGGACGGTGCCGGCCTCGCAGAGCAGCGCCGGGGCGACGCCCAGCTCCTCCGCGGTGCGCCGGGCGGCGGCGACGAAGGGCGGTTCGTCCGGGTAGGGGTGGCCACAGCAGGTGTTCGACCAGACGCCGGGGGAGTGGTACTTGCCGAGGGCCCGGCGCTGGAGCAGCAGGCGGCCCTGGCGGTCGAAGAGGAACACCGAGAAGGCGCGGTGCAGCCGGCCCGGCTGCTGGTGGGCCCAGAGCTTCTCGGCGGTGCCGATCGTGACGCCCTCGTCGTCGACCAGTTCCAGCAGGATCTCGGTGCCGGCCGCCGAGGCGGTCCGCGGGTCGGCCGACACGTCGGTCTCCACGTCGAGACCGGTGTCGATGTCGGCGGCGAAGTGGGTCGGGTCGGTCGGCAGACTCTGGGGCATGGGGCCTCTTTCCGGGAGCGGGAGCAACGGGAGCATCGGGTGCGTCCGGCGCACCGGGTGGCGCGGTGGACACAGCGGGGGCACCGGCGCCGGCGTCGGGCTCCAGTCTGCCGTATGGGTGGCGCCGGGTAGGGGTCCCACGCACAACCGGGCGGATCATGACACGGAGGAGTCGGAATCCGGGCAGAGAGGGGTCGGAGAAGCCCTCGTAAGAATCACGATCGTCGCAGAATCGTTCGACGCACGTTCGGTGGTCGTTCGACCGGCCTGGCGCGGCCTGGCGCGGCCCGGCGCGGCCCGGCGCGGTCCGGAGGACTCCGGAAGCGGCCCGGCGCGGACACCCGCCCCACCCGTACGCGAAACCCGCACGTGACCCGTACGCGAGACCCGTACGCGGACACCCGCGCACGACCGCCCGCACGAACGCCGCCGCCACCGCCTGGTCACCCCTCCGTCACCGTCCCGTCTCCGGGCGCGTTCGGGCCGGTCGTCCAAGTCGCCTACCATCACATACGACACGGTGCCCGGATCTGTGCCGGCACCGGCGCGCCGCTGCCCGGCCCGGTCGCACCCCGTCCGGCGAAGCAGCGCCGCCGCCCCTCGGCACGGCCCGCGCGCACAGCACGACGGATCAGGAGACCCCGCATGATCGGCCTCGTTCTGGCAGCCGGCGCCGGCCGCCGGCTGCGCCCGTACACCGACACCCTGCCCAAGGCGCTGGTGCCGGTCGACGGGGAGCGGACCGTCCTGGACCTCACCCTCGGCAACTTCGCCGAGGTCGGACTGCGCGAGGCCGCGATCGTCGTCGGCTACCGCAAGGAGGCGGTGTACGACCGCAAGGACGCCCTGGAGAGCAAGTACGGCGTCAAGCTCCACCTGGTCGAGAACGACAAGGCCGAGGAGTGGAACAACGCGTACTCGCTCTGGTGCGCCCGCGACCTGTTCGGCGAGGGTCTGCTGCTGGCCAACGGCGACACCGTCCACCCGGCCTCCGTCCAGCGCACCATGCTGGAGGGCAACCAGCGTCTCCTCGACGGCGGCACCGCCCCCGGCATCCTGCTCGCCCTCGACACGGTGAAGAAGCTCGCCGACGAGGAGATGAAGGTCGTCGTCGACCCGGCCGCCGGTATGCGCCGCATCACCAAGCTGATGGACCCGGCCGAGGCGAGCGGCGAGTACATCGGCGTCACGGTGATCAACCCGTCCGCCGCCGCCGACCTGACCGACGCGCTGCGCGTCACCTACGAGCGCGACCCGCAGCTGTACTACGAGGACGGCTACCAGGAGATGGTCGACCGCGGCCTGCGGATCGACGTGCAGCCGATCGGCGAGGTCTCCTGGGTCGAGGTCGACAACCACGACGACCTGGCGAAGGCGCGGGAGATCGCGTGCCAGTACTGACCCGACTGGTCCCGTCGCCGCTGTTCGTGGAGATCCGCTCGGGCGCGCTGGACGCGCTCGGCGGGATCCTCGCGGACCAGCGGCTGTCGGCCTCGGGCCGGATCGCGGTGGCGATCAGCAACGGCTCCGGCGCGGCCATGCGCCGTCGCCTGGAGCCGGCCCTGCCGGGCGCCGACTGGTACAACGTGGACGACGGCAGCCTGGACAGCGCGGTGCGGCTGGCCGAGGCGATGCGCGGCGGGCACTACGACGCGATCGTCGGCCTCGGCGGCGGCAAGATCATCGACGCCGCCAAGTACGCCGCCGCCCGGGTCGGCCTGCCGTTGGTCGCGGTCGCCACCAACCTGGCCCACGACGGCATCTGCTCGCCGGTCTCCACCCTCGACAACGACGCCGGCCGGGGCTCCTACGGGGTGCCCAGCCCGATCGGCATCATCGTCGACCTGGACGTGATCCGGGAGGCCCCGCAGCGCTTCGTCGCGGCCGGCATCGGCGACGTCGTCTCCAACATCTCGGCCTGCGCGGACTGGGAGTTGTCGCACGCGGTCACCGGCGAGCCGGTGGACGGGCTGGCCGTCGCGATGGCCCGCTCGGCGGGCGAGAACCTGCTGCGGCACCCAGGAAACACTCAGGATCAGGACCTCCTGACAGCCCTCGCGGAAGCCCTGGTACTGTCCGGCATCGCGATGAACATCGCTGGCAGCACCCGGCCTTCGTCAGGCGCCTGCCACGAGATCTCGCATGCCCTGGACGTGCTGTATCCCAAGCGGTCCGCCCAGCACGGCGAACAGGTCGGCCTCGGTGCCGCGTTCGCCAGCTTCCTGCGGGGCGAGCGCGAGCTGACCGGTCTGATCGTGGAGCGCCTGGCGAGCCACGGGCTGCCGGTGACCGCCGCTCAGATCGGCTTCACCGAAGCGGAGTTCACCGAAGCGGTGCACTACGCTCCGAACACCCGCCCGGGACGCTTCACCATCCTTGAGCACCTCGACCTCTCCCCTTCCGCTATCAGGGACGCGTACGCCGACTATGTCCAAGCCCTCAACAGCTGACCCCTCCACCGCGGGCGCCGAACGGCCCCCGGTGGACCTGACCCGCCGGCCCTCGATCGAGGAGCTGCGCGCGGTGATCCACCCGGAGGGCATGCTCCAGCGCCGCAGCGCCGAGCACTGGGCCGGGCGTCTGTACATGCGGAGGATCTCGCTGCGGATCACCCGCGTGCTCTCCACCGTGACGGCGATCACGCCCAACGGCCTGACGTACCTGATGATGTGCACCGGCATCCTGGCCGGCGTCGCGCTGGTCGTGCCGGGCATCGCGGGCGCGGTCCTGGGTGCCCTGCTGATCCAGGTCTACCTGCTGCTGGACTGCGTGGACGGCGAGGTGGCCCGCTGGCGCCGGCAGACCTCGCTCACCGGCGTCTACCTGGACCGGGTCGGCCACTACATGTCCGAGGCGGCCCTGCTGACCGGCCTCGGCCTGCGCGCCACCGACCTGCTGCACCGCGAGGGCGGCGGCTCGCACTGGGAGTGGGCCTTTCTCGGCACGCTGGCCGCGCTCGGCGCGATCCTGATCAAGTCCGAGACGGACCTGGTGGACGTGGCCCGGGCCCGCACCGGTCTGACGGCCGTCGAGGACAGCGCCTCGGTGCCGCGCTCGGCCACCGTCGCCAAGGCCCGCCGGGCGGCCTCGCTCCTGAAGTTCCACCGCCTGGTCGGCGCGGTCGAGGCCTCGCTGTTCATCCTGGCCGCCGGGATCGCCGACACCGTGCACGGCGGGCTCTTCTTCACCCGGCTCGCGGTGGTCGTCCTGGCGGCGATCGCCATGCTGCAGACCGTGCTGCACCTGCTGAGCATCGTCCTCTCGAGCAGGCTGCGATGAGCGAGCGGAGCGAGCGAATGATCGACAGGTGCGCGTGGGCGCATGCCCCTGCCGAGCGCGGCGAGGTGGGTGCATGAACGCCGTGACCAACGCGGAGAGCTTCCGCCTCGGCGCCGTGATCATCACCATGGGCAACCGGCCCGCCGAGCTCAACGCCCTGATCGAGTCCGTCCGCGCCCAGGAGGGCCCCGCGGTCGAGCTGGCCGTGGTCGTCAACGGCGCCCCGCTGCCCCCGCTGCCGGAGGGCGTGCGCACCGTCGAGCTGCCGGAGAACCTCGGCATCCCGGGCGGCCGCAACGTCGGCATCGAGCTGTTCGGCCGGGACGGCGCGGACGTGGACGCCGTCCTGTTCCTGGACGACGACGGCTGCCTGCCGCGCACCGACTCCGCCCGTCTGCTGCGCGAGGCCTTCACCGCCGACCCGGAGCTGGGCATCGTGTCCTTCCGGATCGCCGACCCGGACACCGGTGTCACCCAGCGCCGGCACGTCCCCCGGCTGCGTGCCAGCGACCCGCTGCGCTCGTCCCGGGTGACCACCTTCCTGGGCGGCGCGAGCGCCGTGCGCTGCAAGGTGTTCGAGGAGGCCGGCCAGCTGCCCGCCGAGTTCTTCTACGCCCACGAGGAGACCGACCTCGCGTGGCGCGCGGTGGACGCGGGCTGGGGCATCGACTACCGGGCGGACGTGGTGCTGCACCACCCCACGACCTCCCCGGCCCGGCACGCCACCTACTTCCACAACGTGGCCCGCAACCGGGTTTGGCTCGCGAGGCGGAACCTTCCGGCCCTGTTGGTGCCTCTCTATCTGGGAACCTGGCTTCTGCTCACCCTGGCCCGCCGCCCTTCCCCCGAGGCGCTGAAGGCCTGGTGGGGCGGATTCCGGGCGGGCTGGCGCGAATCCTGCGGTCCGCGACGGCCCATGCGATGGCGTACCGTTTGGCAACTGACCAGGCTGGGCCGACCTCCGATCATCTGATCTGATCAAATGATCGATTGCTGCGGCCGGTGACCACACACCGGCCGGCTCCCCCGAGATCCCAGTGGATCCCCATCGGCGCACGGCCGGCGGACCCCCCGTCGACCGGCCGCCCCGACCGATCCCGCGTGAAGGACGAATGTGTCGACAGTGAGTGAACCCGTCAGCCTCTCGACCCCCAGGGGGGTGGACGCGGGCCTGACCGCGAAGCAGCTTGCGGACAAGTACGGTCTGTCGGTGAGCGGCGCCCGGCCGGGTCTGTTCGCCTACACCAAGCAGCTCTGGGCCCGGCGCCACTTCATCTGGGCCTTCGCCACCGCCCGACTGGTGGCCCAGTACACCGACGCCAAGCTCGGCCAGCTGTGGCAGGTCGTGACCCCGCTGCTCAACTGCGCGGTCTTCTACCTGGTCTTCGGCGTGATCCTGTCGAGCAAGGACGGCTTCCCGCCGGACACGTACATCGCCTGGCTCTGCATCGGCGTCTTCGTGTTCCAGTTCACCCAGAACGCAGTGCAGTCCGGCACCCGGGCGATCTCCGACAACCTCGGCCTGATCCGGGCCCTGCACTTCCCCCGCGCCAGCCTGCCGATCGCCTTCACCGTGATCCAGCTCCAGCAGCTGATGATCTCGATGGTCGTGCTGGTCGTGACCGTCCTGGCCAGCGGCATCGCCCCGGGCAGGACCTGGCTGCTGATCATCCCGGCGCTGATCCTGCAGACGATGTTCAACACCGGCATCTCCCTGATCATGGCCCGGATCGGCGCCAAGACCAGTGACATCTCCCAGCTGATCCCGTTCGTGATGCGGGCCTGGATGTTCCTGTCCGGCGTGATGTTCAGCATCCAGGACCGGGTCCACAAGTGGCCGCACTACATCCAGGTGATCTGCAACGTGAACCCGGCCTCGGTCTACATGGACCTGCTGCGGCACGCCTTCGCGCCGGTCATCTACAACAAGCACCAGTCCGTGTACCAGTCCCTGCCGCCGCACCAGTGGGTGTACGGGCTCGCCTGGGGCGTCGGGCTGTTCGTCATCGGATACGTCTTCTTCTGGAAGGCCGAGGAGGAGTACGGCCGTGGCTGACGTCGACCTGAACAAGAACGACTTCGTCCGGGACACGGACGTGGCCCGCGAGCCCACCGTCGTCGTCGACGACGTGCACATCGTCTACCGGGTGCACGGCGCCGGCTCCGGCAAGGGCAGTGCCACCTCGGCGCTGAGCCGCATCCTCAGCCGCAAGCGCGGGGCCGGCGTGCGCGAGGTGCACGCGGTGAAGGGCATCAGCTTCACCGCGTACAAGGGCGAGGCGATCGGCCTGATCGGCTCCAACGGCTCCGGCAAGTCGACCATGCTCTCCGCCATCGCGGGCCTGCTGCCGACGGAGAAGGGCGGCATCTACACCAACGGCCAGCCCTCGCTGCTGGGCGTCAACGCCGCGCTGATGAACGAGCTCAGCGGCGAGCGCAACGTCGTCCTGGGCTGCCTGGCGATGGGGATGTCCCCGGCCGACGTGCGGGAGCGCTACCAGGACATCGTCGAGTTCTCCGGCATCAACGACAAGGGCGACTTCATCTCCCTGCCGATGCGCACCTACTCCTCCGGCATGGGTGCCCGCCTGCGCTTCTCGATCGCCGCCGCGAAGACCCACGACGTGCTGCTGATCGACGAGGCCCTGGCCACCGGTGACCAGGCCTTCCAGCAGCGCAGCAAGCGGCGCATCGACGAGCTGCGCGGGTCCGCCGGTACGGTCTTCCTCGTCAGCCACGACAACAACTCGATCCGCGAGGTCTGCGAGCGGACCATCTGGATCGAGGCCGGCGAGCTCGTCATGGACGGGCCGACCGACGAGGTCGTCGGCCGCTACGAGCGCGGCGAGCGCCCGTAGCACCCCCGCCTCCAGGGCCGGTTCCGGGACATCCGGGACCGGCCCTTCGGCGTGCCCCCGCCGTTACCCCAGGTGGCCGCCCCCGCAGGGGTGAGCACCCCGCCGGGCGGGCGGGGCGGTCTTCACCGGCGCGCCCCGGGGTGTCAGGCTGGTGGGCGCGGGGGCGGTGTGCCGGACGTGACGCCCGCGCTCGGACGCGTGTCCGAGTCGGACCGGTCGTACCCAGCGGTGTAGAACGGGGGAGTGACAGCAGTGTCGGCTTCGGCCCAGCCCAGTGATACGCCGGTGAACCGTTCCGCGGGTCAGACCCTGGACAAGGCGGGTGCGGAGAACTTCCCGGTCGCCCCGTTCTTCCTGCCCGCCGCCTGGCGCGACGACCTGATGGCGGTGTACGGCTTCGCCCGCCTCGTCGACGACTCCGGCGACGGCGACCTGGCCGACCCGGCCGCCACCGCCCGGCTGCTCGGCGTCGAGCAGGCGCCCCCGGCCACCCCTTCGGGCCAGTCCGGCCCGCCGACTCCGCAGGAGGTCGCCTTCCGGCTCGCGCTGCTCGACGGGCTGGAGCACGACCTCGACCGGGTCTTCGAGACCGCGCTGCACCCGGGCGGCTCCGCCGGATCCGGCGCCGACCGCCCGCGCCACCCGCTGATGCGGGCCCTGGTTCCGCTGGTCGACCGGCACGGCCTGACGCCCGAGCCGTTCCGCCGTCTGATCGAGGCCAACCGGGTGGACCAGTCCACCGCCCGCTACGCCACGTACGACGACCTGATCGGCTACTGCACGCTCTCCGCCGACCCGATCGGCCGCCTCGTCCTGGCCATCGCGGGCGTCTCCACGCCCGAGCGGATCGAGCTCTCCGACGCCATCTGCAGTGGCCTCCAGGTGGTCGAGCACCTGCAGGACGTCGCCGAGGACCTGCGCCACGGCCGGATCTACCTCCCCACCGAGGACCTGGAGCGCTTCGGCGTGACCGAGGCCGACCTCGCCGCCCCCTCCGCCGACGGCGCGGTGCGGGAGCTGATCGCCTTCGAAGCGGAACGGGCCCGCACCCTGCTCGATCGCGGCGCACCATTGGTAGGTACGGTTCGGGGGAGGCTTCGACTGCTCCTGGCGGGATTCACCGCCGGCGGGTACGCGGCCCTGGCTGCCGTCGAGGACGCCGGGTACGACGTGCTCGCCCGGCAGGCGAAGCCGGACAAGCGCCGCCTCGCAGCGAAGGCGGCGGCCATCTTCGCGAAGGGAAGGTGAACGCCCGAGTGGCGGCATCACCACTGGCGTCGGCCCAGGTCATGGCGGCATACCGGTACTGCGAGGCAGTCACCGGGTTGCAGGCGCGCAACTTCAGCTACGGCATCCGCCTGCTGCCCGAACCCAAGCGGCTGGCCATGTCGGCCCTGTACGCCCTGGCCCGCCGGGTGGACGACATCGGCGACGGCGACCTCCCGGCCGACCGCAAGGCCGAGGCGCTGCTGCGCACCCGGGAACTGGTGGACGAGGTCCGCTCCGGGGTGGTCGCCGAGGACGACACCGACCCGATCAAGGTCGCCCTGGCCGACACGGCCCGGCGCTTCCCGATCCCGCTCGGCGGCTTCGACGAACTGATCGACGGCGTCGAGATGGACCTCAAGGGCGCCGAGTACCAGACGTACGAGGAGCTGAAGGTCTACTGCCGCTGCGTGGCCGGCGCGATCGGCCGGCTCTCCCTGGGCGTCTACGGCTGCGACGACCCCGAGCTCGGGGCGCGGTACGCGGACACCCTGGGCCTGGCGCTGCAGCTCACCAACATCCTGCGCGACCTGCGCGAGGACGCCCTGAACGGCCGCACCTACCTGCCCACCGAGGACCTCGTCCGGTTCGGCTGCGAGCAGGGCTTCGCGCTGCCCAAGCCGCCGGTCGGCGCGGACTTCACCGGCCTGGTGGCCTTCGAGGCCGCCCGCGCCCAGGCCGCCTTCGAGGAGGGCCTGCGGCTGCTGCCGATGCTCGACCGCCGCAGCCGCGCCTGCACCGCCGCGATGGCCGGGATCTACCACCGGCTGCTCGGCCGGATCGCCGCCGACCCCGAGTCGGTCCTGCGCGGCCGGGTCTCGCTGCCGGGCTGGGAGAAGGCGTACGTGGCGCTTTCCGGGCTCGCCGGGGGGCGTTCTTGATTCTCGCGACAGTTCTGTCACGCTGTGTCAGCGGGGAATCACGTGCGGGCAGTTCCGTGTTGACCGAACGAGGACCGGCTTCAGCGACCGCCTGCCGGCGGTCCAGCGACTGCGAGGGGGAGGGCCGATGACCGGGCGAGCCGATGCCGCGCGCCCGGCCGACGTCGTGGTCGGCGGCGGCCTGGCCGGAATCACCGCCGCCCTGCGCCTGGCCGAGGCGGGCCACCGGGTCACCCTCGCCGAGGGGCGGCCCCGGCTCGGCGGCCTGGCGTTCTCCTTCCGACGCGGCGAGCTGACCGTCGACAACGGCCAGCACGTCTACCTGCGCTGCTGCACCGCCTACCGCGGCCTGCTGGAGCGGCTCGGCGCCACCCGCCTGGTCCACCTGCAGGACCGCCTCGACGTCCCGGTGCTCTCCGTCACCGGCCCCGACGCCGCACCGGTGCGCACCCTCGGCCGGCTGCAGCGGGCCGGCCTGCCCGTCCCCCTGCACCTGGCCGCCAGCCTCGCCCGCTACCCGCACCTGTCCCCGGTCGACCGCGCCCGGGTGGTCCGCGGCGCGCTCGCCCTGAAGGGCCTGGACCTCGACGACCCGGCGCTGGACCGGATCTCCTTCGGCGAGTGGCTGCGCCGCAACGGGCAGAACGCCGCCACCCAGGCCGCCCTGTGGGACCTGGTCGGCGTCGCCACCCTGAACGGGCGGGCCGACCAGGTGTCGATGGCGCTCGCGGCGAAGGTGTTCCAGACCGGCCTGCTCTCCGACCCGGGCGCCGCCGACATCGGCATCGCCGCCGCCCCGCTCGGCGCGATCCACCACGACCGGGCGCTCGCCGAGCTGGAACACGCCGGTGTGAAGGTGCTGCTGCGCACCCGGGTGGCGGAACTCAAGCCGGCCGCGCCGCAGCACGCCGTCCTCCTGGAGGGCGGGGAACTGCTCACCGCCGACACTGTCGTGCTGGCCGGCGCCCAGGACAGCGCGGCCGCCCTACTGCCGCCGAACGCCATCCCGGAGCAGGAACGGCTGGCCGGGTTCGGCACCGCGCCGATCCTCAACGTGCACGTGATCTACGACCGCAAGCTGCTGCGTCGGCCGTTCTTCGCCGCCCTCGGCTCCCCGGTCCAGTGGGTCTTCGACCGCACCGCGCACTCCGGCCTGGCCGCCACCGAGCTGGGCCGGGCCCACCCGGGCGCCCAGTATCTGGCGCTCTCGCAGTCCGCCGCGCAGGACGAGATCGACCTGCCGGTCGCCGAGCTGCGCCGCCGCTACCTGCCCGAGCTGGAACGGCTGCTGCCGGCCGCGGTCGGGGCCGAGGTGCTCGACTTCTTCGTCACCCGCGAGCGCACCGCGACCTTCGACCCGGCCCCGGGCCGCGGGCCGCTGCGCCCGTCGGCCCGCACCGAGGTCCCCGGCCTGCTGCTGGCCGGCTCGTGGACGGCCACCGGCTGGCCCGCGACCATGGAGGGCGCCGTGCGCAGCGGCCACGCCGCCGCCGACGCCGCGCTCGCCGCGACCGGCGCCCGGGTGCCGGTGGACCGCGGCGACGGGAGGTGGCCCAGGTGACGGCGGGCCCCGCCGCCGGAGAGCCCGCGAGAGCCGACGGGCGTACCGTCGAGCGCGTCGGCGGAATCAGCGGGACCGGCCGGACCGGCCGGACCGACGCCCTTGGCACCGGCACCACCCGAATCGACACCAGCCGCACCGACAGCACCCGGCCGCCCCGTGCGGTCCGGCACCACCAGGGAGAGGGAACGCACGTGGAGTCACGCACCGGCTTCGCCGTCGGAGGTACGGCGCACGCCGAACCGGTCTCGGTGCCGGAGCTGCTCGCCCGCAGCCGTACGCTCTGCACCCCGCCGCTACGGGCCGCCGTCGCCCGTTTGGCCGCACCGATGGACACCGTCGGGGCCTACCACTTCGGCTGGATCGACCGGGACGGCACGCCGGTCTCGGGGGACGGCGGCAAGGCCGTACGCCCGGCGCTGGCACTGCTGTCCGCCCAGGCCACCGGTGCGGCGGCCGAGGTGGGGGTGCCCGGTGGGGTGGCCGTTGAACTGGTGCACAACTTCTCCCTGCTCCATGATGATCTGATGGACGGTGACGAGACCCGGCGGCACCGGGCCACCGCCTGGACGGTCTTCGGGCCGGCCCAGGCGATCCTGGTCGGCGACGCCCTGGCGACGCTCGGCACGGAGGTGCTGCTCGACGCCGCGGTGACCGGCGGCGCGAGTCCCACCGACGCCGCGCGCGCCGTCCGGCTGCTCACCACGGCGACCCGCCGGCTGATCGACGGCCAGGCCATGGACGTCGCCTTCGAACAGCGCGACAGCGTGACCGTCGCGGAGTGCCTGGAGATGGAGGGCGGAAAGACCGCGGCCCTGCTGGCCGCCGCCTCGGCGATCGGCGCGGTCCTGGCCGGGGCCGACGACAAGGTCTCCGACTCCCTCCAGCGCTACGGCCACCACCTGGGCCTGGCCTTCCAGGCGGTGGACGACCTGCTCGGCATCTGGGGCGCCACCGAGGTCACCGGCAAGCCGCACTGGGGAGACCTGCGCCAGCGCAAGAAGTCCCTGCCGGTCGCCGCAGCCCTGGCCGAGGGCGGCCCGGCCTCGCGCCGGCTCGCCGGGCAGCTGGCCGACCCGAAGGGGCGGGGAGAGGAGAGCGAGCCCGAGCTCGCCGCCCGGGCCGCGCTGATCGAGGAGGCCGGCGGCCGCGCCTGGACCCAGGAGGAGGCCCGCCGCCAGCACACGACTGCCCTCTCCGCCCTGGACGAGGTGCCCATGTCCGACGAGGTGCGCGAGCACTTCGTCGCACTCGCCGAATTCGTGGTGGTACGAGAGAGGTGACGTTACGTTGACAGCAACCGCGGACGGCCGGCTCGACCCTGAGTACGATTCCGAGCCGGTCGCGGTGGGCGACCGCCCCCCGGCCCTCCTGGGCGCGGGGCGGTGGCAGCCCGAGGACGCCGACCAGCTCCGGCCGACCGACGAGGCGGACCTCCGACCGGCCGACGCGCGGGAGGCCCTGGCCCGCGCCACCACCCACCTGCTCTCGCTGCAGTCCTCCGAGGGCTGGTGGAAAGGCGACCTGGAGACCAACGTCACCATGGACGCCGAGGATTTACTGCTCCGGCAGTTCCTCGGGATCCGGACCGACGAACAGACGAACGCCACCGCCGAGTGGATCCGCTCCCATCAGCGTGAGGACGGCACCTGGGCCACCTTCCACGGCGGGCCGCCCGAACTGTCCACCACCGTCGAGGCCTACGTCGCGCTCAGGCTGGCCGGCGACGAGCCGAACGCCCCGCACATGCTGGCCGCCGCCCGGTACGTCCGCTCGGCGGGCGGCATCGCGGCCGCCCGGGTGTTCACCCGGATCTGGCTCGCGCTGTTCGGCTGGTGGCCCTGGGAGCGGCTGCCGGAGATGCCGCCCGAGATCATCTTCCTGCCCAAGTGGCTCCCGCTGAACATCTACGCCTTCGGGTGCTGGGCCCGCCAGACCATCGTCCCGCTGACCGTCGTCTCCGCCCACCGGCCCGTCCGTCCGGCGCCCTTCCAGCTCACCGAGCTGCACACCGACCCGGCCGACCCCTACCCCCAACGGCCGCTCGCCCCCGCCACCACCTGGGACGGCCTGTTCGAGCGCCTCGACAAGGCACTGCACGCCTACCACCGCCGGGCCTTCCGCCCGCTGCGCCGCCTGGCCGTCGCCCAGGCCTGCCGCTGGATCGTCGAACGGCAGGAAGCCGACGGCTGCTGGGGCGGCATCCAGCCCCCCGCCGTCTACTCGCTGATCGCCCTGCACCTCGAGGGCTACGAGCTGGAACACCCCGTGATGCAGGCCGGACTCTCCTCCTTCGACCGCTTCACCGTGCACACCGAGGACGGCAAGCGCTGGCTGGAGGCCTGCCAGTCCCCGGTCTGGGACACCTGCCTGGCCACCGTCGCGCTGGCCGACGCCGGGCTGCCGGCCGACCACCCCGCGCTGGTCTCCGCCGTCGACTGGATGCTCGGCGAGGAGATCCGCAAGCGCGGCGACTGGGCCGTCCAACGGCCCGGGCTCCCCGCCGGCGGCTGGGCCTTCGAGTTCGAGAACGACACCTACCCCGACATCGACGACACCGCCGAGGTGGTCCTGGCGCTGCGCCGGGTGGCCCACCCCGACCCGGCCAAGGTCGACGCGGCGGTGGACCGGGGCGTGCTGTGGAACCTCGGCATGCAGTCCAAGAACGGCGCCTGGGGCGCCTTCGACGTCGACAACACCAGCACGCTGCCCAACAAGCTGCCGTTCTGCGACTTCGGCGAGGTGGTCGACCCGCCGTCCGCCGACGTCACCGCCCACGTGGTGGAGATGCTCGCGGAGACCGGCCGCGCCCGCGACCCCCGGACCCGGCGCGGCATCGAGTGGCTGCTGCGCAACCAGGAGGCGGACGGCTCATGGTTCGGCCGCTGGGGCACCAACTACATCTACGGCACCGGCTCGGTGCTGCCCGCCCTGGTCGCGGCCGGCGTCCCGGACGAGCACCCGGCGATCCGCCGGGCGGTGCGCTGGCTGGAGGACCGGCAGAACGCCGACGGCGGATGGGGCGAGGACATGCGCTCCTACGACGACCCGGCGCGCTGGGCCGGGCGCGGCGACTCCACCGCCTCGCAGACCGCGTGGGCGCTGATGGCGCTGCTCGCAGCCGGCGAGGGCCCGGACGGCCGGACCAACCCGGCGGTGGAACGCGGCGTGGACTGGCTGGTGCGCACCCAGCTGCCCGAGGGCACCTGGGACGAGCCGCAATTCACCGGCACCGGCTTCCCGTGGGACTTCTCCATCAACTACCACCTGTACCGGCTGGTCTTCCCGGTCACCGCGCTCGGCCGCTACCTCCACGGCAGCCCGACCATCCGTCGGGACGGTGGGGGCCGGGCGAACGGCACCCCGGCGATTGGGGCGGCGCGGTGACCACCGCCCCCCTGCTGGTGCTCTGCGCACTGGGCCCCGAGGTCTGGGCCCTGCGCGGCGGCGACTGGCGCGGCGCGGCCGGCGGAGCCCCGGTGCTGGTCCGCACCGGGGTCGGCCGGCGGCGCGCCGGGATGGCCGTCCGACGGCTGCTCGGCTCCGTCTCCGGCGGCTACGGCGCGGTCGTGGTGGCCGGCTTCGGCGCCGCGCTCGGCCCCGGTGTACAGCCCGGCGACGTCGTCGCGGCCGACGGCGTGCGCGACGCCGAGGGCCACCTCTACCCGGTCGACTCCGGGCCGGAGCTCACCCGGGCGCTGAAGGAACGCGGCCTGACCGTACACACCGGGGTGCACCACACCGCCGACCACGTCGTGCGCGGCATCGAGCGCCGGGCACTGCACCTGCAGGGCGCGCTCGCCGTCGACATGGAGGCCGCCGCCGTGCTGGCCGCGCTGCGGGAGGTGCGGCCGACACTGCCCGCGGCCGTCCTGCGCGTGGTGGTCGACACCCCCGAGCACGAACTGCTGCGCCCCGGCACCCTCCCGGCCGGGGTGCGGGCCTGGCGGACCCTCCGGGCGACGGTGCCCGCCCTGGTCGACTGGTACCGGCAGGAGCTCGCGCCCCGCTCCGCAGACCTGAACCACCCCACATCCTCGACGCTCCCTCAGGAGGCGAGCTAGCCATGGCCATGCCGTTGCGCCAGACCGTGCGGGTCGGCACCTACCTCATGCAGCAGAAGCTGCTCAAACGACGGGACAAGTTCCCGCTGATCGTGGAGCTGGAACCGCTGTTCGCCTGCAACCTCGCCTGCGAGGGCTGCGGCAAGATCCAGCACCCGGCGGGCGTCCTGAAGCAGCGGATGCCCGTCGCCCAGGCGGTCGGCGCGGTCCTGGAGTCGGGTGCCCCGATGGTCTCGATCGCCGGCGGCGAGCCGCTGATGCACCCGCAGATCGACGAGATCGTCCGCCAGCTGGTCGAGCACCGCAAGTACGTGTTCCTGTGCACCAACGCGCTGCTGCTGCGCAAGAAGATCGAGAAGTTCACGCCCTCCCCGTACTTCACCTTCGCCGTGCACATCGACGGCATGCGGGAGCGGCACGACGAGTCGGTGGCCAAGGAGGGCACCTTCGACGAGGCGGTGGCCGCGATCAAGGAGGCCAAGCGGCGCGGCTTCCGGGTCACCACCAACAGCACCTTCTTCAACACCGACACCCCGCAGACCGTCATCGAGGTGCTGGACTACCTCAACGACGAGCTGAAAGTGGACGAGATGATGATCTCGCCCGCCTACGCCTACGAGAAGGCCCCCGACCAGGAGCACTTCCTGGGCGTCGAACAGACCAGGGAACTCTTCCGCAAAGCCTTCGCCGGCGGGAACCGCAAGCGCTGGCGCCTCAACCACAGCCCGCTCTTCCTGGACTTCCTGGAGGGCAAGGCCGACTTCGAATGCACCCCGTGGGGCATCCCCAACTACTCGCTGTTCGGCTGGCAGCGGCCCTGCTACCTGATGGCCGACGGCTACGTGCCGACCTACCGCGAGCTGGTCGAGAAGACCGACTGGAGCAAGTACGGCCGCGGCCGGGACCCGCGCTGCGCCAACTGCATGGCCCACTGCGGCTACGAGCCGACGGCCGTCCTCGCCACCATGGGTTCGCTCCAGCAGTCGCTGCGCGCCATCACCGAGACCATCGGCGGCAACCACGGCCGCTGAGCCGGGAGTTGACCGCCAAGTCGGCACCCCGGCCCGGGCCCCGCGCCCGGGCCGGCTCCGCCCCTGCCGGGCGGAGGCATCACCGCACCGCTCCGAGTCGTGAGGTGTACCCATGTCACTGCTCTCCCGCGTCACCTCGCCGGCCGAGCTGCGCAAGCTCCCGGCGGCCGAACTCCCGCTGCTCGCCGACGAGATCAGGGACTTCCTGATCGACGCCGTCACCCGCACCGGCGGACACCTCGGGCCCAATCTCGGCGTGGTGGAGCTCACCATCGCGCTGCACCGGGTCTTCGACTCGCCGTACGACCGGATCGTCTTCGACACCGGCCACCAGAGCTACGTCCACAAACTGCTCACCGGCCGCCAGGACTTCACCCGGCTGAGGATGCGGGGCGGACTGTCCGGCTACCCCTCGCGCGGCGAGTCCGAGCACGACCTGGTCGAGAACTCGCACGCCTCCACCGCGCTCTCCTACGCCGACGGCCTGGCCAAAGCCGCCCGGCTGCTCGGCCAGCACGACCGGCACACCGTTGCGGTGATCGGCGACGGCGCGCTCACCGGCGGACTCGCCTGGGAAGCGCTCAACAACATCGCCGAAGCCCGCGACCGGCCGCTGGTCATCGTCGTCAACGACAACGAACGCTCCTACGCCAAGACCATCGGCGGCCTCGCCAACCACCTCGCCACCCTGCGCACCACCCAGGGCTACGAGCGCTTCCTCGCCCTCGGCAAGGAAGCGCTGCAACGCACCCCGCTGGTCGGCCAGCCGATCTTCGACGCGCTGCACGGCGCCAAGAAGGGGTTCAAGGACGCCTTCGCCCCACAGGGCATGTTCGAGGACCTCGGCCTCAAGTACCTCGGCCCGATCGACGGCCACGACCTGGGCGCGGTCGAACAGGCGTTGCGCCAGGCCCGCAACTTCGGCGGGCCGGTCATCGTGCACTGCCTCACCGTCAAGGGACGCGGCTACCGGCCCGCCGAGCAGGACGAAGCCGACCGCTTCCACGCCGTCAACCCGATCGACCCGTACACCTGCCTGCCGATCTCGCCCAGCAGCGGCGTCTCCTGGACCTCGGTGTTCGGCGAGGAACTGCTCGCGCTCGGCACCGAGCGGCCGGACCTGGTGGCGATCACCGCGGCCATGCTGCAGCCGGTGGGCCTGGCGCCGTTCGCCAAGGCGTACCCGACGCGGACCTTCGACGTCGGGATCGCCGAACAGCACGCCGTCACCAGCGCCGCGGGGCTCGCCACCGGAGGACTGCACCCGGTGGTCGCGGTGTACGCGACCTTCCTGAACCGGGCCTTCGACCAGGTGTTGATGGACGTCGCCCTACACCGGCTGGGCGTCACCTTCGTACTCGACCGCTCCGGGGTGACCGGACCGGACGGCGCCTCGCACAACGGCATGTGGGACCTGTCGATCCTGCAGGTCGTCCCGGGCCTGCGGCTCGCCGCACCGCGCGACGCCGACCAGCTGCGGGCCCAGCTGCGCGAGGCCGTCGAGGTCGGGGACGCGCCGACGGTCGTGCGCTTCCCGAAGGGGAACGTCGGGCCCGCCGTGCCGGCCGTCGAGCGGATCGGCGGGGTGGACGTGCTGCTGCGCACCGGGCGCCCGGCCGAGATCCTGCTGGTCGCCGTCGGCACCACCGCCCCGGCCTGCCTGGACGCCGCCCGGCTGCTGCTCGCCGAGGGCTTCACCGCGACCGTCGTCGACCCGCGCTGGGTCAAGCCCGTCGACCCGGCGCTGCCCGAGCTGGCCGCCGCCCACCGGCTGGTGGTCACCGTGGAGGACAACGGCCGGACCGGCGGGGTCGGTTCGGCGATCGCCCAGGCGCTGCGCGACGCCGACGTGGACGTACCGCTGCGGGTCCTCGGCCTGCCGCAGGAGTTCCTCGGGCACGCCTCGCGCGGAGAGATCCTCGAGGAGGCGGGGCTCACCGGGACCGGGGTCGCCGCCCAGACCGCCGTCTTCGCCAAGAACCTGCTACCGACCCGAGGAGCGAACCCGCGTCATGCCGGCTGACCCAGACCGCCCCGCCTTCGACCTCGCCGCCCTCCTCGCCGAACGCGGCGGTGAGCGCTACGAGTTGAACAGCCGCTACCTCAACCCGCAGCTGTCCCGGATGCTCCACACCATCGGCTTCGACAAGTACTACGAGCGCGCCAAGGGCCAGTACTTCTACGACGCCGAGGGCAACGAGTACCTCGACATGCTGGCCGGCTTCGGCATCTTCGCGCTCGGCCGCCACCACCCGGTGGTGCGCACGGCGATCCAGCAGGTGATGGACCTGGACCTGCCGGACCTGGTGCGCTTCGACTGCTCGCCGCTGCCCGGGCTGCTGGCCGAGCGGCTGCTGTCGTACGCCCCCGGGCTGGACCGGGTGTTCTTCGGCAACAGCGGGACGGAAGCGGTGGAGACCGCGCTGAAGTTCGCCCGGTACGCCACCGGACGCCGGCGGATCCTCTACGCCGACCACGCCTTCCACGGGCTGACCACCGGCTCGCTCTCGGTCAACGGGGAGAACGGCTTCCGCAAGGGCTTCGACCCGCTGCTCCCGGACACCGCCATCCCGCTCGGCGATCTGTCGGCGCTGGCAAAGGAGTTGAAGCGCGGCGACGTCGCGGCCCTGATCGTCGAACCGATCCAGGGCAAGGGCGTCCAGGCCCCGCCGCCCGGCTGGCTGCGCGCCGCCCAGGCGCTGCTGCACGAGCACAAGGCGCTGCTCATCTGCGACGAGGTGCAGACCGGGATCGGCCGCACCGGAGAGTTCTTCGCCTACCAGCACGAGGACGGCGTGCTGCCCGACCTGGTCTGCGCGGCCAAGGCGCTCTCCGGCGGGTACGTCCCGGTCGGGGCGACGCTCGGCAAGGGCTGGATCTTCGAGAAGGTGTACTCCTCGATGGACCGGGTGCTGGTGCACTCGGCCAGCTTCGGATCGAACGCCCAGGCCATGGCGGCCGGGCTGGCGACCCTGGAGGTGATGCGGGACGAGAAGGTGGTGGAGAACGCCCGCACGGTCGGCGACCGGTTCCGCGAGCGGCTGACCGAGCTGGTCGACAAGTACGAGCTGCTCGCCGAGGTGCGCGGGCGCGGGCTGATGATCGGCATCGAGTTCGGCCGGCCCAAGTCGCTCAAGCTGCGCACCGGGTGGACGGCCCTGCAGGCGGCACGCAAGGGGCTGTTCGCGCAGATGGTCGTGGTCCCGCTGCTGCAGCGGCACCGGATCCTCACCCAGGTGTCCGGGGACCACCTGGAAGTGATCAAGCTGCTTCCGCCGCTGATCATCACCGAGCGGGACGTGGACCGCTTCATGGACGCCTTCACCGACATCATGGACGAGGCCCACCGGGGGAGCGGCCTGATGTGGGACTTCGGGCGGACGCTGGTGAAGCAGGCGGTCGGCGGTCGCTGAGGCCGAGGGCCGGGTGGTTTGGGTGCGGGGAGTGGGAAGTCGGCCGGGCCGACTTCACACTCCATGGGAGACACCGCGTCAGAGCTCGGTCCGGCGACGCCGGACGACCACCACGAGATCGACGATGGCGAACAGGGAGAGCAGGCCGCACGCGACGGCGAAGCCGGTGAGCGTGCCCCGGCTGGGTGCGCCGTTGACGGGCGAGACGGCCGCCCAGACCGCGAAGCCCACCGTGGCCAGCACGAACAGCGGCGTGAAGATGAGCGAGAGCAGGTAGCGGAGCTTGAGGTCGCTGCGGGCGGTGGTCGGCTCGGTGCCGCTGCGCCACCGTCGCGGGGTGGTGGTGCGCATGGCCTTCACCTCCGGACCGCGCGGGTCGGGCTACGATTCCAGCGTACGTCCGAGGAGGCTGGCCGGGGGAGGCACGATGTCGGGGTCGGACGCGGTGGGGTCGGGTACGGCGGGGGCGGACGCCGAGGGGTACGCGGGGCTGCGGGTCGAGCGGGCCCGGGAGCTGGCCCGGCGGCACGGCTGGGCTTCGGTCCGGGTGCTGGAGCCCGGGGACCTGATGACCATGGAGTACCGGCAGGGGCGGCTCAACCTCGCGGTGCGGGACGGCGTGGTCGAGCGGAGCTGGGAGGGGTAGCGCTCGCCCCCACCGCCGTGGCGGCCCGGTAGGGGAGGGCGCGGCGGCCGAAGCGGCGGTGGAGCCGTTGCTCGACGATGGTCACGAGGGGTTCCAGCAGCGGCAGCGAGAGCAGGACGAGCAGCCCGGCGGCCCAGCCGGCCAGCACGTCGGTGACCCAGTGGGTGCCCAGGTAGACCGTGGTCAGGCCGATCGAGCAGGCGGTTCCGGCGGCGATCACCGCGCCGGTGCGACGCCAGCGGACCGCGAGGTAGGCAAGCACGCCCCAGGTGACCACGGCGTTCGCGGTGTGGCCGGACGGGAAGATGGTGCCGCCGGAGAAGAGCTCGGGCGAGCCGACGTACTGGGCGTAGTGCGGGCCGAGCCGGCCGGTGACGATCTTCACCGCGCCCACCGTGACATTCAGCAAAAGCAGCGCGATCCCCATGACCAGCAGCGGGCGCAGTCGGCCTAGTCGGCGGGCGCGCCAGGCGAGCCAGGCGAAGGCGGCGATCGCCGAGGGCCCGCGCTGCCCGGCGACCACCCAGGAGTCGAGCAGCGGCTCCAGCCGGGGCCACCGCTCGTACGGGCGCAGCAGGCGGACCGACCAGTCGAGGTCGACCAGGGCGGTGTTGAGCAGGACACCGGCCAGTACCAGCAGGTAGACGACGACGGTGGCGGCGAGCAGGGCGGCCTGCCGTCGGCTCATCGGCGGCCAGCCGGGGTCGCGGCCGGCGGGGATCATGGGGCTGACGGGGCCGATCGGGCTGCGGCGGTCGGGGTCGCGGCTGATGGGGCCGATCGGGCCGCAGGGGGTGGTGGGGCGTCCCCGGCCGGTGGTGGCGGTGTGGTGTCGCCGCCCCTGTCGCGGAATGGGGGCGGGGGTACTTCCGGATTGCACGGGGCGACCTTACCCATCCGGACAGGGCTATTCCGGGGGTAATTGTCATTTTCCCGTGAAATCGACAATTTGGGCTGTCCGGGGTGGTCCGGCGAGCGATTTCCGCTATTTCGGGATCGAATGCCAGTGTGGTCTTCGAATGGTTCCCCAAAAGCCCCGGTAAAGGAAACGGAGTGGGAGGCCGGCCTGCCCGGCTTCCCACTCCGTGGTAACCCTGTGTAGGTTCCGTGCTCAGTCGAGGGGCCCGCCCGCGACGTAGATCACCTGGCCGGAGACGAAGCCGGCGCCCTCGCTCGCCAGGAACGAGATGGTGTGGGCGACGTCCTCAGGCAGACCGACCCGCTGGACCGGGATCTGAGAGGCGGCAGCCCGCTTGAAGTCTTCGAAGTCCATGCCGACCCGGGCGGCGGTGGCTGCTGTCATGTCCGTGGCGATGAATCCGGGGGCGACGGCGTTGGCGGTGATGCCGAACTTGCCCAGCTCAATGGCCAAAGTCTTGGTGAAGCCCTGCAGGCCGGCCTTGGCGGCCGAGTAGTTGGCCTGGCCGCGGTTGCCCTGGGCCGAGGAGGAGGACAGGTTGACGATGCGGCCGAATCCGGCGTCGACCATGTGCTTCTGCACTGCGCGGGTCATCAGGAAGGCGCCGCGGAGGTGAACGTTCATGACCGTGTCCCAGTCGGACTCGGACATCTTGAAGAGCAGGTTGTCGCGGAGAACACCCGCGTTGTTGACCAGCACGACGGGGGTGCCGAGCTCGGCGACCACGCGGTCGACGGCGGCCTGGACCTGCTCGGCGTTCGAGACGTCGGCGCCGACGGCCACGGCCCTGCCGCCGGCGGCGGTGATCCGGTCCACGGTGTCCTTGCCGGCCGCCTCGTCCAGGTCCAGGACGGCGACCGCGTAACCGTCGGCGGCCAGCCGGACGGCGGTGGCGGCACCCAGGCCGCGGGCGGCGCCGGTGACGACGGCGACCCGGGGGGCGGTGCTCTGCTCGGTCATGCTCGCTCTCGTCTCTCTCGGGGGTTGCCTCCGGGGGAGAGCCCCCGGGGGAGGGTGGCCACACCCTACCGGCGAGTAGGGAAGGCGGCCAGAGTGGAGAGACGCAGGTGACGGTCGGTAAGGACCGACCGGTCGGCTTTCTGCTGAGAACGGGTTACTGCAACGGTGTGGCAGCGCGTAAATATGCCAATGTTGCCGAACCTGCGTCTACTATCCGCCCCTGCCTGCCAGCAGGGGCCAGCCGTTTGTATAGTGTCCGCCAGCAGCCACCGGCTGCACGGCTGGAGCGCCCTCCCTCATAGCTGGACGCCCACTCGCCGTTACTGCCCCACCCGGGTGTCCCACACACACCGGGTGTGACATCGGGACGGATACATGGTGCTGGGGGAGATCCCGACAACCCGCGTGTCCGCGCGACTGCAGCAGTCGCCCGGACACCTCATTCGCGTTGCACAGCAGGTTCACACCCGGCTGTGGTCGGAGCACGTCGGAGCCGATCTCACGGCTCCGCAGTTCGCCGTGCTGCTGGTCCTGGCCCTCGAGCCGGGTGCGGACCAGCGAACGGTCGGCGAGCGAGCGTCGCTGGACAAGGCCACGATGGCCGAGATGGTCGCGCGGCTGGTCCGCCGCGGCCTGGTGCTGCGTCGGCGCGACCCGGCCGACGGCCGACGCAAGCTGCTCGCTCTCTCGCAGAGCGGCGCCCAGGCGGTGCGCGAGGCCACCGGTGGTGTGGTCCGCGTGCAGCGCGTCCTGTTCGAGCCGCTGACGGCGGAGGAGCAGGTCGAGGTCGTCCGGGTGATGGCCAAGATAGCCAGGCTGGAGCCCGCGGCGGTCGCCGTCTTCACGGACGCGCGGCCGATACTGGACGCCCAGCGGGCGATCGGCTACCTGATCAGGGTGAGCCAGCAGGTGCACACCAAGCTCTGGTCGGAGCACGTCGGCGCGGAGCTGACGGCCCCGCAGTACGCGGTGCTGGACGCCCTGGAGCAGGAGCCGGGCGCCGACCAGCGCACGGTGGGCGAGCTGGCCTCGCTGGACAAGGCCACCATGGCCGAGATGGTGAGCCGGCTGGTGCGCCGCGGTCTGGTGCAGCGCCGGCGCGACCCCTCGGACGGACGGCGCAACCTGCTCTCGCTCTCACCGGCGGGACAGGACCTGCTGCACCGCTCGGCCGCCGGGGTGGCCGAGGTCCAGCGGCTGCTGCTGGCTCCGCTGGAGGAGGCTGAGCACGAGGCTGCACTCGCGCTCATCGCCAAGGCGGGCAGGCTTTAGACCAAGCCTTGGTAACAACAGCCAAAACGATTCGCCAACGCACCGAGGGTCCCTGGCCGTTGGTGTGGTGATGTTGTGAATCGCGCATGACGAGGACCGCCCGCCCCGTTCGGGGCGGGCGGTCCTCGTCATGGCGGCCGTCAGGCCCCGTGGGGGCCGGTCGCGGATGCTCGGGGACCGGATTCGGCACCCCGGGTCCACGTCAGTTCCAGTCGAAGCCCTGCGGGTCCGGACCGATGCGCTTGCCGGTGGCGACGGCGGCGATCGCCGTGAGGTCCTCCGCGTCCAGCTCGAAGCCGATGACGTCCAGGTTCTCCCGGATCCGGGACGGGGTGACCGACTTCGGGATGGCGATCACGCCGCTCTGCAGGTGCCAGCGCAGGACCACCTGGGCGACCGTGCGACCGTGCTTCTCGGCGATCTTCACCAGGGCCGGCTCGGCGAGCAGCTCCCCGCCCTGGCCCAGCGGGCTCCACGCCTCGGTGGCGATGCCGTGCTGCGCGTGGAAGGCGCGCAGCTCCTCCTGCGGGAAGTACGGGTGCAGTTCGACCTGGTTCAGGACCGGGGCGACCGAGGCCTCGTCGAGCAGGCGGGTCAGCTGCTCGGTGCCGAAGTTGGAGACGCCGATCGACTTGACCCGGCCGTCCGCCTTCAGCTGCTCGAAGGCCTTCCAGATGTTGAGGTAGCTGCCGTGCATCGGGCGCGGCCAGTGGATCAGGTACAGGTCGAGGTAGTCGAGGCCGAGCTTGTCCATCGAGGCGTCGAACGCGCGCAGCACGGCGTCGCGGCCCTGCTCGCCGGACCAGTCGCGGGTGCCCGAGTTCCACAGCTTGGTGGTGATGTAGAGGTCCTCGCGGGCGATGCCGCCCGCCAGCGCCTCGGCGATCGCCGCGCCGGTGCCGGCCTCGTTCTCGTAGATGGCCGCGGTGTCGATGGAGCGGTAGCCCGCGCCGATCGCGGAGTTGACGGCGGCGGTGGCCTCACCGTCCGGGACCTGCCACACGCCGAAACCGAGCTGCGGGATCTGCGCGCCGTCGTTGAGAGTGACGCTGGGGATGGTGCTCACGGGACGGGATGCCCTCCTGGTCGTAGGTCTTTCCAGTGGGGGGCAACTGGCACCGGAACCTGATTGTTCCCGCCAAACGGGCGAATTTTGGGTGGAGGTTTGCAGTGGCTCGCCCCGGGCGGACGAGCGTCGGGGGCGGGGTCGCAGGCCCGTCGCGGGCCCCCGCAGGCCCGTCGGAGGTCCGTCGCAGGCCCGTCGGAGGCCCGGCGGAGGTCCCTGGCGGGCTGGGCGGGCGGGCCGGGCGGGGAGCCGGGCGGGCGGGGCGGCGGAAAACCTGTTGCGCGGGTCACACCGGGGTTGGCAGGCTCGCGGACATGGCCTCCTGAAATCAGGGCCCTTCGTGCCCTTCCCATGTCCCGTCCGGGGCTCCCACCGGACGTGTCGACGCCGCCGCGCCGTTGCGCCGCGCGTCCGTCGCCCATTGCCCTCGCCTGTCGGCTCGGGCTGCTCGCGTGAACCGGTCCGCCGTGCCGGACGGCGCGCGCCCGTCCGTGCCCCGTTCGCCCGCACCCCCGTTCGCCCGGTTCCCCCGTACCTCCGCACCGTTCGTATCGGAGTGTCATGCCGCTCACCCCGCTGCCGCCGGCCGACCCCGGCAGTCCCGATCTCTCCTCACCCCTGGCCTTCCTGCGCTGGCTGCAGCGCAGTCAGCGGCGCGGGCAACTGCTCGCGACCTGCTGGACGCTGCTCGAGATGGGGTGCCAGGCCGCCCTGCCGATACCGCTCGGCTCGGGCGTGCAGGCCGCCGTCGACGGTGACGCCGGCGGGATCTGGCAGGCCGGCGGGCTCGCCCTGCTGCTTGCCGTGGGCGCCGCGCTGGGCACCGTCCTGTCGCATCGCCAAGCGGTCTGGAACTGGATCCACGCGGCTTGCCAGGTACGGCAGTTGGTGGCCCGGCAGGCCTCGCACCTCGGGGCCGGGCTGTCCCGCCGGATCGCCACCGGTGAGGTCGTCGCGGTCGGCAGCGGGGACGTCGAGCGGATCGGCTGGTACGTCGAGCTGATCGCCCGGGTCCGGTCCGCGGTGATCGTCTGGCTGGCCGTCAGCTCGGTGGTGCTGGTGGTCGAACCGGTGCTGGGCATCGGCGTGCTGCTCGGCGTCCCGGTGCTGGCGGCCTCCGTCTGGCCGCTGATCGGGCCGTTCGAGCGGCGCTACGAGCAGCAGCGCGCGCTCGGCGGCAAGGCCACCGAGCTGGCCGCCGACACGGTGGCGGGGCTGCGGGTGCTGCGCGGCATCGGCGGTGAGGAACTGTTCCTGGAGCGGTACCGGGCGGCCTCCCAGAAGGTGCGGGCGGCCGCCGTCCGCTCGGCCCGGATCTGGTCGCTGATGCAGGCCCAACAGGTGCTGCTGCCCGGCCTGTTCGTGATCGGTGTCACCTGGTACGGCGCCCGGCTGGCGGCCTCCGGCGAGCTCTCCGTCGGCACCCTGATCGCGGTGTACGGCGCGACCGCATTCCTGGCCGCGCCGCTGCGGATCCTGGGCGAGGCGGCGCACGCCTGGAGCGTCGCCCGGGTCTCCGCAGGGCGGGCCGTCCGGGTGCTGTCCCTCAGCCGGAGCGGTGGAGCGAGCGAGGCCACGACGACCACGACAATCACGCCGGCCCCACGGACCAGGCCGGCCAAGGCGGACCTGTACGACCCGGTCAGCGGGCTGACCGCGCGGGCCGGTGAGCTGACCGCGGTGGTCTGCGGGGACCCGGACCTCGCCGGGGCGCTCGCCGAGCGGCTCGGCGGCCACGTCCCGTTGGCCGAGGGCGAGCAGGCGCAGCCCTCCGTACGGCTCGGCGGGACGGAGCTGGACACGGTGCCGCTGGCCGAGGCGCGGGCGGCCGTGCTGGTCCACGACAAGGAGCCGGTGCTGCTCTCCGGCACCCTGGCCGAGCTGTTCGACATCCCGTCCTCGGGCCGGGTCTCGGCGGCCGAGGCGCTGGTGGCCGCCCGGTCGGACGACGTGCTGGAGGCGCTGGTGGACGGCTCGCCGGAGTGCGCGGGCGATCCGATGCGCGCCCGGATCACCGAGCGCGGGCGCTCGCTGTCCGGCGGCCAGCGCCAGCGGCTCGCCCTGGCCCGCGCGCTGCTGGCGGACCCGCCGGTCCTGGTGCTGGACGAACCCACCAGCGCGGTGGACGCCCACACCGAGTCCAGGATCGCCACCGGACTGCGGGACACCCGGGCGGGCCGCACCACCGTGGTGTTCGCGACCAGTCCGCTGCTGCTCGACCAGGCGGACCGGGTGGTGCTGCTGCGCGAGGGCCGGGTGGTCGCGGCGGGGCGGCACCGCGAGCTGATGCGGTCCGAGCCGGCCTACCGGGCCGTGGTCACCCGCGACGAGGAGGCCGCCCAGCCGGTGGGTGAGGCCGTGTGAACAGCGTCATGAACAGGTTCGCCGGCAGTCCCGCCCCGTACCCGAGGAGTACGTCATGAAGCCCCCCGTCCATGAGGAGCAGGGGCCGGCCGCCACCCTGCCGGTCGGCTCCCCGGCCGCCGTGCGCGCGTACCTGCTGCTGCTCGCGCGGCGGCACCGGGGCGGGTTCTCGACCGTCGTGGCGCTGCACTCGGTGGCCACGCTGGCCGGGCTGGTCGGGCCCTGGGTGCTCGGCCACCTGGTCGAGTCGCTGGCCACCGGCACCGCCGGGTCCACCATCACGGTGGCGGTCGCCTGGTACCTGCTGGCGCTCGTGGCGCAGGCCGCGTTCACCGGCTGGTCGCGGATGCGCGGCGCGGTGCTCGGCGAGCGGGTCCTGGCCGACCTGCGCGAGGACTTCCTGGTCCGCTCGGTCGCGCTGCCGACCGGTGTGCTGGAGCGGGCCGGCACCGGGGACCTGGTCTCCCGGGGCACCACCGACGTCGACCGGCTGGACAAGTCGGTGCGCGAGGCGGTGCCCGAACTCGCCGTCGCCGTGGTCTCGTTGCTGCTGGTGCTCGGCGCCCTGCTGGTCACCTCGCCGGTGCTCGCGCTGACCTCGCTGATCGGGCTGCCGCTGCTGCTGGCCACCTCCCGCTGGTACTTCCGGCGGGCGCCGCAGTCCTACCGCAACGAGTCGGCCGGGTACGCCGCGGTGAACACCGTGCTGGCCGAGACGGTGGACGCCGGGCGGACGGTCGAGGCGCTGCGCCTGGGCGGCCGGCGGATCGGGCTGACCGACCGCAAGCTGCGCGAGTGGCTCGCCTGGGAGCGGTACACCCTGTGGTTGCGCTCGGTCTGGTTCCCGACCATCGACGCGGTCTACACCGCGGCGGTGCTCGCGACCCTGGTACTCGGCGGGCTGTTCACGCTCAAGGGCTGGATCACCGTCGGCCAGTTGACCACCGGCGTGCTGTACGCGCAGATGCTGACCGGTCCGGTGGACCTGATCCTGCGCTGGTACGACGAGCTGCAGATCGGGCAGGCCTCGCTGGCCCGGCTGGTCGGCGTGCGCGAGGTGCCGGAACACGAGGAGGACGAGTCCGCCCGCCCGGACGGCCGCCGGGTGGAGGCCCGGGACGTCCGCTTCGGCTACCGCGAGGGCGCGGACGTCCTGCACGGGATCAGCCTGGATGTCGCCCCGGGCAGCCGGGTCGCGCTGGTCGGGCCGTCCGGGGCGGGCAAGTCCACGCTCGGGCGGCTGCTGGCCGGGATCTACGCCCCCGGCCGCGGCAGCGTGACCCTCGGCGGGGCGGCGCTGTCCCGGATGCCGGCCGAGCGGGTGCGCGCGGAGGTGGCCCTGGTCAACCAGGAGCACCACGTCTTCGTCGGCACCCTGCGGGACAACCTGCGGCTGGCCGCGCCCGACGCCGACGACACCGAGCTGCGGGCCGCGCTGGATGCGGTGGACGCCGGCGACTGGGTGGACGCCCTGTCGGAGGGGCTGGACACCGAGGTCGGCTCCGGCGGCACCTCGCTGACCCCGCCGCAGGCCCAGCAACTGGCCCTGGCCCGGCTGGTGCTGGCCGATCCGCACACCCTGGTGCTGGACGAGGCCACCTCGCTGCTGGACCCGCGCGCCGCCCGGCACCTGGAGCGCTCGCTCTCCCGGGTGCTGGAGGGCCGGACGGTCATCGCCATCGCCCACCGGCTGCACACCGCGCACGACGCGGACGTGATCGCGGTGGTCGAGGGCGGGCGGATCAGCGAGTACGGCAGCCACCCGCAGCTGGTCGCGGCCGGCGGTCCGTACGCGGCGCTCTGGCGCTCGTGGCGGGACGAGCGGTAGCAGCCGAGGAGTTCGGAGGGCCGTAGCCGTAGATCGGTAAACCCGCACGGGGTCGGATTGCCCCGTGCGGGTTACTCCCCGCCCCGGAAGGGCGCGTAACCGGGCAAATCGGCGGCCCGGCCCGCAGACTGCTCCGGTGACCAAGATTTCAGACGGCTCGTCCCGCTCCCCGCGCGGTGAGATCGGCGGGATCCCCACGCGGTACATCGGGATCGGCGTCATCGTCATCCTCGCCGTGTGGTTCCTGTTCGCCAACCTCGAAAAGGTGAAGATCCAGTTCTGGGTGTTCACCGTCACCGCACCGCTCTGGATCGCGTTGCTGGCCACGCTCGTCGCGGGCAGCGTGCTGGGCTGGCTGCTGAAGGGACGGCGCAGCAGGTGACCACAGCTCCCGAGCCGGCCCGGAGCGCCACCGCGGACTTCGCCCCGCTGATCGAGCTGCGCGGGGTCAACAAGCACTTCGGGGACCTGCACGTACTCCAGGACATCGAGCTGACGGTGGGCCGTGGCGAGGTCGTCGTGGTCATCGGCCCGTCCGGCTCCGGCAAGTCCACGCTCTGCCGGGCGATCAACCGGCTCGAACCGATCGAGAACGGCACCATCCTGCTCGACGGCGAGCCGCTGCCCGCGGAGGGCAAGGGCCTCGCCCGGCTGCGCGCCGAGGTCGGCATGGTGTTCCAGTCCTTCAACCTGTTCGCGCACAAGACCGTGTTGCAGAACGTCTCACTCGCGCAGATCAAGGTGCGCGGCCGGCCCAGGACGGAGGCCGACGCCAAGTCCCGCGCGCTGCTGGAGCGGGTGGGCCTCGCGTCGCAGGCCGACAAGTACCCGGCCCAGCTGTCCGGCGGGCAGCAGCAGCGGGTCGCGATCGCCCGCGCGCTCGCGATGGACCCCAAGGCGCTGCTCTTCGACGAGCCGACCTCGGCGCTCGACCCCGAGATGATCAACGAGGTGCTGGACGTCATGCGCCAGCTCGCGCACGAGGGCATGACGATGGTCGTGGTCACCCACGAGATGGGCTTCGCCCGGGCCTCCGCGAACCGGGTGGTGTTCATGGCGGACGGCAGGATCGTGGAGGACCGCGCCCCGGAGGGCTTCTTCAGCGCCCCCGAGAGCGAGCGCGCCCGGGACTTCCTGTCCAAGATCCTGAAGCACTGAGGCGGCGCCGTGAACGATGAGACGGCGCCCGGCGCAGGGGGGTCGGGGAAGCCCAGCGCAGCGCGCCCGGCGAAGCCCGCGGCGCGGGGGAGGAAGCGCGTGCTCGCCGCCGCCCTGCTGCTCACCGCGCTGGCGGCGGGCTGCGGCAAGGCCGGGACCCCGCCGCCCAAGGGCCCGCAGCCCAGCGCGCTGCCCAGCTACCAGGTGCAGAACGCCTCCTCGATCACCGGCTCGCCGACCCTGGACGCCGCCCGCAGCCGGGGCCACCTGGTGGTCGGCGCCAAGGAGGACCAGCCGTACCTGGGCCAGAAGAACCCGGCCACCGGCGTGTACTCCGGCTTCGACATCGAGATCGCCAAGATGGTCGGCGCCTCCCTCGGCTTCCCGCCGGACAAGATCCAGTTCAAGACCATCGCCTCGGCCAACCGCGAGACCGCGCTGCAGAACGGCCAGGTGGACTACTACGTCGGCACGTACACCATCAACGACAACCGGAAGAAGCTGGTCGGCTTCGCGGGGCCGTACTTCGTCGCCGGCCAGTCGCTGCTGGTGCGCAAGAACGACACCACCATCCACGGCCCGCAGGACCTGAACGGCAAGAAGGTCTGCTCGGCGGCCGGTTCGACGCCGTACCAGCGCATCCAGTCGCAGTACCCGAAGGCCAAGCTGATCGGCTACGACACCTACTCGGCGTGCGTCGACAACCTGATCACCAACCAGGTCGACGCCGTGACCACGGACAACGCGATCCTGCTCGGCTACGCGGCCAAGGTGCCGGACGAGCTCAAGGTGGTCGGCCCGCTGTTCTCGACCGAGCCGTACGGCATCGGGGTACCGAAGAACGACACCGTGCTGCGCATGGCGCTGAACGACGCGCTGGAGCAGCGCGAGCAGAACGGCGACTGGAAGAAGGCCTTCGAGGCCACCCTCGGTCTCTCCGGGGAAGCCGCGCCGACCCCGCCGCAGATCAACCGGTACTGAGAGGGCCGCGCCGTGAAAACGCTGACCGACAACTGGTCGACCTACTGGGAAGGCTTCCTCGGCACGCTCTCGCTCTTCGCGGTGAGCGCTGTGCTGTCGCTGGTGCTGGGGGTGCTGATCGCGAGCTTCCGGGTCTCGCCGGTCAGGCCGCTGCGGGTGTTCGGGACGGTGTGGGTGACGATCCTGCGCAACACGCCGCTGACCCTGCTGTTCTTCATCGTGGTGCTGGGCCTGCCCCGGTTCGACATCACGCTGCCCTTCTACACCTTCGCGGTGCTCGCGCTCGGCTGCTACACCTCGGCCTTCGTCTGCGAGGCGATGCGCTCGGGCGTGAACACCGTGCCGACCGGGCAGGGCGAGGCGGCCCGGAGCCTGGGCATGACCTTCGGGCAGACGATGAGCCTGGTGGTGCTGCCGCAGGCGTACCGCTCGGTGGTGGCGCCGATCGGCAGCGTGATGATCGCGCTGGCGAAGAACACGGCGATCGCCGGCTCGTTCAGCGTCACCGAACTGCTCGGCACCTACCGGACCATCAACGAGCTGGGCTACAGCATCGTCTGGACCTTCGTCTGGATCGCCGTCGGCTACCTGATCATCACCCTTGCCATCAGCGCCGTCTTCAACCTGCTGGAACGACGAGTGGCGGTGTCCCGATGACCGTTGAATCCTCGGCGCTGTACGACATCCCCGGGCCGAAGGCGCTCGCCCGCCACCGGCTGTACGGCGGGATCGCGCTGCTGCTGATCGCGGCGGGGGTCGCCTGGGTCGTCTACATGCTGTTCCACACCCACCAGTTCACCTACGCCAAGTGGCAGCCCTTCGAGTACCGAGGCGTCCAGGAGCTGCTGCTGCGTGGGCTCGGCAACACGCTGAAGGCGTTCGGCTGGACGGTGCTGTTCGCGCTGCCGTTCGGGGCGCTGTTCGCGGCCGGGCGGCTGTCGGACCACCGGGTGGTGCGCTGGTTCTCCACGCTGGTGGTCGAGTTCTTCCGGGCCATGCCGGTGCTGGTGATGATCTTCTTCGTCTTCGTCGCGCTGAAGGTGCAGCCGCTGTGGGCGCTGGTGGCCGGGCTGGTGCTCTACAACGGGTCGGTGCTGGCCGAGGTGTTCCGGGCCGGCGTGCTCGCGGTGCCCAAGGGGCAGCGGGAGGCGGCGTACGCGCTGGGCATGCGCAAGACCCAGGTGATGTCCTACGTGCTGGTGCCGCAGGCCAACCGGGCGATGCTGCCGGCCATCATCAGCCAGCTGGTGGTCGCGCTCAAGGACACCTCGCTGGGCTTCCTGATCACCTACGAGGAGTTCCTGCACGCGGGCAAGCTGATCGCCACCAACCTCGACTACGACCTGCCGTTCATCCCGGTGGTGATCGTGATCGCGCCGATCTACATCGGCATGTGCCTGCTGCTCTCCTGGCTCGCCCGCTTCGTCGAGAAGCGCAGCCGGCGCAGCCCGACCGTGCGGGGCGGGGCGCCGGTGGTCAAGGCCGGGGTGGCGATGGGGCTGCCGCCGTCGGCGCAGCAGTGAGAGGCTTGGTTCGACGCTGAACCATAGGTACGGATGGGGCCGGGGCCGGTACCTCCAAATTCCTCTTATGATTGCGGGGCTGGACGGGACCGCGTGAACGGTCCGGACGACGACGACCCGGGCGGGAGGGCCATGGAGCCGGTGTTCGACTCGCGGCACATCAGGACGTTCCACGAGGTCGTCCGGGCCGGCTCCTACTCGGCCGCCGCCCGGGAACTCGGCTACACCCAGCCCGCCATCACCCAGCAGATGAAGGCGCTCGAACGCACCGTCGGCGTCCCGCTGTTCACCCGCGCCGGGCGCGGACTGCGGCTCACCGAAGCGGGCGAGGCGCTCTCCCGGCACGCCGAGCTGATCCTCGGCAGCATGTCCGCCGCCCAGCAGCAGCTCGCCGCGCTCGCCCGGCTGCGCGCCGGGCGGGTCCGGGTCTGCGCCTTCCCCAGCGCCAACGCCACCCTGATACCCGAGGCGATGGCCCGGCTGCTGGCCGAGCACCCCGGCGTACGGGTCGAGCTGCTGGAGGCCGAGCCACCCGACTCCGTCCAGCGGCTGCTGCGCGGGGAATGCGACATCGCGCTGGCCTTCCGCTACCCGGGCGCGGCCACCGAGGTCCCGGACGGGCTGGACGAGATCCCGCTGATGGAGGACCTGCTCACGGTGCTGCTGCCGGTCGGGCACCCGCTCGGCCGCCGGCACGCCGTACGGCTCGCCGACCTCGACGGCGAGCGCTGGATCGCCGGCTGCCCACGATGTCGGGCCAATCTGCTGCACGTCTGCGCGGAGGAGGGCTTCGCGCCGGACATCGTCTTCTCCACCGACGACAACCTCGCGGTGCAGTCGCTCGTCGCCGCCGGGGTCGGGATCGCGCTGATGCCCGCGCTGGTCCTCTCCTTCATGTGTCACCGCAAGGTCACCGGGCGGGCCGTCGAGCCGCACCTGCGGCGGCAGGTGAGCGCGTACGTGCTGCGCGAGCACCGCCGGATCCCGGCCACCGGACTGGTCCTGGACCACCTGCGGCAGGCGGCGGCGAGCCGGGTCGGCTGCTGACATATAAGCCTTGGTGGGGATATTGCTTACAAAACCTCCTTGGACGTGATAGGTCGCTAGGGCCGAACCTGCTGGCATGACGCCCTCAGCCACGGTCGGCAGCGACCGGCTCACCGAGCGGATGACCGCGCTGATCAGCGAGATCCGCGCCGTCGTGGACCGCGGACTGCCCCCAGAGCTCACCGCCTACCTGGTCGGCGAGCGCCTCGCCCCGCACCTGCACGCCGACCAGGACGGACCCGACGCGCTGCTCACCCCCGCCCAGTGCGAGGGCGACCCGCAGCGGTACCGCCAGCACGTCCTGCACGCCGAGGAGGACGGCAGCTTCTCCGTCGTCGCCCTGGTCTGGCTGCCCGGACAGCACACCCCGATCCACGACCACGTCTCCTGGTGCGTGGCCGGCGTCCACCGCGGCCAGGAGAGCGAGACCCGCTACCGACTGGTCCCCGACGGCCGCACCGCCCGGCTGGTCGAGACCGAGCACGTGGCCGGCCCGGCCGGCACCGTCGCCGCCTTCGCCCCGCCCGGCGACATCCACCTGGTGCGCAACTCCTGCAGCAGCACGGCCATCTCCATCCACGTGTACGGCGCGGACGTCTCGCGGCTCGGCACCAGCATCCGGCGGGTCTACCGGCTGCCCGCCGACCAGGAGCAGTGAGCGGCGGCGTGGCACTGACCCTGCGGCAACGCGCCGCCCGCACCCACTCGCTGCCCCCGATGCGCGGAGACGCCCCCGGACTGCTGCTCGCGGCCCTCGGGGTGGCCGCCGCCCTGGGCGTCCACGCCGTGGTGCCGGCCGTGCCCAAGCTCACCGCCGCCGTCGTGCTCGGCATGGCGGCGGCCCACCTGCCCGGGCTGCGCCCGGTGGTCCGCGGGGTCGCCCGGCCGGGCCTGTCCACGGCCGGGAAGCGGCTGATGCGGGTCGGGATCGTCCTGCTCGGGCTCAAACTCAGCCTGGACGACGTGCTAGGCCTCGGCTGGGCCACCGTCGCCATGGTGATCGTGGTGGTCGCGGCCACCTTTGCCGGCACGCTCTGGCTGGGCCGGCGGCTCGGCCTGCCCGGCGACCAGCCACTGCTGGTCGCCACCGGGTACTCGATCTGCGGGGCCTCGGCCATCGGCGCGGTCAGCCAGGCCGCGGGCAGTGAGGAGGAGGACGTCGCGGCTTCGGTGGCGCTGGTCACCCTGTGCGGGACCCTCGCGATCGCCGTCCTGCCGCTGCTCCAGCAGCCGCTTGGGCTCGGCGACGTGGAGTTCGGGCGCTGGGTCGGCGCGAGCGTGCACGACGTCGGACAGGTGGTCGCCACCGCGCAGACCGGCGGGGCGGCGGCGCTGCGGGAGGCGGTACTGGTCAAGCTGATGCGCGTGGTGCTGCTGGCGCCGCTGGTCGCGGGGGTGGCCGTCGCGGTGCGGCGGAACCTGCGGGCGGCGCAGGCGGCGCGGGTGGCGCGGGTGGCGCAGGCGGTGGGTGCGGGCTCCGGTGGGGCCTCGGGCGGGGGACCGCCGGCGGGGGCGATGGCGGAACCGCTGGAAGGACCGCCGGCGGGACCGCTGTCGGGTGCGCTGGAGGGGGCGGCTGCGAATTCGGTGAAGACCGGGAGCCGTCCGCCGATCGTGCCCCTGTTCGTGGCGGGGTTCCTCGCGATGATCGTCCTGCGGACCACCGGCGTGCTGCCCGAGCGGGCGCTCGGCCTGGCCGGAGACGCCCAGGAACTGCTGCTCGCCGCCGCGTTGTTCGGCCTCGGCAGTGCCGTGCACCTGCCGACCATGATCCGTACCGGCGGGCGGATCGCCCTGCTCGGGCTCGGCTCCTGGGTGGTCGTGGCCGGCGTCTCCTACGCGGGGGTACTGATCACGACCTGACGGGCCCCGGTGCGGACTCGGCTATTGTCGGGCGGGTACTCGTCCGCACCGGGACGGTCCCGCGGTCACACCGGGACGGTCCGCAGTCGAGTTCGCCCGAGTTCACTTGAGTTCACTTGAGTTCGCCCGAGTTCGCCTGGGTTCGTCGAGGAGGACGGATGACCACCGCACTGCCCGAACGGGACGGCCCCGAGGCCGTCGTCACGCTCGACCGACGGGAAGGCCCGTTCGGCGAGGTGGTGCTGCGGCAGCGCGGACGGCACTTCGAGATCATCGCCAACGGCTGCTTCCTCATGGACACCGCCGATGGACGCTCGGAGCGACTGCTGATCCAGGCCGCGCTGGACGAACTCGACCGTACGGGCAGCCGGCCCGAGCGGCCGGCGGTCCTGATCGGCGGCCTCGGGGTCGGCTTCTCGCTCGCGTACGCGGCGGCCGAGCCGCGCTGGGGCCGCATCGCCATCGTCGAGCGGGAGACCGCGATCATCGACTGGCACCGGAACGGCCCGCTCGGCGCCTTCTCGGACGGCGCGCTCGAGGACGAGCGGGTCGCGGTGCTCCACGCCGACCTGCTGGAGTACCTCGCGGCCGCGGACGGCGAGCGCTACGACGCCCTGTGCCTGGACATCGACAACGGGCCGGACTGGACCGTCACCGACTCCAACAACGGGCTCTACGGCGCGGACGGACTCGCGGTGCTCTGGCACCGGCTGCAGCCGGGCGGGGTGCTGGCGGTGTGGAGCGCCCAGCCGTCGCAGGCCTTCGAGGAGGCGCTGCGGGGGGCGGGCTTCTCGGACGTGGTGACGCACGAGATCCCGGTGTCCCGGGGAGTGCCGGACGTGGTGCACCTGGCGCGGCGCGCGGGCTGAGAGCGAACCCGGCCGACGCGAACGGCGGTTGGCGGGGATCGGCTGCTGGGGTTTCTCCCATGGGACTTCTCCCTGGGGCAGTGGAGGGTCTGGCGGGCGGTGGTGGGTGGTGGCTGAGAGCGGTACTCCCTCGGAGCGGATCGCGGCCGAGCTTCGACGGCGCATCGTGGCAGGGGAGTTGGCGCCGGGGGCCCGGGTGCCGTCGACCCGGCGGATCACCCGGGAATGGGGCGTGGCGATGGCCACGGCGACCAAGGTGCTGAACCGCCTGCGGGAAGAGGGGCTGGTCCGCGCCGTTCCGGGGGTGGGGACGGTGGTGGTCGGGACCAAGGCGTCCGGGGCTACGGCGGTCGAGGCTGCGGTGGCTGGGGCGAGGGTTGCCGGGGCGAAGGGGGCTGGGGCCGAGGCGGCTGCGGCGTTGGCTCCGGCCGCCGTTCGGCGTGCGCGGGCCGGCGGTGAGCGGGACCTCACCCGGGAGCGGATCGTGGCGACGGCCGTCCGGGTGGCGGACGTGGAGGGGCTGGCGGCGCTGTCGATGCGACGGGTCGCGACGGACCTCGGGGTCGCGACGATGTCGCTCTACCGTCATGTGCCGGGCAAGGACGAGCTGTTGCGGCTCATGCTGGACGTGGCCTTCGGCGAGCAGCCGCTGCCCGAGCGGCCGGCGTCGGTGTCGGCGTCGGACTGGCGGGAGGGGCTGGAGTCGGTCGCGCGGCTGCAATGGCGGATCTACCGGCGGCACCCGTGGCTGGCGTCCACGATGTCCTTCACCCGGCCGGTGCTCGCGCCGGACGCGGCGCTGCACACCGAGCGCTCGATGGCGGTGCTGGCGGGACTGGGGCTGAGCCGGGAGGAGATGGCCCAGGCCTCCGTCGCGCTGGCGGCGTTCGTGTGCGGGCTGGCCGTCCACTTTGAGCGGGAGGCGCAGGCCGAACAGGACAGCGGGCTGTCGGCGGACGAGTGGATGGACCGTCTGGACGACGAGGACCACGACCGGCTGATGTCGGACCCGGACCGGTTCCCGATGTTCGACGCGATGAACCGGGGTCCGGAGATCGACCTGAGTCTGGAGGCGCTGTTCGAGTTCGGGATGGCGCGGATGCTGGACGGGATCGCGGCGGTGATCGAGCGGCGGCGCGCGTGACGGGTGGCGGAGGGCAGCCGACGGCTGACCGGTGACAGGTAACAGATTTCAGCGAACGAAATCTGAAATCTGAAACCTGTCAGCTGTGACCCGTCACCCGTAGCGTGTCGTCTGTTCGCCGTTACCTGCTCGCGCGCGCAGCTGCCGGGCTCAGCCGAACGGACGGTGCTCCGGCGTCGCGTTCGCGTCCGCCGCTGCCTCGGGCTCCTTCGCCGGCGTGGACGGGAAGTCCGGCATGGCGAAGGGGTCGAAGTCCGGCGGCGGGACCATGACCGGCGTGCCCTTCGGGCGGTCCTCCGTGGTCGGCTCGGCCTCCGCCGCGACTGCTGCCGCGACGGGCGCCGGGATGACCGGCGGGGTCGACGGCGGCGGCGGGATGGCCGGGCCCTGCGGGGCGAGGGTGGTGCCGAACGGGTCGCTCTTCCGGTCGGCCGCGACCGTCGTGCCGAACGGGTCGGCGGCGGCGGGCTGCGCTGCGGGCGCGGCGGCCGGTGTGGACGGGAGGTCCGGCATGGCGAAGGGGTCGAAGTCCGGCGGCGGGACCATGACCGGCGTGCCCTTCGGGCGGTCCTCCGCGGTCGGCTCGGCCTCGGTGGTGGACGACTCGGCGACGGGCGCGAAGGGGTTGAAGTCCGCGGGCGGAACCCGCACCGGCGTGCCGCGCAGGTGGACGGGCAGCTCCGTGGGCTCCTCCGTCTGCGTCTGCGTCTGCGTCTGCGTCTCCTCGACCGGCACCGGTTCCGGATCCGGTGCCGGTGCCTGAGGGGGAGCCGGCACGGTGGCGGGCGCGGCGCCGGTCGGGGCCGGCTCGCCGTCCCAGCCGAACTGGATGCTCTTCAGCAGCTCCGCGAACGCCTCGGTGTACAGCTCCCAGTCCTCCGGCCGCGCCGTGGACAGCTGGGCGCACAGCACCGTCCCGCCGTCCGGCAGCGGTACGAAGGCCTGGACGGCCGAGGTGACCACCCAGCGTCGCTGCCCGTCGGCGGCCAGCGGTCCGGGCACCGGGACGGTCCGTCCCTCGACCAGGACGGCGGCCGGGCCGGCCGGCAGCAGGACCGTCCACACCTCGGCGTGCCGTCGGACGGTGGCCAGCTCGGTGGCGAGCGCGGTGATCGGCAGCGGGTGCCGGGCGAGCGAGACGACGAGGGCGGCGTCCGAGGTGCGGTCGTCGAGCTCGAGGGCGCAGACGCCCGCGTACGCGACGCCCGCGTCCTGGATCAGGTCGGCCAGGGTGGCGGCGACCACCGCGAAGTCGCGGCGTGGCTCGGTACCGGTGGTGCTGAACAGTTCCTCGGCGACCTCCGCCAGGTGCCCGGACAGCTCGGCGGCCGCCGCCGCGGTAGCCGGGGCGGTCCCGTCGGCCGGGTCCGCGTCGGCGGGCAGCGGGGGCACCGTACGGGCGGAGACCCCGGGGGGCCCGCCGGGGGAGGTCAGCGGGTGGAAACCGGGCGGGACGACCAGCCGGACCTCGGCGCCCGCGCCGGTGGGCAGTTCGACCGGTTGCCGGGTCTGCTGTCCGGCCGCCAGCGCGGCGAGCGCCGGGGCGAACGGCGGGCGCAGCATGGCGTCGGCGAACTCACCGGTGACCGGCAGCTGAAAGAGCGCGGCCGAGGTGGTGCCCCGGTCGGCGATGGCGCCGCGCACCGGTCCGCCGCCGTAGCGGGACTGCAGCGCGTCGATCACCCGGTCGGCGATCCGGGCGCCGGTGCCGGGACGGGCGGAGCCGACGGTGATCACCGTGCCGAGCCGGTCGAGGGCGGCGTGCACCGGGCCGTTGGGGGCGAGCGGCAGGCCGAACAGCGCCTCGGCGGCGGGGTGCGCGGTCGCGCGCAGGGCGCTCAGCGAGGCCGCCGGGTGGCGCGAGGTGTGCTCGTCGAAGAGGGCGTCGGTGAGCGTGCCGAGGGTCGCGCAGACCTGCTCGGCTGCCGCGAAGGGGTTGGCCTCCGCACTGAACTGGACGTCCTGGGTCAACTGGTGAGCCCCCCGCTCTGCTCCGTCTGCCGTCGGTGGTTCGGGTGGAATCGGGCCGGTCGCGGCGGCGCACCGTCAGATCCCTGCCCATTCCTATCAGAGCCCGCCGTCCTGACCGAACCGCAGGATGACCGGATGATCACTCGGACGAGCGCGTCGGCGGGGGCTCCTCGGTGGCCTCAGCGGCACCGGCGGCCTCGGCAACCTCGGTGGCCTCCGCAACCTCAGCGGCCTCGGTGGCGAGCGCAGTGAGCGCGTCGAGGATCCCCGGGACGGCGAGCAGCCCGGCGAGGTCCCGCACCAGACGCCCGGTCGGCCCCTGCGGGCGCTCGTCGGCGAAGAAGGAGGCGAGCTCGGCGGCGAGCGCCGGCTCCCGGGCGGCGGTGATGGTGAGTGCCGCGACGAACTCCTGCACCAGGTGCAGCTGCAGTTCCTCCAGCGGCACCGAGCGCTCGCCAAGCCACTCCAGCGAGGTGATCTCGGCGTTGGCGATCCAGGCGCGGACGGTCAGCCGCAGCGCCGGGCTGGGCGAGGGGATCGCCAGGTGGGCCAGGATCTGCTCCTGCGCGGCCCGGCGGACCTCGTCGATCACCGCCGAGGTGCCCGCGCTGGCGGCCACCGAGCCGCCCCGCAGCAGCGCCGCGAAGCCCGGCCCGTGACTCTGCACGAAGTCCAGGTAGCGGCCCATCACCCGGTACAGCCGCTCCGACAGCGGCCCTTCCATCGGCTCCTCGAAGCGGGCCGACAGTTCCTGGCCGGCCCGCCGCAGCGACTCCTCGTACAGCGCCTGCTTGCCGGGGAAGTAGTGGTACACCAGCGGCCGGGAGGCGCCCGCGGCGGCGGCGATGTCGTCGATCGACACCTCCTCCGGCGGCCGCCGGCTGAACAGCTCCAGGGCCACGGCGATCAGCTGCTCCCGCCGCTCGTCCACGCTCAGCCGCCGACGGGGCCGGTCACCCGCCGCCGCCCGGGCGGGTGCGGAGGTCCGTGCTGCGCGGTCGGCCGTCGGGGACGGCGTACGGGAGGCCATGCGCGCCAGCCTATCCGGCGGTGGTCCGGGGGCCCATGCGGCCTCCGTGCGGCGGCTGTGCAGCGTCCACGCGGCGTCTGTGGCCGTCTACGCGGCCCGGAAGTCCAGATAACGGCGGTAGGCCTCGCGGCCGTCGGCGACGAAGGTGTCACGGGCGAGGCGCTCGGCGAGTTCGTCGGGGGTGAGCCAGGTGTGCCAGGCGACCTCGGACTCCTGCGGGTCGACCGGGCCGTCCCATTCGGCCTCGTACATGTCGCACCACCAGGTGAGCTTGCCACCGTCGGGCTCCCGGAAGAGGAACTTGAACATCGGGCGCGGGACGATGCCGTGGACGCCGAGTTCCTCCTCGGCCTCGCGGACGGCGGCCTCGGCGTAGGTCTCGCCCGAGCCGACCACGCCGCCGACGAACATGTCGTACGCCCCGGGGGCGAACAGTTTGGTGTCCGTGCGGCGGTGGACGAAGATCCGTCCGGCCGGGTCGCGGACCAGGATGAAGACGCAGCGGTGGATCAGGCCGCGCCGGTAGACCTCGCCGCGCAGGGCGGTCCCGATCACCCGGTCGTGCTCGTCGACGATGTCCAGCAGTTCTTCGGCAGGGTTGGTCATGACGGACAGGTTAGGGTTTCGGGGCCCGACTCGAACGGATCTTCACGATCCTTCGAACACGGGTGGACCATGACGATCGTTACCGGGGTGAAGGCGGCGCGCGATGGTGGAGATCTGGGGCGAGACGGCCGAGGGGTTCGAGCCCGTACGGGCGGCCTTCGCACGGAACTTCGCCGAGTACGGCGAGCTCGGCGCGGCCTTCGCGCTGTACGCGCACGGCCGCAAGGTGGTCGACCTGTGGGGCGGCGACGCCCGGCCCGAGGTCGGCGGGCGGCCCGCGCCGGCGGTGCCGTGGACGGCGGACACCGCGCAGGTGTTGCGCTCGGTCACCAAGGGCCTGACCGCGACCACCGCGCTGCTGGCCGTCGAACGCGGACTGCTGGACCTGGACGCGCCGGTGGCCTCGTACTGGCCGGAGTTCGCGGCGGCGGGTAAGGGCGGGGTGCCGGTGCGCTGGCTGCTCTCGCACCGGGCCGGGGTGCCCGCGCTGGACGTGCCGCTGCGGTTGGAGGACGTGCTCACCTGGGAGCGTGCGGCCGCCGCCGTCGCCGCGCAGACGCCCGCCTGGGAGCCCGGCACGGCGCACGGCTACCACCCGTACACCTTCGGCTGGCTGGTCGGCGAGGTGGTGCGGCGGGTGAGCGATCGGACGATCGGACAGTACTTCGCCGAGGAGATCGCCCGGCCGCTCGGACTGGACCTGTGGATCGGGCTGCCGGCCGGGGCCGCGCCGCGGGTCGGCAAGCTGGTCGACCTGCCCGCCCCGGAGGCGGCCCGGACCGGACCGAGCGGGCTGCGGCTGCGGCCCAAGCAGTCCGTCCGGGACGCCTACGAGGACCCGAGTTCGCTGACCGCGCGGTCGTTCGCCTCGGTGCGCCCCGGGGTGGACCTCAACGACCCGGCGGTGCAGGCCGCCGAGATCCCCGGCGCCGGCGGTATCGGCACCGCCCGTTCGCTGGCCCGGTTCTACGCGGCGCTGATCGGCGCGGCCGACCGCCCCGACGGCTCCGGCGCGCTGCTGCCGCCGCTGCTCGGACCCGAGGTGCTGACCCGCGCGGTCGGGCCGGCCGTGCACGGGCCCGACCGGGTGCTGATCGTCAACTCCACCTTCGGCCTGGGTTTCTGGCGGCACGGCCCGACCGCGCCGATGGCCTCCCCGGCGAGCTTCGGGCACCCCGGGCGGGGCGGTTCGCTGGGCTTCGCCGACCCGGAGCTGGGGCTGGGCTTCGGCTACGTCACCAACGGCATGCAGCCGGGCGTCACCGGGGACATCCGCTCGCGGAACCTGATCCGTGCGGTGCGGGGGTGCCTGGGGCTGTCCTGAGCCCACAGACCGTCCTGAGCCCGGAAGCCGTCCTGCGCCTGCGGGCTGTCCTGAGCCCGGCAGCCGTCCTGCGCCCGCTGGGTTCAGGCCTGGCCGGTGTCGAAGCGGCGGATCTTGCCGCCCTCGACGGTGAAGCGCCACGCGGTGCGCATCATGCCCCAGGTGTCGTTGGTGAACTCGGCGACGAGCGCGTGGCCGCCGTTCGACTCGGTCTGGACGGCCATCCGGCCGTTCGGGCCGAAGATCTCCCGGTCGACCCAGTCCGCCAGCTCGCGCTCGGAACCGTCGTCGGACATGGCCGCGTCCGGCGCGAGCAAGGCGAAGAAGGCCTCGCGGTCGCCCGCGTTGATCGCGGTGACGAACGCGCGGACGGCGGGGTCGGTGAGTTTGGCGGGGGCGATGGTCATGTGGGACTCCCGGAGACGGGTGAGGGGTCGGGGAGTCCTGTCTACGACGTTCGCGGGGGCCGTCCGGGCATGTCGGCGGCGCGTCGGGAAAATGGCAGGATTCATGTGCTTGGATCCCGAAATGGGTGATTCGGCCCCACGGCTTGACCCGAGTGATGGCTCGACCCGAGTGCCCGCCGCGGGGAGTGGCGGTGGAGCGGGAGACCGGAACCGTCTCCCGCTCCACATTTCCGCAGGGCCGGCCTAGAAGAAGCCGACCGCGTCGGGGGAGTAGCTGACCAGCAGGTTCTTGGTCTGCTGGTAGTGCTCCAGCAGCGCCTTGTGGTTCTCCCGTCCGATGCCGGAGTTCTTGTACCCGCCGAAGGCCGCGTGCGCGGCTTTCGTAAAAGGGGGTACAAAGGCCTGCGGGATGTGTGCGCTGGATTGCCGCAGGTCAGGTGGCGTAGGCCGCGAGCTCGACTACCTCGTCGCGCAGTCGGCGGGTCAAGGCCGTCATGTCACCGACGCTCATCGTCGCCAGGTTGACTTCCTCAGCCTCCCGCAGGCTCGCCCAGCATCGTAGGGGCCCACGATGCAGCCGCAGCAGGTCTGCAAGGGCTCCTCGCAGGCTCTCAACGAGCAGGATGAGGTCCGCGGGCGCGAGACCCTTGAGCGCATTCTCGGTGGCCCGGGATGACGCCTCCAGGGCCATCTCAATGCGGACGGCCTCAAGGGCCGACGGCGCCGCTGGTGCGGTGACTCTCGGAGGCTGTGGCTGGGGTCGGCTGATCGGAAGGGGTGTGACTGCACGTGCCGCGCGCATGTTCTGAGGGTCCTTGGTCAGCCGAGAGTCGGGTCGTTGCTGGATCGTGGTGACGGGATGCCGAGCTGCGCCTCCAGGTCCAGTCCGATGAGGCCGCGGTCGGGGTGGGTGCTCCGGATGACGAGGTGTGCGGCGGAGTTGAGGATCAGGTCGCACAGCGGGAGCCCGGCCAGGTCGACGTCGGGGTGGACGGTCGCGACGAGGACGCCGCGATGGTTCGCGAGCGGGGCCTGGATGCGGGTGGCGCCGTGGCATTCGGCCAGTGAGGCGCTGGTGGCGTCGTCACAGGCGGGGCTCAGGTCGATCCAGTAGCCGCCCGGGGCCATGGACGGCAAGGCGCGGGCCGCCGCCTGCCTTGAGGCGGCGGCCGAGCCGAAGGCGGTGAGGAGTACTCTGGGGGGCTCCTCGCCTGCGGGTGCGTCTGCGGGTCCGTGGGTGGCGGGGGCATTCAGGGTGAAGCCGGCGTTTGTGAGGAGGCTGGTGATCGTGTGCGCGTGCGGGATGTTGCCGAGGATCGTGAGGGTGGTCACCTAGGCCTCCAGGCTGGCTGAGATTGATCGATCTCCTGGCGCGGGAGGACTACGGTAGGGGCGCACGCCCGGCGCACGGAACGGAAAATGTGCACCTGTTTCGCCGCGAACCCACAACATCTGCACCTTTTGTCAGATCATCATCACGAGCGAGGCCTTCTGTCCGGCCACTCGCCGACCTCTACCTCGCCGAGCGCCGCCGCAGCCAGGTAGACCCCTCCGCTGCCGACGACCCCCAGGTCCGACTCGTCGGCCTCGCTCGGCAGCGAACCGAGAAGTCGGCGGCGGAGGAGCGACTCGGCGGCCCGGAGGTGATCTCGAACCGCCGCCGGCCGCAGTCCGAGCGCGTTGGCAGCCTCGGCGACATGACCGTCGTGACTCAGCCAAGCCGTCACTGTCCGGCGCAGGGGGCGCGAGTCAGAGTCGAGACGCCCGAGGAGCGAGTCTGCCCAGTTGCGGACCTCCGAGGTGGTGAGAAGCTCGGCCAGGGTGGGCGTCGGCCTCGCTGGGGAGCTGCCGCAGTCGGAGGTGGCATTGACCTCAAGTGCCAGGTCCAGCGCTGCCCTGTCCGGGAATCTGTCCAGATTCAGGCCGAGCAGGTCACCCACGTACTGCATGCGTTTGGCGACCACGTTCCGGCCCGTCGGGATCATTTTGGCGGCGGCCGAGTGGTTGAAGACTAGGCCGAGACGCACCGTGTCGACCAACTGCTCGGTACGGCCCGTCGGCTGTTGGAGTAGAGGGGCCAAGAAGTTTGCCGCCCAGTTCACAGCTCTGTCTCCGAGCACGCAGGCGAGTCGGATGTCGGAGCTGTAGAGAGCGGCCCGGGCGTCGATGTACCGGGCGCTGAGCAGGGCGTTGGATGCGTCCCTGTAGGCCTGGGCGACCTGGTTGAGGTTGGAGATCCCGCTGCCGCCCAGATGCCAGGCGGGGAGTGAGTCGAGGAGGTCCCGCAGGCGCGTGCCTGTCCGGTCCCAGCCTGTGGCCGGTGATCCGGGGGGCGTGTTTAGGGGGGCGATGACGATGACGTCGCCCTCGTACGCCAGGCACCTGGTCACGAACGCGCGCTTCCCGACGGCGTCCTGGCACGCGGCGAGGACGCGGCTGCGGTCGGGCGAGGGCCCGTGGGCGATGTAGACGCGGCATGTGTCGGTGTCGAATGTGCCGGGTTCGAACAGCGGGCTGATGATGCGCCGGAAGTCGTCGGCGTGCCCTGTCATGAGGAGCTGGAGGCCGGCTATGCGGATCTGGTCGATGAGGGTGTGAGGGTCTGGCTGCACGCTGTCGTCCTGTCAGGCCTGGTGGTGGGGTCTCCTGTGTGGGGCGGGGTTAATGGGTGTCCAGGTGCCTGGCGGGTTGGGTGGTTGGCGGCTGCGGTGTGTGGGGTTTGGCAGCCTGGCACGGCCCCTCCTTGCGTGTGGTCGGTCGGGCGATCGAGCGGATGGTTGCATGCGTTTGGTGGGTGCACCTAGCGATATGTCGAACGAGTGATCAAGCTCGCGGTTGTGTTTGGCGGTGTCAGTGCGTGCGTGACCGACGGATGGTTTGTGGTGGATACCCTTCCGGTTCCGCTGCATGCTATCGAACGTGTTATCGATCAAATGGTTGCCCTGGTATGCAGACAATTGATCATGGTCGCGCCAGCGTCAAGGGGTGCCGACCCCACCTCAACGCCCACCAGACGCCCGCCAGCAGCGGGAACGTCGCGAGGTCGGCGATCGGATCCGCTTCCTCCGGCGCCAGCGGGGCGTGAGTCAGGAACGCCTAGGCGAGATGATCGATCGTGACCGCCAGTCGATTTCGAATTGGGAGAACGGCAAGACGCCGCCCAGCCTCGACGACCTCGTGGCCGTGGCGCGCGTGTTCGGCGTCGAGACCTGGCGGCTGCTCTATGGGTGATGGCCGGCCGTACCGCCGTACGGCCGCCAAGGGAGTCGCGCCGCCTACTCGCTCGGCGGGTTCGGCGGCGGCGGGGTCGACGGGCCGGTCGGCGGCGCCTTGGGGCCTCCGATCCCGCCACTTCCGCCAGATGCGGGGTTCTGACCGTCGTCGTCCATGCTCTCCTCCATCTCCTCGACTGCCGGCAGCTCATCCGGCAGAGGCATCGTGGGGTGCCACGTGGTCCTGGTCGGGCCTCGGGTCCCGCGGCCGCGCTGTCCGTGCCACCGGCCCTGCTCGTGCGGGTGGACCGTGCCGCTCATGGGCTGTCCTCTCGTAGTGCTGAACCCACCATCGTGGCGGCCCCGAGGACTGCGGCGCTGGAGTTCAGCCGTTGTAGGTACGGGTGCGGGTCCCGCGCGGAGGCTCACCGGGACAGTCGTCGTGCTCGACCAACTCCCGGCGCTCGTCGATCGTGCGGATCGGACGGCCGCGGGTGTACGCGTAGCAGCGCGGGCAGTGGCCCATGGTGGTCCCGGGGTGGACCGGCTTCCCGCCGACGGTGCTCACAGGCCCACCGACCCGCCCGGGAAAGCGCCGCTGCGATACCCGGCGAGGTTCACCCGGCCGCGGATCCACTCGCCGGCGGTCTCCCGGATCGGGAACATTAGCGGGCGCCGGCCGGTGCCAGCGGTGACCAGGCCACCAGTCTCGGCGTCCTCAATCGCCCACATACGCCGCCCCAGTTCATCAGTCGGCAGCTGCACGACGGTGTACCTGGCGGCGATTCGCTGAGCGCGGGTCAGGCCGTCGCCGCACCAGACGCGGACGATCGCCTGGCCGCCGCCCACTAGGCCGAGGGGCCAGTCGACGACGCCGGACCCGGCCATCATGCGCTCAAGGTCTTCCGTATTGCCGCTGTTCAGCAGCCACCCCATGGCTTTGAGCTCGTAGTCGCTGATCGGCAGCTGACGGACCGTCTCCCACAGCACCTCCATTGCCTCCGGCACCGGTTTGGTGACGCGGTCCAGGTGGCCGTCCACGGCTACCGTGAGGTCGCCCTCGATCATCAAGCACGCTCCTTGGTGCAGCAGGTCGGATGAGCCGCGACAGACCACCCAAGCGGGGCCCCGGACGTGGCGGTGTAGGCGTGACCGATGGGCGACATCGGCGGCTCGTCTCGGCCGCACACGATGCATGTTTCGCCGCGGCACTGACGGGCCGTGTAGTCAGCCGCAAGAGAGGTCTTGCCCAGCCATACCTGACGGGACAGCAACGCGTCCGACAGGTACTCGTCGACCTCAATCCGGCGGGCGCCAGCGTCCATGTGCCGCTGGCCCATGATGAGGACGACGGCGCCCCCTCGGCGAACGAAATCAGCCCAACCGTCATCGGCTGGCACGCGGATGGCCCCCGGCGCACCCGGCAGAAGGACGAGAGCGTCTGCCCCCGCGAGTACGACTCGGATGCCTGGTGACGGCAGCGGGTGGTCCGGTGCCGCGAGGCCCGAGTCCAGGGCGAGCCGCCGCAGGCCGCGAGCCTCACCAGACGACGGCGTCAACAGCATGAACGAGACGAGCCCGTCAGGAGTCGAGTCGATCCACGTCCACGCCGATAACGACAACGGAACCGAGTCGCGGCCGGTAGCCGTCAACATGTGCCCCCTCCTACAACGCCGGGTCTACCATCACCACCAAGCGTCGTCCTGTGATCGCCAGAGCGTGAGGTCCCAAGGGGTGGCACAGGGTGGCACTTCTGCACGGGGTGGCAGCGAGGGGTAGGACAAGGACATGCAGACGACGAAGACGCCTAACACCAAGCTCGCTGAGTGGCTGGTGCGCGCAGGACTCAGCAACGCCGAGCTTGCACGCCGCGTCAAAGTTGCAGCTCAGCAGGCCGGGCACCCGCAGGTTCTGCCCGACGCGACCGCCGTACGCCGCTGGCGACAAGGGAATCAGCCCCGCCGGCCGATCCCCGGCATCATCGCGGACGTCATCTCCGCCAAGGTCGGATACCGGGTCACATCAGACGAACTCGGACTGGGTGAGAGCCCTGCCGAGGACCGCTCGCTGCTGTACAACCGCGACTGGGAAGTTACGGTAAACACCGTCGCTGACCTGGGGAGAGCAGACGTGGACCGCCGCCGTTTTCTTGCCGCTGCACCGTTCGCCGCTGTCGCTGCCACCGGCCCGTCCCGGGACTGGCTCCTTGCCACCCTCGACCAGGTCCCCCAGCCAGGCCCCCGCGTCCGCCTCGAAGACGTCATGGCGGTGCGCAATATGTTCGGCGAGTTCCAGAAGATCGACATCTTCCAAGGCGGCGGCTCCGGCCGGCTCGTCCTCGCCGCCTACATGAACGTCCACGTCTACCCGCTGCTGCAACGACCACAGGACGACGAGGTGCGTCGCGCGCTCTGCGAGGCCGCAGCCGAACAGACATACCTCCTCGGATGGATGGCCTACGACAACGGCGAGCACGGCACGGCCCAGCGATACCTCATCCAGTCACTCCGACTCGCACAGGAGTCGACGAACGTGCCGCTCGGAGCTCACGTTCTCGCAGGCATGGCCGACCAGGCCACACTCCTCGGGCACCCCGAAGAGGGCCTGCGGCTCGCGCAGGCCGGCCGCCACGGCCTACGCGGCTCCTCCGCCGCCGCACTCGCCGACCTGTGGGCCCTCGAAGGCCGGGCCTTGGCCGCCATGGACGACAAGACCGGCGCCACCCGCGCCGTGACCCAGTCCGAGGCGGCTGCCGAACAGATCCGCCCGGACGAAGAGCCGGAGTGGGCGCTATTCATCGATCCGGCGTACCTGCACGGCGAGCACGCCATGACACTGCGGGATTCCGGGGACCACGCCGGCGCAGCCGAGCATGCGAAGTTGAGCATCGACCACGCCCGCCAGCAGGGCCGCGCCCGCCGCGGTGCGCTCTCTCAAGCCGCGCTTGCCAGTACCCACCTTCAGCGCGGCGACCTGGAGCAGGCTCATGCCGCGGGGCTGCGGACGCTCTCTCTTGCGGGAAAGGTCAAGAGCAGCAGGGCCATCGAGGCCGTTGCTGACCTGGGGAAGCGCATGGAGCCCTTCGGGAGGCACCGGCTTGTCGCCGACTTCACCGAGCGGGCGCGCGTGCTGACCGCAGCCTGAGCCCTGATACGACGAATCGCCCCCGCCCGGCACGTGGCCGGGCGGGGGCGGGGGCGTTCAGGGGTGGAGTGCGGCGTACACGGCCGCCGCCGCCCCGGCGATGCCGCCGAGGGCGCCGATCGTCGGCAGCGGCCAACGGCTGGCTTCGAGTCGCCGGATCCGGGACTCGTGGTCGGCGAGTCTGGAGTCCACGTCCCGATCGGCGGCGCCGAGCGCGTCCAGCTTGGCCTCCAGCCTGATCAGGCCATCGCCCACCCGCCGGACCTCCTCATACATCTGCGTGGCCGTGATCACGACCCCGGCGTCCGGGGCCGGGCTGGTCACTCGACGGTCCCGGCCGGGTCGATCGGAACCGGCGCGACCGGGTCGGGCAGCGGCGCCTTCGGCGGTGTCGCCTGCAGCCAGCCAGGCAGCCAGGCGTTGACCTGCGGAAGCGCCATCAGGCGGGTGATCGCAGCGGCGACCGCGAGGACGGTGCCGAGGCCGGGCAGCGTCTCGGGCAGGCCCGCGGTACGGACCAGGAGCGGCAGGCCGGAGGCGAGCGCCAGGACCACCGCGACGACGGTGCGGATGGTGCGACGGGTCGAGTCGGACATCAGGCCCCCTTGGTGGTGGTGACGTGCATGTCGACGCCGGCGGCGAGGGCCTTGGTGACGGCGGCCTCGATCGCGGCGGTGACGGTGGCGGTGTCGACGCTGGCGGTGCGGTCGAGGAGGGTCTGGACGACGGCGTCCTGGGCGGCGATCTGGGCGCGGGCCGCAGCAAGCTGCAGCTGCAGCGGGTTAACCGCGGCGGCCAACCACTTCGCGGGCACGAGAGCGTCGTCGCCGGCTCGCTGCTGCCAGTTGACATCCACGTTCGGAAGGCCGTGCTCCCATACGGCGGCTGGGATCTGGGCGATCAGGTCGAGCAGGCTCGGGGACCCGTCGCCGTCATAGTGGCGGCCTGACCAGGTCACGTCGTCGCGGGCAGCGAACACCCCCTTGGTGACCAGGGCGATGATCTCGTCGTCGGTACGTGCGGCCATGTCGTCGTCCTCCTCGATGGGGCGCGGGGCCCCGGCCTGGACCCACGCGTAGAGCGGGCTGCCGGGGCAGCCGGTCTGGTAGCCGTCCCTGTGGCCCTTGATCTCGGGCCCGGCGGCGGCGTTGGCCTGGTAGTCCTCGATGGCGTCGCGCAGGCCCTGGAGTTGGGCGTCGGTTGGCACGGTGTAGCCGGACGATCCGACGAGTGCGCAGATCGCGTAGTGCTGGGCATTGAGCGTCTGGTCGCCGTTGGCGCCGGACCTGACGTTGTGGCCACGGCCTTCGAACCGATAGCCGTGCTCGCACACCAGCTCGTTGTAGGCGATGTCCATCCAGTGCTGGACGGGGTCAACCATGTGGGCGGCTTGGACCTTCCGGACGTACGTGGCGCACGTGGAGTGGTCGCCGAACTGGTAGGCCTCACCCAGGTAGTGGATCTTTACGCCGAGGGCACCTGCCATCGGGGTGTAGGCGCCTGTCGGGGCCGCCGCGCCCCACGCAGCTCGGGGTACTCGTCCCGGCGACGTCCACGCCGCGGGTGCGCCCGGCGTCGGAGGCGGGACGGGCTGCGGAACTGTCCCGCCGGCCCAGGCCCGAAGCTCGTCGAAGCTGCCGTTGTAGACGTCCATGTCAAGCGGCGTGTCCGTGAACTGGTGGAAACGCCAGGCAGCCTGGATCCTCGGGGAGCCAGCTTGGACGTAGTCGGCGATCCAGAGGAAGTCGCCAGCGTTGTCATCGGTCCGGCGCCACCAATCGGCGCTGGTGTACAAGCCGACCCGGTTGTTCGGGTAGCGCTGCTTGATCGCCGCCAGCCACGCGTTCTTCGCCGCCGTCGCGGTACCGTCTGAGACAGGCTGACCGTACGGTTCGAAGTCCAGCACCAGCAGCTCGCCAGGCGGGACGGTGCCAATCACCTGACAGAAGTGATCGATCTCGCCCTGGACCGGGTTCTCGCAGTGGATGAAGTGGTAGTGGCCGACGACCAGCCCGCGGCTGCGGGCGTCGGCGAGCTTGGCTGTGTAGCCCCGCTGGCTGGTCCGGGCACCCTCGGTCGCCTTGATGAAGACGAACTGCGCGTCCGCAGGGATCGAGGACTGGTAGTCGGAGACGTCGTAACCGCGTGCGAGCGCCACGGTCCCTCCTCTCACAGGCCCTTGGCGGCCAGCCAGGAGTGGGCCGCAGCCGCGAACGCGGCGTCCGGGTCGGCCGGCGCCGGGGTCGGGGTGGGCGGGGTGGAGAGCACGGGCACCGTGACGTCGCCCTGCTGGGACAGCAGCCACTGCAGGTCCGGCGCGGCGAGGTAGCCGCGCCCGCCCTGCCCCCAATCGCCGCCCCACGAGTTGGTGAGCCAGAACCGGTCGGTTTCGGCGTCCCAGCCGGTGATCTCGATCTCGTGGCCGCCCGCGACCCCGGAGGACTGGTCGACCGGGATCCGCCCGTCGGAGGCGGGATCGGACATCGAGTTCAGCCAGGGGATGCCGAGCAGCGCAGGACCGGACTGCAGGGCGGAGCGCACCGCGGACAGGGCGAAAGCGTGCGTGTACGACGTCGCGAGGCCCAGGGCCTTGAGGGCCTTGGCGACGCCGAGACCGCTGCTCCCAGTGTCGGCGGGAGGGTACTGCCCGGGCGCGCCGTCCAACACGGTGGCCAGCGAGTAGAGACTGACGGCGAAGGCCTCGTCGAGGACGTGCTCGCCGGCCTGGAAGGCGCCGTGGGATGCGGCGGCACCGGCCGCGCTGATGGTGACGGTGACGGCCCCCATGCGGCCGGCACTGTCCGTGCCGAGCAGGCCGGTCGCGGCGTTTCCGGTGCACGACCCGAGCTGGCCCTGGTCGAGCACGGGTATACGCCGGGTCCACGACGTGGTGGTCAGTGCCGACTGCGGCAGGACCCCGTGGGCGTATGCCAGGGAGCGCGGGTCGTGGTCGACGAACCGTCCGAGGGCTCGGGTCATCGGTCCTCCTTGCGGGTGAGAGTGCCGTCGATGGCGGTCACTTCGGCCGCCGGATCGGGGATGCCGAGGTGTGCGGCGATGGCCTTCGTCCAGGCCAGGGCCTCCCTGTCCACCTCGTAGTCGTGCTCCGCGCGCAGGCGGTCGTGTTCCGCCTGCCGGTTCTGGCTGAGCAGGAGGATCGGCCCGGTGAAGCCGGCCTGGAACGAGTAGACGAGGTTGAGCAGGACGAACGGGTACTCGTCCCAGCGGGACCAGCCATGGACGGTGTTCGCCACGATCCAGGCGCCGGTGAACGCCGCCTGGGCGATGATGAACCGCCAACTGCCCATGCCGCCGGCCAGACCGTCGGCGACACGGTCGCCGAGCGTCCGATCGTCGTGCCGGGCCTGGTTCGCCGGGTGCAGGTGCTCCGAGGGCCCCGGGGCGTCGGCGGCCCTCACGAGCCTGTCTGCTTCGTCGCGTTCAGCATGTGGTGGTGGATGGCGTCGATGCGGGCGCGGGCCTCGGCGGCGACGAGCGGGTCCCGGATGACGGTCGTCTGGTTGTCCTGGAGCGCTTCGCCGGAATGGGACCAGTTCGTCGAGCCCGTGACAACGTCAAGGCCGTCAACGATCACCATCTTCATGTGCATGATCTGGCCGTGCTCACTGCGCCCGATCGCGACACTCGACGCCGGGTAGCCCTCCCGGGAGAGGATCGCCCGCTCATGCACACCGCCGGCCTGGCTGGAGTCGAGGGTGAGCTGCACGAACACGTGCTCGTCGGCGAGCTTCTCCCGGATCGCGTCGGCAAGATCGTCATCGTCAAACCCGTACATGGCGACCACCAGCGAGGTGCTCGCCGACTTTACGAGGTCGAGCAGGACGCCGTGGACGTCGTCGACCGGCGAGTACCAGGTGCGCACGTCCTGCGGGTAGCCGGGCGGGAATCCGCTGGTCTTGTGCTGGTCAAGAGAGGCGAGGCTGGCAAGCGCCAATGGGTCCTCCAGGGGTGTGATAGCGAGGTGGTGCCCGTCAGGCGATGCGGGTGGCGATCAGGACAGAGCCGGACCTGACGGTGGTAGACGTGGTGCTGGACGCGCCCTGCGCGAATTGGAACTGCAGGTTGCCGGACGTCGCGCTGGTGACCACCACGCCGCCGGGCCTGAGCGCCATCGGCGTTGCGGCGCCATTCGTGCCGAGCCGCCGGGTCGTCGCGAAGCCGATCGCCACCGCGTCGTAAGCCGTCAGGGCGCCGGTTGGGACCCCGAACGATGACCAGGAGCCGGTGGCTCCACTGGGGACCGTGAGGGTGCACTGAAGGTCGCCGGCGGGCGAGTTGTCACCGGTGTAGGAGATGTAACCGTCGATCCGGTACGTAGCGTTGGCCGCCAGTGCCACGACGAGAGCGGAGTCATTGACCAGGGTTGTCGAGCTGGTCACCGACTGGTTGGAGGCCTTGTAGGCGGCGACCCGCTGTCCGATGCCCGACACCGTCAGGTTCCCGGTGACGGACAGGTTGCCGGAGACGGATCCGCTGCCCGCGGTGAGGCTGCCGGTAACGGTGGCACTGCCGGCCGTGACGGCGCCCGGGAGGGTGACAGTGGCGGCGGTGACGCTGTTCGTGGTGGATGAGGCGTAGCTGGTCGCGGTGACGGTGGAGCTGTCAATCACAGTGGCGCTGGATCCGGTGTCGACCTTGATGGACGATGTCGCGCCGGCGCCGGGAGAGGCCTCCTGGACGCCGATCAGGGACACGCCCGTGGCGCTCCCGGTGACCCAGAACGCCGCGGCCTTGTTGACGGTGCTGTAGCAGCCGGTCAGGGTGTGGACGGAGCCGCCGGAGACCTTGAACCCGGATCCGTCCTGGCTGGCCTGGGCGACGATCGTGTCGGCGCCGCAGGCGTTGAGGACGTTGCCGGACCCACTGGTGATCAGGAAGCCGCCGCCGCACGCGGACGCTTTGCACCCGGTGAGGGTGGTGTACGAGACCGACGACAGGTTGAAGCCCTGCTGAGTGCTGGTGCTGCCGACGGCGGCGCAGGCGTCGAGCGCGTTTCCGGTGCCCCCGGACAGATAGAAGGCGTGCCCGCCTACGCTGGAGACGCTGACCGAGGCGAGGCTGCATCCGGTGAGCGTGACCAACTGGACGCCGTGGCTGCCGAACCCGGTGACGGCGACGTTGTTGACCTGGCAAGAGGTGACCGGGTTCGCGCCGCTGTTGGCCTGCACGAACAGGCCGACTCCCGTACCGGATCCCGGGCCTTGCAGGGTCAGGTTCCGGACGGAGACGTAGTTGAGGGTGGTGGGGTTGTAGGCGACGCCGTGCGCGCTGGTGGACGTCTGCTTGAGCACGGTGGCGCCCGGCCCGGCGCCGAGGAGACTGACCTGGTTGGCCGGGGCAAGCGCGGAGGACAGCACGTACGTTCCGGCCGGGAAGTACACGGTGCCGCCCTTGGTTGCGGCTGCGGTCAGTGCGGACTGGACCGCCGAGGTGTCGTTTGTGGTGCCGTCGCCCTTGGCCCCGTACGCCTTGACGTTGAGGTAGTCGGTGCCGGACACCGCGCCGGGGGCCTGGAGGGTGAGGTTGCCGGAGGCGTCGGAGGTGAGCACGCTGCCGACGGCGGCGCCGGCGGGAACCTGGGCGGGCGGGCTGCCGGTGAGTACGAGCGGGCCGGTCATGGTGTCGCCGGCCTTGGCGACGCGGTCCGCCGCGCCGTACATCGACGCGGTCACAGGAGCTTCCCGAGGATGACGTACGTGCCGACCTGGCCGATCCGTACCGGCATGGCGAGCACGCTGTCGTTGGCAGCCGGGGTGTAGGACGACAGGCGCCGGTACGGGCCTGTGAGGACGGTGGCGCCGTTGATGTATGCCCGGGGCTGGCCGCTGCTGTACGCCGGGTCGATGACTGCGGGCAGCGCGGCCAGCGGAAAACCGGAGTCGATGCTGGTCGTTCGGTTCTCTAGCCGGCCGATTCGCTGCAAGGCGTTCTGGAGCGTTGCGGAGAACCTCGATTCGAGCGGGTCGGGGTAGCGGGTCATCAGCAGCTCCCTTTCTCCTGGTCAGGCGCCGACGGCGGATGTCTGGAGCTGGATCTTCTCGGCCTGCTGCGGGCCCGGCGGGTATGCCGTCCAGCCGACGACGCGCACCCGTTGCTGCAGGCCGGGCTGGCCGTTCGGGCCGGGCGGGTGCAGTGGCGAGGTTGCGACCAGGGTGGTGGCGTCGCCCAGGATGATGTCCCGCACCCTGGGGTATCCGGCGCCGACGGTCACCATCGGGTTGGTCATGGCCCGGGTTTTCATCGCGACCTCGCCGTCGGCGAAGCCGTCGATCTGGGCTTGGGAAACGACCCATGAGCCCTGCCAGGACACGTTGGATTCCATCAGCGGGTACACGCCGTCGGCGAGGTCGACGGGGTCGGAGCCGTGCGGGTAGGCGGACTGCCACTGAAGAGCGGCGCCGTTCGGCGGGGCGGTGGCCCACACCATGTTGCTGCTCTGGCTGCCGGTGCGCTGGTAGCCGTAGTCGATGGCGTTGCCCGGGTAGATCAGGTTGTAGCCGGAGGAGGCGGCGGTGCGCCCCATCCGCAGGTAGGCGAGCCGCAGGAAGATGGCGAGGTTGCCGGAGGAGTCGAGGCCGGGAACGAACGCGTACTCCAGGTTCCCTGATGCGCACATGTCCTGCCAGGCGCCGCTGATCTGAGTCAGGTCTGAGTACGTGTAGGAGGCGGTCCACGGCACCCCGGCGGTGCCCGCGGCCCCTTGCGGCATCACCAGACGTGCCACGCCGCCGTTCTGCGCGACCATCGCCAGGTAAGCCGGGGTCCGGGTTGCTGCCGGAGAGACGGATGAGATGTACCCCGACTGCTTGGACGTGCCGTACCGGCACAGGTCCATGAAGGCGGTGAACAAGTCGACTTGCTGGTAGATGATGGTGTCGGTGACCAGGCGGTGTGACCACAGAGTGTCGATGGTCTGCGCGGATATCGGCAGGGTCCCGGGCTGTCGTCCCTGGTCGGGCCAGTCCCAGACGATGCCTGCCCACACGGGGTAGCCGTCCTGCAGGACCCACAGGACGGAGCGACGCGGCTCCAGCGCGGCGATGGCGGGCGCGTTGACCGCGGGCTCGGCGTTGAGCGCGAGGCTTCCGGTGAGGGTGCCGGAGCCGTTGAGCTGCATTCCGAACGACTGGACGGTGAGGGGCAGGCTGTCGGCGAGGACCCGTCCGGATATCAGGTCGGTGGAGGCGTACGTGTAGGTGCTCACTCACATCCCGCCCGGCCCAACGCGCAGCAAGGTCTTGGCGGTGGCGCTGGCGGCGATCGTCGTCGAGTACAGGCCGCTGCCGTTCTGGACGGTCACCTTCACCGTGTGCGTCCCGGCGCTAGGCGTGTCGCCCGCGCCCGAACTCGTGAAGTACGACCAGGCGGAGCCGTTGTAGATCGTGCCGTCGCCGGGCAGGCTTGGCGTCCACGTGCCGTCGACCGCCGACGAGTCGATGTACATGCGGAAAGTCGCGATGAACGTGCCGCCGAGGCTGCAGCCGATTCCCGCGTACTTGAAGTAGATCTCGATGTCGGTGTTGCCGTCGGTGGTGATCGTGGCCGACAGTACGGTCTGCTCGCTGCCATCGAAGACGAAGTTGGTGTTCCGAGTCTGGATGATCGGCACCCACGGCAGCACGTGCAGCTGGGTGGCGTTGGTGGTGCCGTTGTTGTGGTAGAACGCGTTCGACGCGGGGTCGTAGGCGATCTGCCCCTTGTAGCCGTTCACCGTGCCGCGCGGCGCGACGAGGATGCCGCCCGTGGCGACGGTGAACGGCCGTACGTCCGAGAGCATCCCGGCCGTGATGGATGTTGCTGCGGCGGTGACCGTCAGTCGCGCCAGGGTGATCGAGTTCGCCGGGGCCGTAGGGACCGACGGCGAGGGCCCGGCCACGCCGGTGATGATCTGGATCGCCCCGAACGAGGATGAGCTGCCGACGTCGGACACGTACGCGACGATGATGTCGATCCGGGAGTTCGACGGATCCGCGGTCTGCACGGTCAGCGTCGCCTGGGTTGACAGGGTCGACGCGTAGCCGCCTGCCGTCGGGGTCGACGAGTTCGGAACCACGTACGAGCCGGGCTGCACCGTGACCGTCATGCCAGTGCCCGCGGACACCGCCAGGCCGGTGCCGCCGACGACACCACCCAGGACGCCGATCGTGGTGCCAGTGGCGATGCCCTGGTCGTAGAAATAGGCGGTGACCCCACTGTTACGTAGGTCGTTGCCGCTGTTGGCGTCGTAGGTGGCGCCCGTGAGCCACATGGGCAGGCTGGTGGTCACCTGTGTTGCCATTGGAGTCCCTCCCTGCGGCGCGGTGTCACACCCACGCGTCCCGCCAGTAGATGGTCGCGGTGGATCCGGTGCCTGTTCCGCCGCCGTACTGCACCTGGTTGGAGCCCGCCGACAACTGCCACCAGCCGGAGTTGAGGTCGGCCGGCCAGAACGTGCCGCCGGCGGACGGAACGCCCGGGGTGGTGGAGATCGTGGAGGCGTTCACGAAGCCCTGGCGGTTCAGGAAGTCGACTGTGAGGGTGTCGCCGGTGTTGAGCGTCAGGGTCGACCACGAGACCGTCTGCCGGGTGGTCAGGTTGGTCAGGGTGGGCCCGGTGACCGGGCCTGTGATGACCACGACCGGCGGGGATGCGAAACCGCCGGCGTTGTTCGCGACGGACACGCCCGGGGGCGGCGACGCCTTGACGGTGAACGGCACCGTGAACGGGGTCACCATGCTGCCGCCCGCGGTGGCGGGCACCACGCCGATCACGAGCGACCGTTGCACGGTGCCGTACTTGCGCGGGTCCGGTGCCACCAGGCCGACGGTGAAGGTGACGTCGGTCAGGGTGGGGTAGGCCTCGGTCAGTTTTCCGCTGCGCCGCACCCACGCGTATTTGGGGACCGGCTCGTCGTAGCGCAGCTGCGCCAGCCCACTGATGGGCACCGCCTGCTGGAGCAGCGCGCGGGCCTGGTCTCGGAGGGCCTGTGTCGGGGCCGACGCGGTGACGGTCCAGGTCAGGGTGCGGGGGGCGTAGAACTGGGGTGACGCCCAGCCTCCGTGGTCGCCGGAGCGGGGGATGACGCCGGCGCCCTGGACGTCGGGGCCGTCCCAACCCTCCAACTTCTGCCACAGCCAGGCGATGCCGTTGCTGTCCACCTGCCCGAACTCGATGTCCAGGCTTCCGAAGATCAGGCCGCCGGTCCAGAACCCGGTGTCCCTCGCCGGGACGGGCGGAGTGAACCCGCCAGTGACAGAGAAGTCCTCGACGCCGAGGAACGTGTTGCTGCCGTACTGGCATGCCCAGTTCGCGACGTAGACGCCCTGCGTAGCAGTGGGGGGAACGTTCCAGGTGCAGGCGTACTGGCCGACGCCGATCCGCCACACCTGGCCCGAGACGGGTTGGCTGGCGCCCTGGTAGGTGTACGGGCCGGCGACGTCCGCGACGAAGCCGACCTGCTGACCGTAGGTGATGTCGAGCTGCACCGTGGACGGATCAGTGAGCGCGCCGCCGGTCTGGTTGTAGAAGTTGAGGTAGAGCGTCCAGGGCTGGCCTGCGACGGCTTGAACCATCCGTCACCACCTCCGGCACGTCACGCTGCAATCGGTCACAGTCCGGCAAAGGGCCACAAGGCCCGGCCCGCGGCGCTGCCACACTGGCCGCACCATTTCGTCACAGCCCCTGGGGAATCAGTGCGCCGTGTCATCCCGGCCCTCGCCGGTGTCGTCCTGCTGACTGCCGCCTGCGCCAGTACCACCACGCATCCGGCCGCTGCACCGCCGAGCCGGACGCCGGCCCAGACGGAGAGCCCGCCAGCGTCGCCTGCGGCAGCGACGACTTCGGCGCCCGCACCGGCTCCGACGACAGCCTCCGGCCCGGACCCGGCGCCAGGCACTGCATCGCAGACGCCGGGGCGCCTGGAGGTGGCCATCCCGGCCGCACGCCTCCCGTACAAGCCGGCGCAGGGCGCGCCCGACCTCGACGACGTCAAGGTCGTGAAGAGCGCCGCCGACCCGTGCGCGATCCCGGCCGACGACTCTGGAAACGAGGCCCAGCTCCTCGACGCCCAGGCCGATGTGGGCGTGGCGATCGTGACCTTCGAGTTCACGAACCCCTGCTCTGCGCCGGTTCGGTACGCCTTCCACGTCGCCCAGGCCATCGGCAGCGCGACCGGACGGTCTGGCGGCCTTGGAGTCGACGCGACAACGGCACCCATCGGGCCGGGCAAGTCGATTTCGCTGAAGGTCAATCTCAACCCCGACCCGTCACTGACTCCCTCCCAGCTCAAGCAGTTGTGGGTGGGCGTCACCCGGATCAGCAAGGCGTAGGCGGCCCGCCCCGGAAGGAGAACACCGCGGTGGCTCTGCGGTGTTCTCCTGCGGGCGGTCAGGCGCCACTGAGCGTGAGCGCCAGGCGCCGCTGCATGTCGGCCTGCTGCTCGATCGTCGGCAGCTGAGTGCCGTGGTAGTGCTGCTCCACGGTGACCTGTCGGCCGACCGATGCGCCCCCGACGCCCTGTGCGGCGAGATGCCTCGCGAGGGCGATGAACGCCTCCGACTGCTCCGGCGTCAGCACCGCCTCGGGCCGGCCGAGCCCGTTCACTGGCATCGTGCCCGGCATCAGCCACCCGCCTTGGTCGTAGCCCTTCGGCGGCAGGTTCGGGTTGGCCTGCTGTACCCGGCTGATGTTCCCGTAGCGGCCCACGATGTAGTGGATCGCCGCGGCAACGTTGGCTACGGGATCGTAGATGTCGGTGCTGGTCCCCGCTACGTGGTTCGACAGGAACGTCGACATGATCGTCTGTGCGAGGCCGCGTGACGGGTCGCCAGCGGCAGCGTTGGAATCGGTGTTGTTGATGGCCCGCGGGTTCCAGCCGGACTCGCGCGTGATCAACGTGTTCAGCCCGGCCCGCCACTCGTCCTGCGTGCCCGGCGGGGGCACGCCGGCGGCCTGGAGTGCCTGGTCGATGATGCTGAGGTGGTCGCCGGATGGGATCACCCCGCCGCCCCCGCCAGAGGGGGCGGCAGGGTGCGATCCGAGGATCGCCTGCACCATGCTCTTGATCAGCGACGTGGGAATGCCGAGCATCAACTTGGTGAAGTTCCCGACGTCGCCCTGAGTTCCGACCAGCTTGTTCAGCGCATTGGACAAGGCCTCACCGTTGCCTGTGGCGAGAGCGGCGGTGATCTTCCCGATGTCGACAGCCTTGTCGATCAGATCGCCGACGAATTTTCCGATGCCGCCGATGATGCCGCCGCCGGAGAAGTGGTTGCCGACAGACTGCCGGCCGCCGCCGTAGGCCGCGTTCAGGCTGTGCACCACGTCGGGGCCGATGGCCTGCACCGCCTCCGGCACCAGCACACCCTCGCCAGGCGAGAGCATCGCCGGCACGGTGTCCTGTCCGGGGGCATAACCGGGGATGACGCCGCCAGTGGCGAAACCGGTGATGATCGGCAGGTCCAGGCTGTGCATGCCGATCGCGCCGGTGACCGAGTTCCAGAGCTTCGCGATGCCGTTGTCGTAGACCGTGTTGATCAGGAAGTTCACCGGCGTTTTGAAAATTTCCTTCAGGGAATCCCACCCTGTCTTGAAAATTCCGATGAACGCGAGGGAGCCGTCCGAAATGCCCTTCCATAGCGGCTCGAACACCCCGTGCCACAGCCACGAGGCCTTGGCTTCGACCCAGTCGACTGCTTCGCGCCAGTTCGAAACGAAGTTGCCGACCGCTGCGACCACGGCAACGATCCCGCTGATCACCGGGCCGATCAGCTTGGCGGCGAAGTCGATGAAGATGCCACCGAGCTTGAGAATCAGGCTGACGAGCGGCAGAAGCGACTCGATCAGCCTGACACCGACCGGCACCAGCGGCAGCATCGCCTGCAGCGACTGGAGTAGGCCGACCTGCAGGTCCTTCGTCAGCATCTGGGCGAGCTGGAGCACGATCGGCACGAGCGCCTGCAGGAGCGGCGCCAGGCTGAGGCCGATCTGCCCGATGATCTCCCCGATGACCGGCAGCAGCGGCGCGAACGCCTGGACGACGCCAGTGATCGCCTGGGCCACGGGCAGCAACAGCACGCCCAGGGCTTGGAAGATCGGGCTCAGCCCCTGCCCGAGCGCGCCGGCCAGCGTGGTTACGGCGGGCAGCAGAGCCGCAAGCGCAGGGGCGAGCGCCTGGGACGTTTGCCCGACGACCGTAGCCAGCAGCGAGCCGATCGGCGCCAGCGCCTGGCCGAGAGTGCCGAGAACCGACGACAGCGACCCCACGAACGGCGACAAGCCTTTTGCCACGGCGGTCAAGGCGTTGGCTATTCCGACAACCGCGCCTGCGAGACCGTCCGCTGCGCCCTTCTGCGCTCCAAGCTTCGCCAGCGCGCTGACGAAGCCGCCGATCGCGGGGACGACCGTCTTAACGAGTTGCAGGCCGTTGTCGATCAGCCCCTGCAGGACTTCCTTGCCCTGTGTCGACTGCAGCGCCTTGCCGATCGAGCCGAATGCCTGCCCGATGACCTGCCCCATGCCCGTCACACCGGCAGTCAGCGCCGGCATCGACTCAGACAGGCCGGTGATGAACTGCGACAAACCCGGGGCAACCGCGTTCTGAGCGGCATCCCTCATCTCCCGGAAAGCGCCGCTCATCCCGAAGATCTGCTCCATCACGGAGCGCATCGCAGGCGTCATGCGCGCCAGGTCCTTCGCGAGAGCGTTCGCCGCCTCGTTCTCCGTGGACTTCATCGACGCCCACTGGAGCTCCTGCTCCTTGACCGTGTTGGCGACGTTCCGCTCGGCCAGTTCGACGCTGCGAGCGTCCATCTGCCGCCGGTAGGCAGCATCCTGCTCCGCTGCTGCCAGTTGGATCTGCGCTTCTTTGAGCTGCGTCGCGTTATTGAGCTGCGTGTTCGTCAGGTCCTGTTGCGCGATCGAGTACTGGGCCTGGGCGTCGGTCTGCCCGTACTGCGCCGCGATGACGGCCTGCTTCGCCTTGATGATCTCCTGCGAACCGTCGATCCCCTCCTGATTCGCCCGGTTCGCGTTGTACTGGGAAGCGGCCAACTGGTCCTGCGCGTCAACGAGCCGCTGCTGAGCCTGCGCGACAGCCAGAGCGGCCTGCTGCCGGTCCAGGGCGGTCGAGTAGGCGTTCTCGTTCGTCAACTTCTGCTGGTAGACGGCCTGCTGGATGCCGAGCTGCGCCTGCTCGACGTTCAACTGGCTGTCCGCGAGCTGGTCATTCAGCTCCCGCAGGTTCTCCCGCGCCCGCTCCCACGCCTGGTTCAGGTTGTACTGCGCCTCGGACAGCGCGTAGTCGGCCTGCTGGACGCCCTGCTCGGCCTGCACCACCGACTGCAGGGCCTGCACCTGCTGCGCCGCGGTGCTGCGCTCGACCGACGCCAGGTTCATCTGCGCGGTCTCGATCGTGCGGGCCGCGGTGATCGCGTCCTGAGCCTGCTGCATGCGAGCTGTGGTGACCTGCTCCTGCGCGCCCTGCTTCTGCACAGAGTTGGAGAACTGGATCGCCGCAGTTTGCTGCGGGGTCATGCCGATGTTCAGGGAGGCCTGGTGGGCGTCGCTGAGCGCCTTGGCAACCGGCCCAAGAGCCAGGGCGCCCGCGCCTGCGAGGAGGCCGCCACCCATCGCGGCCCCGCCGACGCTCGGCAGCAGGGAGGTGATGCCAGCAGTGACGCCAGCCAGCATCGGGTGCTCGCCCAGGCCCCCGAGCAGACTGCCGCCCTCGCTACCACCACCCCCGCTACCGCCTCTGGAGCGGCTCGCGGACGCGTTCAGGCGGGCAGACGCCTCCCTGGTCCCGAAAGCGTGCAGGCGGGCCTCGGCCCTGTCCAGCCGGGCATCGAACGCGGCCGTGTCCAGCGTGATGTCAGGACGGGCACGGTCGTGACTCAGGCGGTCGATCCGCGCCCTGGCGTCGTCGACCCTGGCCTCGAACTCTGCGTCCTCCAGGTGCAGCTCAGGACCCGCCCGCCGCCCGCCCAGCTCGTCCAGCTGGGCGCGCGCGTCCTCGGCCTTGGCCTCGAACCCTGCAACCTCCAAGTGGACCGCAGGGGTGGCACGTTCGCCGCTGAGCTCGTCCAGCTTGGCCTTGACCTCGCCCGACTGAGCGTCGAACTCCGCCGAGTCCAGGACGACCCGCACCCGGCCCACGACACCGGTGGTTGCCTCGTCAAGCTTGGCCTGGAGCTCCTCCCGGAAGCCCTCCAAGTCAGGTGAGACCCGCACCCACGCGCTCGCAATACGAAAGCCCTCGGGCACAGCTCACCCCCGAGACGATCCGTAACTGAACAGGCCGGCGAATGCCGGGTCGGCCATCAGAGCCGTGCGGGTCCCGGGGTTGATCTCCTCGTGGCGGCCGGGCGCCATCCGAGGCGTAGGCCCGGCGCCGGTGTCCTCCTCCTGGGAGGCGGCAGCCCTGGCCCGCATCACGCCCTCGTAGGCGGGCATCCGCCACGCCAGCCGCAGAAACGTCGGCCCGTCCAGGACCGTGACGTCGGGAATCCGGTGAAAGACAGAGAAGTCGCTGGCCAGATCGTCGAGATGGTCCAGCACCCAGCCCACCTGGACCACCCGGTCGACTACGCTTTTGGGAGCTCCAGAGCGCCCATGGTCTGCCGGGTAGCGATGGCGGTGATGTGCTGGAACTGCTCCGGGGTGAGCTGGTCGAATTCGCGCAGAGCCCGGTAGCCTTCCTCGCCCAGGAGACTGCCGAGGAGGTAGTCCGTCGCGACTGCGTCGCCCTGGTCCTTGGCGAGGTGCATGTACTGCAGGGCGATGTTCATCCGCGGCCGTTTCGGGATGCAGTACTCGACGTCGTCGATGTAGAACAGCGGCACCCGCTCCTCATCCACCTGCGGACTTGTTGTGAGGCGTAGCACCCCGAAGTCAGACTCGGCCGGGCTTGCCGCGGGCGCGGGAGTGGGGCGGCGGGCGGCGGCTTTCTTACTGGCGGTGACCTTCGCGGCCATGGTCCCCCTTCAGGGCGGCAGGAACGGATCGGTTCAGCTCACGCCGTCTGGTCGACGATGTGGACCGGAGGGATGCTGCTGCTGACGTAGTACGCCGAGAAAGTGCAGTCGTAGGCCTGCTGGGTCTTCTTGTCGTACGACAGCTGCGCCTTGACCTGGCTGAGGACCTTGCGGACGATGACGCGGCGCAGTGCCGGCTGGCCGCTGGACAGCATCGGCGCCCAGCCGTCGATGATCAGGGCCGCGTAGCTGGGCTGCGTCGAGGCCGAGGTCACCGGGATGTCGAGCGTTGAGTAGCCGCTGTTGGTGGCCAGGGTGCCGATGTTGTTGAGCGCCGTCTGCAGGTTGCCGAGCGTCATCTCTGCGAGCTTGGCGGTCACCGTCATCTTCATGGCGGTCAGGCGGGCGCCGACCTCCATCGTGATCTGGTCGACCTGAAGTCCGGTGTACGTGTTGTCGACCTCCCACGTGACGCCGCCGTCGGTCCCGCCGACATCGGTCCACGGGGAGGACGGCGGGGTCGTGGGGCCGTTCGGAGTGACGGTGGAGTCGGCGGGCTCGGTCGAGCCGAATGGGGCGACGTAGAGTCGCGCCGGGCCGAGTACGAGATTTGCAGCGTTGACGGCGATGGGACTCATCCCCTTGGTTCAGGCGCCACTGCCGGGCGCGGGCATGAAAAAAGCCCGCACAGCGGGCCGGGGGGCGGTACTGCGGGACCGGGCTAGAAGACGCCGGCGTTCTGAAGCAGGGCGACACCGTTGACGCTCGCCGGGGTACCGAAGTCCACGTAGATCTGCCCGTTGGGCTGGTTCTCGTCCGACGGGAACGGCCCGACGATGTTGGTCGCGCTTGAGGTCAGCGACGCCGTGATGGCAGTGACGGACTGCCCCTCGATGGTCGTCCCGATGTTGACGATCACCGTGCTGGCGCCCGCGCCCATGGAGATGTGCAGGACCTCGCGTCCGGTGTTGACGAAGCTCACGCCGGTGTTGGCGCCGAGGGTGCCGGCGGTGAGGAGGGCAGTGAGGTTGAGGGGGGATGCCGCGCCGGTCTTCGGCTGGCTGGTCGCGGTCAGGGCGAGGCGGGCCATTAGGCGTCCTTCGTCTTGGAGGCGGTCGGCTTGACGGGAACAGGGTCGGCGGCGGGCTGCGGCGCGGACTCCCCGACCAGCAGGCCCTGAGCCCGGAGCACCGGGATCTCGTCGTCGGGGACCTCGACCAGGTCGTCGAAGAAGGTGGTGCGGACCAGAGGCATGGATTCCTCGCTCAGTAGAGGCGGTCGTTGACGGTCACCCACGACAGCGACAGATCGGCCTGGTAGTGGGCGTAGTCGCCTTGGTCGTCGTACAGGCGGCGGGGCGCGGTCGTCAGGTAGGCGGAGCGCACCGCCGCAGCCGGGTAGGCGACCCCGTTCGCGGTGATCTGCAAGGGCCGGGAGACGGCCCGCCGGTCCCAGGTGGCTCGGCGGATGGCGCCGGCCAGGGCTGCGGCCTGGTGCCACGGCGGTTTGTTGCTGCCCGGCACGGTGGCCCAGCAGTCGACCTGCAGCACAGGCCAGTTGACTGGCAGAAGCGGGTCAGGGTTGCCGCCAACCACCGCGACGGTGACGAACCCGGTGGCGACCCACGGGGCGAGGGAGCCGTCGGCGTTGACGTCCGGAGGCAGAGTCGTTCCGACCATGGCCGGGGTGAACCCTGGGATGGTGGCGATCCACTGCGCGCAGACGAGTTCGTCGGTGGCCTCCAGCGGAAGGGGAGTGGTCACCTCGCCTCCCTCGGTCAGTCGCCGCGCTGCTGGTATAGCGCGGGCCGCAGGAAAGGTCGCGGCCGGGTGCCCGGGTGGTGCACCTCTCGGACCGGGTGCGCGGCGCCTTCCCAGTACAGGGCCTGCTTGCCGTTGGGGCGGATGATGTGCGGGCCGGTGCCGAGCTCGACGTAGGCGGCGTAGGTGCGGCCCTCAGCTCCGCCAGTCGCGGACACGATGAGATCCTGGCCTTCCATGTGGTGCTCGATGCTGGCGGCGAGCGCCCCGGTGTGCTGGGGGCAGTAGCGGGCGGCGTCGGCTGCGATGGCCGGGCCGAGCCGCTCGACGAACAGCCGGCCCAGGGCGCTCGTCACTTCGTGTTCCCAGGCTCCGTCGATCTCAGCGTGCGCCATGGCAGCCTCCTCAGTCCGATGCGGCGGTGACGCCCGACCTCAGGCGCAGCGTCAGTGTCTTCGGCGGCGGGTAGTAGCCGATGCCGGGCTGCTCCTGAATGTTCTCGATCATGAAGTAGCGGCCGGTCGTCTCGTCCCGGATGGTGTCCGTGGTCCGTACATCGGCCCAGTTCGGCACGTTGCATGTGATCGAGCGGATGATCTGTTGCCGCTGGCTCGCCGAGTCGAAGGCCACCTGCTCGGTCTCCGCCAGCGCCGCCGGAACCCCCGTATAGAGGGGAACCCCGACGTCCGTCGCGTCGCCGTACGCGTTGACGGCCGTGCCGCGCATGATCGTGATCGTGCGGTTCCAGAACCGAAGGACCCCGGCGGTTCCGGAAGCACCCCCGCTGCCGAGGTTCGGCCGGCGGCGGGCCATCAGCCGACCCGCCGGTAGTCGTCGAGCAGCATCTCGACCTCGGTCGCCAGAGCCCCTGTTCCGCCTGCCAGCTGCCCTGACAGAGACTGAGCCGCAATGGCGTCGATTCCCTCCAGGGCCTCCACTGCGGCGGCGAGAACCGCGGCGTGAATCACGTTCGGCGGGAGTGCCGACACGACAGCCCCACTCGCGTGGTTCTGAGTCAGGGGCTGGGCGAGCTGAACGGTGCCCGGCCCGGTCTGCACCGCAGTTGCCGTGTTCGGAAGCACCACCGGGGCGGTGGCAGTCGCGCCGCTCACGGCAATCGTCTCCGTGGACGCCCCGTCGTAGCAAAACCCGGCCGTGCCATGCGCACCGCCCCAGCCCGTCACGTCGTCCACACTGATCGACATGGCGCCCGCGGCAGCAGGCGCGGTAAGGCCTGCGTGCGGCCAACCCGACGTATAGGACGTCTGCACCTGCCAGCCGCCCCGCCCCTGCCGCCAGTCGATCCAGCCCGGAGCCACGTCGATGGCACTGCCACCCGACGGGCCCGTCGCCGGAACCGGCCCGGCGAAGGCCGCTGAACTGCGGAGCCGGAACTGGCCGGCAGGCACCGGTGACCACACCGAAGGAAAGGTGCGCGCCGGTGACAAGAGCACCGCCCACACGTCCGACAGATGCCGGTGCCGCGCGACGACCGCGCCCATGCGGGTGTGCCGGTCCACCGAGACCCGCGGCCCGCCCGGACCGGCCTGCGTCTCCGTCACCACCGTCGCCCGCAGAGGCTGCCGGCAGTAGGTGTCCACGACGGCCGTGGCACTCCAGCACACCTGCTGAAGCTGAGCGAACTGCGACGAGGCATCAGCGGTCAAGGTCGGCATCACCTTCCAGCTGATCCCCGCCGGCTGCGCCAGCAGCATCCCCGGCGTGATGTACGGCGTAGCCACAGCCACTCACCCCCTGCTCGGATCGGTGCGCGACTGCGCGCTCGGCCTGATGAGGCGGCTACTCGGAGGACGGGTCCGGACGGCTCGCGGCGGCCTTCCGCCCGCGGGCGGCCTTCGCGGGAGCAGACTCCTCGGCCTGCCCGGCAGCGCCGGACTCCTGCCGCGCCGCGCTCACGGCCTGAGCCGCCTGCACCAGCTGCTGTACCGCGTCGAGGAGCGTCGCCGGGTCCTTGCGCCGCTCCATCTCCTCCGCGATCAGACGGTGCTGCCGAGCCACGTCCGTCTCCCAGGTCGGAAACGACTGCAGCTCCTCGGCGAGTTCCTCCGGCAGGTCGAACCCGCCGTGAACCGGGTCGGCCTCGATACGGCCATGGACGGGGTGTTCGAGCGCGGTCGCGCCCGTACGCGAGTAGAGGCGCATGCCTGCTCTCCTCGAAGGGTGATGGAGCGGATGAGGGCGGGTCAGCGGCCGAAAAGGCTGAAGCTGACCCCAGTGAAAGTCGGGCTGCCAGTCCCGGTGACCGTCCAGCGGATCCGGCCGTTGTAGGTGAGGCCGTAGCCGGTCGAGATGTTGCCCGCGACCGTGCCCGCGAATCCGAGGGCGGCGCCGGAGAACGATCGGGTTGAGCCGTCGTGGCTGCGGGCGTTGACGACCAGCAGGCCGTTCGACACCGACGAGACATCAATCAGGCCGCCGGTTGCACCGTTGACCTGGTTGGTGATGTTGGCCGTCACGCTGTCCGAGTTGCTGTTCAGCGTCAGCCCGTCAGCGCGGAAAAGCTCCTGTGTGGCAGTGAAGTTCGGCATAGGTACACCCGCACGGGCCGGCGGCATCTGGGCCTCCTTCTGTTTGTCGACGGTTGCAGAGTGGCCGGGAGTGCTTAGTTCCCGGCCACTACGAACCGCCCTCCTGTCATCAGTTCGGCAGGAAGGCCGTTGTCGGCTCTGCAACTGGCGTGGACGGACTGCAGGTCATCGCCGGGTGTCACGCGACATTCTGCAAAGACGCCATCGCCACGGGCGCGCGGTTCAGGAAGGCTCCGACACTGCGGATTTCGTACTCGCGCCTCGGGCCCCCGCCTGCGGTGTTGGCGATGCGGGAGACGCCGTAGTCAAACTGGGCGGTGTCGCGCAGGGCGCGGTACTCCAGGACGCTCTGGATGTTGGCCTGCGGGAACGGCACGCGGTCGGTGCGGGCGATGATCGTGCCCGGCGGGAGGGAGGTGTGGACCTCGATCGGGACCGTGACACCGCCCGCGGGGGCGTTGACGATCTCGCCGACGCGGCCACCGGCGGTGACGGAGACGCGGCCGGCGGAGTCGGTGTTGAGGTAGGTGGTCGCCGAGGACGAGCCGAGGATGAGGTTGGCGATCGACTGGGCCTGGACGGCGTTGACCATGATGGCGGTGGGCGAGCACTTGACCTGCTGCCAGAGCGGGAGGAAGAGCAGGTTCTCGATCTCGGTGATGCTGCCGCCGGTGAGTGTGAGGGCGGCGCCGTTGAGCGAGTTGTTGATGGAGGGGTTGGCGGTTCCGGTGCCGGGCTGTCCCCACTGGCCGGCGCCGTTGTAGTCGCCGGCGAGGCTGGCGAGGAAGCCGTCGTATTCGGCGGGGGCGGCGGAGCCGTTGTCGGCGGCGGCGTTGTAGGTGGGGGAGGCGTTGCTGGTGCCCTGCCAGGAGGTGGACAGGTCAGGGGCGGCGTTGAGGGTGGGGAGCGCCTGGTTCGCGTTGATGATCTTGGTCATGGTGACCGCGTTCACCGTGGTGGTCGAGTAGTAGTACCAGGTCGTCCCGTTGGCGGACTGGAACCAGTCGTAGCAGACCGCGCCGCGCACCGAACCGACCGTCGCCGAGACGGAGTTGGTGGAACCGGCACCAGTCGCGATGCTGGCGCTATTGCCCTGACTGTTGCCGTTGCCATAGTAGTAGCCGGTGCCGGTGCGGGCCGCGACACCGACGTACACGGTGGTGGTCGCGGCCATGGTGCCGCCCGTGGTCGAGGTGGCCAGCGTCGGCGCGGCGGGCCGGGCAAGCGGGAACGACTGGCCGCCCATGAGCTGCCGGTCGTCGCCGATCAGGACCTGGTTGAGAACCTGGAACGTGGAGATGGCGAACGGGTCGCCGTAGCCCTGCGCCAGGTCGTACGCGTCCTGGGTGACGAGGCCGGCGAACCCGGTGGGCTTGTAGCGGGCCTGGAAGTCCTGCTCCTGGAACACCACTTCGTTGGCGGCGTAGTCGAACCCCATGGCCGGGGACGGCTGGGAGTTGGTGAGGTTCATGATGGCCCGCCACACGGCGTACGGGTTGCCGTTGGGGCTCTGCACGCGGGCGACGATGTCGCGGAACGGGGTGACGACCGGGATGAGCGAGACGAGCTGGCTCAGGTCGTACGAGTAGATGCCGGTCGTGTTGAGGATTCCGCTGGTCTGCGCCTTGCTGATGGCGGCCAGCGTGTCCTCGGTCATGCTGCCGAGCGGTGTCAAGGGGTGCCTCCTGGGCATGCGAAAGCCCCCGGGGGCGCTGGGCGCTCGTCCGGAGGCTTGGGGGGTGTCTGGGTGCGGGTGGTTACCGCGGCTGGTGGATCGCCTGGAGCGCGGCGATGGCGGCGGCCTGCATGTCGTTGGCGGCGCGGTTCTGCTCGGCGGCGGTGCCCCGGTAGAGCACGCCCTTGAGTTCGCGGGCCTTGGCGACGTCGACGGCCGGGGGTGCGCCGTGGTCCTGGCCGCGCATGTGCTCGCGCGGCGGGGTCGCTCCGTTGGTGAAGATCTTCGGCTGGGCGGGCTGTTCCTCCAGCACCCCGATGCGGCCCTTGAGTGTCTCGACGAGTTCCGCCAGTTCCAGGACGGCATCGCCGGTCTTGGCGATCTTTTCGGCCTGGTCGGCGCTGTTCTTCGTCAGGACGTCTTCGACCGCAGCCAGGAGGCTGCTCTTGAACATGTCGGAGATGGTGTCGGTGTCGGTGGTCTTGGTGACGGTCTCGTCGTCGTCCGGCGGCGCGTCGGCGGGGGTGCCGGCGTCGGCTGCGGGCTGCGGTTCGAGGTCGGGGGTGTCGTCGTCGGCGGAGTCGTCCTCGGCGTCCGCGGTGTCGCCGGTGCCGGTGGCGTCGGGCTCGGCTTCGGAGTTGGCGACAGGGGTGACGTCGGCGGGGTCGACGATGCCGATGAGCCGCCCGGCCTGGTCGTAGACGACGACCACGGGCGGCTTCTCGCCGTCGGCCTTGGCCACCGGCTCGCCGGCGTGGGGCTCGGTGGTCTTCTCGACCTCGGCGGTGCCCATCGCGGGCTCCTCGCCGGCCGCTGCGGTGCGGTCCTCGGACGGGGTGGGCGTGGGCATGTCGGGCTCCTCGTGGGCGGTCTTGACGACCGGGGCTTCGGGCAGCGACGCCAGCACCTTCTGCAGGTGCTCGGTCGCGGTGCGGATCGCGGCCTCGTTCGCCGCGGAGAGGACGCGGCCGGCCTTGGCCACCTGGCCGAGGGCCTCGACGGTGTCGAGCGCGGCGGGTTCCAGCCCGGCGAGGGCTTTGCCGACGGTGGCCATGGCCTCGCCGGCCAGGTCTGCTGCGGCCTGCTCGCCGACGGCGAACGACGCGAGAGTGTCGATCACGTAGTCGAGGGCGCACTGGGCGTCCTGCAGGTCCCACGCGTCGTAGGCGTCGTCGGGGTCGGCACCGGCGGCTTCAAGCATCTCGCGTTCGGCGAGGACGCCGAGGGCGTTCTTGAGGCGGACCGCGATGCTCGTCCACTTCTGGGCGGTGGCCGCGTCGATCGCCTCCCAAGCGGGGGAGCCGGGGTCGTTGGGGTCGCCGGGCGCGTCGTCGTCGGGGGCCGCAAGGACCATCGTGGGGTCGAGGCCGTCCTCGGAGTCGTCGAGGTCGGCGCCGATGCCGGCGTCCTTGGCAACGTCGTCGCGGCGGCGTGCGCGCTGCGCGGCCTCGTGCATGAGCTTGGCGATGGCCCCGGGGCTGCCGGTCATCGTCACGGTCTCCTCCTGGGGCGTGGGCTCGGCGGTCTTGCCGATCAGGTCTCGCACGAAGCCGGGCGCCATGAGGCCCCGGCTGTCGGCGGCGTTCTTGGCGATGAGGAACCGCGTGCCGTTGGCGGCCTTGTCGACCAGGTCCACGCGGGGGATGGTCGCGTCACGCAGCTCGGTGAACTCGTCGTCAGCGGGTGTGGTCATCAGCTGCTCCTGTTGGGGATGCGCCGCGCCGTTCCCTGCGGCGAGAAACCGGTGATCCGGCCGGACTTGTAGAGGTGCCAGGCGGCTTCGTCGAGGACGGCGCCGACGAGCCAGTCACCGGCCTTCACCACGACGCCGTCGCCGAGGTCCCAGTCGGGGCCGCGCCACACGTACGACTCGACGACGGTGGCCGCGCCGGTCGTGCCGTCGATGTGGTTGAGGCCGACCTGGGAGCCGCCGTCCCGGAGGAAGCTCCACGCGGCTTTCTCCAGCTCCTCCGGGGTGAAGAAATCACGGCCGCCGTCGGCGCCCTTCTGAATCCGCGGGTCGGGTCCCGCCTGGTAGGCGATGCCGAGGACGTAGCGCTGCTCGGGCACGGGGACCTCCTAGGCGGGAAGGACGGCGCATCGGCACCGGGGGTGGGCCGGCGGGTAGGCGTCGCCGCTGGGATAGGTGCTGCCAAGCGGAAGCGTCCCGGCGGCGGCATTGGCTTCGCAGACCGGGCAGACACGGCCGTCTGGCTCGGTCTGCCAGCGGCCGTGCGCGACGCCGCTGCGCCGGTAGCCGTCGGCTGCTCCTGCCGCGATGGCCCGGGTCGTTTCGGTGACGGCTGCCGCGTAGGCGCGGTCGGGGTCGGCCAGGGCGGCGTGCATGGCGGCGCCAATGCTGTGCGGTGTGTCGCCGGCTGCGGTGCCGTCTGCGAGGGCCTTGGCCGCGTTATTGATGCGTGATGCGGTCAGGGCTGCGGCGGTGGCGCCGGCCCCGAGCGTGAGCATGGTGAGGGCCGGGCCGGTGCCGTGGTCCTCGATGCCGGCCTGTGCTGCGGGGGCGCCGCCGGGCTGCCAGCTGTTCAGGTTGCTGGTGGTGCCGGTGGTCACGGTCGCGGCGGATACCGCGCCGACGAGATAGGCGTCGGCGTAGAGGCCGGCGAGCGCGTCGGTGAGCGCGGGCCCGGGAGTGATGTCCTGGCTCGTGAGGTAGGTGGCGGCGGCCGCGGTCAGCGTCTGCCGGTCCGTGCGATTGCCGCCGTTGTTGGAGGCGAAGGCCTGGGCCAGTCGGGTTGCGGCCGTGACGGTGAGTGCGGTGCCGAGCGCGGCGGCGATCAGCGGCGCCCAGTAGCGGGCGGTGCGCTCATCGTGGTCCCAGCCGGGCCAGGCGTCGGGGCTTTTGGGTCCGCGTCACCGCCGTCGTCGGCCTTTTCTACGTCTGCGGGGCTGTCGAGGCCGAGTGCGGCGAGGACGCCGGGCAGGCCGTCCAGGAGCTCCGCCCGTACGGCTGGGTTCCCGGCGAGGAGGCAGGGGTCCCACCACGCGATGGCTTCGACCTGGTCGCCGTCGGGGTCGTCCGGGTTGGTGACCTGGCCGCGGCCTGTGCTGACCGGGACGGCGGTCTCGGAGTCGACGGTCCACACGGTGCCTTGGTAGATCCCGTCGCCGCTGGTCCACGTGCCGGTGAGTGTGCCCGGCGGGGGGATGTAGCCCGTTTCCTCGGCCCATTCGCGCCAGGCGCCCTGGAGGGGCGTCTCGTTGCCTTCCAGGTGGCCACCGGGCATCTCCCACATGCCAGCCGCGGGGTCGTCGGGGTCGAGTGCCCGCTGCAGCATGAGGACGCGACCGGTGTCGGCCGCCCGAACGGCGAGTCCGGCGACGGCGACCTCCCCCGTGGCCTTGCGGACGGCAAGGCGGCCTGCCTGGTTGAGGCGCCGGGCCTGTCGGGTGGTGACGTGCTGGAAGGTGAAGTCCCTCCAGCGGCCGTCGCGTCGGCGCGCCCGAGAGAAACGGTGGAAAGAGCCGAGCTCCCGCTTGACCAGCTGGTCCCGGTCCTCGTCCTCGTCGTCCGTGGTGCGGACGAGGTCGTAGCCGGTGATGCCGGTCGCCGAGGTGATGCCCGTGGTGGGCCCGGTCTGGGCGCCGCCGTCCTTGGCGACCTCGGTGTTGTGGACCATCGCGTTGTACCGGGTCTGGTACGCGTCCTCGGCGGCGGCCGCGGCCGCCTGGTCGGTGGTGCCCGCGGCCGGCACGGCGCCGGGCGGGGGTACGTACGGCTGGTCGAGGACCGGCTGGTCCTTGGCGGGGCCGAACGTCTCCGGGTCGACCCGCCCTGCGACCCCGTCGATGGCGAGCAGGGGGATCGGCCCGACGCGCGGGGTGGAGTAGAAACGCGGGGTGGGCCGGGTGGGGTCGCCGGGTAGGCCAAGGAGGGCCTCGCGGCCTTCGTCGACAGAGGCCATACCGGTCTCGATGTAGACCTGCCAGGCCTGCGCGAGCTGCAGCCTGTCTTCCTTTTCCTGGCCGGTGTCGAACGTGAAGCAGACCGGCAGGCCGAGGTCGTTCTGGAGGAAGTCGGTCAGTACGGAGGTGATGTGGGCGATCAGCGGCAGGTCGCCGACGCGGTGCTGCACGTCACCCTGCGACTCGGACGAGGACAGGTTGGCGGTTTCGGTGAACCCAAGGTCGGTGGGGACGACGTGGTACGCCGCGCAGGTCTTGCGCATCAAGAACAGCGAGAACGTGTCGGAGAAATCCTTCTCGTTGCTCCAAGTGATGCCGCTGCCGCCGGGCATCCATCGAATCTGATGTTTGGCGGCCTGGTCACCGAGCATCATGGCGTCCCAGACGGTCTGCCATTCTTCGATCTGGTCGGGGCTCCAGGTCTCCGGTGCGGACGCGAACGCTTCCGGCACGTTGCCTTCGGTGAACCGTCCCAGAAAGTGGGCCTGGAACCGCAGGTCGGTGTTGGCGTTGAGCAACACGGTCTCCAGCGGAGCGGTGCCGTACGGGCTGTTGGCGCGCGGCCGGAACGGCTCGTAGATGAGGTCGTCCCGGGTGAGCCAGTTCCAGGGGAGGCCCTGCACGTACTGGACGTATCCCTCGGCGGGCGGCTCGGGGATGTTGCCCCAGTAGTCGAGCAGCGGGGCGATGGTGGTGCCGTCGACGACCCGCAGGCCGATCGCGTCGCCGCGCCGGTTCCGAAGCCGGTACAGGGTGCCCGCGTCGTACGCCAAAACGTCGTACAACCACTTGGCGAGCCAGTTCGCGAACGGCGTCTGCCGGTCCGGCTTGGCGAGGACGGCCATGCCCTGCGCGATGGCCGCGGCGGCGTCGCCATGGAATCCGGGCGCCGGGGTCAGCGACCAGTCGAGGGCACGGATGGAATCGATGCGGTGCCAGATGCAGGCCTGGGCGACGTCGTACGCCTCGATCAGGCCGCGCAGGGTGTGGAAGGCGACGCGCTCGTTGATGCGGGGCCGGGCGGCGATGTTGACGCCAGCCGGGAAGTCCCTGGAACGGGGCTGCCGCGAGTAGCCGTCGAACGGCATCTGGGGGGTGCCCGGCGCGAACGGCGTCCGCATGGTCATCTGGGCGGCCTGCTCGGCCGCGACGATCTCCGCAGGCACGCGGGTGCCGGGGCCGAAGACCTTGGCGATGCGGTCCCGGATGCCCACGCTGCCTCCCATCTCAGGGTTGGCGTTGTCTGCGGAGGGCTGCGTCGCGGGCCTGCTTGCGTGCGAGGGCCGGGTCGTCGGGCGCCGCGCCGGGTTTGGGGTTGTCCGGCACGTCCGCCGGGGCTGCTTCGGCGGCCTTGCGGCGGCCGTAGGAGAGCCAGGCGTGCGCGTCGAGGCCGCTGCCGCTGTAGAACGCCAGGAGCAGGGCGTCGGCGTTGTCGGGGGAGCGGCCGATCCGCTTCTTCGTCTCGGCTTTCGGCTCCACCACGATCCGGCCGGCCGCGTCAGTGGAGTACTTGGGTGCGGTCAACTGGGAGACGAGCCGCTCCCTGTCGTCCGGGCCGAGTTCGGACAGGTCCCAGCCGCGGTCCTCGGACAGCTGCCGGCCGACCTGCCACCAGATCTGCGAACGCAGCCGGGCGAACTTCGCGGGCTCGCTGCTGGCTTCGGACACGTTCACGCCGATGATCTCCGCGTCGTGTTCGCCCTGCGCGCGGCGCTCCCGCAGGGTTCCGACGATGCCCCAGCCGATGCCGATGCTGTCGACCTTGACCCTGGTGGCCTTCGACTCGCGGATCGCCGCGACGATCAGGTGCACGACCTTGGTGGGGTCCTTCTCGCGGCTGCGCCACTCGCGGCCGACACGGATGCCGCGGCGCTCGCGAATGACGGTCTCGTCGCCGCCCGCGCCGAGGTCGACGCCGAGCTCGACGGGGGCGAGACCGGTGTACCTGAGCGGCTCTTCGGGCGGCAGACCGCAGGCGCGGATCGCGGAGAGCCGCACAACGCCGTCCTCGGCGTCCGACGGGAACTCGCCGAGAACCTTGGAGATGTAGGTCGGGGACTGGGCGCCGAACTCGGCACGCATGTCGGCCTCGTAGGCGTGCGAGACGAGCATCGGCTGCAGCTCGGCCGGCACTGCCTCGCCCGTGAAGTTCGGAGTGTCGAACGCCGAGATGCGGATGACGTTCCAACGGCCGGTGTTGGCGCAGACCCGGGCGAACTGGGAACCCGGGTCGTCGGGGTTGCCGATCGCGAGGATGCGGCAGTGCTCGCCGGTGGCGATGGCGTTCGCGGCGGTCCAGAACTGCTTGTTGATGCCGCAGGCCTCGTCGAGGATGACAAGAACGTATTTGGCGTGGATGCCCTGGAAGGCGTGCGGGTTGTAGTCGCTCGGCTTACGGCCGAACGCAATGAGCCGCTTCCCGAGCTTCCAGTCGGTCTCGTTGATCCGGCCGGGCAGTGGGGTGCCGCGGGCGGCGGCGGTGGAGAACGCCGCATTGATCTCGGACCACAGGATGGCCTTGACCTGGTCGCCGGTTGGGGCGGTAGTGACAACGCGGGCCTCACCGGCGGGGTGGGTGTCGAGCCACCAGGCGGTGAGCCGGGAGGCAACGAACGACTTGCCGACGCCGTGACACGACTGGACGGCGGTCATGCGATGGTCCCGGACCGAGCCCGCAATCTCCACCTGCTTCGACCACAGGTGCTCGCCGAGCTTCTCCCGCGCCCACAGCGCCGGGTCCGCGGCGTACTCGTCGACCCGCGCACGAGCTGCGCCGTCTTCTTCGAGTCGCCGGGCGGCGAGAGCGAGAGGGTCGGCCCGCACCTGCCACCCCCTCGCGGCCTACACGGAGCGCAGGTGGCGGGCCGCGACGGTCTTGGCCTCCGCAGCCTGAACGCCGCTGACGCCGAGGTGCGCGAGGACGGCGTCGATCGCGCTCAGGACCCGGTCGGCCTGCGCCTCGGAGATCGCGGCGAGCCGTGCCTCGATGTCGAGACGGGCAATGGAGGACAGGACGGTGTTCGCCCGGTCCATGGCCCGCTCGTACAGCTGCACTTCGGCGCGTAGCTGTTCGGCGCCGGCGTGTCCTTCGTAGCGGATCTCGTCGCCGATGCGGTTGACGAGGACGGCGGTGGCTTTTTGCCACGAGACGACCTGGCCGGCGAGCTGCATCAGGGCGGTGAGGGGGTCATCGACGGGCTGGACGTCGAGTTCGGCGAGCACGGCCCGAACCTCCCGCTCGGCGATTTCGTGGGCGGCTTTCAGCTTCTGCCCGGGGGTCTTGCCGCCATGCAGCTTGCACCGCCCGGTCCCGGAGTGGTCGGTGCCCCACCCGGCGGGGAGCCCGCACTGCTCCGCAGACTCCTCCTGCCGGGTCTTCGCGCCGCAGACCGGCCCGTTGCCCCTGGCCACGGTCAGACCTGCGCGCTCGGGGTCTCGGGCTGCACCGCGCCCTTGACGTCGGCGGCAGCCTCAGCCGCGAGCGCCTCGGCGTCCTGGACGGCCTCGCTGCCGAGGGCCTGGGCGTCGGTCTTGATCTCGGTGATGACGGGGTCGGCGTCGGTCGTCACCTGGCGTACGTCGGTGGCGGCTTCGCCGGCCAGGGCGGTCTCGTCGTCGTGCAGGTGGGCCCACAGCTTGTGCGCGTCGTCGGCGAGGTGATGGCCTTCGGCCTGGAGTCGGGCGGCGATGGCGCGGGCGGCGTCGGCGATGGACACGGGCTACTCCTTGAGGGCGGGTCAGAGCGGGGCGAGGCCGGGAACGAGCGGCTGGATGGTGGTAAACCAGGCGCGAGCCATCTGGAGATAGCCGGCATCGGTCGGGTGGACGCCGTCAATCGTCCATCGGCCGGGTGGCGGCGCGCTGCCGGGCTGGGTGGCGTCGACTTCCCAGCGGGCCGTGGTGGTGTGCGTGTGGTCGGACAGGACGACCCGGCCGGTCGACGTACGGGCGTTCACGGCCTGCGTGATGACGGCGTTGGCCTGCTGCTCACTGGCGAGGATGCCGGTGTTCTGCTGGCTGAGGGCGACGAGGGCGCAGGCGACCTTGACGGTGGGGCTGGACGCGAGGATCTGGTCGATCAGCGCGCCGTAGGTGGTGGCGGTGAACGCGCTCGTGAAGTTGCTGTCGTTCGTGCCGATGTTGATCAGCACCAGGTCGGGGCTGTTCGCGGCCAGCGCGGCACCGATGTTGGCTTTGAGGTCGGCGAGGTACCAGCCGCCATGCGCGCAGAGCGACATGACCGGGGCGACGCGCTGCCGGGCGATGAGGTCGGCCAGCCAGCCGCGCCAGCCCTGGCCATCGGTCGAGCCGAAGCCAACGGTGATGGAGTCGCCGCACGCCATGACCCGGACCTGAGTGGCGGGGGCCGGCAGGAGCTGGTTGCGGAGCAGGTTCAGGTTGTCGCGCGTGTCGATGGCGAGCCTGGCGTCCTGCTGCATGACCTCCAGGAGGTTGAACCGGGACGCGGAGACGTCCCAGCCGCCAACCTGGCTGCTGTTCTCAACGAACCCGGTGTCGGTGGCGCCGAACGCGCCGCTGGTGGCTGTGGCGGCGCTGTAGCCGATGGGGGCGGTCACCGTGGCGCTCCTTCGGGTGAGGGCGGGTGCGTGGGCGGGCGTCAGCGCGGCCGCTTGTCCGGGATGAACTCGGCGGTGACGGGGGCGGTGACGCGGTTGGTGGGCCGGGCTCGACAGGTGGGGCCTTGGTGCCACCACCGTTGTTCGCCGAGCCAGGCGCGGGCGCCGCAGCGTGAGCAGGTGCCGGGGATCGGCGTCCAGGCGGCGGGGAGGGTGAAGGGGGCGTCGAGGGCGCGCTGCGGGCTGGCCGTCACGAATTGGCCTCTGTGAGGGTGCGGGCGATCGCGATCCAGGAGTCCGCGAGGCGTTCGAGGCGCTCCATCAGCGGCAGGTTCGTTTCGAGCTCGGCGTGGAGGAGCAGTCTTGCGGCGTGGCCGAGGGCTGACTCGAAGGTGACGGGGTCCGCGGCTGGCATGGGCGTGTGGGTGTCTTCCGTGGCGATGTGCACCTCCCGGGGTTGGGTGCTCGCGGCCTGGCGGGAAGCGGTGGTGCCAGGCCGCGAGCTGGGGCCCGCCGCCCTCAGGGCGGGCCGTCCCCACCGGCCAGCTCGCGCGGGCGGCACGCAGCGGGGAGCTTTGGGGTTCAGGCCGCTCGGCGGCCTTCGGGGAGGGTGGGAACGGCCCCGGGGCCGTCTTCGGTGGCAGGCGACAGCTCGCGAAGGTCGTAGCGAGTGCCTCGCGGCGTCTCGTGCCGGCTGATCCGGCCCTCACTGGCCCAGCGCCAGATCGTGCCGACGGGCCGGCCGGTCCACAGGCTGGCTTCCTTGGCGGTGACGAGTATGGGGTCCACCTGCTGCACCGCCCCGCTGGAACGCGAAAAGGACCGCCCGGTGTAGGGCGGCCCTTTCGACAGATGTTCTAGTTGATCAGATAGTCGCTTCGGTCCGACGGGTTGTCAAGCCGCGACAGGCATGTCGATGCCGCGGATTGTCGCGCCGAGCTTCAGCCACTCGGCTCGGCCCCATCTCGCGCCGCAGCCTCGGCACTTGATCTCCATGGCCCACGGGGACACCTTCAGCCGTTCGCCGCACGCCGGCCCGCCGTCCTCCGTCTGGGCCGGGCAGCAGCCGACCGGCACCCGCACCTCCCACTGGCCGGTGACCGTCGATTCAGCCTGCGAGTAGAGGCTGCCGATCAGTCGCAGGTCTGCGCCGACGTCCGCGTACTGCTCGCAGGCCCACGGCAGGTTGTTGGTCAGCATGGTGACGCAGCCAGCGAGGCTGGATTCGTAGTCGCCGCGGTGGGGGAGCTGCTCCCAGTCGAGGTGGATGCGCCAGCGCTGCTCGCAGCCGAGGAGGAGGGAGACGATGCCGCCGGGGCCACGAAGGTCGAGCGGGGTGAGGGCGGCTCCGAGCGGGGCGCTCCCGGGGGATCCGGTGACGCGACCAGTGTTGCTGGCTTGGGTTGTGGGGGTGAGCTTGTCGCCGAGGTTCCGGTAGAGGCTTGGCATTGCGCGGAGTTGGGTGGTGGCGCGGTCTTCGCAGGCGTAGCAGGCGAGTCGGTGGAGTTCGTTGCAGCGGAGGAGGCGCGGGCAGTGCGCGCACCGGGTGTCGACTTCGGGTTCTTCGGGCGCGGGCATGCTGGTCCTCCCGGGGCGGCGGGGTGATCAGACCAGTGTGGCACCAATCCGGAATCTGTCACCCCGGCGCTGGGTTCAGGCCGCTGGCGCTCACTCGGGCCGGTAGTCGAGGCGGTCGCGAAGGAACGCCACCAGGTCGGCGGTCATTGCTCAGTACTCGGTCGGGTAGTCGAAGGGCCGAAGCGCCTCGGTAACTGCCGCATGCAGTGTGGTCGGGGGCGTGGTGACCGTGATCTCGGGGTTGAGTTTCGTGACGATGGCCTCGCCAAGCGACCGCAGCAGGTCGGCCTTCATGAACTCCTGGTACTGCTCGTCCTGGCTCCACATCTCAACGCTGGCGTGGACCCGCGCTTGGATCCGTTGGCCGTTAACCTCGACGGTGGTCGTCAGGAGCACCATGCTGGGCGGAAGCTCGCGGTTGCTGCTGTCCATGCACTCATCCTCTCGCGCGGATGCCCGCCCCGGGTAGCACCGGGGCGGGCGTTGCAGCTACTTCGTCCAGGGCCAGTCCGCGTTCCGGCCGGCGTCCAAGAGCGGGATCAGGGCGAACGCAGAGTCCGTCAGGCCGCCCAGCGCGTGCCGGTTACCTGACCCTGACGGCATGGCGCCCGCCTTGTAGCCGGCCATGTTCCACATGTACACGGGCACGCTCGCGGGGATCAGGTCGTCGATGGCAGTCTCCCTGGCGCCGCCGTAGCCGTGCATGTTCGACGGAAGGAAACCCGGCTGGGTCTGCTCGTCGGTGACGATGACCACCCGGTCGTGCCCGCGGTAGTGCTTGGTGACTGCCGACGGGATGTCCGTGCCGCCGTCCTGCCCGAAGTCCTCCATCAGCCGCAGCACACTCCCGCCCTGCGGCACCGCGATCTCCCGGCTCGACCCGCCGAACTCCACCAACGTGGGCTCGGCGGCGCGCAGTGCGAGCGCGGACCCGAACAGGGCTGCCTGCTCGGCCAGAGCGATATCCGACTTGTTCGGGGTGGAGTATCCGTAGCCGGGGAACATCGACGGCGACCGGTCGACGAGGATCAGCGTCCGCCCCTGCAACGAAGGCACATTGGCCAGCGACGCCGACAGCGCCTTCTCCAGCGCATGACCCCACCGCAGCGACTGGACATGCTTGTGTGCGGCCCAGAACCGGAACGGGAACTGACGTGAACGGGCGACCTCCGCCGGGTCTGCGAGCCTGGCTGCGACCTGTTCCGCGACCTCGTCGGACACGCCAGCCTGGTCGAAGTTCCGCAGGTTCCGCAGCAGGGCCATGTAGCCCATGGACGGGATGACGGACTCCCATTCGGTGGCGCCGAGCGGCCCCTGCAGCCATCCCGCGAGGGACTCCCACGTCATGCCAGCGTCCTTCAGGGCCAGCTGCGCCCCGGAGGTCTTCAGGTAGGTGCGGCGATCGTCGGCCGGGATGGTGTCGAGGAACGCGCGGGCGTGCAGCGTCGTCAGCGTCTCGGGGATCGGGTTGTCGCGGTTGTGGCGGCGGTCGATGGCGTGCTTGAACAGGTCGCCCTGGCGGGCCGCCTTCGGGCTGGGGTGGGTGAGTTCGAGGACGTCACCGAAACGGAAGCCCTTCGAGGGACTGTCGTACTTGAGGAGCGCCCGCTCGGTGTACAGCTGCCCGACGGCGTCCTCGATGCCGCGCTTGACCGGCTTGGGCACGTTGCGGCCGAACCGGCTGGTCCAGTAGGCGAGGAGTTCACCAGGCTCGTCGGCACGCTGCAGGACCGAGGCGATGACGGCCCGGTTGGTGGAGGTGCTGTACGACAGGGCGTCGCCTTCCCATCGGCCGGAGCGGTCGTGGGTCTCGTGCTGGCGGGGCACGCGGCTGCCGGCCGCGGCGAGACGGGCATGGACGTACTCGGCGGCTCCGACGAGGGACGCGGTACGCAGGTTCGCCTCGGAGCGCAGCCAGCGCAGGAGGCTGGCGGTCCAGTCGGGGTCTTCGACGGCGAGCTTGCGGACGAGGCTGCGGTAGCGGTCGTCGCGCTCACCGGCCTTCTCGTAGAAGGTGTCGGTGCTGACGGTGTTTGCGACGGCGAGAAGGAAAAGGTCGCTGCGGTCGTCGCGGAGGTGGCCGGTGGCGCCTTCGGCTGTGCGGGTCGTCACGCCGGTGGTGGTGACGGGTGATGTGGCAGCCGGGCGGGTGCCGCGGGTGTTGAACCTGGACATGAAGAAACCCCTCACTGTGGAGGGGAGGCTTCAGCAGCGGGGTGCCCGAGATCGAGGGCGGATACGGCGACAAGGCGTCCTGGGCCGCTAGACGACACCAGCTTTGCGGCTGGCGACGGGATTCGAACCCGCGTCTCCCTCTTGACAGGAGAAGTAGCCGTGTCCTGCGCACCGGGCACCCCGATGCTGTGCCTCCCGAGATCAATGCGAAGCGCGGCGTTGATTCAACCCATGAAGTAGCCGCACTTCTGCGCACCGGGAGGTGCATGAAGTTGTTGCGCCGATCGTACTCCGCAAGGCTGACTTGTCACCCTATTTGGGCGCCTCGCCGGATGTTGCGTCAGTTCGACTGTGCTGCAGGCAGCGAGTACTGCTTGACGGTGCCGACCTTCTCCGCCACGACGCCGTGCTGCACCCACACATCGAGCGCCCGCCGAACCGTGTCCCGCGACCCGAATTGGCCGTGGTCGACCAGGTCTTGCTTCGTGGCGTGGCCCTGGTCCTCGCACAGCTGGCAGAAGACCTTGTAGAGGCCAGGCCACTCCTCGCGGCCAACGGGCTGGCCATCGGGGTAGCGCAGGAGGCAGTGGACCGCAGGCACTGGACGGGGGTTGGGGGGAGCGGTTGGTGTGTGGGTGGCGATGAAGTCGGCGACTGGGCCCTCCAAGGTGAACCACTCCGTCCTGGTGACCCGCACGTCGGCGAATCGCCGGTGTAGGGCCTTCTCCAGATCCATGCCGCCGCGAAGCAAGAGCAGGACGTCGTCCTCACGGAGGGACAGAGCGCTGATCCGCTCCTTGAGATTCGTCGAGTAGCCGATCTTCACCCGGGACCCATTCGAGAGAAAATAGACGACTCCGGGGTGGCGACCATGCAGGAACGCCTCCGAGGTCACGACCACAGCGCTGGCGATGAGCTGGTCATCGCCGGCGCGGGACGGCGGGACCGCTTTTGCTGCGATGAAGGTCTGCGTTGCCTGGTGTACGACATCGGCCAGGTGGCGCCGGCACAGCGGGACCGGCTTCACGATCACCGGTCCGGATGTGCACCGGACGCCACGGTCGGCCGCAAGGCAGTCGAGGCCAATCATGATCACGCCGCCTTCAGGTGACTCACAACAGCGAAGATCTTGGAGCGGTCCTCCGCCACGCCGACCTCGACCACCCAGCCGCGCGCCTTCCACGTCTGGACGGGATCCGAGATCGCCGTCCGGGTGTTCAGCCCAGTCAACCCGTCGGCGAGAAGTCCGTTGATGGTGACGCCGGACGCGCCGCGCCGGTCGATCGCCTGCCACAGCTCGACTCGGTTGTCCGGAATCCGGGTGCCGTCCGGGTACGCGGGTACTGACTTGAGGAACCGGCCGCCCGGGCCGCCGTTGGGCGGAGTGGGGCGCATGCCGGTCTTCGGGTGCAGCCTGGCCGTGGCCAGGATCTGCGCGTCCGAGATCCAGTAGCAGCGGCCCTCGCGGGGCCTCTTATGCATCTTGTTGGAGATCATCAGCTTCCCGGGCTTGTCCAGGTCGTCGAGCGTCCAGCCGGCGCCGTAGGAGCCGGGTCCGAGGATCAGGTTGACGGTGATCGGCTCGTTCACACCAAGGCCGATCCGCGTGCCGTACTGCTGCCGGGCATCGGTGCCCTGGCCCCCGAAGGCCTTCTCCGACGGGGACTGGGTGGCCGCGATGATGCGGATGCCCATGGCGCGGGCAACCTGGTTCAGGGAGAGCAGTTCCTTCACCAGATCGGGGGCCTGGCGGAACAGCTCGGCCAGTTCGTCGATGATCAGGTACCAGAACGGGCCGTGTCCCCACTCGGCGGAGTCCGCCGGAGCCTCTGGGTCGCCAGCGACCCACTTGCGCACCCGCGCGCCGTCCGGGCCGGTGAGCGTCGAAAGGTACTTCCCGCGTCGGATCATCTCCGCCTTGACCGTCGAGAAGACCTCGGCCGCTTGGTCGGCGTCCTCGGCGAGCATCATCATCGTGCTCTCCCATGGGCCGAGTTCCAGCGCGCCCGGCTTCATGTCGATGCCGAGGACCAGCGCGTCAGAGCAGGCCGCAAGGTTTCCGAGGATGGCGTTCTCGACGCCGGACTTGCCAGCGTCGGTGGCGCCACCGATCAGGATGTGGTCCTTCATCAGGTCGAGAAGGATCTCCTCGCCGTCCTCGAAGAGACCGAGCGACATCGGGTCCTTCACGGTGGTGATGGAGGGACCCGGCCAAGGGATCGGGTCCGCGAGCGCGTCGTGCAGGTCGACCTTTACGAGCAGCTGGTTGCCGCTCGGACCCGTGCTGAGCCGAAGGCGACCGGACAGGCCCATGTTGTTGGACAGCTGCTCGCGCTGCGCCTTGACGGTGGCAGGACTGGTGCTGCGCCCGGCTGGCAGGGTGACGAGCGCGGACCAGCCGTTGGCATCGGCGGTGTAGTTGTCCACTGCCAAGGGTGCGATGCCGAGCGCTGCCAGGGCGTCGCGGAGGTTCTGGGTGTCGCGGGTGCCAGCCGGGCTGTCTGCCAGTGCCGGGCCCTCCGGGGCTGCCAGTGCGGCGCTGCCAGTGCCAGGGGTGACGACTGCCATCATGGTGGCCTCAGTGCCGGCGGGGGCTGCCGCCACAGCGGTGGGGGAAGCCGCGGGTGCCAGTTTGCGGCGGCGGTCTAGCAGCCACGGCCAGTAGAGGGTGTAGCTGCCGATGGCTGCCACGGCGGTGGCTACGAGCCCGGTGGCACCGGGGCCGACGACGGCATTGATGCCGGCCTCCGCTACCGCGGCGGCGGCCGTGCCGGTGCCGACGGCGAGCTTGGCGTGGCCTTTCTGGAGGGCCCAGCCGGTCGCGCTGCCGAGCGCGAGGGTGCCGAGGGTGTAGGCGAGGCCGGCGCCGGGGGTGACGCCGGCGATGTGCTGTGCCCAGGCGAGTCCGGTGACGGTGACGTGCGCACCGGCGGGGGCGATCTCGTACCGGCGGCGGGTGCACCAGGTGCACAGGCGCGCGATGGTGGAGGGGGCTTGGCCTGCGGGTTCAGCCTTGACGGGACGCGACGTGACGCGGCCCCGCACGGCCGTCTGCGGGCCGTTCTCGGCGATTTCGGCTCGGATGGTCGACGTCACGTCACTGTCCTTAGGAAGCGGCCCGGAGGGGCTTTTCGAGGTCGGTGTGACCCGCCTTGATGGCGGCGGTGCGGAGCTGCTGGGCGCGGGAGCGGCCGACGCCGAGTTCGTCGGCGAGGGCTTGGTCGGAGGGGTTGCGGCCAAGGCGTTCGCGGAGCTTCCGGAAGGTGTCGGCCACCTCGTCGAGGTCGCGCTGCTCGCTACTGGCGGGGGCCTTGCTGGCAGCGGGGCGCGGCTTGCTGGCGGGCGCCGCCGAGGTGCTGGCAGCGGGGGTGTCTGCGTTGGCAGCGGTGTCGGTCTCGCTGGCAGTGGCAGTGACGCACACCGACGCCGCAGTGGCACTGGCAGTCTCGGCGGGCTCTGGCAGTGGTCGGGCACTGGCAGTGGCAGCGGGGGTGGCAGCCGTGGTGCTGGCACTGGCAACCGGGGGAGTGGCAGTGCTGGAAGGTGCCAGGGCGGGCCTGGCGGCGCCAGGGGTGGCAGCCTTGCGGGGGGTGGCAGGGCGGCTGGCAACGCCGGACTCGTAGCGGCTTGCCAGGGTGTCCCGTACGGGGATGCCAAGCCGGGATGCCAGTCGGAGGGCGAGGATCTCCCGCTTGTCGGCTGCCTTCTTCCACCCTCGTCCGTGGCGGACCTTGAGTGTGGTCCGCAGCATCATGGCCTGCCGCTCGATCTCGATGACCTCGGCGTAGGAGCGGATCCCCCACAGGCGCATGCGCCGCCAGATCCGGTAGGTCGGCCATGGGGCGTGGAGCCAGCGCGAAGCCGGAGGGTTCTCGTAGTGGGCGTCGGCGTGGAGGTTGGCGAGGCGGCCGACGGCGTGGCGGGCTGCCTCGACGACGATGGCGAAGAGGGCGGGGATGGCGGCGTGCATGGCGACGGCGAGATTGTCGCCCCAGGCGGCCGCGGCGTTGAAGGAGATCGTGGCGCCGGTGAGAACCCACGCGGCTTGGCGCAGCAGGGGGTAGGGGATTCGCACCCAGGTGAGGACCAGGTCGAGGGCGAGGAGTACCACGATGCCCGCGTCGATGCCGATGGGAAACCACTTGGCGAAGTCACCGAAGTGCTTGTCCGCAGCGAGCTTGGCAACGGCCTGGTACGAGCCAGCGAAGCCGATGCCGGCGATGGTGACAGCCCCGGCGGCGACGGTGCCGATGAGTCCGCGCTGTGCGCGGTTGAGGACGAGTCGGGGCGCCTCGGCCGGGGCGGCCGGCTGGTCGGTGGTGGCGGTCACGGCTGGGCTCCTGTTCGGGTCAGGTGGTGGGCGGCTGGTTGGGGTCGATGGCGTGGGCTGTGGTGGTGAGGGCCCAGAGGATGGCGGTGGCGACGACGCGGAGTCCGTGGGCTGCGCCGAGGAGCATGAGGGCTGCGGTGGCGCGGAGTTGTTTGTGGTGGCCGTCGAGGAGGTGGGGGAGGTTGAGGCGGAGGGCGACGGCGGCGACTGCGAGGATGGCGTAGTGGGCGACGCTCGCGAGGAGGATGGTGGTGACCGCCGCCCCGGGGGTCTGGGTGGCGGCCAGGCCGGCGAGGGCGAGGCTGATGCTGGTGAGCGCGTGTTGTTCGGCTGGGGCGGCGGTGCGGGCCACTGGGGCCTCCTTTCAGGCGGGTTCGACTTCGCTGGCCTCGAAGCCGTAGGACTTGGGGTCGTGGGGCTGGCCGGGGTCCTGGAGCCCGTTGACGGAGACCCAGCCCTGGCGGAAGGCGGTTACCGTTCCGGTGCGGCCGAGGAAGCGGGTGGGCGCCTCGTGCTTGGCGAAGTTGTCGCGGGCGATCCGGACGCGGTCGCCCTTCTTGAAGGTGGCCATCGCGGGCTCCGATCGGCTACGGGGTGGTCAGGGCGTAGATGGTGGTGGCGGCCAAGAGCACGGCGAAGAGCACGAGTCCGGCGAGGATGCTGACGCGGAGGAGCTCGTCGCGGGAGTCGCGCTGGGCTTTCACGAGAAAGCGCAGGTAGTCCTTCATCGGGTGATCCTTCGGGTTGGACTCGGTCGGGGGCCGGGGGTGGCCGGCGCTACGTCGGCCACCCCCGGGGGTTGGTCAGTCCCTGTCGATGCGCCGGTACTCGACGCGCCCGTCGAGGTGGGTGGTGATGCGGACCGGGGGTTCGCGGGTCAGGTCGAGGATGTCGTCCTTGACTCGGTCGGCCTCGATCTCGGCCCTGACCTGGGCGTTGAAGGCCTCGGCCTCGCGGCGGCGCTCAGCAGCGGCCTTACGTCCGAACATTTCGATCTCCTCTGGTGGTCGGGTTGGGGTCAGTGCTTCTTGTCGGTGGGGCTGTAGTTGCGGCCGACGTTGATCACGGTCTGGCCGCCGTTGAGGGTGCCGAGGTTGACGTTGGTGCCGGTGATCGTTCCGGCCTGGGTGACGTGTCCGTTGACGGTCGCGTTGTCGTTGATGCCGTTGCCGGTCTGCTGGGTGTCGGTCATTCGGGGCTCCTTACTTCGTGGTGATGACGAGGTCGACCACGGTCCCGGGCACGCGATGCAGGGTGGCGAGGCCGGTGGCGAGCGAGCCGAGCGTGTGCGGGGAGGTGACCGTGTTGGTGCTGGTGTTGTTTCCCCGGTCGGTGTGGAGGGTCATCAGGTAGCGGCCGAGCGGGACGGGGGTGTTGGCTCCGTGGTGGCGCAGGGACATGGTGGCCATGGCAGTGGGGCCTTTCGGTTCAGGCTGCGGCGGCCCGCAGCAGGATGTGGACGTCGTTCTGGCGGGTGGTGGGGAGGTCGTTCCAGGTGTCGACGGGCACCGGGGTGCCCTGGTAGCCGAGGGCGTTGCCGATCAGCAGCCGGGCCTGCCAGGCGGTCGCCGGGGTGCCGTAGCCTGCAGCGAGTACGCGGATGTGGGCGCCGAGGACGCAAACGGCCCCGGTGTCGTCCCAGAGGCGGCCCTGAGTCCAGCCGTGCTGCCGGATGTAGCTGTCCATGAGCTGCAGGTACTGGCGGGCGGTGACCGGGACGGTCGGGCGCCGACGCAGGATCCGGTCGGTCAGGGTGTGGGTGGGGGTGGGGGCTCCGTGCCACCACTGTTCGGTGGCGCCAATGGTGGCCTCGACCGGCGTGGTGGCGGTGTAGGGCTCGGCGATGGCCTGGCGAAGGCGGCTGCGCCACGCTGGCGTGGGTGCGGCGGCGGCGAGGTAGGACTCGATCTCGCGGACCAGGAGGGGGCCGAGTAGGTCGACGTCCAGGTCCAGGTCGATGGTGGCGGGCATCTCGGCCCTCCTCTCTGGTTCAGTTGGGTTGCTCGGCGGTACAGGGGCCCGGCCCGAGGCCGTGGCGCCCGTCGTCCTCGCGGGTAGACGGTGGCTAGGCCCGGGGCGAGCGGCCGGTGAAGATCATGTGCAACGCGTCGACGCCGTACATCTCGCCCACGAGGTCGACGACGTCCTCCAGGCACGACTCGTCGTCCGGGAACGGGACGCCGGCCTGTGCGGCGATCTCGTGGGTCATCGCGCGGTCGAACAGGGCGTAAATCCGGGGCCACTCACTGTCGGCGACCGCGAGGATTGTGGTGGTCATCGGGAGTCCTCTCATCTCTGCGAGCTACGGGACATCGGGGCTGGCGGCCGGTCAGGCCGCCATGGCGGCGACGGTGGCCGGGTACTGGCGGCCCACGCGCTGTGTGAGGGACCGGTACTCGGGTGAGGCGTGGAGCCGCTCCAGCACCAGCGCGCCCATGCCACTCTCGACCTCAAGGTCACGCCGCAGGTCGAGGAGTACCTGGTCGAGGTGCGTCCACTGCTTCTCCAGCGTCAGGGGGCCGAGCTGCTTCCACAGGCCCCAGCTGGTGCTGTTACCGCCGCGGACCAGCCACTGGCCCGTGAGCGGGCCCGCCTTCGAGCGGCGGTCGAAGACGAAGGCGGAGTGGAGGGGGCGGCTGATCCGGCCGGCGTTGACGAGGTCCTCGCCCAGGGCCGGCAGCATCGTGTAGTACATGGCGTTCTTCTGGGCGGTGCGCGCCCACGTGTCGTGCTCCTCGCGGACCTCCCGCATCGCACGGTTGCCAGTCAGGCGGTCATCGATACCGCGGAACAGGGCGCGCAGGCTCATAATGGGTACTCCTGTCTGCTCAGTTGGGTTGATAGGGGCCCGGGGCGGCCGGCGTTGCTGGCAGGCTGTGCGGCCGCCCCGGGGCGAAATCAGATGACGCAGGCGTCGGCGTGGGCCTTGGCCTTGCGGCGGATCTGGTTGATGACCTGGTCATCCCGGTACCGGCCCATGTGCGTGCGGTCGCCCTGCTCGTTGCAGTTCCAGCACCACCAGAGCGCGTCATCACCGTTGCTCATGACATCCGTGGTCTTGCTCGCGTTGCCGCAGGTCGGGTACTTGGCGTACGTGACACCGAGGTTGGACATGTGGCGCTCCAATCAGATTGCGTTGACCGGCTGGCGGATCTCTTCTCGCCCCCGGGCGGTTAGGACCAGTGCCACACCGAGTTGGTGCGGCCGGCCTCGGCAGCAGCCGCGCCGAGTTCGTAGCAAGCGCCGCGCCACTGGCAGTCAGCGAACGGCGCCAGGGTTTTGAACGCCTCGCCCATGCGCCGGGCCTGCTCGGGCTGAATGTCGTGCGGGTCGCCGCTACCGCGGTTGAAGAGGCCCTTGACGGCCTCCCACTCGCGCCGGGGAGCGATCCGGGACAGGTACTCGCCAAGCTCAGCGTGCGCCGTGCAGGAACGGGTGCCGCCGGTCTGGTTGTGATCCCAGGACCAGCCCATCAGGCAGCCTGGCCGTTGTAGCGGTAGACGTCGACCTGGCCAGCGGGCAGGTGCAGCACCTGCTCCGCGAACGCCTTCACGGTCGTATCGTCGACGTCACCGTAGGTGTGGACGGGCTTGTACAGCGGGTCCCGGCCGTCAGGGTGACGCAGGATCAGGTGGGCGGGCTCACCGATGAGCTTGTCGATGGCGGTCATGACGCTTTCCTCTCAAGCTAGTTGGTGTGGATCTCAGTGATGTGCGTGGACGCGGCGACCCTCGTGGTAGCGACGACATCCCAAAGGACCGTCCACCCCTCGCCGACGCTCGTGCGGCAGGACCTCGGGCTTCACCCGCGGGTCTCCTCGACGTGCCGGTCCGCGAAAACCTCGGCCTCGTCCATCGCGGCGAGGAAGCTGCCACGGTCCACACGCTTGGGGGCGGTAGAGAGACCGCAGCTGCACGTCACCCAGACATCGGACCTGCTGTCCGACAGGTCCCGGCTTCGCAGAATGGCGGTGTGACTGGGGCCGTAGGCCTGGAACACAGCGGAGATCGTGGCGCGGTCCGGCAGGTCGGCCGGCCAGCGACCCGTGGGCATCATGTACGGCGACAGCATGATGGTTCCCTTCAGGCAGCGGCCGGGTAGCGGTCGCCCGCACCGAGCCGGTGGTAGAGGTCGGTCGCACGGGCGTCAACCGTGTGGTCGAGGTCGTCGAGGACCGCATCGACCGCGGCCTCACGCTCCGCCGCCGTCGCGTCCGGCCGCAGCCGGCCGAGAGCGATCTCGACACTGACGATGCCGTCGTAACGCTCCTGCATCGTGGCCATGAGAGTTCACCTTTCAGAACTGGGAGGCGGCCCGGCGGACCGCCTCGACGGTGCCGAGCGGGGAGTCCTCCAGGGCAAACACATCCGCGCTGGGGACTGCGGCAAGCATCCGAGCCGCGTGGGTGACGCATCCGAAAGCGTGGGACGGGGTCTTCCTGCAGGTGACGTAGGCGACGACCGGGCCGTCGCAGTCGGGCTGCGCCTGGCGGCTGCGGTCCGCAGCGGCCCGGGCCGCGTCACAGAACGTACGCGTCACTTCTCCGCCAGCGGGGTGTCCAGGTTCGCCCCGTACAGGGCGGCCAGCTCACTGCCGTCGGTGGTCCGCGTGTCGAACCGGTCCGTGACCTCCTTCAGAATCACCTGGCAGAGCACGTCGTCACCGGCCTGTCGGGCGGCGCGGTAGGCGTCCGCCGTCTCGTGGGGCTGCATGCTGAACTCCTTCCATGGCGGGTCAGTACTGGCCGTAGCAGCCGGACGGGCCGGGCTCCCGGTACGAGCAGGCGTACTCGCCGTCACCCCACTCGCCATGCACCGTGCAGTGCCAGTCGGGATTCTCGGTCTCTTCGAGAGGTGCGGCGGCCAGGACCTCGGCGAGCTCTCGGCCGGTCGGGTCGTACAGGTCGGACGGAACGATGTCGCTGACGGCCATCACTTCTCCCCTTCCTTCTTGATCGGGTCGATCGGCTTACGCGGCCGCGGGATCCTCGGGATCACCGGCCGGTTGTCCCAGCCGCTCACTTCGCCGGCTGCGGGTTCGGCAGCGGCGGCAGCGGGTCGTGGCCGTAACCACCGTTCGCCGAGTGGTCACCCTTCGGGTCGTCCTGGTTGTGGAGCACGGGGTCCTCCTTGCTGGGGAAACGGCGCTGACCGATGTCGGGCGCGCCGTAGGCGGGGGTAGGGCGAGAAGGCTGCGGGCCGGGTTCGACAGGGTCGAGGCCGGACCACAGGCCGCTTCGCTGCCGCAGATGAGGAGATCCACTGGATGACGCTTGGCCCTGCTGGCGTGTGCTACCGGCGTCAGCGGCCGTACGATCGTGCATGGCGTGCCTCTCCTGAAACTGCAGGTGGGCGTTCCAAGCCCTGGCCGGTGTGCGACCACCGCCAGGGCCGTCTTGCTTGGTGCAGTACGACTCTAGCACCCGCTAGGGATGCTGGACTAGTCTAGAAGGTAGTTTCTTGAACAGAGAGAAGGAGGGCCGATGACTGGAGATGCATCCCGCCGTATCGCGGACGCCTTGCGCGCGGAGATTGAGGAGGGTGGGCTGGTCCCCGGCCAGGCCCTGCCTACGACGAAAAACCTGATGGAGCGCTTCGGCGTGGTCCGAGAGACCGTGTACAAGGCGCTCCATCTGCTCGCAGCTGAGGGGCACGTGACCGTCGCCCACCGGCAGACGGCCAGGGTGCGAGAGCGTCCGCGGAGCCGGCTCATCGTCCGGGACCGCACCGTCTACCGCGACGAACTCGGCTACTTCTTCGACCAGAACGCGAAGACCTGGGATGCCGTCGAGCCACCCACCCGTGGCCTGGCGATCCCCCCAGACCATGTGGCAGATCTCCTGGGAGTCCCTCGGGGCCAGGACGTTCTCGTACGAGACCGGAAGATGGGTTCGAAGAAGCCGAGGCAGGTGCTTCAGCTGACGACCAGCTATCTGCCGATGGCTCTCGTGGCGGAGCTTCCCGTGCTGGGTGCCGAGAAATCGGGGCCTGGCGGCATTTACGACCGCCTGGAGGAGCACTTCCAGGCCCCTCTTGAATGGGAGGAGACCGCCTGGTCGCGACAGCCGACCGAGCGTGAGCAGGAAGAGCTGAAGATCTCGAAGGCGATCCCCGTCCTTGTGGTGACCCGGGTTGCCCGGATCCGCCGGGAAGGCGAGCTGATTGCCGCTGAGGTCAATGAGACCAGCATGTCGTCGGAGCGGTTCGCGTTGACCTACCGCGTGCAGAGGGACGCATCTGCAGCCTGGCCGAGGACAAGCTGAGGTAGGGCCGCGCCGGGCGAACCCGGCGCGGCTCGTTCTATCGCAAGAGAAGTCTTGGTGCTGCGGTCCGCGATAGCCGATCGCCATTTCGCTTGGGGGGACCTGTGAAGGAGTCACTCGCGCAGCGGCGCACTGCCCTCTATCGGTTCTACGACATTGACGATGCGCTGCTGTACGCGGGTATCACCCACGACCTTGAGAAGCGGTGGACTACCCATCGCCTCTACAAGACCTGGTGGCACCTCGTCCACCGGAAGACCGCTGAGTGGTACGACTGCAGGGGACTGGCCGAAGCGGCTGAGGCGCAGGTCCTGACGAACGAGCGTCCGAGGTTCGACGCGTCGCATCTAAACCCTCACCCTCCGCTCGGCAACGCCGTTCACATCTACGAAGACCCGCGGAAGGCGGAGATAGAGGCGCTCCTGCGCGCTGATATCAACTGCGACACGTACCGGCAGGGGCAGGTGCTTCCCTACGCCACCGTCCTTGCCGACAGGTACGGAACCTCGCCAGCCACGATCTCAACTCTGTTCTGGGAGCTGGCGCAGCAGCACGTGCTCGAAGGGCGGGGGAGTCGTTGGTGGCTCCGGGGCTGTCGCCCTGCGTCCAAGGTCAAGCCCAGTACGGTGGATCAGACCCCCACGATCTGAAGGACACGTTCATGCGCCCTGCCCGTTTTCAGCAGCTCCTCCTCGACGCCGCGTCGTCCCTGCCGGGCGCGGCGGCGAAGACCTTTGCCGACACCGGCAATACCCGGCACCCGTACGGCGTCGTCGTCGAGGCCGGCGGCCGGACCACCAACTGGCAGATCGTGCTCATGAGCGCACCCGGCGAGAAGTGGGGCGACCACCCCGAGCTGGACCCGACGCTGGGGGAGAAGCCGGCCGGGTACGGCAAGCCTGAGGACGCAGAGATGGACAGCTTGGGCGGCGTCGAGCGCGGGCTCATTGCCGCCCTGCTGGCCGCCGACCCGGGCGAGATTGCCGCCGTCGAGCGCTACTCATCCCAGCCCACCCCGCCGGCTGTCGGCTACGGCGCCACGATCGACCTGCGTGACGGGTCGCGCGCCTTCATCAACCACGTCCGCTGAACACACAGCTGCGCCCCGCCCGGTGGGACCCGGTGCGGGGCGCAGCTGTGCGCGAAGGCTGGTGAATCGATTCAGCCCGCCAAGTCCGGGCTGGGAACCTCGTCGCCTGCATGATCCAGTGGGGCAAGGAGGGGCACCTCGGCCATGCCCAGCTTCATGGCGGTGCCGTGAATGGCCTCGCGCAGGTATGGGCGGATGATGGGCGAGGCGACGCGCTTGACGAAGCCGGCAAGGACATCCGGCGTGACGCTGAGTTCCTCGGAGGCGTGAAAGAACGCGGCCACGTCCGCGACCAGGGCGCCCTCCTCGGCGTGTACCTCGGCGCGCGCTCGTGCGGCGATGACCTTGCCGTCGAAGAGCTGCATCAGCCGAACCTGCGCCAACCCCTCGTCGGGCAGCCCGTCATTGGGGGGCTCGAAGCCGTCGAAGCGGCGCCCGCTCACCTCGAAGTACTGGATGTGATGCAGGTGCGCCACAGCGAGCAGCTCGTCGACGGTCGTGATCTTCCGTGCGGTGCTGTCTGTCATGCTGCCTTCCGCCGGCCAGGAGAGCTGGGGACACGCTCTTCCGTCTCGGCGACCTGCGTCCAGCTGCTCGACGGCTGGGCGACCTCTTGGTCAGTGTGTGCCTTGATGTAGATCTTCAGGCCGACGGCCCGCGCATATCTCATGATCGTCGACAGGCGGGGGTCACCACCCTGCCGCTCGAACTCCGACACCGCCGACTGCGTCGTCTCCATGTCGGCAGCGACCGCCTTCTGCGTGAGCTTCGAGGACTTCCGGTGCGCCACGAGCGTCTGGATGAGCTGCATCAGGGCTTCCGCGTCCTCATGAGCGCGCTTCGCGTCCGAGTCGTCCGGGTCGATGCCGAGTAGTGATGCCAAGTGCTCATCCATGGTGCTCTCTCCCCTTGAAGAATGCTCCGAGTATCGCCTAAGCCAGATATTCCATCAACGGCGGGCTTCTACTCCGGTCACGGGCGCTGGCGTCCGGACCACTCCGTCAGCCGCTTGCGCGCAGAGTCGATGTCGCCGGGCTGCGTGGCGATGCCCTGTGTGGACTTCTTGTTGATGAACTTGAGCGCGAGCAGGACAGGCCCCTGGTCGTCGACCTCGGAGTAGAAGAGACGGAAGATCCGCTTCTCTCCCTCGAAACGCAGCTCCAGCAGGCCATCACCCAGATGCTTGACGTCGGGAGGACGGAGCGTGCCTGTGGCGGCGCGCCCCATGATCGCCTGGAGCTTTGCGATCTCGAAGCGCTTCAGCTTGCACTTGTCGATCTCCCGACGTACGACGTCGGCCCCCATCGGCGATCGGTAGAGCTCCCAGCGTCTGGGCACAGGCGACCCCCATCATTCGGCAGACCCTCCCCCCGAAGGAGGGTAGCCGATATCGCCTGGGCCGATACGGGGTTTCCGCACTCCGATCGTCGAGACGTCCGGGCCTCGACGGGTCAACCAACTCCCAAGGTGGACTAGTCTAGGCGCACTAGAGACTGCTAAGGTGTGGTTGTGGCCGCACAATGGGTGCAGCCAATCGACCTTGGGGGCCTTGAAGTGGCGACCTACACGCTCCACACGGAGCGGCTCCGATCCGCAGCTGCCGACAATGGCGACACCAGCCTGTACAGGATCCACAAGCGGACGGGCATCGATCTCACGGTCCTGAGTCGAGTTACCCGGGGCGAGAATGCCCCCTCTCTCGACACTGCAGTTCGGCTCGCGGCCGAGTACGGCGTTCCCGTGGAGAAGCTTCTCTGCGCCGACGGTCACCCGCTCGCCGCCTGATGCCCCAGCCATTTCCGCATCGACGAGCCAGCGGAAACTGCGGCCTTCACCGCAAATACTCGCTGACCTGCGATGACTACGACGCTCTCGGGAAGCGGTCACGGGGCCTTTGCGAGTTCTGTGGTGCAGACAAGCCACTGGTGATCGACCACGATCATCGATACGGGACTAGTGTCGTGCGCGGGCTCGTCTGCTACCGCTGCAACATGTACCTCGGTCGATTCGACACGGTACTGCGCTTCTGGGCGAAGCGCTCTCGTAGGTCACTTCGGGCGTTTGACGCGTACTCGGCCCGTGCCTGGTTTGCGAGAGCCCTTGGCGGCGAATGGCAGGATCAGGGCTCAGTCACTGCAGATTCGGTGCAGATCTGGTCTGACCTGCACGACTACCGCGCGATTCTCTGGGCGGTAAGCAGCTTGGGTCAGAACAGCATCGCCGTCGACCTCGACAAGCCCGCCGACATCGCTCGAACGCTACGAGAGCGGATGAGCCCACAGGGCTTCGCAGTCCTCGTCCGCTTCATCGACGAACTACGCAGTCAGCCCAAGCAATGAGTATCTGAGGAATCAAACAGTGAACGGCCCCGCAAGGGGGCCGTTCAACCCAACGCGCGCGCCCGCTGGCCTGGAAACCGTGGCGCACGCGAAAGGAGCAGATCCATCATGGCATCTTCTGTCGCTACCCCCAACCCTGCCCCGGCCGCTCTGGCCGGCCTCCTGCCCGACGACGCCCCGCACCCGCTGCGTTTCCAGCGCTTCGGCGCCGGCGTGATCGCCGCGTACTCGCCGGCGCAGATCGACCGCAAGGACGCCTGGTCCGTCCTGACCAACCTGTTCGGTGACCTCTTCGACGTCACCCCGGCGGTGGCCCGATGATCGCCGTCACTGTGGCCCGTCCTACCGAGAACCTCGCTGTCGGCCTCGCCAGCCGCTGGCCGACCTCCTCCTCCGAGCCCGGCTTCCTGCTGCGCCTGATGAACTGGGCGCTGCGCCGCGGCGACCGTGAGGGCGCCCGCCTGTTCGCGCACCGCTACCTGCGGGCCGTGAACTGCGACCGGGTGGGGGAGTGAGCGCCATGCAGACCACCCTGAGCGCCGCCAGCCCGCGTATCACCGCCGGTCTGATCGCCGTGACCCTTCCCGATGATGGGCCCGCGATGCGCACCGTCTGGACTGCCCCCGACATGGTCTTGGTCGGCTTCGACCCGCGGTTCCTGACCGCCGAGCTGGTCGTGATGGTCCTGCAGTCGGTGCACGGCGACAACGTGACGTTCGTCGAGGGGGTGCCGGAGTGAGCCAGATCCAGTCCCTCCACGAGAACCAGGCCGGCGCCGCGAGCAGGATCGCTGCGACCGCTGCGGATGCCCGCCGGCTCGGGTTCGAGAACGTCGAGACGCACTACGAGCCGCAGACGGGTCACCACACGGTGACCGGTGATCTGCCGGCGGCGTCGGCGCAGCGGACGATCGACCGGATCCTCGGCCGCTGACATCCCTTGTGGGCCGCCCCACTGCGGGCGGCCCCATTCTCTTTCACCTTCACGTCCAGCTGGAGAAGCCGTGTACCTGCGTACCCCCGTACCCGCATCGGCGGTGTCGTGATGGGGATCAAGCTGGTCGAGGAAGTCATGGACTTCGCCCCGGACTCGTTGACGACTGGGGAGTGGAAGGGGTTGCTGGTGTTGGCGCGGGACGCCAACGACATGACACGTCGGACGTTCACACCGGTCAACGACCCGGTGATTCTTCGCCGCGTGAGGATGAAGCCGGCAGCGTGGTCGAACCTGCGGAGTGCACTGATCCGCAAGGGTGTGCTGGAGGTGGTGACCGCTGGGGTGAAGGGGCGGACTGCGACGTATCGGATCCCCGTCCTGGCGCCCCGGATTCCTCATCCATCAGATGAAGAATCCGGTGATCTTCACCCAACAGATGAAGCATTGGACGGGATTCCTCACCCGACGAATGAAGCATCGTGCGCGATGCCTCATCCAACAGGTGAAGCAAACCCCGAATGCTTCATCCAACAGATGACCCCTACTCCTCCTTACTCCTCAACTACCTCCTCCTCCAGGGAGACCGCGCCGAGCGAGCCCTCGCCGCCAACCCTCCCGAACGGCCCGGAGGAGGAGGACTCGAACCAAAACCTCAACCGAGCCCGGCTTCTCCTCGGCCGCCTCCCGGGGCCCTGGACCCTCGGCCCCCTCGACGCCCGGAGCCTGGCCCCCCGCCTCGCTGCTACGGCACAGCGCCTCGGCTGGAAGCTCGACGACCAGCTCGTTGCCGAGCTGTGCACCAACCCCAACGGCATCACCAACCCGGCGGAGGTGCTCGCCAAACGGCGCATCCCGAACCTCCGCCCCTACGCCGAGGTCCACGGCCGCCGCGGCAGCCTCCCGCCGGCGTGCGGCACCTGCCTCGACAACAACCCGCACGCGGCCCACAACCCCCGCTGGCGCACCCGCAGCGGGCAGCCCTGCCCGGCCTGTCACCCCAACGTCCACGCCAGCGCGGCCTGACCCTCCAGGAGCCTCCCTGTGACCATGTACCTCGTCGAACCCCAGCCCGAGGACTTCGAGCCCGAACCCGAGCCGGAGTCGGACGTCATCCCGGCCGGCGGCCCCAGCAACCTCCAGGCCGAACAGGCCACCGTCGGCGGCATGATGTTCGACCGCGACAAGGTCGGCGAAGTCTGCTCCGTCCTCAAGCCCCGCGACTACCAGCGGCCTGCGCACGAGGAGATCCACAAGGCCATCGTCCGCCTGTTCTCCCGTGGCGAGCCCACTGACCCGATCGCCGTCACCGCGGAGCTCACCCGTACCGGCGACCTGCAGCGGGTCGGCGGTGCCCCTTACCTCCACGCCCTGATGGAGACGGCGAGGACCGCGCTGGACGCGGCGTACTGCGCGAGCATCGTCCACGAGCAGGCCGTGCTGCGCCGCCTCGTCAAGGCCGGGATGCGCATCACCGACATGGGCCGGGCTGCCGAGGGCAACGTGCGGGAGATCGTGGACGCCGCACAGAAGGAGCTTTTCGAGGTCGCCGACGAGCACGCCGAGGAGGACATGCTCGCGGTCGCTGACACAATGGGCGGCCACCTCGATGACATCGAGGCCCGCAAGGCGAACCAGGGCAAGCTCGTCGGCGTTCCGACGGGCTACGCCGACCTTGATGCGCTGACCGGAGGGCTGCGCGGCGGTCAGATGATCGTGGTGGCGGCGCGGCCGGCGATGGGCAAGTCCACCCTCGCCCTGGACTTCGCCCGCTCCGCCGCGATCCAGCACGGCCTGCCGACCGTCATCTTCAGCCTGGAGATGAGCCGCGGCGAGATCCATGACCGGCTGCTGTCGGCCGAGGCGAAGGTCCTGCTCGAACGGGTGCGTTCCGGCAACCTGACCGACGACGACTGGACGCGGATCGCCCGCCGGATGCCGGCCATCACCGCGGCTCCGCTGTACATCGACGCCTCGGCGCAGCTCACCGGCATGGACATCCGCACCAAGGCGCGTCGGCTCGCGCAGAAGCACCCGCTTGGCCTGGTCGTCATCGACTACCTGCAGCTCATGCAGTCCGGTGGGGGGAAGGCCGAGAACAGGCAGCTCGAAGTGTCGGAGATCTCCCGCGGAGCGAAGACGCTCGCGAAGGAGCTGAACGTGCCGGTGGTGGCGCTGTCGCAGCTGAACCGCGGCCCGGAGCAGCGGCAGGACAAGCGGCCGGTGGTGTCGGATCTGCGCGAGTCCGGGTCGATCGAGCAGGACGCCGACATGGTGATCCTGCTGCACCGTGAGGACGCGTACGAGAAGGAGTCGCCGCGGGCCGGTGAGGCGGATCTGATCGTTGGGAAGCACCGTAACGGGCCGACGGCGACGATCACCGTGGCCAGCCAGCTGCACTACAGTCGCTTCACCGACCTCGCCAGGGAGCAGTGATGGCCGCCTCTGCGCGGCGATGCGCCGATTGCGGGTCGTCGGCAATGTATGCACGAGACCGCTGCCAGCGCTGTTACCTCAAGCTGCGCGCGCTGCTGAAGCAGACGGGCCAGTTCGCGCCGATCCTTCTCCACGGTCACGCGGAGGAGAAGTTGAACGCCCGCACGGAGCCGGGCCCCGGTGGCTGTGTTCTCTACACCGGCACGATCAACCCGCGCGGCTACGGGGAGTTGAGTGTGAACGGGGCCTCCCGGCTCGCGCACCGAGTGGCCTACGAACTCAAGGTCGGCCCCATACCGGCGGGGCTGGCTCTTGACCACACGTGCCACAACCTGGACCTGTCGTGCCAGGGGGGTCCGCGGTGCGTGCACCGCAGGTGCATCAACGTTGAACACCTCGAACCGGCCACGCTCGCCGAGAACACGCGGCGTGGCCGCGGCGGGGTGCGGAACGCCATCAAGACTCATTGCCCGGCCGGCCATGCGTACGACGCAGAGAACACGTACCTGTACGACGGGCGACGGTACTGCAAGACGTGCAACCGGCTCCGTGAGTGGGTCGGGACGCGTGGGCCTGCCCACTGACTCCGGCACACCGAAGGGGAGTTGAGCGCATTTCGTCACGTCAGCGGGCTATTCGCACGCCCGCAAAACTGGAACAATTCATCTCAGATCGGGAGGAATCAACCATGACTGTCACCACCCCCGCCCGCATCCAACGCCTCCGCACCAAAGGCTGGCGCGCCCCCGACGATGCCGTGTACGTAGGCCGCGGCAGTGCCTGGGGAAACGCGTGGCGCGTCGGCTCCACCGGCTGGACCGTTCTCCCCGGCGGCTGGACCGACCGCCGCCCGCACGGCCCGCTCACCGCCGAGCAGGCCGTCGCCTGCTTCCGCAACTCCCGCACCCACGACGTCGAGTTCCTCCGGGTCATCCGCGAGCAGCTCGCTGGCCGGACTCTGATGTGCTGGTGCCGTGTTGGCGCGCCGTGCCACGGGGACTGGCTGCTGGAGGTCGCGAACGGGTCGACGCCGCTGGAGGATTTGGTGGACCGCAGTTCCAAGCCTGACTTCCTGGAGGCCTGACTGATGGCGGACTACTACGCGACGGCTGACGTGTGGATCGGCAACCTCGACAGCGAGGATGAGGCCGACCGCATCACCGAGATCATCGACACCGCCCTCGGCGCCGCCGGCTACCACGGCACCGTGACCGTCACCGCCCGCCCGTACGACACCAGCGGAGGCGACGAGTGAGCGACGCCCTGCCGCTCACCACCGGCCAGCTTGCCGACATTCGTGACCGCGGTGAACGCCCCAGTCAGTACACCGCCAAGACGATCCGAGCGGACTACGCCGCGATGCTTGGCGAGGTTGATCGGATCCGCGGCGTCCTTGATGCCATCAGGCAGTTGCACCAGCCCATCGTTCGCGGCGCTCTGACTATCTGCGACGAGTGCTCAGTCATGGCTGGCGGCGGACCGCGGCGCCATGTGCTCGTTCCCGCCCCGTGCCCGACGTCGCTCACCCTCGATGCCGCCCACGCCCCGAAGGAGGCCTGACCGATGGCCAGGTCGAAGCGAACCCCGCGGGAGCGGATCGAGCGGGCGTTCCACGTCAGTTTCATGCTGCCCGGACAGGCGGCGGAGTTGCTCGACGAGTACGCGGCGCAGGTTCGCGAGGAGACGCTCGCCGAAGGCGCCGCACTGATCCAGGCGCTTCCACCGGCTCCGCACACCGGCCCGGATCAGCACTGGTACCGGTTCGGCCAGAACCGCGCCGCGGACGCCCTGCTCGCCGCCCGCACCCGGCGGGAGACCTGACCGATGGCCGATCCCAACCCGGACTACTGGTACTGCACCTGGTGCGGCAACCCCGTCGAAAACCGCGATGACGACTGCTGCCCCGAAGGCAGCAATGAACCCGCCTGGCAGGAGGAGACCCCGTGATCATCCGCGTCGACCCCGACGCCTGGTACCCGGCACAGCGCGACGCTGGCCACACCAGTGCTGGCAAGCTGGCCCCCGGCCAGATCGTCATCTTCGAACGCGAGCCGTACCGCGTCATCGAGACCCGCACTGTCGACACTGTGAACTGGCCCGCCAAGTACCTCGACAGTTGGACCGAACACGGTTGCCCCGATCCGGAAACCTGGTACCAGCGGCCCGTCGTTCTGGTCGTGCGCGACGAACGTGACGGCACAGGCAAGGCGCTGCACCTGCAGTGCTCGGCGTTTGCCAGGTGGTGGACCCTGCCCGAGCACTACGCTGTGTGCCGACGCTGTGGTGAGCTTCCGCCCTGCTCCGAGGTCCACAATGAGCGGATTGCCGAGCGCGCGTCCGAACGCTTCGAGCAGCAGATGGCGATCATGCCCGGCTCCTGTCACGGATGCCGGGAGCCCATCACCAGCCGGCAGAAGTACCACCGGTTCGACGGGCCGAATCTGATCCGGCCCGACCTTGGCGACGGCTCCGCGATGTTCCACCTTCGTGGATCGTGCCAGGCCGCGTTGAAGGCGTACGACAGGCAGTGGGCCGCGGCCGGGGCTGGTAGGCGCCGGAGCTTCTACTGCGACGGTCACCTGACGCACCACCATGACGACAGCAAGTCGTGCAGCAACCCCGAGTGCCCCGGCACCGAGGTCGAGCACAGGTACGTCGAGTGGCATCGCCCCGGTGTGCACGCAAAGTGGATGGGCTGCTGGTGTGTTTCCGGTGACCCCACCGTCCGGTACGAGAAGTGGCTCGTCGGCATGCGAGCCGAAAGGAAGGCCCAGGGTGCCCCTGTGGGCGCCGAACAGCCCGCGCTGCAGCCGGGGGAGGGGGAGGTGCCGTGAGGCCGTTCTCGCCCCCTCCTGAGGGCATCTGCGGCACGTGTGAGCAGACGCTGCCGATCCGCAAAGACGGGTGCCTGAAACTCCATCACGCCCCGTTCGACCCCATGGCGACGTTCTACAGCGACGGCTGCCCCGGCTCCAATCAGCCGCCGGCCATCCGCCTCGACATGACGTTCGCCCGCTGGCTCCACGCCCACGCCGCCCGCCGCGACTACCGCGACAACCCGGTCACGTTCCTCGCCCAGTGGATGTTCCGGCCCTGCTCACGCACCCGGAAGACGCCGGCCGACGTGACCTGGTCCAGTCCCGAGGAGCTGCACCTGCAGTTCCACGACGCCGACGGCGAGTGCGGCTGGCAGTGCCGGTACGTCGAGCAGGCCGCGGCGGCGTTCGCCGAGTACGACGACTCCCGCCGCGCGGTCTGAGCGGCTACCCGGCCCCGGAGAGGGGTGGGAGCGGCTTTCGGTCGGGTCGTTTGGCGACCCGACCGGCTGCCTGGCGGGCCTTTTCGTGGTTGATGCCGGCGGAGGTGCCGATGTCGCGCCAGGAGAGGCCTGCGGCGTGGGCGAGGAGGATCTCGTCGTCGAGGGCGTCGAGCTGTGCGCGGATCTTGAGAGCGCGTTCCCTGAGGGTGTGGGGCCAGTGTTCTGCGGTCATGGGCAAATGGTTCCACGGGTTCTGTCTATTTCCTAGACAGGTTGGCTGATGGTCGGTCACACTGGGAGTGTCTAAAAAATAGACAGACTGAGAGGGAGGTCCACCATGAGCACCAACTTCTACGCCTTCGGCCCCTTCCCCGGCGGCGAAGACAACGGCCCCGCCAGCACCCGCGAAGGCCTCCACATCGGCCAGGCTGCCAGCGGCGTCCGATTCCTCTTCCACTCCCACCCCGACCTCGGCCTCACCACCTACGCCGCCTGGTCCACGTTCATCCGCCGCCCCGACGTCGTTGTCCGCGCCGAATCCGGCTACGACGTCACGCCCGAGGAGATGGACGCCCTCATGACTGAGGCCCGCAACAGTCGGGGCTGGCCGCTGCGCACCCGCTACGGCGCCCGGCGCGGCCTGCCCGGCTACCACCAGGACGGCCCGCACGTGTTCCTCGAAGCCAACTTCTTCTAGGAGGGGCCAGCATGCGGCACTTCAAGCACTGCTACGCCTACGAAGGCGCCTACTGCAGCTGCGGAGCCGAGCAGGATGGCGGCTACACCGGCGAGCACGCCGGGCCCGACGCGGTGCTGTCGGCCGCCCCGTTCGCCCTCGACTACGAGGTTCCGGCGCGACCCACCACCGAAGCCGAGTTTGCGGAGCTGCCCGTCGCGGACCTCGCCGCCCGCGAGCAGCACAAGGAGCAGCAGTGAGCGCCGACCGAGGCGACCACTTCTGGCACATCGCTACCCGCCATCACGACTGAGGAGCCCCACGATGACCGCCACCCAGCCCAACACGTCCCTCGCAGCCCTCCCGCACAGCGGACTGCCTGATCAGTGGCTCGCAGCCATCCACGACCGCTACGCCGCCGCCGAGGGCGGACACTGGCACCTCGACCCCGAGCCTCACAAGAACCGCGACACGGTCCGCACACACATCGACGGCTATCCCCGACAGATCGGCGTCCTCAAGTTCAACGCCCCGTACGCCGAGGAGAACCGCCGGTTCGTCCTCCACGCACATGGCGACGTGGGTGCCCTGCTCGCCGAGGTCCACCGCCTCCGCGCCGTCGAAATGGCGGCCCGCGACTTCGCCGACGAGATGGCCGACTACTGCTCCCCGCACGGCGTGTCCGCCCAGTACGCCCAGGAGCTTCGGATCCGGCTGGGCAACGCGGGCCAGCGGGCCGGCTCCCAGCCCGGGGGGCGGCCGTGAGCCGGGCGACCACCACCGTCACTGAGTGGCGGTGCGGCCGGTGCCAGCAGCCCTACCGCTCCGAGCCGGCCTCGCGCTCCCTCTGCAAGTGCGCCACTGGTCCGGTCCCCGCGCTGCGCCCGCACACCACGACGATCTCCGTCCCCGTCGAGGCGCCCCATCCCCGCCTCCGCGCTGCGGGTCCTCTCGACGAACTCCGCGCCAACTTCCCCCGGGGCGCCCGCGTCACCGTGACGTTCACCGGAACCGTCGTCGCCAGCACCCTCGCCAACGACAAGCACCTCACCTTCTTCGTTGAGACCGCCGACGGCCGACGCCACCCCGTCGACCTCGCCCAGGGCTTCGCCATCCACCACGCAGGGGAGCAGCAGTGATCCCGTCAGCCGTTCAGAGCGCAGCGGCCTGACCGAGGAGACACCGTGCCCATACGCCCGGAGAACCGTGGCCGCTACCCGGCCGACTGGCCCGCCATCAGTCTCGGCATCCGCACCAACCGTGCTGCTGGCCGCTGCGAGTGCGTCGGCGAGTGCGGCCGCGGCACCCACGACGGACGGTGCCCGAACATCAACGGCCAGGCCGCGTACGGCACCGGCTCGAAGGTCGTCCTCACCGTCGCCCACCTCGACCACACCCCCGAGAACTGCGACCCCGCCAACCTCCGCGCCATGTGCCAGGGATGCCACCTCCACTACGACCGCGACCACCACCGGCACACCGCAGCCGCCACCCGCCGAGCCGCCATCGAGGCCGCCGGCCAGCTCACCATCGACCTCACAACGGAGCCACAGTGACCGCCAGCCCCGCCCTCATCGACCTCGAAGACGCCGTCCGCCACAGCCTCACCCAAGCCGGCTTCCACCTCATCGACATGGACGACCACCCCGACGACGATTTCGACACCGGCGTCGCCATGACCGCGGACATCCCCTACGGGTGCGTCATCGTCGCCTGGAATGTCCACGATGACCTCGCCATCGGCAGCTACGACGCGGAACAAGCCGGCTGGGACGAACGGCACCCGACGGTCGCCCGATACAGGGCCGTCAAGGCCGCGATGGAGACCGCCCTGGTCGCGATCCTCACCGCGGACGGGTTCGTCGAGGAGCCGTCCCGGCCCGGTCAGTCCATCCGAGTCCACGTGCCTGGCACCTACTGCCTGGTCTGCGACGGCACCGGCGGCGACCACCAGACCGGATGTACCACAGGGGAGCAGCAGTGAACGCCGACCACGACCAGATCGCCGCGGAGGAAGCCGAGTGGCAGCGCACTGGCCGCATCCGCTGCTCCGACTGCCACACCATGGTCACCACCCGCACCTTGGAGACCCTGCCCGACCACGGCTGCACCCGACGCCAGGCCGCCCGCGGCTTCATCGCACACACGCAAGAACGAGACCACGCAGAGCTCGAACGCCTCCGTGACGAGGCCTGCGTCAGAGACGGAGACCACGCGTGAACACCACCCACAACTACGGCCCCGGCCAACGCGTCTGGGGCCACGACTACGCCGTCACTCAGACCGCCGACGGCGGCCGGCAACTCAAGGTCTCCGGCTGGGGCCCGCTCATCGGTCCGCGCATCCGCGAAGGCGACTACCTGCTCCTCCAGAAGGACCATGACCGTGACACCCGCTACCAAGTCGCCGACGTCCGATACGAGAGCGACCCGAGCGACATGTGGCACGCCACCCTCAACTTCGCACCCCGCCAAGCCGTGACGAAGGAGCCCAGGTGATTCGCAACGTCTACCTCGACACCGAGTTCATCCCCACCGACCCCACCACCGGCGGCCTCATCAGCATCGCCCTCACCGACAACCACGGCCGCGACTACTACGCCATCAACGCCAACATCAACCTGCCCGACGTCGCCTTCCACCCCTGGCTCGGCAAACACGTCTGGCCCCACCTGCCGAAGAACAACGCCAGCTTCCTCGACCACTTCCACCCCGACGTCAAACCGCTCGCGCAGATCCGGGACGACATCACCCGCTACTTCGGCGACCACGAACCCGCCCACCTTCACGCCTGGTACGGCGCCCAAGACCTGTGCCGCCTCCACTCCCTCTGGGGCAACGACTGGTCCCGCATGCCCGAGGACATCCCCCGGTGGTTCCACGAACTGCAGTCCCTCGCCTGGCAGGCCGGCGACCCGAAGCTTCCGCAGCAGGACGGCGGTGAGCATCACGCCCTCGCGGACGCCAAGTACAACCGGCGGATCCACGAGTTCCTGCTTGCCTCTCCGGCGCTGCCGTGCCCGACGTGCACCGGCACCGGCGGCGACCACCAGATCGGCTGCAACAACGAGGCGCAGCCGTGACCGACCCGGACGGAATCTGGACGTTCATGCGGCGCCTGGATGCCGCCCTCACCGCCGCCGAAGAGGCGAGACGCCAAGCCGCCAAGGCGCGCCGCAACACCCCCGAAGCGCGCGCCGTCCGCTCCGAAGCAGCACGGCGCGGCTGGATCGACCGCCGTAACCGCGAAAACGGCGAACTGGCTGCACAAGCCACCCTGGATGCCCTGGAAGCCGAACGGGAAGCCCGCATCGGGACCGGTCCCCACTGCGACTCCATGGACCACAACGGGATCGGCCAGGAAACCTTCTGCATCCTCGATCCTGGCCACGATGGCGACTGCGAAGACCCTGACGGGCACACCTGGCCGAACTACGAGAAGGAGTAACACCGTGGGCGCCTACGACTCGCACTTCACCGGACACATCGACATCACCCCGCCCCTCACGTGGGTCCAGATCAGGAACACCCAGGCGGGCCCGCTCAACGACCTCCGCATCCGCACCACCGAAACCGTCGACCACACCCCAACCGGCACGGTCACCACCGTCACCGGCGAGGCCATCGTCCCGCTCACCGAGTACGGCGCCTACGGCGGCTACCACATCCACACCGAACTGCAGGCCATCATCGACGGCTTCCCCGAGCACCAGTTCGCCGGCGCCATCGAAGCCCAGCCCCTAGACCCCAGCGGCGACCCGTGGCGGTACATCGTCCGCGACCGCACCGTGATCCGGCAGGTGCCGCAGACCACCTGGATCGACAGCGAGGAGCAGCAGTGACCGCCGGGGACGCCCTGTACTGCACCGACGAGCAGTGCATCGAAGACGAGTGCAGTCCCCAAGACCCCTGCTGCATCAGCATCTGCGCCTGCCTCCGAGCTGAGGATGACTGCGCTTACGCGGGCAGGAACGGCGACGAATTCGAAGACCTCGACGGCGTCACGCGGGACGTCTGGTACTGCCCCGAACACAAGACGGAATGGATCGGACCATGACCACCGCCTGGCCCTTCGGGGACGACGCCGACCGCAACGACCCCCTCACCGCCGGCCGCACCGGCTACATCGTCGACGAGGCCCCGCCTGGCCCGCTCACTCAAGGCCGGTGGACCGTCAACGGCGTCGGCTTCTTCATCGGGCCCGTTCTGTGCCACGCCAGCGAGCTGCGCGTCATCAAGCCGGCCCGATGACACAAGCCCTGCCCTGTGACAGCATCACCCACCCCGGCCAGCTGATCGGAGCCCACATGCCTCAGCACCTCGGCGTCCACCCCGACGACCTCCTCCCCGCCGGCCACGCCGCCCGCCAACTCGATCCCGACGAGATCCACACCATCGCCGAGCACGCCGAAGACTGGATCAGTACCAACGAGATCCACTACGCCCAAGCGCTCTACCAGCTCCCGCAGATCCCCGCCGACCCAACGAAGCGGCGAACCTGGGCTTCGGGCCTGTCCGACCGGGACCGCGCCACCTATGAGGACATGGAGAAGCTTCGCGCTCACCTCAAGCCCCTCCACGCTGCCGTACACCGCGAGGATTGGCGGGCCGTTCTCGACTTGCTCACAGAGACCAGGCCTGGCGATGTCGAGCGGGCGGTTCGCCCGTACCTGTACGACATCCGAAGCCGGGTGGAGCAGCGGTACAAGGCCGCAGTCGAGGAAGTCCTTACCGAGGCCGCAGGGGAGAAGCCTCATGGCTGACCTGTCGCAGCAGGACCTCGACGCGGCGGGGGCGTTCGCGGACCAGGTCACGGCCGAGCTGGAGCGGCAAGGCATGACGCCCTCGCCGGAGATCCACATGGCGGCGCTGGAGCTTGGGTTGCGCCTCCACACGAACAGCCCTGACGCCGAGGATCTCTCATGAACGACATCCCGCGGATCGTCGTCAATTCCCGGCGCCGGTCCACCTACGGCTCGGAGTCCGGCCCCGAGCAGCAGGCCGCCGCGGTCTGGGATGCAGCCGAGCGGCTCGGCTGGGAGGTCGATTGGGTGGGCAGTGTGCAGCTGGACGGGGAACCGCCGACGTGCTGAGGCTGTCACGGTTGCGCCCCGACGCGGTGTGGACGCGGCGGGGCGCAGGCCGGGGAGGACAAACCGGGGACGTAACGGTAGACTGTTTTCACCGGGGTGAAGTAGAGCCACGGATTCGGTCTGTTGGGGAGCCAGTGGTTCTTCGGTGAGTTCGGGAGCCAGTAGGTGTGATGGTGTG
>NZ_JBVIRL010000019.1:68014-200346 GCF_055576085.1 Kitasatospora sp. NPDC033851 | reverse complement strand
CTCAAGACCCGCACCCTCTACGACGAGGCGACCGCCTGGTCACACCACGCCCAACCCATTGCCGCTTGACACCCAACGACATGGGGTGTCTGACCCGAGGGAGAACCCGATGAGCACCGACCGCATCCCGGCCCCGCAACCGGAGTTCGAGCAGACCCGCGTCGTGGACGTCTTCCCCCTCCACGGCTTCACCTGCGCCCACACCAGCAACGACGACGGCACCGCCCACTGGTGGCACCTCTTCACCGCCGCCGGCCGCTCGCTCGGCGCCACCAACCGCCCCGAGCTGCTCGGCTCCCTCATCCAGCAGACCCACTGACCACCGGAGGAACCGTGTCCGACACCACCACCGCCGTCCTGGCCGCCGAGCCCACCCACACCTGGCTGATCACCCTGCAGTACCAGGTGCCCAACGGCTACGCCGTCGTCACCCACAACGGCACCCTGACCGTCGCCCCCGGCAGCAACCGCGAGCGCGCCTACCTGGACATCCGGGAGTGGCTGACCCAGCAGAGGCCCGACATGGCCCGCGCGAACGTCCTGTTCTTCTCGCTGGAGCCCTACCGACTCTGACCAGCCGTAACGGCCCGGAACCGCCGCCTCGCCTGCAAGCTGTCGGCGGTTCCGGGCTCTCCGTCCTCCGCAGAGAACCGGAGTGTCCATCATGTCCGAACCGGTCGCCTCGACGCTGGTCGAGGTCGTTCCCGCGCCCCAGAACCAGCCACCGCCCGCCCCGAAGACCCCACCCCCGCCGGCCGCGCCGCGGTCGGGTGCGATGCCGGGTGTCCCGCTGGCGGTGGCCGTTGCCAACGCTGTCGGCACCGTCGGTGCCGGCGCCGCGTCCCTCGGCGGGGGCGCCGCCACGCTCGCCGTGGTCGGTGCCGCCGCCGGTGCCGCCGCCCTCGGTGGCCTGGCCCGCAAGGGCACCCGCCACCGCCACACCTCCAACCCCCGCATCCCTGCCCACGCGGGCGCTCCCGCGCGCCGGACGGCGGGCGGGGGTGGCCTCTTCGCCCCGACCACCGGCACCGGCGGCCGGAGCCCCGCGACCAACTCCGGCGTGGGGCAGGCCCGTTCCGCACCCGGCACTGGCACCTCCAGCCGGCCCGGGTCTGGTCCGGCTGGCCGCGGGGCCGTGTCGACTGTCCCGTCCCACCACACCACCGACCTGAAGGGACGATCCGGCATGCCGCGAACGGCCGGAACCATGCCCCCCGCCGCCCAGCACAACACCCGCACCGCCCGGTCCGACAGCGCCCCCCGGCAGGCCGGGCGGCCCGAGCCGGCCGGCCGGGGTAGCGGGCACTACCGGCCGTCCGCTGCTGTCCGCACCCTCGCCCGGGCCGCCGCCCGCCTGCCCGGTGTCCAGGACCGCACCCCGGAGCGGGCCGGGCAGCGAGCCGCGGCGCGGGATCAGCGCCTGGCCCGGGTCGCCGAACGCACCGCCCGCCGCGTCGCCAAGGGCCAGACCAAGGCCCTGCAGGCCGCCGGGATCGACCCGGCCACCGGAGCCGGTGCCCGGCCGAAAAGCCCCGCCGCCGGGCGGGGGCAGATCACCCCGGTGCAGGCCAAGGCGCTGAAGCGCTCGGCCGCGCGCCACCGTGCCCGGATGGGCGGCGCCGCGCTCGCGACCGGCCTGGTCGGCCTCGGCTCGGCCCTGGTCGGCAACTGGCGCCACAAAGGCAAGGTCGCCGGCCACATGCGCCGGATCTGGCAGCGCATGGCCGCCCGAGCCCGCACGGTGCGCGAGGCCCGGGACGCCGCGATCCTCGGCCACGGCGACCCCACCACCGACCCCACCACCGGGGCGGCAGGTGTGCCGGTCCCCGCCGAGACCGTCAACATCCCCGGCCGCCCCACCCCCGGCACCGACCCGGCCGGCGCCGACAGCCCCGTGTTCGAGCTCTTCGGCCGCCCCTGCCGCCCCGACACCACCCCTGCTGTCGAACCGATCACCCTCGGCAAGCCCACCGTGAAGGAGAACCCCGTGACCACGCCCATCGACGGCACCGCCGCCACGTTCAGCCTCACCTCCGCCGCCGACGTCCTCCTCCAGGCCGCGACCACCTTCGACCCCGAGACGATGATCGAGTTCGGGGCGTTCGCCGACGAGCTGCCCGTCGCCTACGGCACCCTCCAGGAGGTCCTGCGGGTCCTCGCCGAGAAGGCCGCCGAACAGCTGCCGCTGGACCCGGTCGTGGTCGAGGAGATCAGCCAGGGCTACCAGGCCATGGGCCGCGTCGTCACCGCGCTGGAGGAGGTCGCCCCGACCTTCCGGCAGGCCCACGCCGAGGACCTGGAGCGCCACGAGAACCCGCGCAACGGCCTGGAGGCCGAGCGGAAGTGGAACGTCTGACCCACCGTCGCATCCCCAGCACCCACACCCCCAGCCGGGCCGTCCACACCCTGTGGACGGCCCGGCCCCCTTTCCCGGCTGGAGACCGCACCATGACCAAGAACACCAAGAACCAGAACGGCCCGCGTCTGGACTGGAACGCCGGGCACGGTCTGCTGACCGGCACCCTCAACGCCACCGCCGGCGCCCTGTCCACGACCGCGCTCGGCCACGCCACCGACATGCCCGCCGGATGGGCGCTCGCCGCCGGCGCCGCCGGCGCCCTCGGCACCATCGGCGCAGGCCTGCGCAAGCGCCTGACCGGCGCCACCCTGGCGTTCCGCGGCACGTGCTGGATGGCCGCCGGCGGCTGGTCGTCGTGGGCGCTCGCCCACGGCGGCCCGTGGCAGTGGCCCGAGCTGGGATCGCTGGCCGTCGCCGGGATCGCGGCCGGCACCCTCGGCGCCGCGTTCGCCGCCCACGAGGAGGTAGAGCAGGCCAAGCGCGCGCACCTGCTGCTGATCGGCGCCCGCCGACAGCTCGCCGCCGCCTGGACCGACCGCATCAAGCGGGTCTGCAACGTCGAGGTCACCGTGCTCGGCATCGAGCACTGGCCCTCCGGCGCCGGATACACCCTCGAACTGGAACTGCCCGAGGGCGGGACCACCCGCCGCGCCATCGCGGACCGGGCCGAGGGTCTGGGAACGGACCTCGACCTGCCCGACGGCTGCGGCCTCCAGGTCATGCCCGGCATCTCCCGCAGGCGCGTCCTCATCCAGGTCACCACCAAGGTCCTCACCGACCAACTCCTCTTCCCCGTCGAGGAGATGGAGGAGACCACCACGGTCAACAACCCGATCCCGGTCGCGCTGCTGTCCGACGGCGCGCGAGCGGAGATGGACCTGCGGCAGGCCTCCACGATCGTCACCGGCCCCACCGGCACCGGCAAGACCAACTGGCTGCACAGCCTGATCGCGAGGCTGAACCAGACGAACGACGTGCTGGTGTGGGTGATCGACCTCAACGGCGGCTCCATCGGCCTGCCCTGGCTCAACGCCTGGCGAGACGCCCAGATCGGACGCGAAGGCTCCCGGTGGGCCGGGGTGGACATCCCCGTGCCGGGCGTGGACTGGGTCGCCTCCACCGTGGAGGAGGCCAAGCGCATGCTGGCCGCCGCCGTCCGCATCGCCAAGGCCCGCAAGGTCGCCTACCAGGACGCCATGCGCGACGCCAACGACGACAAGCTCCCGGTCTCCCCGAAGATCCCCGAGATCGTCATCATCACCGACGAGGGCGCCGAAGCCGCCGCCACCCGCGAAGCCCGCGCCGTGCTCGCCGGGATCTCCGAAGTCGTCCGCATCGCCCGCGCCATGGCCATCCGCGCCGTGCTCTCCGTCCTGCGCGTCACCCAGGACGTCATGCCCGACCCGCTCGTCCGCAAGATGGCCTCCAACCGCCTCGCCACCGGCGCCCTGGAGGACTCCGAACTCGGGCACCTCTTCGGGTGGCGCGCGCTACGGGCCGAGGACTCGTTCTCCGGGCCCGGGTCGGTACTGGTCGGCACCGAGGGCAAGCAGCCCGCCAAGGCCCGCCAGCCGCGCATCACCCCCGACATGATCGAGGAGATCAGCGCGCTCACCGCCCGCCGCCGCCCCAACCTCGACGCCCCCTCCCTGGAGGCCGCGGGCACCGACTACACCGACCGCTGGACCATGGAACGCTGCGGCCACCTCTGGGCCACCACCGAGCCCGTCCCCGCCGGAACCGCGCCGAGTGCTCCGACAGGTCCGGCATCGGACGGCCTGATCGGAACGGTGCGCGGCGGCAAGAACCCGGCCCGGGACTGGAAGGTCACCGCCGGGTGGGACAAGCCCGCCGACCCGGACGACGAGCTGGAATCGATCTGGCTGCTGCCCTCCGCCACCAAGGACGCCCCCACCCCGGACGGCACCGACTGGGCCGACCCCTCCACGTGGACCACCGGCCGCGAGGAGGTCGCACCCGATACCCCGGACGCGAAGGACGCCGCACTCGCGCTGCTGCGCGACGCCGGCCCCGACGGCACCGGCGCCTCCGCCATGGAGAAGGTGTTGCAGCCCCAGTTCGGCACCCGCCGCCAGGCCATCGCCGGATGGCTCAAGGCCTGGGCCGAGTCGGGCGAAGCGGTGCGCGTCGGTGAAGGCAGCAAGGCCCGCTATGTCCACCGCGACCACGCGCCCGGGGCGTGAGCCCACCCCTGTCCTGTCGCCTGTCGCCACCCCCGGCAAAGGGTGTCATTCGTCTGTCGCGCGGCCTGCATCCCTCCTCTGACCTGCGGACGACAGGCGACAGGACAGGCGACAGGACAGGCCCGCGACAGGACAGGCGACAGGCCGCACGACAGGCGTACCACCCCGCCCCGGGCACCTGCCCGGGGCGGGTCCCCACACCCGCCGACAGCTCCCGGAAGGCCCCGCCGTGATCGTCTCGCTCAGCATCACCGTCGTCTTCGCGATCCTCTCCGCCGTCCTCATCAGGGGCCGGCGCGTCTCCCTGCCCACCGCCGCCGTGCTCTGGCTCAGCGGCTTCACCGTCGCCTCCACCGGACTCGCCGACCCGGTGAACACCTTCCTCACCGCGCTCACCCGGATCGTCTCCGGCCACTGACCACCCGCCTCTGAACGAACCCCGACGGGAGAAGCACCGTGGACCACAACCCGTATCCGCAGCCCGCCCCGGTGCTCTACACCGCCGAGGGCCAACCCCTGTACGCCACCGCCCCCCTCGCCGCCCCACCCGCCGTCTACCAGGCCCCGCCGCAGCCCGCCCCCACCTACGCCTACCCGGCCATGCCGTACCAGCCCACCGTCGTCATCCCGGGCGGCACCCCGGCCGCGCCGCCCGCCCGCGACCCCTGGCCCGCCCGGCTCGCCGCCGGTGGCATCGGCCTCGGCGCCGCCGGACTCGGCATCGGCTACGCCCTCCAGGCCGTGGCCGCCGCCGGCAGCAGCCTCGGCGGACTCGCCGCCATCGGCGCCGGCGCCTACTGCCTCGCCAAGACCCGCGGCTCCGGCAGTGGGGGCGGGCAGGGCGCCGTGAACGTGAACGTCACCGTCTCCAATCGCAACCGCTGACCTGGAGGAACCCGCATGTCCCGCCTGCGTCTGCAGTACGCCCCCTGGCCCCGACCCGCGATCCACCTGGCCGACACCCCCAACCCGCGCTGCCCCTGCTGCAAGGGCGCCGGCGGCTGGGCCGAGCACTACGGCGACTACGACACCGGCGAGTACGCCGGCACCGAGTACATCCACTGCACCTGCTGGGACCCCGACCGCACCCGCCGCCTGCTGCCTGTCCCGCACTGGATTGCCCGCCGCCTCGACCGCACCGACCGGACCGCGGGCTACTCGACGGAGCCGCCGTTCTAGTCGCACCCGGACGTTCTGCCCGACCGGCCGCACCAGCCGGACCACCGCCGCAGCCAGCGGCGGTGGTCCGGCTGGTGCGGGGGACGGACAGCCCGATCCCCCGATCCCCGATCGCCCGATTGCCCGGAGGCCCGCTTGCCCGAGATCACCCTGACCCGCACCGCCCCCCAGACCTACGAGGTCACCTACTGCGGTACCAGCTACCTCCTGATCAAGCGCCCCGGCCGGGCCGACGACAAGGGCCGCATCGGCCGGATGGCCTGGCGCCTGTACCCCCTGCCGGCCGCCCCGGGCGTGCTGGAGCCCGCCATCGCCTACCTCGGCACCCGCCTCGACCACGCCCAGCGACTCGCCCTGCTTGTCCTGGAGGGCTGGCGCTTCTACTCCCGCACCGCCTCCGCGCCCGGCGGGGAGATCTGGCGCCACACCGACGGCACCACCCGCCCCCTGACCAACCTGCTCACCGGCGCCCACCGCGACATCGCCGCCGGGGACTGACCGATGGCGGGCGCCTTCCTCGACTGGCACGACGCCCGCCACTACGACCGCACCGGCGACCGCCCGTGCCGCTGGTGCGGTCGCCCCACCCCGCTCAGGGACGAACAGCGCAGACCCGCGCACAAGGTCTGCGCCGAACATCAGCACAGCCCCGCCAGCGACCCGCCCGCTCTAGCCCCCGTCGCGGGCGGGCAGCTCGCCCAACCACCCGATCAGGAGGAGTCCTTGGCCAACTGGGACCGCGCCTACTCCGCCGCGCACTTCGCCGTCGAACGCGGCCTGCACGTCTTCCCCCTCGCCCGCTCCAAGAAGCCCGCGATCCCGAGCCCGCACCCGCCCGGCCCCGAGCGCGACCAGTGCCGCGCCGCCTGCGGCCGGTTCGGGCACGGCGTCCACGACGCCACCACCGACCACCAGCAGCTCGACGCCATGTTCCACGCCGCGCGGTGGGCCACCGGCTACGGCATCGCCTGCGGCCGGGCCCCGAACCACCTCATCGGCCTCGACCTCGACCGGAAGAACGGCCTTGACGGCGTCGCCGACCTCGACCGCCTCGCCGCCGAACACGGCTTCACCGTCCCGGCAACGGCCACCGTCGCCACCCCCACCGGGGGCCTGCACCTGTGGCTGGCCGCACCGATCGATGCCGTCTTCCCCAACTCCGCGCACATGGTCGCTCCCGGGATCGACGTGCGCGGCCCCGCCGGCTACCTCGTCGGCCCCGGCTCCCTCGGCCACGCCGGGCACTACGCCTTCGCCCCCGGCACCAACCCGACCACGATCGCCCCCTGTCCGGCTGAACTACTCGCCCTGCTCACCCCGCCACCTGCACAGGCCGTGCCGGTTGTGGACGCGGCCGGGCTGCGGGAGCGGATCCACAAGCAGGACGCCTACGTGCAAGCGGCCCTCGACCGCGAGGCCGCCACCGTGCGCGCCCAGACCTACCCGGGCCGGGCCAAGCGGCTGTTCGCCTCCGCCGCCGCCCTCGGCCGCCACCTACCCACCGGTGTCCTCGACGAGGCCCTCGCCTTCGACACGCTCCTGGACGCCGGAATGGCCACCGGCCTCACCCGGACCGAGTGCGAGCACACCATCCGCCGCGGCCTCGCCCGAGGCGCTGGCGCCCTCCGACCTGTCGCCTAACAGCCCACCAAGTGCCGCGCGGGGCCGGAGAAGCGCTTCTCCGGCCCCCGCCCTCCCGAACGCCTGCCCAACCGCTACGCCCCTGCCCACCGGACCTAACCGAGCATGCCGAAGCGGGCCGCCCTCTCAGCAAAGACCGCGGCCCGCTCCCATCCAGCCCTACAGACCGGAGACCCCAGCATGACCGATCCCACCCCGCCCGTCACCACCACGACCGAGGACGGTGCCGCCCTGCTCGACGAGGTCGAGCGGCACCACCGCCGCTTCAACATCCTCCCCAGCGAGGCCGCCTACGTCGCGCTGGTGCTGTGGGGCGCCCACACCCACTTCATGGACTGCTTCGAGACCACCCCCCGCCTGGCTCTCCTCTCCCCGGAGCCCCAGAGCGGCAAGACCCGGGTCCTGGAAATCGCCCAGACCCTCACGCCCAACCCGCTGGTCACCAATGACATCAGCGCCAGCGCGCTGTTCCGCTCCATCTCCGGCGATGCCGACGGCCGCCCCACGATCCTGTGGGACGAGGTCGACACCGTCTTCGGCCCCAAGGCTGCCGGAGCCGAAGACCTGCGCGGCCTCATCAACTCCGGCTACCGCCGCACTGGTGGCGTCACCCGCAGCGTCCGCGAGGGCGACAACCACAAGGTGGTCAAGTTCCCCGTCTACGCCGCCCTCGCCCTCGCCGGCCTCGGCGATCTGCCCGACACGATCATGGGCCGCTCCATTGTCATCCGGATGCGCCGCCGGGCCCCCAACGAGCGGGTTGAGCCGTTCCGCCAGCGCATCCACGAGCCCGAGGGCCACGCCCTTCGAGACCGCCTCGCGGCCTGGGCCGATTCGGTGCGCGACCAGGTCGACGGCGCGTGGCCCGAGATCCCCGAGGGCGTCTCCGACCGCCCCGCCGACGTCTGGGAACCCCTGCTCGCCGTCGCCGACGCCGCCGGCGGGCACTGGCCCAAGCGCGCCCGCGCCGCCTGCGTCACGATGGTCAAAGCCGCCCAGGACGACGACAGCGGATCCCTCGGGATCCGGCTGCTGACCGACCTGCGAACCATCTTCGACGGCGCCGAACGCATGCTCAGCAGCACCCTCGTGGAGAAGCTCAACGAGCTGGACGACGCGCCGTGGGCCGACATCGACGGCCGGGCGTTCACCACCCGCGCGCTGTCCCAGATGCTCGGCGAGTACGTCACCGCCGCCGGCAAGCCGATCCGTCCCCGCAACATCAAGACCGGCCCGAAGAAGGTCCTCAAGGGCTACTACGCCGAGGACCTCACCGACGCGTGGCTGCGCTACTGCCCGCCCGTGCCCGAGGAATCCGCTACCGCCGCTACCGCCGCTACCGCCGCTACCGCCGCTACCGCGCAGGTCAGGACCCTCTTCCCGGTAGCGGGAGAGGTAGCGGTAGCGGCTACCGGCCCGACCCCCGCCCGCGAATCCCAAGCCGACCTCACCACCGTCGGTTGATCCGCCCTATCCGCTACCGCTACCACATCCGCTACCTCCACACCCCCTCTGACCAGCGGGGTAGCGGAGTAGCGGCGGTAGCGGCACCTGGAGACACGGGGGCGGGGGTGCCCGCTCGCGCGCCAAATGCACCGATCATCGAGAGAGGGGCGACCTTGAACCAGACTCGGAGCGACCTGCCCATCCTCTTCCGGCCGTCCGATGTCGCCAAAACGCTCGGTATGTCGGAGTGGTGGGTGAAGGACCAGGCTCGGAAGGGGCGAATCCCGTACACGAAGCCGGGCCGCGCTTACCGCTTCACCGCCGATCAAGTCGCCGAGATCGTCAGCATCTTCGAGAGCCGCCCCACCGAGGGAAGCGGCGCCATGGCCTCGGCTCCACCACTAGCGCGCCGCCAAGCGCCTGCAGCGGCGCCGTCCGTCACCAGGCTCACGGCCCGGACCCCGCGCCGGGTTCAGCGCAGACAGTCACAGGCGAGCGCAGCCTGATCTCCATGTGCCGCCCGGCGTTGGCCGGGCGGCACATCCGTTGTGAGGAGCACAAGTTGGGTTACGGCGAGAACCTCGGTGGCTACTGGCGAGGCCGGTACAAGGTCGCGCCAGGCAAGTACGCCACCGTGCGCGACGCCCAGGGCGAGGCTATTCGCTTCCGCACCAAAGCAGCGGCGAAGAAGGCTGCGGACGCCGAAGAGGCGAAGCTGTTGGCGGGCCTGAAGAAGGTGGACCCGGAGCGGATCACGTTCGGCGCCTACGTGAGCCGCTGGTACGAGGCGCAGGACTTGGCGGCGTCCACGATGCAGAACTACCGGCGGCACATTGAGGAGCACTTGCTCCCCGCCTTCGAGGACTTCGCCATTGTGGACATCCTGAGCACGGACATCGCGGCGTGGGAGAAGCGCGAGCGCGCGGTGCCGTACGCGGCTTCCAGCGTGAAGACGTGGAGGGCGACGCTGCACTTGATCCTGGCTGACGCCGTTGACGAGGGCCTGCGCGACTCCAACCCGGCGACCAAACGGCGGGGTCGGGGAAAGCGCGCCGGCCGCTCGCGGAACCGCGGCCCAGAGAAGGCCGTGACGACGGCGCTCGGCATTCTGCTGCTCGCCGAGCGGGCCGCGCTGCTGTCCGGCCGCGATGACGAGTTCGTCGGCGTGGTGCTCAAGGGGTTCACGGGCATGCGGTGGGGTGAGGTCGTGGGACTGGAGACAGAGTTCGTCCGGCCCGGCAGCGTCAGGGTGGAATGGCAGCTCTATGAGCTGGACACGGGCGAGCTGCACCGCTGCCCGCCCAAGGACGACTCCTACCGGGACATCGACACGCCCGACTGGCTGTCCGGTTTGGTGGCTGGCCACATCACCCGGACCGCACGGAAGCCATGCGAGTGCCACGGGCTGACCTACGTCTTCACTGGTCACGGCACCGCCAATGGCTCCGCGAGCCGTCCGGGGGCGAAGTTGGTCGACGTCGCCCGCCGCTCGGGCGTCTCTACCGGCACTGTGTCCAACGTCCTGAACCGCCCGCACGCCGTGGCGGACCCGACCCGGCTCAAGGTCCAGGCGGCCATCAGCGAACTCGGTTATGTCCGCAACGCGGCGGCGGGGGAACTAGCGGCACACTGGCGGCGCTCCGGTTTCGCCACGTGGCTGTTCCAGCCGGCCGCGACCGGCAAGTACCCGAAGCGCGGACAGCACGAGGAGCACCCGGTCCCGGTGGTTGCCGAGCCGTGGCCGGGGATTCCCGCGCGGGGCCGTGGTGCCTCGCGTCGCGCGGAGGCGTGCTGGCTACCGATCGCACCGGGGCTGACTCCGCACGGCCTGCGGCACACCCACAAGACCCTGATGCGGGAGGTCGGCACTCCGCCCAAGCTCATGGACGAGCGGATGGGGCATGAGGACGGCTCGGTGCAGTCTCGCTACGACCACATCACCCCGGGGATGCGGCGCACGCTCATGGCCGCGCTCACCGAGATGTGGGAGGAGGCGCTGGAGAACCGCCGCGCGATGAGCCCCGGGTCGCCGGTGGCAGTCCTGGATGCGCTGCTGCGGGGCCGGGGGTAGGGGCGGCTCTGGAGAAGAATTCCAAGATCTTCTCCAGGATTTCTCCAGAGCGGTCCCTGAGAACCAGTCAGGGCCGGTCTCCCTTACGGGAGACCGGCCCTGAGCTGGTCTTACTGGGTCGGGGTGGCGGGATTTGAACCCACGGCCTCTTCGTCCCGAACGAAGCGCGCTACCAAGCTGCGCCACACCCCGGTCCTGCGGTTTGTTGCTCTGTCTCCGTCGCAACGAGTAGAACTCTACCGGACGCTCGCCGAGACACGAAATCCGGTTTCGGGCGGGCGTCCGGTGGGGGTCAGCGGGGGGTCGGGGTGAGGGTGAGGAGGGTGGCTTCGGGGGGGCAGGCGAAGCGGACGGGGGTGTAGCGGTTGGTGCCGCAGCCGGCGGAGACGTGGAGGTGGGAGCGGTGGCCGCCGGCGGTGTGGGTGGAGAGGCCCTTCACACGGCGGGTGTCGATGTCGCAGTTGGTGACGAGGGCGCCGTAGAAGGGGATGCAGAGCTGGCCGCCGTGGGTGTGGCCGGCCAGGATCAGCGGGTAGCGGTCGGCGGTGAAGGCGTCGAGGACGCGCAGGTAGGGCGCGTGGACGACGGCGAGGGAGAGGTCGGCGTCGGCGGAGGGGCCGCCGGTCACCTCGCTGTAGCGGTCGCGGCGGATGTGCGGGTCGTCGAGGCCGGTGAACTCGATGTCGAGGCCGTTCACGGGGAGGCGGCCGCGGGTGTTGGTGAGGTTGAGCCAGCCGGCCGCGTCGAAGCCGTCGCGGAGCTTCTCCCACGGGTTGTGGACGGCGCCGCTGATACCGCGGCTGGCGGTGCCGTCCGGGTTGTTCATGCCGTGGACGCCGCTGCGCATGGCCTGGAGGTAGCGCGCCGGGTTCTTGCGGGCCGGGCCGTAGTAGTCGTTGGAGCCGAAGACGTAGACGCCGGGGAACTCCATGAGCGGCCCGAGCGCGTCGAGGGCGGCGGGGACGCCGAGCGGGTCGGAGAGGTTGTCGCCGGTGTTGACCACGAGGTCGGGGCGCAGGCCGGCCAGGCTCTGCAGCCAGCGCTGCTTCTTGCCCTGGCCGCTCACCATGTGGATGTCGGACACCTGAAGGATCCGGATGGGCCGGGCACCGCGGGGGAGGACGGGGACCTCGACCCGGCGGAGGCGGAAGGCCCGGACCTCGTAGCCGGCGGAGTAGGCGAGGCAGGCGGCGCCGGCGGCGGCGAAGCCGAGGGGGACGGAGTACAGCGGTCGCATCAGCCCATGCTCTCAGACGGTCGATCAGCTGGTGAACGCCCGGCGGCGGGGGAGGGGAAGGAGGAGGAGGCGGCGGCCGGGGCGGGGAACGGCGGGGGCGGTGCCCCGGTATCGCGGCGGGCGCGCAGGGCGCGGACCTTGTGGCGGTTGCCGCAGCGTTCCATCGAGCACCAGCGGCGCCGGCCGGGCCGTGAGGTGTCGACGAAGATCAGTCGGCAGTTGTGCGCGCCGCACTCGCGGATCCGGTCCGCGTGCGGGCCGGTGAGCAGGGTGATGGCGTCCCGGGCGAGGGTGGAGACCAGCTGGGCGCCGTCGGCGGGCAGTGGGGCGGCGGCGGTGCCGTCGGGGGCTATCCGGGGGACCAGCGGGGGGTGCTCGGCGGCCCGGTTGAGCGCGGCGTAGTCCTCGGCCGGGCCCGGCTCGCCGTGGGCGCGGGCGGCGGTGAGGCGCCAGAGCGCGTCGCGCAGGGTGCGGGCGGCGGCGAGCTCGGGGGCGGTGATCCGGACGGCGTCGGCGGGCAGCCGCAGGCGGGACTGGGGGAGCCAGGCGGCGAGGTCGGCCGGCTGGTGCAGGACCTCGTAGCGGGCGTACGGGCCGGGGCCGCCGGTGGTGAGGAGTTCGAGGCAGAGGGCGCCGGGGTCGAAGGGGAAGCGGCTGCCTGTGGGGGTGGTGAGGACCAGCCCGGGTGGGGTGGGGTTCCGGTCGTTCCCGTCGGTCATGGGGCCAGGATAGGTGTAACCGGGTTGAGGGGTTACGGCCCGGAAGGGGTCTTGAAGGAGCGCTGGAGCTTGAAGGAGCCCTGGAGCTTGAAGGAGCCCTGGAGGGGGCGAACGGCGGGTGCCCGCCGCGCACAAGGCGGCGGGCACCGGGGGAGTCGACGGTCAGGACGCCGGGTCGACGCCGACCTTCACGACCGCGTTGGCCTTGTCCACGAAGACGACGGCCGGCTTGAGGTCGGCGGCCTCGTCGTTCTCGACCGAGGCGTAGGCGATGATGATCACGGTGTCGCCCGGGTGGACCAGGCGGGCCGCGGCACCGTTGATGCAGACCACGCCCGAGCCGCGCTCGCCCTCGATGACGTAGGTCTCCAGGCGGGCGCCGTTGTCGACGTCGACGACGTGGACCAGCTCGCCGGGCAGCAGGTCGGCGTTCTCCATCAGGACCGGGTCCAGGGTCAGCGAGCCGACGTAGTGCAGCTCGGCCTGGGTGACGGTGGCGCGGTGGATCTTCGACTTCAGCATGGTGCGTCGCACGTTCTCGACCTCACAGGTGTGGATTTCGACAGGGCACTACGGAAGTACGGCGGTACGGCGGTACGGCGCTTCGGAAGCGGAACGGAAACGAGGAAGCGGTTCAGCGGGCGAAGGCGAGCGACATGTTGTGCCCGCCGAAGCCCGAGGCGTTGCAGAGGACGGCGGCGGGGCCGGCGGGCAGTTCGCGCGGGGTGTCGCGGACCACGTCCAGTCCGAGGCCCTCCTCCGGGTTCTCCAGGTTGACGGTGGGCGGGACGACGCCGTCGGACAGGGACAGGACGGCCGCGACCGCCGCGAGCCCGCCGGCGGCGCCCAGCAGGTGGCCGGTCATCGACTTGATCGCCGAGACCGGGACGGCGCCCGGCCCGAACACCGTGCGCAGCGCCGCGGCCTCGGCCGCGTCGCCGGCCGGGGTGGAGGTGGCGTGCGCCTGGACGTGCCGGACCTCGGCCGGGTCGAGCCGGGCGTCGGCCAGGGCCCGGCGCAGTGCGGCGGCCAGGCCGCGGCCGTCCGGGCGCGGGCCGGTGGGGTGGTGGGCCTCGGAGGCCAGGCCGGCGCCCGCGAGGACGCAGTACCGGTGTGCCCCGCGGGCCCGGGCGTGGCGCTCGCTCTCCAGCACCAGGACCCCCGCGCCCTCACCGAGGACGAAGCCGTCCCGGTCCCGGTCGAACGGCCGGGAGGCGCGGTGCGGCTCGGCGTGGCGGCCGGAGAGTGCGCGCATGGCGGCGAACGCGGCGGCGACCAGCGGGTGGACGCCCGCGTCTGCGCCGCCCGCCACGACGACGTCGGCGCGGCCGAGCCGGATCAGGTCCAGCGCGGTGGCGATGGCGTCGGCGCCGGCCGCGCAGGCGGTGGCCGGGGCCGACGCCTGCGCCTGGGCGTTGACGTCGAGGGCGGCCAGTGCGGCGGTGTGGTTGCCCATCAGCATCGCCACGGCGTGCGGCGACACCCGGCGTGCCCCGCGGGTGCGCAGTTCCTCGTGGTTGTTCACGACGGTGTGCACGCCACCGATGCCGGTGCCGAGCACCACGGCGACCCGTTCCGGGTCCGGGGTGTCGGGGGTGCCGGCCGGTCCGGTGTAGCCCGCGTTCGCCCAGGCTTCGCGGACGGCGGCGAGGCCGAAGGCGCCGACCCGGTCCACCCGGCGGGCGAGCACCCGGTCCAGCAGCTCCCCGGGTCCGGCCGCGGCCCGCGCCGCGATCCGGACCGGGAGCTCGGCCGCCCAGGGTTCGTCCAGGGCCGCAACGGCTCCGCGCCCGGCGAGCAGCGCCGACCAAGTGTCCTTGACCGTCGCTCCGAGGGGGGTGACCGCGCCGAGTCCGGTCACCACCACGGCTTCACCGCTGCGGTCGTCCGTCATGCCGGCTCGGACTCCATGGCGGCGACCAGGCTCTGCGGCCGGATGTCGGTCCAGTTGTGTTCGATGTAGTCCAGGGACTCCTGGCGCCCGGCCTTGTCGTGCGCCACCGTCCAGCCCGCCGGGACCTCGGCGAACGACGGCCAGAGGGAGTGCTGTCCCTCCTCGTTGCGCAGCACCAGGAACGTGCCGTCCGGGTTGTCGAACGGGTTCTGCATGACTCGTGCCTTTCGTCGCGGGGTGCTCGGTGGGTCTTGTCGGGTTCTGGGGGCGCGATCAGCGGGCGTCGGGGTCAGTGAAGCCGGGGGAGGTGGGGGATGCGGAGGAGGCGGTCGGGACGCACAGTGCGGCCAGCCGGCGCGGGGTGCGCTGCTGGAAGATCGTGCGGATGTCGACCGGGCGGCCGAACGTGGCCTCGATCCGGCCGGACAGGCGCAGCGCCGCGAGTGAGTCGCCGCCGCGGGCGAAGAAGTCGTCGTCCACGTCCAGGGGTTCGGTGCCGAGGGGTTCCGGCGCCGTGGACGAGCCGGACGAGCCGGACGAGCCGGACGTGCCGGACGTGCCGGACGTGCCGGACGTGCCGGACGTGCCGGACGTGCCGGAGGCAGCGCCGATGGCCTCGGCCGCCAGCACTGCCAGGGTGTCCCGGGCGGCTCGCAGGGCGTCGGAGTCCGGCAGCAGCTCGCCGACCTTCGCCGCGGGCCGCTGCGCGATCGCGTGGAGCAGTGCGACCAGCAGTTCGCCGGCCCGCTCGGCGAGCGCGGTCGGGACCAGCTCGGGCCGGTGGCTGAGCGCGAGGTGCAGCCGCTGCTCCGGGGTGACGGTCAGCCGGACCGGGTAGTGGTACGGGTCCTGGCCGTACGTGTCGGTGATCCGGAGGCCGCCGGAGGAACGCCCTGACGGGCCCTCCGAGCCTGCCGAGCCCGCCGGTCCGACCGCCTCCGAGCCTGCTGAGCCCGCCGGTCCGACCGCCGCCGAGCCCTCCGGCCCGACCGCCTCGGCGGCCGCGTAGTTCTCGAACACCAGGCAGCTGTCGAAGAGTTCGCGCTGCCCGGCGGCGCGCAGGATCTCGCCGAGCGACAGGTACCGGTGCGGGGCCAGTTCGGTCTGTTCCCGGTGGAGGTCCCGGAGCAGGGCGTCCAGTCCGGCGTCCGGGTCGAGCCGTACCCGGACGGGTGCGGTGTTGATGAGCAGGCCGACGAGGTCCTCGTGGCCGGGCAGTTCCGGCGTGCGGATCGACCCGGTGGCGCCGAAGACGGGCCGGCGGGCCCCGGTGAGCCGGTGCAGGGTGAGCGCCCAGGCCGCCTGGACGACGGTGTTGAGGGTGACGCCGTGGTCGCGGGCGGCCCGGCGGAGCGCCTCGGTGGTCTCCTCGGGGAGTTCGGCGGTGCGCCGCAGTGGCTGGGCGTGGACCCGCGCGGTGTCGCTGTCGGGTGCCAGCAGGGTCGGTTCGGCCCCGGACAGGGCCTTCTGCCAGGCGGCGCGGGAGGCCTCGCTGTCCTGCCGTTGCAGCCAGTCGAAGTGCCGGCGGTACGGGACGGTGTCGGGCAGGCCCGCGTCGTCGCCGCGGTGGCGGTACAGGTGGGCCAGGTCGCGGAGCAGGATCGCGCTGGACCGGCCGTCGACCAGGATGTGGTGGATCGTCAGCGCCAGCAGGTGGCGGCGCTTGCCGAGGCGCACCAGCAGGCCGCGGACCAGCGGGGAGCGGGCCGGGTCGAACGGTTCGCACCGTTCGTCGGCGAGCGCCTCCCGCTGCCGGGCCTCGTCGGCGCGGCGCAGGTCGAGTTCGCGCCAGGGCGCCTGGGCGCGCTGGTCCAGGACCTGGACGGGCTCGCCGGAGGGCAGCAGGCCGAACCGGGCGCGCAGGGCCTCGTGACGCCGCACCAGGGCCTGGAAGGCGGTGCGCATCCGGGCCGCGTCCAGCTCGCCGTCGAGTTCGAGAACGGTCTGGACGGTGTGCGGGTCGGGGGCGCCGTGTTCGTAGCGGGCGTGGAACAGCAGGCCCTGCTGGGTGGGGGTGAGCGGGAGGACGTCGGCGACCGGGCCGTCCTGGGCGAGGGCGTCCAGCTCGTCCTGGGTGATCCGGACCAGCGGTACGTCGGAGGGGGTGAGCCCGTGGGCCGCGGGCCGGCCGGCGAAGGCGGCCAGGGCGCGCAGCGCGGCCGTCCACTCCTCGGCGAGGGTCCGGACCTCGTGCTCGGCGAGCAGGCCGGGGGCCCAGGTCCAGGTGGCGGTCAGCCGCAGGCCGTTGCCGCCGTCCTCGGCCACCGCGTTGACCTCCAGCGGGTGGGCCATCGGCTGGTCGGGGTGGACGGGCGGGGCGGCGCTCTCGCCGGCCGGGCGCCAGTCCGCTTCGGGGCCGCCGGCGGTGAACCGGCCGAGGTAGTTGAAGGCGAGCTGCGGGTGGGGGAGGGCGCCGAGGGCGGCGCGGCCCTGCTCGTCCAGGTAGCGCAGCAGGCCGTAGCCGAGGCCGTGGTCGGGCACGCCGCGCAGCTGCTCCTTGACGAGCTTGAGGGCGCGGGCAACTGCGCCGTCGTCCAGTGCAGAGGTGCCCGGGGTGAGCAGGACGGGGTGCAGGGTGGTGAGCCAGCCGACCGTCCGGGTGAGGTCCAGGCCGTCGAGCTCCCGGCGGCCGTGGCCCTCGAGGTCGACCAGCAGTCCGCCGGTGCCGCGCGAGCGGGTGGCAGCGAGCGCCAGGGCGGTCAGCAGGACCTCGTCGGGGCCGGCCCGGAAGGCGGTGGGCAGGGTGGTGAGCAGGGCTTCGGTCTCGGCGGGGGTGAGTTCGACGGTCAGGCTCCGGGCGGTGCCGTGCACGTCGCGGGCCGGGTCGGCGGCGCGGTCGGTGAGCTGCGGACCGGCCTCGGCGAGGGTGCGCCGCCAGTGCTCCACCTGGGCTGCGACGTGGGGGCGTGCGGCGGCGTCGGCGAGGGTGTCGTACCAGCGCCGCAGGGAGGTCGGCACGGGGTCGAGCCGAGCGGGTTCGCCGGTGCCGGCGGCCAGCCAGGCGGCGTGCAGGTCGGGCAGCAGGACGCGCCAGGAGACGGCGTCCACGGCCAGGTGGTGGACGACGACGAGCAGGCGGCCGGAGGCGGTGCCGGCGTCGAACCAGACCGCCTGGAGCAGGTTTCCGGCGCGCGGGTCCAGCCGGCGGGCGGCTTCCTCCGCGTGCTCGGTGACGGCCGCGGCCAGGGCGTCGGGGTCGAGCCCGGTGACGTCGACCCGGCGGACGCCGTCGGAGGCGACGGGCGAGCCGACCGGCGGGACGGACAGCGACCAGTCCTCGGTCAGCCGCATGCGCAGCGCGCCGTGCCGGTCGAGGAGCGCCTGCACGGCGCCGGTCAGCTGCTCCAGGCCGAGCCCGGCCGGCACGGCGAGCAGCGTGGACTGGTTGAACGAGTCGACGGGGCCGCCGAGTTCGCGCAGCCGGTGGACGATGGGCGGCGCCGGGAAGTCGCCTGTGCCGTCGTCGTGGACGACCGGGGCCGCCGTTCCGGCGGCCGGGCCGGACAGGGTGGCGAGCGCGGCCGCCGTACGGTGTTCGAAGACCTGCTTGGCGGTGAGTTCGAGGCCCGCGCCGCGCGCCTTGGCGACCAGTTGCAGGGAGGTGATCGAGTCGCCGCCGAGCTCGAAGAAGCCGTCGTGGACGGAGCGCACGTCGCGGTTCAGCACCTCGCCGAACAGCTTGACCAGCAGTTTCTCGATCCGGCTGCGGGGCGGTCGGCCGGTGGCGCGGCCCTCGCCCTGGTCGGGGACGGGCGGCAGCGCGGCCCGGTCGAGCTTGCCGTTGGGCGTGAGCGGGATCTCCGGTACCGGGACGAAGGCGTCCGGCACCATGGCGGCGGGCAGCCGGGAGGCGACGTGCTCGCGCAGTTCCTCGGCCTCGGGCGTGCCGTCCAGGACGAGGTAGGCGACCAGCCGGTCGGCCTGCGGGCCGCTCTGGACGACGACCACGCAGTGCCGCACCGCCGGGTGCCGGCAGAGTTCCGCCTCGATCTCGGCGGGCTCGACCCGCTGGCCGCGGATCTTGACCTGGTCGTCGGCGCGGCCGAGGTAGACGAGTTCGCCGTCGGCGCCCCACTGGGCGACGTCGCCGGTGCGGTACATCCGCTCGCCGGGCGCGCCGAAGGGGTTGGCGACGAAGCGTTCGGCGGTCACGCTGGGTCGGCGGACGTAGCCGCGGGCCAGGCTCGGCCCGGCGATGTAGACCTCGCCCGGCACGCCGACCGGGACGGGGCGCAGCCAGGTGTCGAGGACGTGCATCGCGGCGCCCGGGATCGCCTTGCCGATCGGGACGGCGCCGATGGCGATCTCGTCGTCGGGCCCGCTGCGGAACTCCATGCAGCCGACGGTGGCCTCGGTCGGGCCGTACTCGTTGACGGCGGTGGCGGTCGGGTTGCCGGCCCGCCAGGCGCGCAGCATCGCGCCGGACAGCTGCTCCCCGCCGACCACCAGGTCACGGGTGGGCGAGAGCCAGGCGTGGGTGTCGGCGAGCAGCGGCATCTGGCTGGGCGTCACCTTGGCGAAGGCGGCCGGGCCGAGGCCGGTCGGCGCGGGATCGGTGAGTTCGGCCAGGTGCACCCGGCCGCCTGCGGTGAGGCCGCCCCAGACGCCGGTGACGGTGAAGTCGAAGGAGATCGGCGACTGCACGATCGCGGTCTCGGCCAGCCCCGGGTAGGTGTGCCGGGCGAACTCCAGGTAGACGCCGACGGAGCGGTGCTCGACCTGGACGCCCTTGGGGCGGCCGGTGGAGCCGGAGGTGTAGATCAGGTAGGCGCCGTTGCCTGGGCGCAGCGGGCGCACCCGCTCGGCGTCGGTGACGTTCCCGTCCGGGTGCGGCTCGGCCAGTAGATCGGCGGGCCGCAGGTCGGCGGGCCGCCGGTTGGCAGGTGGCAGGTCGGCGGGCAGCCGGTTGGCGGGCCGCAGCGGCTCGGCCGGGAGGTGGCCGGGGGCGCGGTCGGTGAGCACCGCGGCGGGCCGGGCGTCCTCGAGCATGAAGGCGACCCGTTCCGCCGGGAGCGCCGGGTCGATCGGCAGGTAGGCGGCGCCGGACTTCAGCACGCCGAGCAGCGCGACGACCAGCTCGGCGTCGTGCGGCAGCAGGACGGCGACCACGGACTCGGGGCCGATGCCGCGCGCGATCAGGGCGCGGGCGATCCTGTTGGCGGCCGCGTTGGCGTCCCGGTAGCTGAGCGCGCGGTGCCGGTCGGAGAGCGCGACGGCGTCCGGTGCCCGGTCGACCTGGGCCTCGAACAGGGCGGGCAGGGTGGTCTCGGGCGCGGGTCCGCGGGCCGGGACGCCGGGGACGGGCAGGGCGGCCCGGGCGGTGTCGTCGAGCAGGTCGAGGGCGACCACCGGGGTGTCCGGGGCGGTGGCCAGGGCGGTGAGCGCGGACTCCAGCCGACGCAGTACGCCGCGGGCCGTGTCGGCGTCGAACACCTCACGGCGGTGGGAGAGTTCGAGGATCAGCCGGTCGCCGGGGACGACCACCAGGCTGAGCGGGTAGTGGGTGGAGCCGCGGGCGCCGTTCGGGTCGGCGGCGACCAGGTCGTCGGCGAGCGGGGAGATCCGCAGGCCGGCCGGCGGCCGCGCGGTCCCGCCGTCGCCGCTGCCCCGGTCGGCGCCGTCGCCGCTGCCCGGGTCGGCGAGGGCCAGGAAGGTGTCGAAGAGGGTGCCGTGCCCGGCGGTCCGCTGGATCTCGGGCAGCGGGAGGTGGTGGTGGTCGGTGAGCGCGGTCTGCTCGCGCTGCACCCGGTCCAGGAGGGTGCGCAGCGGCTCGGCCGGGTCCAGGCGCACGCGTACCGGAACCGAGTTGATGAGCAGTCCGACCATCTCCTCGACCCGCGGGGCCGCGGCGGAGCGCACCGAGACGGTCTGCCCGAAGACGACGTCGGTCTTCCCGGTCAGCGAGGCGAGGGCGAGCGCCCAGGCGGTCTGGGCGACAGTGTTGAGGGTCAGACCGCGGGCACGGGCGGCGTCCCGGACGGCGGCGGTGAGCTCGGCGGAGAGCTCGGTGGTGACCAGGTCGGGGAGCTCCTCGGTGGCGCCGGTGTGCTCGGGGCCGGTCAGGGTGGGCGACTCGAGTCCGGCGAAGGCCTGCTGCCACGCCTGCCCGGACAGCTTGGTGTCGCGCTTGGCCAGCCAGGCCAGGTAGCCGGTGGCCGGGACGGTCTTCGGCAGGGCGGTGTCGTCGCCGCCGGCCGCGTAGATCGCCACCAGGTCGCGCAGCACGATCGACAACGACCATCCGTCGAGCAGGATGTGATGATGCGTCAGTAGCAGGACGTGCGACTCGGGGGCGGTCCGGACGATCGAGAAGCGGATCAGCGGCGGGGCGCCCAGGTCGAAGCCGCGCAGCCGCTCCTCGGTGAGGTGGCGGACCAGTTCGGCGTCCGTCCCAGCGGCCGGCTCCGTGCCCGTCCGGTCGGGCAGGTCGAGTCCGTCGGGCAGGTCGAGGCCGCCGGCCAGGTCGAGTTCGGTGATCGGCGCGGCGGCCTTGCGGTGCACCAGCTGGACGGTCTGCCCGTTCTTCCGCTGCTGGAAGGAGGTGCGCAGCGCGGCGTGCCGGCGGACCACGGCCTGGCAGGCGGCGCGCAGGCGGTCCCGGTCGAGCGGGCCGTCGAGGCGCAGTGCGGCCTGGCTGACGTACTCGTCGATGCCGTTGCCGAGCAGCGAGTGGAAGAACAGCCCCTCCTGCAGGGGCGCGAGCGGAAGGACCGCTTCCAGCGGTGAGTCGTGGGCAGGCACTGGGTGATCTCCAACCGGGGCGGGTTGCGGTCGCACGGTCCGCGGGCGACGTCCGGCACGGACCGGCCGGGATCGCCGGGGGGATGGGGACTGCAGGGCCGTCCGGCCGGCCCGCGTCGGCCATGCTTCCGGCTGCCGCGCGGCCCGGCCAGGCAAGTGCCCGGCAATCGAAATTGCATTCCAGCTGCCGATCGGGTGTAACGGTCTCCAGCCGGGGAATTCGGTTCTGCGGAGGCGCCCGATAGGCACCCGATAGGCACCCGATAGAACGCCGAATGGCGCCCGGGAGACGCCCGATTGACGTCCGAGTGGCGCCCGGAAGGCGTCCGAGAAACGCCCGAGAGACGTCCGAGAGGCGTCCCTATTCCACCGGCGGGGGCTGCAGTAGGGTGCCTCTGCGCCGTTCTGACGAGGCCGCGCCGTGCTCACGGCACCGGTGCTGACGCGGGCGCCTCACACACGATGGGATTTCCCCGTGAAAGACAACATGGTCGAAATTCTGACCGCTGCCGTTCTGGTGCTCGGACTTGTCCGCGAGTTCAGGGATCAGAGGTTGACTCTTGTCCCGTGGCTGCTTCCGGTGATTCCGATCGTGGTCGGAGCTCTCCAGGACGACCTGATCGATCACGACAGGAGCGGCGCCTCGATCGGGCTCGGCGCCGCGATCACCGGGGTGGGTCTGGTGCTGGGCGTGGCCTACGGCGCGCTGCTCCCGGTGGGCCGGGACGCCGCCGGGCACACCGTGTTCAGGGGCGGCCTGTACGCCCTGCTGGTCTGGGCGGGCCTGCTGGTGTCCCGGACGGCCTTCTACAAGGTCGGGCAGAACCAGGGCATCGAGACCGGGTTCGGCTTCCTGGCCATCTCGTTCGGCGCGATGCTCCTGGCGCGCACGCTGGTGGTGACCGTCCGGTCCCGGAAGCGCCTGCCTGCCGGCTCGGTGGCCTGACGTGGCGGGGCGGCGCTTCCGGGGTCGGCCGGTCAGGCCGGTGTCAGGCTCCGGATGTCGCCGCCCAGCTCGCCGGCGGTCAGCGCGGCCCACATCACCCGGCGGCGCGGCTTGCCGCTGGAGGTGACGGCGAGGCCGCCGCGCGGCACCTCGACGGCGAGCAGGTCGGCCTCGGTGCCCAGGGCTTCGGAGAGCACCGTGTGCGCGGCGGCCTGCCACTGCGGGTCCGGCTTCTCCAGGACGACCACGCCGGTCGCGCGGTCCTCGAGGTGCCCGAGCAGGACGGCCACCCGCCGTTGGGGGATGCCGAGTCCGTGCAGGCGGGCCTCCAGGCTCTCGGCGAAGACCATCTTGCCGCGGACCTTGACGCCGTCGCCGAGGCGGCCGACCACGTAGAGCTGGCCGTCGTGCAGGAAGCCGGCGTCGCCGGTGTGCAGCACCCCGCCGTCCAGCACCGTGCCGGAGGCCGTTCCGGCGGCGCCCTGGTAGCGGGTGCCGAGGGTGTTCCCGCTCACCAGCACCTCGCCGACGACGCGGTCCGGCACTTCGGTGCCCTCGTCGTCGACCACCGTGACCCGGACGCCGCGCAGCGGGCGGCCGCAGCCGACGAAGCGCCCGGCCTGGTCGCCTTCCAGGGTGACCTCGCTCCAGCCCTCGCCGATCGGCAGGCCGGTGACGGCCAGGGTGGCCTCCGCGCCGCCGTACGCGGGCAGCAGCGCGCGCCGGTCGAAGCCGTGCGGGCCGAGCAGCGCCTCGAAGCCTTCCAGCACCTGCGGGTCGATCCGCTCCGCGCCGAGGATCAGCGAGCGGAAGGACGAGAAGTCCAGGCCCTCCAGCTGGGCGGGCTTCACCCGGTGCAGGATGTACGCCAGGCCGAAGTTGGGCATGGCGGTCAGGCCGACCTTGTTGTCGCTGATGCAGCGCAGGTAGCGCAGCGGGGAGCGGATGAAGTCCTCCGGCTGCATCATCCAGCCGTCGCAGCTCATCGTCACGAAGTTGACCATGCAGCCGATCAGGCCCATGTCGTGGTGCACCGGCAGCCAGGAGGCGCCGGAGTACTCAGGGAACCACTCCAGCCAACGGTGCATGGCGTTCACGTCGTTGGTCAGCGCCTCGTGGCTCACCAGGACGCCGCGGGAGCGGCCGCTGGAGCCGGAGGTGAACTGCAGCAGCGCGAACTCGGCCGGGGGGTACGGTTTCGGGGCGGGCTCGACCTCGGCGATGAACGTGTCGAAGACCACCGGCTCGGGCAGGTCGAGTCCTTCGGTGACGGTGCGCACGGAGTTCTGCGACTCCTCGTCGCAGACGATCACCCGGGGCTGCGCGGTGTCGAAGAGGGCCCGCGCGTGCTCGGCGTACTCGCCGCCGCGCTGGAAGGCGAACGGCGGCGCGATCGAGCACGGCGTGCAGCCGGCCGCGATGGCGCCGAAGAACGTCGCCACGAAGCCGGGGCTGCAGCGCTGCACGACCGCCACCACGTCGCCGTCCTGCGCGCCGGCGGCGCGCAGCGCCTCGGCCGTGCGCAGCACCCTGTCGGCGAGTTCGGCGTAGCTGTGGAACTCCCAGGAGTCACCCGGACCGGCGAAGTGCAGGCCGCGCTCCTCCGAGGCCTCCTCGACCCAGTCCAGCAGGGCCCTGTCGGGGATGCTCATTGACCGATTCCTCCCAGATCCTTGCGTTCTTCGGAGCAACGTCGCTGCCGCCCAGGCCGCATCCTCCGGTTCGTACGGGCAGGTAGCCAGGAATCGAGCGGGCAACTCCGGTCCGGCGCACGGCCGGGACCAGCAAGGTCGATTGCCGGTCAGTTTCCTGGTCGGTTCTGTCCGCGCGCGCAAGCATCGGCGGCGAGAACCGTCAGTGCGGTCCCCGGTCGTCGGCCAGGGCGCCGCCCGCGCCGCCGGCCGACCGCCGCGGAGAGGAGCCAGGTGTGTACCGGGCAAGCGATCAAGAAGGATCCGGTCCGCACTCGTCGATCCGCGAGGCCGGGGACCGTACGCCGCTGACCGCCGGGGACCGTACGCCGCTGACCGCCGCGGGCCGGGCGCTGTGGCTCGCCCAGCAGTTCGCGCCGGACTCGCCGAGGTTCAACCTGGTGCGCCGCTTCGAGATCCGCGGCCCGCTCGACCCCGAGCTGTGGCACCGCGCGATCCGGCAGGCGCACGCCGAGAGCCAGGTCTTCGAGGTGCGGCTGGGCGAGGACGCCGACGGCCCGTACCAGGAGTTCCTGGGCCGTTCGAACGCCGGCTGGGACATCGTCGACCTGTCCGACCGGTCCGACCCGGAGCTGGCCGCCCACCGGTGGATCGCCGAGCGGATGCGCACCACCTACGACCTGCGGCGCGGCCCGGTGGGCGAGGACGTGCTGCTCAGGCTGGGTGCCGGCCACTGGTTCTGGTACAGCAGCTACCACCACGTGCTGACCGACATCCAGGGCCTGGCCATCCTCACCGAGCGGATCAACGCGCTCTACAAGGCGATGGTCGCCGGCGCCGAGCCGGGCGGCCGCCCGCTGCCGTCCGCCCTGCTGCTGCCGCTGGAGGAGCGCGCGTACCTGGCCTCGGAGCAGTACGAGGCGGACCGCGCGTACTGGCTGGAGCGGATGACCGACCGGCCCGAGCCGGTCACCGTGGCCCCCCGCGCCGCCGACCGGGTGGGCGACGTGCTGCGCGCCCAGACCCTGCTGACCTCGACCTACGTGACCGCGCTGCGCAAGCTCGGCCGGCGCCGCCGCACCGACTGGACGGCGGTGGTCGCGGCCGGAGTGGCCGCCTACCTCAGTGGTCTGAGCGGCCATCAGGACCTGGTCCTCGGGCTGACCGCGACCGTCCGGCGCACCGACGCGGCCCGCACCACCCCGGGCATGCTCGCCAACGAACTGCCGCTGCGCGTCCGGCTGGACGCGGCGATGACGGTGGGCGAGCTGATCGACCACACCTCCGCGCGGCTCGGCGAACTCCTCACCCACCAGCACTTCCCGCACGAGCACATCCGCCGCGAGCTGGGCATGCGCGACGCGGGCGACCGGCTGTTCCACGCGGCGCTCAACCTGGTGCCCACCGGCGACCGCGCCGAGCTCGCCGGCTTCCCGGCCACCGTGACCGGCCTCAACGCCGGCCAGGTGCCGGACCTGGTCCTCACCTTGTTCCCCGACCCGGCCGGCGGGCAGCACGTCCGCCTGGAGGGCAACGAGGCCCGCTACGACCAGGCCGACCTGGACGCCCACACCGTCCGGCTGCCGGCCTTCCTGCACCGCCTCGCCGAGGCCGACCCGGACACCCCGCTGGCCCGCCTGCAGCTGACGACGGCGATCGAGCAGGACCGGGTGCTGAACGACTTCAACGACACCGAGTGGCCGACCGAGCGGGTCACCCTGCCGCAGCTGTTCGAGCGCCAGGCCGCCCGCACCCCCGACGCCGACGCGGTGGAGTTCGAGGGGCGGACCCTCACGTACCGCCTGCTCGACGCCCGGGTCAACCGCCTGGCCCGGATGCTGGTGGAGCGCGGGGTGCGCCGCGGCGGCATCGTCGCCGTCGCCCTGCCGCGCGGCCTGGACAACCTGGTGGCGCTGCTCGCGGTGATGAAGGCCGGCGCCGTCTACCTCCCGGTGGACCCCGGCTACCCGGCGGACCGGGTGGACGGGATGCTCGACGACGCCGGGCCCGACCTGATGGTCACCCGGCACGCCGACGGGCTCCCGGGCCGCGACGGCCTCGCCGCGGTCCACCTCGACGACGCCGCGGTGGCCGCCGCGCTGGACGCCGCCGACCCCGCCGAGCCGGCGCCCCCGACCGCGCCGACCCCGGCCGACCTCGCGTACATGATCTACACCTCGGGCTCCACCGGCCGCCCCAAGGGCGTGCTGGTGCCGCACACCGGCCTGGCCGACTTCGCCGAGTCCCAGCCCGGCGTGCTGGCGCTGCGCGAGGGCGAGCGGGTACTGATGATCAGCTCGCCCAGCTTCGACCCGTCGGTGTGGGAGCTGTCGGTCTGGCTGATGTGCGGCGGCTGCGCGGTGATCGCCCCGCCGAAGCTGATGCCCGGCCCGCAGCTGGCCGAGTTCATCGCCGGGCACCGGGTCAGCTGCGTGGGCACCGTGCCGTCGGTGCTGGCCGCGTTCCCGCCCGGCTCGCTGCCGGACGACCTGATCATCGCGGTCGGCGCGGAGGCGCTGCCCGCCGAACTGGTCCGCCGCTGGGGCGGCGTGCACCGGCTGCACAACGTGTACGGCGCCACCGAGAGCACCGTGTTCACCACCATGACGGGGCCGCTGACCGGCCCCGGCACGCCGTCGATCGGCTCGCCGCTGCACAACGCCCGGGTGTACGTCCTGGACGGGCTGCTGCGCCCGGTGCCGCCCGGCGTCACCGGTGAGATCCACCTGGCCGGCCCCGGCGTTTCGGTCGGCTACCACCGCCGGCCCGGCCTCACCTCGCAGCGCTTCGTCGCGGACCCGTGGGGCCCGCCCGGCAGCCGGATGTACCGCACCGGCGACAACGGCTCCTGGGGGCCGGACGGCAAACTGCACTTCGTCGGCCGCAGCGACCACCAGGTGAAGATCCGCGGCTTCCGGGTCGAGCTCGGGGAGGTGGAGTCCAGACTCACCGCGCACCCCTCGGTCGCCCGGGCCGCCGTGGTGGCCCGCGCCCAGGGCAGTGCGCGCCGCCTGGTCGCCTACGTGGTGCCCGCGCCCGACGCCGAGGTGGAGCCCGCCGAGCTGCGCGCCTGGGTCGGCCGGACCCTGCCGGAGCACATGGTGCCCGCCGCGGTCGTTGCCCTGGACGCCTTCCCGCTCACCTCCAACAACAAGATCGACCGGGACGCGCTGCCCGAGCCCGACATCCGCGGCGGCGCCACCCGCCGGCCGCCGCGCACCCGTACCGAGACCGTGCTGTGCGAGTTGCTGCACGAGGTGCTCGGCGCGCAGGAGATCGGCATCGACGACAGCTTCTTCGACCTGGGCGGCGACTCCATCACCGCCGTCCAGCTCGCCGCGCGGGCGGTCAAATCCGGGCTCGCGCTCACCCCGCAGGACGTCCTGACCTACCGCACGGCCGCCACCATGGCCGCGGTCGCCGACGGCGGCCGGGCCGCCGACCTCGACCGGTCGCTGCTGACCGACGCCGGGGGCCCGGCCGAAGGCCTGCCGCTGACCCCGCTGCAGCAGGGCATGCTGTTCCACTCGCTGTACGCGGACGACACCGGCGCCGACCCGTACATCGGCCAGATGGTGTTCGACCTGACCGGCGAGATCGCGCCGGACCGGCTGCACGCCGCCTGCGACGCCCTGGTCGCCCGGCACGACGCGCTGCGCGCCCACTTCGCGCTGGACGAGCTGGGCGAGGCCCGGCAGACCATCCCGGCCGCGGTGACGGTGCCCTGGGCCGAGCACGACCTGCGCGGGCTCGGCGCCGAGGAGCAGCGGGAGCGCACGGCCGAACTGCTGGCCGCCGACAAGGCGACCCGCTTCGACCTGGCGAAGCCGCCGCTGCTGCGGTTCGCCGTGATCAGCACCGCCGACGACCGGCACCTGCTGGTCTTCACCAGCCACCACGTGCTCTTCGACGGCTGGTCCGTCGGGATCATGCTGAAGGACCTGTTCGCGGCCTACTCCGAGGACTCCGAGGTGTCCGATCGGAACGAGCCGTCCGAGCCGGTCTCCTTCGCGGCCTACCTGCGCTGGCAGGACCGTCAGCCGAAGGACACCGCCGCGGACGCCTGGAAGCGCGCGCTGGCCGGGGTCGAGCAGCCCTGCCTGGTCGCCCCCGGGGCGGCGCTGACCACCGAGATGCCCGCGCTGACCCGCCGGGCGCTGTCCGAGAAGCTCTCCGCGGACCTGAACCGCACCGCCCGGACGGCCGGCCTGACCGTCAACACCGTCTTCCAGGGCGCCTGGGCGGCGCTGCTCGGGCAGCTGACCGGCCGGGACGACGTGGTCTTCGGCACCTCGGTGTCCGCCCGGCCGCCGCAGCTGGCCGGGATGCAGGACCTGGTCGGCCTGGTGATGAACACCGTCCCGGTGCGGGTCAGGCTCTCCGCCGAACGGCCGCTGTCCGAGCTGCTCACCGAGGTGCAGGCCGAGCAGGCCGCGCTCGGCGCGCACCACCACCTGGGCCTGGCCGACATCCAGCGCGGCCTCGGCCTCGGCGAACTCTTCGACACCACCATGGTGTTCGAGAACGCGCCGGCCGACCGTGAGGCGATCCGCCGGACCCTGCCGGGGCTGCGGATCGGGGTCGCCGAGTCCGACCGCACGGGGGTCACCCACTACCCGCTCACCCTGATCGTCCACCCCGGTCCGCGGCTGCGCCTGGAGCTGACCCACCGCGCCGACCTGTACCCCGCCGAGCAGGCGCAGGCGCTGCTGGAGCGGCTGGAGCGGTACCTGCTGGCCTTCGTCGGGCAGCCCGAACTGCCGCTCGGACGCGTCGAGTTGGTCGACGCCGAGGAGTGCCGCACGCTGGTCGGGGCGTGCAACGACACCGCCATGGCGCACCAGGAGGGCACCCTGCACGGGCTGTTCACCGCCCAGGCCCGCCGCACGCCGGACGCCGAGGCCGTGGTGTACGGCGAGCGCCGGGTCGGCTACGCCGAACTCGACGCGCTGTCCGGGCGGTTGGCCGCCACCATGGCCGCCGGGGGGATCGGCCCCGGCGACGTGGTCGCGGTGGCGCTGCCGCGCGGCGTGGACCTGGTCGTGGCGCTGCTCGCGACGCTGCGCACCGGCGCCGCCTACCTCCCGCTGGACCCGGAGTACCCGCCGGAGCGGGTGCGGGCGATGACCGAGGACGCCCGTCCGGCGCTCACGCTGGACGAGCGGAGCTTCGCCGAGCTGTCGGCGCGCGAGAGCGCGGGCCCGGCGCCGGACCGCGCGGTCGACCCGGTGCACACCTCGTACGTGATCTTCACCTCGGGGTCCACCGGCCGCCCGAAGGGCATCGTGGTCGCCCACCGCGGCATCGTGAACTACCTGCGCTGGATGCAGCGTTGCTTCCCGCTCGCGCCCGGCGACCGGGTGCTGCAGCGCACCTCGATCAGCTTCGACCCGTCGGTGTGGGAGATCTTCTGGACCCTGCACGTCGGCGCGACGATGGTGGTCGCGCTGCCGGAGGCCGACCAGCACCCCGGCTACCTGCCGGAGCTGATCCGCACCGAGCGGATCCACACCGCGCAGTTCGTGCCGTCCACCCTGGAACTGTTCCTGCTGGAGCCCGGCGCCGCCGAGTGCGGCAGCCTGCGCCAGGTGTTCTGCGGCGGCGAGAAGATGACCGCCGGTCTGGTGGAACGTTTCCGCAAGGCCAGTGAGGCCGGCCTGCACAACCTGTACGGGCCCACCGAGGTCTCCGTCTACACCACCACCTGGCAGGCCGGGTCCGAGACCGGCACCGCCGACGTCCCCGTCGGCAGCCCGGCCGACAACCTGCGGGTGTACCTGCTCGACGGCGCCCTGCGCCCGGTCCCGGCCGGCCTGCCCGGCGAGATCTACATCGCCGGCACCGGCGTCACCGACGGCTACACCCGCCGTCCGCTGCTCACCGCCGAACGGTTCGTCCCCGACCCCTTCGGCCCGCCCGGCACCCGGATGTACCGCACCGGCGACCTCGGGGTACGCCGCCCCGACGGAGCGGTGCGCTACCTCGACCGCGCCGACCACCAGGTGAAGATCCGCGGCCACCGGATCGAACTCGGCGAGATCGACTCCGCACTGTCCGCGGTGGACGGCATCCGGCAGGTCGCCACGGTGGTCCGCGAGGACATCCCGGGCAGCCCGCGGATCGTCTCGTACGCGGTGCCCGAGCCCGGGGCGGTGCCCGACCCGGACACCGCCCGCAAGCAGGTCGCGGAGCAACTGCCCGAGTACATGGTCCCGTCCGTGATCGTGCCGCTGACCGCCCTGCCGCTCACCCCCAACGGCAAGCTCGACCGGGCCGCGCTGCCCGCTCCGCAGGCGGGCCGGCGGGAGCGGCGCGAGCCGCGCACCGACCGCGAGCGCCTGCTGTGCCGCCTCTTCACCGAGGTGCTCGACGGACAGCAGGTGGGCATCGACGACAACTTCTTCGACCTGGGCGGCGACTCCATCGCCTCCGCCCGACTGGCCGGCCGGGCTCGGATCGCCGGCCTGTCCCTCACCCCACGGGACGTGTTCCGTCACCGCACCGTGGCGGCTCTGGCGGACGTCGCCACCGAGACCGAGCCCGAGGCGGCCGTCGCCCCGCCGGCGGCGCCCCGGCTCGAACTCGACGCCGACGAGCTCGCCGAACTCGAAGCGCACTGGAGAAGTGGGAAATGAAGCCGACCTCGTTCGACGCGATCTGGCCGTTGACACCGCTGCAGGAGGGCATGCTCTTCCACGCCCTGTACGACGGCGGGCACGAGGGCGTCGACCACTACAACATGCAGCTCCCGATCGAGCTGACCGGCCCGCTGGACCGGGCCGCGCTGCGCCGCGCCGGCGAGCTGGTCGTGGCCCGGCACCCCGCGCTGCGCGTCGGGTTCCTGCAGCGCCGCTCGGGCGAGCCGTTCCAGGCCGTGGCGTCCCAGGTGGAACTGCCGTGGGCCGAGGTCGACCTCACCGGGCTCGCCCCGGCCGAGCATGAGACCCGGCTGCGCGAGGTGCTCACCGAGGAGCGCCACCGCCGTTTCGAGATGGCCCAGCCCCCACTGCTGCGGTTCACCCTGTGCGCGCTGGCCGCCGACCGGCACGTCTTCGTGCTGACCAACCACCACATCCTGATGGACGGTTGGTCGATGCCGGTGGTCGTCGAGGACCTGTTCCGGATCCTCCACCACGGCGGCGACGCCACCGCCCTGGACCCGGCGGTCTCCGTCGGCGACTACCTCGGCTGGCTGAGCGCCCGCAACCGCGCCGCCACCGAGGCCGCCTGGGGCAAGGCGCTGGCCGGCCTGGAGGGCCCGACCCTGCTCGGCCGCGGCGCCGACCCGGCCGGCGGAACCGTGTCCCAGCAGCGGATCCGCCTGGAACTGGACGAGGAGCGCTCCCGCGCGCTGGCCGAGGCCGCCCGCGGCCGCAACCTCACCGTCAACACCGTCATCCAGGGCGCCTGGTCGCTGCTGCTCGCGCTGCTGACCGGCAGCGACGACGTGGTCTTCGGCTGCACCGTGGCCGACCGCCCGGCCGCCGTCCCCGGCGTGGACCGGGTCGTCGGCCTGCTGATCAACACCGTCCCGGCCCGGGTCCGGATCGACCGCACCGAACCGTTCGGCGCCCTGCTCGACCGCGTCCAGGACGAGCAGGCCGAACTCACCGAGCACTCCTGGCTCGGCCTCGCCGACATCCACCGGATCAGCGGCCACGACAGCCTCTTCGACACCACCATCGCCTTCGAGAACTTCCCGCTGCCGGCCTCCGCCCGCGGCGTCGACGTTGCCGGTCTGCGCCTCGCTCTTGCCGGTGAGGCCGTCGACGAGGTGCCGGAGGGCACCCACTACCCGCTCAGCCTCGCCGTCTTCCCCGGCCCGACCACCGTCTTCGAGCTCAACTACCGCGCCGACCTGTACCCGAAGGAGCGGGCCGAGGCGCTGCTGGAGCGGCTGAGCCTGCTGGTCGGCCACGCCGTCGAGCGGCCGGACACCCCGGTCGGCCGGCTGCCGCTGCTCACCGGGGAGGAGCGCCGCCGCATCGACCGCGCCGCCGCCCCGGCCCCGGTCGCCACACCGCCCGGCACCCTGGTGCGGCTCTTCGAGGAGCAGGCCGCCCGCACCCCGGACGCGCCCGCGGTCAGCTGCGGCGCCGAGCGGCTCACCTTCGCCGCGCTCAACACCGCCGCCAACCGGCTGGCCCGGCAGCTCGTGGCCCGCGGCGCCGCCCCCGAACGGCCCGTGGTGATGGCCCTGCCGCGCACCGCCGAGGCCGTCGTCACCCTGCTGGCGATCCTCAAGTCCGGTGCGGTGTACGTGCCGGTGGACCTCGAGCAGCCCGCCGAGCGGATCGCCGCCGTCTTCGCCGAACTGCGCCCGCACCTCGCGGTCACCACCGGCGCGTCCGCCGCCCGGCTGCCCGAGGGCACCGAGCGGCTGCTGCTGGACGAGCTGCCGCTGGAGGCCGACGGCGCCGACCTCACCGACGCCGACCGGCTCGCCCCGCTGTGCCCGGAGAACCTGGCGTACACCGTCTACACCTCCGGCTCCACCGGTCGCCCCAAGGGTGTCGCGATCGAGCACCGGTCGCTGGCCAACATGTTCCACAGCCACCGCAACCACCTGTTCGAGCCGGAGCAGGCCGCCGCCGGCCGTCCGCTGCGCGCCGCGCTGACCAACTCCCTGGTGTTCGACGCCTCGTGGAGCCAGCTGCTGTGGATGGTCGGCGGGCACGAGCTGCACCTGATCGAGGAGGAGCTGCGGGCCGACCCGCACGCCCTGCTGGACCACGTCACCCGGCACGGCATCGAGGTGCTCGACACCACTCCGAGCTTCGCCCGCCGGCTGATCGCCGAGGGGCTGCTCGACGAGGGCCGTACGGTCCGCGTCCTCGCGCTCGGCGGCGAGGCCGTCGACGAGCCGCTGTGGCAGCGGCTGCGCGCCGTCGAGGGCCTGTCCGCGTACAACCTGTACGGGCCGGCCGAGTGCACCGTCGACCCGATGTACGCCCGCTTCGCGGCGCACGAGCACCCGGTGATCGGCGGCCCCGCCGACAACCTGCGGGCCCACCTGCTGGACGACGCGCTGCGGCCCGTCCCGCCGGGCGTGACCGGCGAGCTGTACCTGGCCGGCGCCGGCCTCGCGCGCGGCTACCTCGGCCGGCGGGTCCTCACCGCCGAGCGCTTCGTCGCCGACCCGTTCGGCGAGCCGGGCGCCCGGATGTACCGCACCGGCGACCGCGCCCAGCGGGACGACAACGGCACCCTGGTCTTCCTCGGCCGCACCGACGACCAGATCAAGATCCGCGGCTTCCGGGTCGAGCCGGGCGAGATCGAGGCCGTGCTGGCCGCCGACCCGAGCGTGCGGCACGCCGTCGTGGTGGCCCGCGAGGACCACCCCGGCTCGCCGATGCTGGTCGGCTACGTGGTCGCCGCGCCCGGCGCCACCGCGGACGGCGCGGCCTTGCGCGCCCGGGCCGCCGAGGTGCTGCCCGGCTACATGGTGCCGACCGCCGTGCTGGTCCTGGACGAGCTGCCGATGACCGTCAACGGCAAGGTGGACAAGGCGGCCCTGCCCGCGGTCCGCTTCGACGGCGCGGGCGAGGGCGGCGAGCCGCGCGACGAGCAGGAGGAACTGCTCCGCGGGCTGTTCGCCGAGGTGCTGCGGGTCGAGAAGATCGGCATCCACGACAACTTCTTCAACCTGGGCGGCGACTCGCTGCTTTCCATGCGGCTCTCCTCGCTGGCCCGCCGGGCCGGGCTCGCACTGAGCCCCCGGGACGTCTTCCTGCACCGCACGGTGGCCGCCCTGGTCGCCGCCGCCCGGGACGCCGAGGACGCGGAAGCCGCCCAGTCTTCGTCCGAGGGCCCGCTGCCCGAGAGCGCGCCGCCCGAGGGCCCGCTGTCCGAGGGCCCGCTGCTCGAACTGGCCGCCGAGGAGCGCGCCGAGATCGACGCCGCCCACCCCGACGCCGTCGAGGTGTGGCCGCTGACCTCGCTCCAGCAGGGCATGCTCTTCCACGCGCTGCTCGCACCCGACCGCGTCGACCCGTACATCACCCAGCAGGTCTTCGACCTGGACGGGGAGGTGGCGCCCGCCGTCCTGCGCGCCGCCTTCGACACGGTGCTCGCCCGGCATGCCAACCTGCGCGCCCGCTTCGTACGGCTGAGCTCCGGCCGGGCCGTGCAGGTGATCCCCGAGCGGGTCGAGGTGCCGTGGCGGGAGGTCGACCTCGGCGCCCTGGCCCCCGCGGAGCAGGGCCGCCGGGTCGAGGAGCTGGTGGCCGAGGAGCACGACCGCCCGTTCCCGCTCGGCTCCGCCCCGCTGCTGCGGGCGCTGCTGGTCCGGCTCGCCGGCGACCGCCACGTGCTGGTCGTGACGGACCACCACCTCCTGCTGGACGGCTGGTCGGTGCCGCTGATCTACCGCGAGGTCTTCGCCGCGTACGCCGCCGGCGGCTCCGCCGAGGGACTGCCCGAGCCGATGCCGTTCCGCCGGGTGCTCGCCTGGCTGTCCGGCCGGGACGGCGCGGCGGCGGAGCGGGCCTGGGCCGGGGCCCTCGCGGGCCTGGACGAGCCCACCCTGGTCGCCCCGAACGCCGACCTGTCGGTGCTGGCCGCACAGGGCACCGCCCACGAGGTCCTGGACGCCGACGCCTCCGCCCGGATCACCGCCGCGGCCCGCGCCGCCGGGATCACCGTGAACACCCTGCTCAACGGCGCCTGGGCGATCGCCCTGGAACGGCTGACCGGCCGCGGCGACGTCGTCTTCGGCGCCGCGGTGTCCGGGCGCGCGCCCGAGCTGCCCGGCGTCGAGGACGCGATCGGCCTGGTCATGAACACCGTGCCGTTCCGGGCCGTGCTCGACCCGGCGGAGCCGCTGTCCGCCGCCCTGGTCCGGATGCAGACCGAGCAGTCCGAGCTGATCGCCCACCACCACCTCGGGCTGCCCGAGATCCAGCGGGCGGTCGGCCTCGGCGAACTCTTCGACACCATCGTCGGCTTCGAGAACGCCGGCATCGACCATGCCGAGGTCGCCCAGCCCGTACCGGGCCTGGGCATCGGGCTGCGCGAGCCGTCCGTCCCCGGCTCCGCGCACTACCCGCTGCGGCTGCTGGTGCGCCCGGGCGAGCACCTGGACGTCAAGCTCCACTACCGCACCGACCTGTACGGCGCGGCGGAGGCCCGCGACCTGCTGGCCTCGGTGCTACGGGTGCTGGAGACCTTCGCCGAGGCGCCGCGGACCCCGCTCGCCGGGCTGGACCTGCTGTCCGCGCCGACCCGGGAGGCCGTCCTGGAGCGGTGGGCGGCGACCGCCCCCGCCGAGCCCGCGGCCACCATCCCGGCGCTGTTCGCCCGGCGGGTCGCCGAGCACCCCGAGGCGCCGGCCGTGCTGACCGGCACCGAGGAGCTGAGCTACGCCGAACTCGACGCCCGGGCCAACCGGTCGGCGCGCGTCCTGCTGTCGCACGGGGCCGGCCCGGAGCGCATCGTCGCGGTCCTGCTGCCCCGCACCGCCGAGCTGGTCACCACGATCCTGGCGATCTGGAAGAGCGGCTCCGTCCACATGCCGGTGGACACCGACTACCCGGCCGACCGGATCGAGTTCATGCTCACCGAGGCCCGGCCGGACCTGATCCTGGCCGCGCCCGACGCCGTGGAGAAGATCCCGGCGGAGCTGCGCGACCGGGTGGTGACCACGGACCGGCTCACCGCCCCGGCGGACACCCCGTCCGGCGAGGTGACCGACGCCGAGCGCGGCCGCCCGCTGCTGCCCGCCTGCGGCGCGTACGTCATCTTCACCTCGGGCTCCACCGGCCGTCCCAAGGGCGTCCTGGTCACCCACGCCGGCCTGGCGAGCTTCCTGGCCACCCAGCGGCGCCACCTGGACCTCGGCCCCGGCCGCAAGGTGCTCTGGTTCGCCTCGCCCAGCTTCGACGGCGCCATGGGCGAGCTCAACACCGCGCTGCTGAGCGGCTCCTGCGTGGTCGTCGGCAGCTACGAGGAGATGCTGCCCGGGCAGCCGCTGGCCGACTGGGTGGCCCGGACCGGGGTGCAGACCCTGACCATCCCGCCGTCCTCGCTGGCCGCGATGGCCGACGGCAGCCTGCCGGCGGGGATCACCGTCGTCACCGGCGGCGAGGTCCTGCCGCCCGAGCTGGTGGCCCGCTGGGCCCCGGGCCGGCGGATGCTGAACATCTACGGCCCCACCGAGACGACGATCATCGCGACCGTCGGCGGACCGCTGGAGCACGGCGTCGCCGTGTCGATCGGCGTCCCGGTCGTCGGCGCCCGGATCCGGGTCCTCGACCACTGCCTGCGCCCGCTGCCCGCCGGCGTGCCCGGCGAGGTGTACATCTCCGGCGCCGGCCTGGCCCGGGGCTACCTGCACCGGCCCGACCTGACCGCGCACCGCTACGTCGCCGATCCGTTCGGCGCGCCGGGTGCCCGGATGTACCGCACCGGCGACATCGCCCGCTGGCTGCCGGACGGTCGCCTGGACTACCTGCGCCGGGCCGACGACCAGGTGAAGCTGCGCGGCTTCCGGATCGAGCCGGGCGAGATCGAGGCCGTGCTGGCCGCCGACCCGAGCGTGCGGCACGCCACCGTGCAGCTGCGCGAGGACACCCCCGGGTCGCGGCGGCTGGTCGCCTACGTGGTGCCGGCCGGGCCGGACGGCACCGACCCCGCCGCGCTGCGCGACCGGGTCGCCGCCCACCTGCCGGAGTACATGGTGCCGGCCGCCGTCGTCGAGATCCCCGAGCTGCCCACCACGCCGCACGGCAAGCTGGACCGGGCCGCGCTGCCCGCCCCCCGCTTCGCCGCGGCCGAGGGCAGCCGGGCGCCGCGCACCCCGCGTGAGGAGCTGCTGCGGCAGCTGTTCGTCGAGGTGCTCCAGGTCGAGCGGATCGGCATCGACGACAGCTTCTTCGCGCTCGGTGGCGACTCGATCATGTCGATCAAGCTGGTCACCGCGGCGCGCGAGGCCGGGCTGGAGATCTCCCCGCGGGACGTCTTCACCCACAAGTCCGTCGCCGAACTGGCCGCCGTGGTCACCGAATCGGCGCCGCAGGCCGCCGCCGACGAGGCCGAGGAGCCGCTCATCGACCTCGACCAGGACGAACTCGACGAGTTCATCGCCAAGTTCGCCGACGAGGACTGACCGACCCGGGCGGAGGAGCCGGCCGGGACCCTGCTCGGCCCTCCGCCCGTGACACCACCCCGTCGCCTGCCCCGGGCGGGCGGCACAGGACCATCCGTCCGCCCCACCGGCCGAACAGGTCGGAGAACAGCAAGGGAACATCTGATGATTCGTCAAGAACGCTCCGCTGCCACCGCTCCGACCCCGCTCCGGGGCCGGCCGGCGCAGTACACCCTGAGCGCGGACGAGGCCGCCGAACTGGCCCGGGCCGCCCACAAGATCGCCGACGACTGCGGCAACCCCCTGGACGAGGGCTTCTACGACCGCGCCTGGCAGTTCGACCGGATGCTGCCGGTCGGCCTGCAGTCCTTCCTGGCCGACTTCCGCCGCCGCGAGCCCGCCGCCGCCTGCCTGGTGCACGGACTCCCGGTGGACGACGCCGAGCTCGGCCCGACTCCGGCGCACTGGCGCGACGCCATCGCCTCGGAGTCGGCCCGCAGCCAGGAGGCCATGCTGGCGCTGGTCGGCATCGCGCTGGGCGAGCCCTTCGGCTGGGCCACCCTCCAGGAGGGCAGCATCATCCAGAACGTCCTGCCGATCCGCGGCGACGAGGACCGGCAGAGCGGCTACGGCAGCGAGGCCCTCCTGGAGTTCCACACCGAGGACGGCTTCCACCCCAACCGCTGCGACTACCTGGTCCTGTTCGGCCTGCGCAACGCCGACGAGGTGCCGACCATCGTCGCCTCCGTCCGGGACGCCGAACTCGACGACCGCACCCGGGAGGTCCTCTCCCAGGACCGGTTCCACATCCTCCCGGACACCGAGCACATCCGGCAGCTGGAGACCTCCGACCCCGGCCACCCGGCGCTCGCCAAGCTCCGCCGGATGGCCGACGACCCCGCGCCCACCAGCGCCCTGTTCGGCGACAGCCTCTCCCCGTACCTGCGCATCGACCTGCCGTTCATGCGCTGTGTCGGCGACGACCCGGAGGCCGTCGAGGCCCTGGACCGGCTGATGGCGGAGCTCACCCGGGTCCAGCAGGAGGTCGTGGTCGGCCCCGGCACCCTGCTGGTCGTGGACAACTACCAGGCCGCGCACGGCCGGCGCTCCTTCAAGGCCCGGTACGACGGCACCGACCGCTGGCTGAAGAAGATCACCGTCAGCCGCAACCTCCGCCGCAACCTGGCCGGTTACGCCCCCGACCGGCACCGGGTCATCGTCTGATCCCCAGGGCCCGTCCTCGCCCCGCACCCGCACACCCGCCCCGCACCCGCACACCCGGCCCGGGCCCGGCCGCTCCGGCGGCCGGGCCCGGCATCTTTCGAAAGGCCCTCGTCCATGCGCACAGTCATCGTCTCCGGCGCCTCCAGCGGCATCGGGAAGGCCACCGCCGAGCGGTTCGCGGCCTCCGGCGACCACGTGGTCAACCTCGACACCACCAAGCCCGCGGCCCCGGCGGCGGGCCTGGACGGCGGCGCCGGCACGGTGAGCTTCCTCGAGGTCGACGTCGCCGACTGGCAGGCGGTCAAGGAGGCCGTCGACACCGTGCACGCCGCCCGGGGCGGCCTCGACGTGGTGATCGCCAACGCCGGCATCAGCGTCCGCGGCGGGGTGCTCGAGCTGACCGAGGCCGACGTGCGCCGCGCCATCGACGTCAACCTGGTCGGCGTGCTGGCCCTGTGGCGGCACTCGGCGCCGTACCTGATCGAGCAGGGCCACGGCGTGCTGCTCGCCACCGCCTCGGTCAACGGCAGCCGCGGCTACCCGCTCTACGCGCCGTACAACGCCACCAAGGCCGGGGTCGCCTCGCTCTGCCAGACCTTCGCCATGGAGCTCAGCCCGCTGGTGCGCACCGCGTGCGTCACCCCCGGCGCGGTGCTGACGCCGATGCAGCGCGCCGAGTACACCGACGCGATGCTGGAGGAGGTCAACGAGCGCATCCCGGCGCGCCGGCACGCCTCCCCGGAGGAGATCGCCGGGGTGTTCCACTTCCTCGCCTCCGACCAGGCCGGGTTCGTCACCGGCCAGGAGTTCGTGGTGGACGGCGGCGAGACGGCCGGCGCCACCACCGCGTTCTTCCCCGGACCCCTCGCGCCGCAGCCGCGGCCCGACCAGGACGCTCCCGAAGGCGGCAAGTGACCACGGACAACCGTCCCGTCCACCATGCCGGTCACCCTGGTGCCCAACTGACGGCCGATTAGGGGAAGTTGCGCGAAGGCGGCGCCGACCTCGGGTCGGAGCCGCCTTCCGTCGTCGCCGTCCTTGTCCTCGGCCCGGGTCAGCCCCGCGCGCCGTGCTCCAGCACGGCCTCGAGGCCGAAGTACCGCCGGCCGGCCCGGCACTCCTCCATCACGGCCTCCAGCCCCGGCAGGTACGCCTCCCGCTCGTCCAGCACCACGTCCCGGTCCAGGCGCTGCAGCAGCCGTCGGAGCACCAGGACGAGCCAGCCGGCGTCCGGCGCGGCGCCCCGGTTGTGCAGCCAGACGTGCACGCAGGAGGCGGCGGCGTGGAACACGCAGTGGTCCTCCGCGGTGCGTGAGCCGGCCACCGAGGCCGCCTCGATGCCGTGCTCCGCGATGCGCCCGTACAGCGCGGCCCGGCGGCGGTCCAGTTCGGCCACCACCTCGGCCAGGTCGCGGGCCTGCCCGGGCGCGCACTCGGCCGCGGCCACCCGGGCCAGCCGCTCCACCGCGGTGCCCCAGCCCCGGGTGATCTCGTCCTGCCCGTTGGTCGCGAGGGCCAGCCTGTTGCCGTCCGGCTCCCAGACCGGGGCCTCGGCGGAGAGGTCGAACAGCCGGGCCAGCAGTTCCTCTCCGCCTTCGGTGGGCCGGTCGGCGAGCGGGGCCAGCGCGGCCAGCTGGGTCGCGATGTTGAACAGGTTGACGTGCGTGGTGCCCTCGAAGATCGAGGTGATGCAGTGGTCCCGGCGGATCTTCTGGAAGGCGCCGGAGGCGACCAGTTCGCGCAGGTAGCTGCGGGCCGCGAGCACCTTGGACATCTGCTCCAGGGTCTCCTCGCCGATCACCGGCACCAGGTACTTGACCACCGAGGACCACAGGGCCAGCCGGGCCGGGGCGAGGGTCAGCGCCCGGGCCACCGGGATCGCCACGCAGTCGCAGATCAGCAGGTCCAGGTGCGCGTCGACGAGGTGCTGGCGGACCACCGGGAGCCGGTAGATCTCGGCGCCGTACAGCCGGCGCTCGTGCGCGTAGTCCAGCCCGATCCGCAGCGCGGCGTCCATGCTGCCCAGGGACATGCCGCCGATCGCGGTGCGGGTGATCTGCAGGGTGCGGACGGTGTCGATCAGGGCGCGGCCGGGTCGGCCGATGACCGCGCCGGCGGCGAGCACCCGGGAGCCGGTGAACCTGACGCCGCTCACGTCGTGGCCGCGCAGGCCCAGGGCGCGGACGATCGGCTTGGGTTCGACGCTGTCCGGGTCCAGCTCGCGCCGGTCGGCCAGCAGCAGCATCGGGCCGCGCGGGCCCTGGGCGAGCACCGTGTAGAAGCGGGCCCGGTTGCCGTTGCCGACCGGCCACTTCTCGCCGTCCAGGACGTAGTGCTCGCCGTCGAGCACGGCGGTGGTGGCCGTGGTGGTCAGGTCGCTGCCGACCTCGGCCTCGGAGATGCCGAAGCACAGCTTGTCCCCGGTGGTCACCGCCTCGGCGATCCGCTTCTGCTGCTCGGGCGTTCCCCACAGCCAGACCGGCTGGCAGCCGAGCATGCTGGAGCCGAACATCACCGCCATGGTCAGGTTGCGGCGCGCCAGCGAGCGGGTCACCGCCAGGACCGACTCCAGGTTGAGCATCCGCCCGCCGGCCACCGCCGGGACGAGGCGCTCCGGCAGGCCCCAGTCCAGGAGCAGCCGCTCCGCGCCGGGCGGGACCTCGCCGAGTTCCTCGTGCGCCACGACCTCGGCGAAGGAGTACGGGCCGGACGGGTCCAGCGGGTCGCCCAGCAGCCCTTCGAGCTCGGCGGTCAGCTGCCGGGTCGGACGGGGAACGGAATTCGGCTCCATACGGCTGGCTCCTGTGCGCGGGAATACGGAACGCCCAGCGGTGTTCCGGTGCAGTGTCGCCAGGGGGCTTTGTGTCGTTCCAGGCAGGGGCGCAGGCAACTCATCATGCCTGCAAGTTGCCCAGTGAGTGCCTAGGTTTTCGCGTGCCTTTCGCCCGAGAGTATCCGGTGTGGCAGTACGTCAATCCGAAGGGGCCCGGCGGCGATGACTACCGAATTCCACGAGCGCGAAACCGTGCTGTTCACCCTGGACCGGACCAGGGAGAGTCTGATGGAGGTCGACGCCGCGTTCAAGGCCAATCTCAACTGGAACTACGGCGAACGCAACAATCGCCTCTGGTCGCTCTACGAGAAGAGCAAGATCTCGCAGTGGAATGCCGCGACCGATATCGACTGGAACCACGAGGTCCGGTTCGGCTCGCTGCTGAACGAGGGGCAGAGCACCGGGTTGCAGAACTTCCGCGGCGAGGGCAGCCCGGTTCCCGAGGAACTGATCAACCAGTTCCGGTGGGAGTACCTGTCCTGGATGATCAGTCAGTTCCTGCACGGTGAACAGGGCGCCCTGGTGACCACCGCCCGGCTGGTGGAGACCGTGCCCGACATGGAGGCCAAGATCTACGCGGCCGCCCAGGTCGCCGACGAGGCGCGGCACGTCGAGGCGTACGCCAAGTACGTCGACGAGAAGCTGGGCAACTCCTACCCGATCAACCCGGGCCTCAAGTCGCTGCTGCGCGACCTGCTCACGGAGTCGGACTGGGACATCGTCTACCTCGGCATGCAGGTGATCGTCGAGGGCCTCGCCCTGGCGGCGACCCGCCTGGCGGGCACCGGCTTCGGGGAGCCGATCATCACCCAGATCACCCGGATGATCGCCAAGGACGAGGCGCGGCACATCGGCTTCGGCGTGGTCTCGCTCACCGGCATGTACGAGCAGATGAACAGCAAGGAGCGCGCGGGGCGGGAGGAGTTCCTGCTGGAGTCGGTCTTCCTGATGTCCCGCCGCTTCCTGCTGCGCGAGGTGTGGGAGCGCATGGAGCTGGACGTCGAGGCCGGCATCACCTTCGCGATGAACGACCCGATGATGTTCGGCTACCGCCAGCTGCTGTTCCAGCAGGTCATCCACATCCTGCGGCAGGTCGGCCTGCTCAGCCCCAAGCTGCGCGACCTGTTCCTGAGCGAGCAGCTGGCCAAGCCGGAAGCCTTCGTCGGCATCGACTGACCCGCCGGGCGACCGGCGCCGCCATCCGAACGACGAGAACAACAAGAACGACGAGAACAACAAGAACAACGAGAACGACAAGAACGAATCGGAGGAGCCGCGTGCCTGTGCAGCGCGACGACGTCGTCATCACCGGGCTCGGCGCCACCACGCCGCTGGGCGGCGACGCCCGGTCCACCTGGAAGGCACTGCTCGACGGGGTCTCGGCGGCGGTCGCGATCACCCAGCCCTGGGCCGAGGACCTGCCGGTGCGGATCGCGGCCCCGGCCGCCGTGGAACCGGCCCCGCTGATCGACCGGGTCCAGGCCCGGCGCACCGACCGGTCCGCCCAGTTCGCGCTGCTGGCCCAGCGGGAGGCCTGGCGGGACGCCGGCTTCAGCACCGCCGCGGGCGCGCCGGGGCACCCGGAGTCGGAGCGCCTCGCGGTGGTCATCGGCAGCGGCATCGGCGGCCTGAGCACCCTGCTGCCGGCGCACGACCTGATCCGGGCCGGGGACACCCGCCGGGTCTCGCCGTTCACCCTGCCGATGCTGATGAACAACGCCGCCGCGGCGCTGTGCGCGCTGGAGCTGAACGCCACGGCGGCGGCCCACGCGCCCTCGACGGCCTGCGCGGCGGGCGCCGACGCCATCGCGGCCGGGTTGGACCTCATCCGGCTGGGCCGGGCCGACGTGGTGGTGGCCGGCGGCACGGAGGCGGTCATCAACCCGATGGCGATCACCGCCTTCGCGGCGATGAAGGCGCTGTCCCGCAACAACGACGCCCCGTCCTGCGCCTCCCGGCCGTTCGACAAGCAGCGGGACGGCTTCGTCCTCGGCGAGGGCGCGGCGGTGCTGGTGCTGGAGTCCGGTGAGCACGCCCGGCGGCGTGGCGCCCGGATCTACGCCGAGTTCGCCGGGGCCGGGGCGAGCGCCGACGCACACCACATCACCCGCCCGCACCCGGACGGCGAGGGGATGGCGCGGGCCATCCGGCGCGCGCTCGCGGACGGCGGGGTGGAGCCGGCCGAGGTCGGCTACGTCAGCGCGCACGCCTCCTCCACCTCGGTGGGCGACGCGGCCGAGGCGCTGGCGATCCGTACCGTGCTGGACGGCGTGCGGCCGGCCGTGTCGGCCGTCAAGTCCTCGGCCGGGCACCTGATCGGCGCCTCCGGCTCACTGGCCGCGGTGGCCACCGTCCTGGCCCTGCACCACCGCACCGCCCCGCCCACCATCAACCTGGACGACCTGGACGACGCGATCGACCTGGACGTGGTCCGCCTCGCGCCCCGCCCGCTGCGCGCCGGTCCGCTGGTGGCGCTCACCCAGAGCGCGGGCTTCGGCGGGCACAACACCGTGCTGGCCTTCCGCGCCGGGGCCTGAGCCCCGGACCCGGGCCCCGGACACGAACCGGTCGGACCCGGGCCGCCCGGACATGGGTCCGCCCCCGGGCCAGGTCGGTGCCTGGCCCGGGGGCGGTGACGCAGCGTCAGGACATGTGCGGTGTCGCGCGGTCAGGACGCCGGCGGCCAGTCACCGCCGAGCGGGACGACGATGGACTGCAGGTGGTCGACGGTCGGCAGGGCACCCTCGCCCTCGTCCAGCATCTCCCGGACGAGCTCGACGATGTCGTGGACGGTCTCCAGCTGCGAGGCGCGCTCCTGGGGCAGGCTGTCGAACTCGAAGACGTCCTCGATGGTGAGGCCCAGCTGGACCATCGCGAGCGAGTGGTAGCTCAGTTCGCTGACGAGCTTGGTGTCCGGACCGATCTGGTCCTTCTTGGTCGGTGCGATGAGGTGGACCAGCTGACTGATCACATCAGGGATCTGGGCGGAGGCGATGTCGGTCATACATGGATCGTCGCCGGGTCGGGGCCCGACATTCCAGGCATCGGCTCCGGCAACGACTCGGCAAGATCGAACGTTCGGTGACCGCACCAACTCGACGGGTGACCGGATTGCCGTCGGTTTGCCTGGAGATCGGCCGAGTCCGCCCCCTATGCTCGGAGCATGGACACCGGTGTGCCGTCGATGTCGCCGTCAACTCCCAGGATTATCAGCTGTGTTGTGGCGTCGCGACCCCGACCGTGGGTGATCTGCCGGCCGCCGGCCGGCGCCGACGCGGGCGCCTTCGGCAGCCGGCGCCCGCGCACCGCCCCGGCCGCGGTGGTTTCCGCGCTCAGCGACCTTCTGTCCCAAGGCACTTGGTCCGACCATCACCCCTAACACCACTGAGGTGGCTCAATGACGCTGTTGGCATCCTGGGGATCCCTGGCCGCTCAGCACTCGCCCGCGGACGACACGGTCTTCGCCGTACTCAACGTGGCGTTCATCGTCCTCATCACGGCGATCGTCCTCGTCTCCCAGTTCAGCGTCCGCGACGTCAGGGCCCAGACCTTCCTGTGGGTCGCGATGCTCGTGCTGCGCGGCTTCCTGCCGCCGGGCCCGGCCGAGGCGAAGACGACCAGCATCGTCTTCCTGCTCATCGGCCTGGCGTTCTCGCTGGTCTTCGGCTACTACCGCGGTCTGACGATGCCCATGTGGCGCGACCAGACCGGCCGACTGCTGCGCAAGGGCGGCCGGACCACCGCCAAACTGTGGGTGGCGAACCTGGCCGAGCGCCTGATCGTCGGCGGCGTCGAAGTGGTCTTCTTCCACGGCCGGTTCAACGGCAACGGGGTCTGGCTCGGGGTCGGTGTGACGCTGGCCGTCCAGCAGGGCGTGATGATGCGGCGCGCTCCCGGCATCACCGAGGTGCGGCCCACCGGCCCGGGCTACACCATGCCCAAGGCCGAGGAGAGCGACGTCCAGGCGAACTGACGTCTCGTCAAACTGTCTGTACACAGCGAGAAGTGCTCCGGGGTGCTCGACCCCGGAGCACTTCCGTGTCATCAGGCGGCAAGCGGCTCGAGCTCAAAGATCACGCTGTCCGCCGGGGTCACCACGCGGTGCGCCTCGACCAGGCGCCAGCCGCCCTCCTCGAACACACCGTTCCACTCCTCCAGGGTCGGCAGGTAGGCACCCATCATGCGGTGCGCGACCTCGAAGCCCAGGGTGAAGACCGGGATCTCGGAGTCCGGGATGTCGGTGGTCATCGCGGTGTCGCCGAGCAGGAAGCGCTTGACGTTCGGGAACGCCTCGCGCAGCCCGCGCAGGGAGGCGATGCAGTTCTCCCGCGGCCAGAAGTCGTGGCCCATCAGGAAGGAGGTCAGGAGGTCGACGTCGGCGAACTCCGGGTGCGGCTGCGGGTTGGTGGCGTCGTCCTTGACGAAGGACACCTTGCCCTCGAAGCCGGCCTCCTTGGTCGAGGCCCGGGCCACGCCCAGCGCGCCCTCGGCGATGTCGATGCCGAGGCCGGTAGCGTTCGGGTTCTGCCGCAGCACGCTGATGATGCGCTCGCCGCTGCCGCAGCCGAGGTCGGCGATCTTGCCGAACTCACCGACCGAGCCCAGGGCCTTCTTGAACACCGGGTCGAAGAAGTTCGAGTTGATGTCGCGGCAGGCGATCGCGATGGCGGCCGAGTCGCGGCGGTAGAAGTCGCCGATCCGGTTCTCGTTCTTCAGCACGGCGGGCATGTCGGCGAAGAGCGACGCGCAGCCGCGGGACAGCCAGTGGTAGAAGGCCTTGGCGCGGTACACCTCGGCGAAGTTCACGTCGCCGACGATCAGGGCGCCCTGCCGCTGCACGATGCGGACGCTGGCCAGTGCCTGGAACATGCCCTCGACGGCGAACCGGTCGAGGTCGTTGCGTTCCGAGAACTCGGCGACGTCCAGCTTGTCCTGGTCCGCCAGTTCGTCGAGCGCCCCGACCTCCCAGGCGGCGCCGATCGCCGAGGATGCGACGGTGGCGTTGAAGATGTCGGCGGCGGTCATTCTCGCCGCTTCGAGCACGAGGTTGTCGGTCACGTCCTGGTCCCCTCTGAGGAATGGAATCCGGCAGGCCGAACAGGGGGTTCGGCCGGGCTGGTGGTGTTCACGGGCGCCGGGCGAGCAGGATCCGGTGCATCGGGGTGTCGACCAGTGCCGTCCTCACCAGGCCGGCCCGGTCGAGCCATTGGTCGTAGTCCGCCAGGGAGAAGGAGTCTCCGCCGCCGGTGACGAGCATCGACGCGGCGAACAGTCGGAAGAAGCGGTTCTGGATCGACTGGGCGTCGGTCTCGTCGTCCACGATGTGGTCGACGATGGCGACCACGCCGCCCTGGCGCACCGCCTGCGCCGCCCGTCGCATGAGCTCCTCGGAGCCCTCCGCGGTCTGGAGGTGGAAGATGTTCACCAGCAGGACGAGGTCCTGGCCGGTGTCCCACGCCTCGGTGAAGAAGTTGCGCTCCACCGGTTCGAACCGGTCCTGCACGCCCAGCCGCTCCGCCTGCCCGCGGGCGATGGGCACGATCCGCGGGTGGTCCAGGCCGGTGGCCCGCAGTCCCCTGAAGCGCTGCAGGAGCAGCTGGCTGTAGATGCCGGTGCCGCAGCCGACGTCGAGCATCGAGCGGTCCGCCTCGCCCTTCCAACCCTCTTCCTCCGCCAGGAGGTTGGCGAGCGACTCGACGATCGGCGGTGCCCAGAAGTTGATGCCGCGGGCCACCTGCTCGTAGTCCTCGGCGGACAGCTGGTTGGCCTGGTAGTCGCCGTCCGCGCCGCGGGCGGGCCGCTTGACGTGGTCCGCGAGGTTGCGCCAGACGTCCCAGCCGATCGCCCGGTCGTAGCCGATCCGGCCGGCCAGGCTGTACAGGCCGCCGGGCAGCAGGCACTCGGCCATGCCGTCCACCAGCCGGTAGACATCCTGACCGTCCTCGGTGCGCGACCGCTGGACGATGTCGTAGCAGTACAGGCCGTCGAGCAGCACCCGCAGGCCGTGGGTGTCGGCGTCCAGTCGCTCGGCGAGCGCGGCCGGGGTGGCCGGGCCCTCCGCCAGGGCGACGAACACACCGAGGTCGAATGCGGCCTCGATCATGCCGGGCGCGAACATCGCAATCAAGTGTTCGTAAACGCGGTGTGAAGCCCGGACGACGGCGCTGTCCCGGGGATCACCGATCAGTTTCGCGCCGTCCACCAGGGGCGCCACACCGGTTTCCGGCAGCGGAGTTTCGTCCGACGTTTCGTCGGTTCTGTCGTTGCGGACGGAGGAGTCTATCGTGGTCATCGATCCCCATTTGCGCTCAGGGCGTTTCGCCGGGCAGTGCTGAATGTGCCGCAGAGGCGTTTCCGGACAGGCCGGAGGAGCGAACCGGTCGATTCGATCGAATGATCGCCCGACAACCGGGCCGGCCCGGAAATGATTCCGGGCGCGGCAGTACGGCCGGCATGGACGGAAAGCGCCCCGACGAGCGGACGGTGTGAGTGTGTGTGCCGGCCTCAGGCCGGAATGGCGTTGACGTACTCGCGCATCATCCGGGGGACCCGGTACGCGTACTGGTGGCCACGTTTCACCTGGATGACGGAGAAATCCACGAGATCGGCCAGCACATCGATATTGCGGGAGGGCTCCCGGCCGCCGTCGACCGGTTCCTGCCGGACATCGTCGATGGTGAATTCATCGGGAAAGCGGGACAGCTGTCTGAGGGCTCTGCGCTGCCGGTCGTCGAGCAGTCCGTACGCCCAGGCGAGGCTGCGGTGCAGCGAGCGGTGGTGGGACAGCCCGCCCACCTCGTCCTGGCCGAGGATCGGCAGCACCTGGCACTCGTCCACCAGGACCTGCAGGGGCACCGAGCGCATCCGGAAGGCGGCGTTCTCGATGGCGAGCGCGAGACCGCCCAGCCGCCGGCAGAGCTCCACCACCTGCGGCATCTGGTCACTGAGGTCCAGCGTCGGGACGATGGAGTGCACCCGGCGGCAGAACAGCTCGGCGGCGGGCGGGCAGCCGTAGCTGCCCTCGGGGTAGTCGACCGACAGCGGCGACACCTCCCACAGGTCCGCCGGGATGGAGGCCGGCGCCCGCAGCGAGGTGATCAGGATGTGGAGCGCGGGATGCCGGTCCAGCAGCATCCTGACCTGCCGGGTCGCCGCGCCGATGACGTGCTCGGCGTTGTCGATGACGACCATCATCTGCAGCTCGGGGTTGGTCCGCGGGTCCCGGTCGTAGCCGTGCAGCAGGGTGTCGAGCGAGCGTTGCACCTCCGCCGAGGCGGCGCCGGCGTCGACACTCTCGGGGGTCACCGAGCCGAGCTCCAGGACCACCACGCCGTCGCGGAAGCGGTCGAGCAGATGGGCCGCGGAATCCAGTGCCAGCCGGGTCTTCCCAACGCCGGCGGGGCCGGTGAGCACCAGCGGCCGGCCCGGCCGGAGGGTGGTCACCACGTGCAGCAGGTCGGCCTGGCGCCCGACGGTGATGTCCGTCTTGGGGCGCAGCCCCTGCCACCGGGCGTTGTCCGGAACCTCGACGACATTGGTCAGCAGACCGGGTTCCAGTCGGGAGGACAGCATCCCGGTCGGATTACCCGCATTGGCAACGTGGGATATCAGGGTGTCCTGGCTGGTCGCCGCGGACAGCAGGGCGCCGACCAGGAGTTCCACGGAACTGCGCCGCGGATTCTTGATGGCGCCGGTTTCCAGATTGCGAATGGTCCGCACACTGACATTGGAATGCTCGGCTAATTGCTCCTGGCTCCAGCCGACCATCTTTCGTTGGGTTACTAACATGGAGCGAAGCTGATTGTTGTCCATTCCCCCGCGCTTCCTGCTGTCGTGAGCAGAATCCAAGTCGGAACTTAACGCGCCGGACTGCGGCGCCAATCACTCCGGAAACGATCATTACTGACCACGCGGTCATGGCGGAGCGCATGCGGAAGCACTCGCGCCGAGCGTGGGTCGCGATGTGTCAGAACCGTGGAAAAATGAGTTGGGGACTTGACAGCGGCTTTCTGCTGCGGCTCGGGAGCGGCCGTTATCGGTGAGGTGACCACAGCCCGTTAGGATACTCAAGCTAGCTGCGAACGAGTGTACTACGCGGACTATTTCGCGAACCTGCCGCTACGTTCGATTTGCCCCTTTTGGCACCGGCAACTCCTCGGTGCTTCCGGCAATTTCCGACTGTTCTGCCGCGAGTATGCAGCCGTTATCGGCCATGTCGACTGGAATCCACTGCCCCTTCCCGGTCGCGATCGGCCACCGTCCGACGCGTCGTCACATGACCCCGGCCGGCCTCGGCACGGCATACTCGTTCACCTGCACAATCCGCAGGGGATACCCGGTGGAAACCGGTTGAGACCACCCACAGCCGAAGGATAAGAAGAGGAAATGACAACGCTCAAGGAGCAGCTGCAGGAGGACCTCACGGCTGCCATCAGGGTCCGGGACGAGCTGCGCGCGTCCACCATCCGGCTCACGCTGTCCGCCGTCACCAGCGAAGAGGTGGCGGGAAAGCAGAAGCGCGAGCTGTCCGACGCCGACGTGCTGAAGGTGATCGGCCGCGAGGCGAAGAAGCGCCGGGAGGCCGCCGAGGCCTTCGACGGCGCCGGTCGCACCGACCAGGCCGCCCGGGAACGGGCCGAGGGCGAGGTGCTGGCGACCTACCTGCCCAAGCAGCTCTCCGACGAGGAGCTCGCCGCGATCGTGGCGGCCGCCGTGGCCGAGACCGGGGCGAGCGGCCCGCAGGCGATGGGCGCCGTGATGAAGCTGGTGAAGCCTCAGGTGGAGGGCCTGGCCGAGGGTGGCCGGGTCGCCGCCGCCGTGAAGGCCGCGCTGTCCTGACCGCGGGCGGCCCGGGGTCGTCGGGTCAAGCCGGCTCTGGCCGGAATCGAGCGGCCCTGGAGGGCCCGTAAGGGGCTCTCCAGGGCCCGACGGCCCGTCACCCCGGCAACACGCCGAAGGGGCGTCCTCCGAACCGGAGGACGCCCCTTCGCTACTGTTCCGCGGGCTCGGCCCGGGCGGCTCGGTCAGCCGTTGCCGCCGCCGTGCTTGCCGCCGTTGTTCCCGCCGCCGCCGATCATGCCCGGCGGGAAGGTGAACCCGCCGCCGATCATTCCGCCGGGGGTGCCGCCGCCGTTGTTCCCGCCGCCGTTGTTCCCGCCGCCGGGGGCGCCGCCGCCCTGCTGCGGCGGGGGGTTGGCGCCGGCCGGCGGGGTGTTCGGGTCGGCCGGCGGGGTGGCCCCGGCCGCCGGGTCCGGCTTGGGCATGTCCGGGATGTTCGCGGTGGGCAACTGCTCCACCGGGGCGCCCTTCAGGGCCTGGTTCATCGCCATGCGCCAGATCGGGCCGGGGCCGGTGGCACCGAAGACCTCGGCGAAGGGGGTCGGGCCGATCTTGATGTTCTTCATCGGGACGCCGCCGGCCGGGCCGCCGAGCCAGACCGAGGTGGCCAGCTGCGGGGTGTAGCCGCTGAACCAGGCGGCGCGCTTCTCGTCCGAGGTGCCGGTCTTGCCGGCGATCGGGCGGCCGTCGTCGAGACCGAGGTCCTTACCGGTGCCCTTCTCGGTCACGCCGCTCAGCACGGTGTTCATGGCGTCGGCCGTGGACTCCGAGAAGGCCTGGCTGCACGCCGACTGCGGGACCGCCATGTCCTTGCCGTCCACCGTGGTGATCTTGTTGATGGCGATCGGGGTGCAGTACTTGCCGTGCGCGGCGAAGGTCGCGTAGACGTTCGCCATGGTCAGCGGCGACATCTCCTGCACGCCGAGGCCCATCGAGGGGACCTCCTCGAGGGGCTTGCCGCTCGCCTTGGTGGTGATGCCGAGCTTGTTGGCCATCTGCTTCACCGGGCAGAGGCCCATGTCGGCCTCCATCTCGACGAAGTAGGTGTTGACCGACATGGCCATGGCCGTCTTGAGGTCGTAGGGGCCCTTCTCGCTCTCGGACTCGTTGGGCACGGTCCGGGCCTTGCCCTTCTCCGTGTTCTTCCAGGTGCCCTCGCAGGTCTTCATCGTCGGCCACTCGATGCGGTTCTCCGACTTGTACTGCTGAGTGGGCTGGATGCCGGACTCGAGGGCGGCGGCGGCCACGATCGGCTTGAAGGTCGACCCCGGCTGGAAGCCGTTGCCGCCGCCCATCGCCGCGTCGACGTTGAGGTTGACGACGGTCTGGTTCTTGTTGGCGTCCAGGCCGTACGGGCGGGTCTGGGCCATCGCCAGGATCTTGCCGGTGCCCGGCTCCATCATGGTCGCGGCGGCCGACACCGGGTCGGTGACGTACACCAGCTTGGTGACGGCGTTCTGGGCCGCGGCCTGCTTGTCCGGGTCCAGCGTGGTGTAGATGTTCAGGCCGCCGGTGTCCCAGAGCTTCTTGCGCTCGTCGGCGCTCTTGCCGAACGCGGGGTCCTGCTTGACCACGTGGCGGACGAAGTCGCAGAAGAAGCCCATCCCGGCCTGGGCGGTGATGCAGCCGTTCTGCGGGTCCTTGTACTTCAGACCCAGCGGGGCGGCCTTCGCCTCCTTCGCCTGGTCCGCGGTGATGTGCTTGTTCTCGAGCATCTTGTCGATCACGACGTTGCGGCGCTTGACCGTGTTCTCGGGGTAGCGCACCGGGTCGTAGGACGACGGGTTCTGCACCATGCCGGCCAGGGTGGCGGCCTCGGCGACGGTCAGGTCCTTGTTGCTCTTGCTGAAGTAGCGCTGGGAGGCCGCCTCGACGCCGTAGGCCTGGTGGCCGTAGAAGGTGATGTTGAGGTAGTTGGTGAGGATCTGATCCTTGGTCAGGTCCTCCTCCAGCTTGATCGCGACCTTGAGCTCCTGGATCTTGCGGCCCAGGGTCTTGCGCTGGGCCTCCAGGACGGCCGCCTGGTCGTCGCCGGCCTTCTCCACGTTGACGTTCTTCACGTACTGCTGGGTCAGCGTCGACGCACCCTGGGAGGCGGTGCCGCTCTCGGCGTTCTTGCTGGCCGCGCGGAGGATGCCCTTGAGGTCGATGGCGCCGTGCTCGTAGAAGCGGGCGTCCTCGATGTCCACCTGGGCCTGCCGCATGAACGGCGACATCTGGTCGACCGTGAGGACGGTGCGGTCGCGCTCGTAGACCTTGGCGATCAGGCCGCCCTTGGCGTCGAAGATCTGGGTTGCCTGGGTGAGCGGCGGCGTCTTGAAGTCGTCGGGGATGTTGTCGAAGCTCTCCGCCGTGTCCTTGGCGGTCAGCCCCATGGCGCCGACGGCGGGCAGGGCGAGGCCTGCCAGCAGGACTCCGGAGAGCACGCTGACGCCCAGGAACTTCACGCCGTTGCCGACGTGCTCCAACGGTGATCCGCCGGACCTGCCGCGCGGAGCTCCGGTGTTGCCTGGGGGCTGGGATGCCTGGGGGCGCTTCGGTGCCATGGGGAGAACCCTACGTCGCGGATTCCCGTACATCGGGGCAGGTGTTCGCCTAGGCTTGTCACAAGCTTGGTACAGCTTCGGTGCGTCAACATCATTCACTCGTGTGGGTGGCGAGAGTTGCCCGAATTGCCCGTGGATGACCGGGTTCTGTGGCGGCTGGGGGCTGTGGCATTCGCGCGAATGGTCGCTCTCCGTGATGGCGCCTGTGGCGAGAGTGGGGGGCTACGCATTGGCAAGGCATGTGACCTGCGATCACTCCAACGAGTGAGCTGACCGGTACCCATAGTCCAATCGGGTCATGCGAGATTGAGCCCGAAGGGGCTGTTGCAAGCTGTCGTTCTTCCGTAACGTCCTCAACTGGCAACGGTGAATATGCCGTTGCCGCCGTGGGGGAGCCTCGATACGGGAGAGGACGGCGCCGGGATGGGCTGGGTTGACGACTGGAGTGCGCAGGCCGCCTGCCGCACGAGTGATCCGGACGAACTGTTCGTCCAGGGGGCGGCGCAGAACCGCGCCAAGGCGGTGTGCAGCGGCTGCCCCGTGCGGACGGAGTGCCTCGCGGACGCCCTGGACAACCGGGTGGAGTTCGGGGTCTGGGGCGGGATGACGGAGCGCGAGCGCCGGGCGCTGCTGCGCCGCCGCCCGACGGTCATTTCGTGGCGCAGGCTGCTGGAGACGGCCCGCACCGAGTACGAGGAGTCCCTCGCGACCGGTGTGATACTGACGGACTACGCCCAGGCGGGCTGAGCCCGACCGCACAGGCCGCACCGGCCGTACCGGGGGGTCCGGGCCGGTCGGCCCAGGGCGGGCGCCCACGCCGCACCGCCCCGAGCCGTCCAACGTCGCGCCGTCCAACGTCGCGAACTACTGTGCCGCGAAGTCCTGTGCTGCGCAGTCCTACGCCGTGCCGTCCTACGCCGCGCCGTCCGACGCCGTGCCGCCGAGCCGGTCCCCGATGGCCCGCAGACCCTCCAGGTCGTGCACGTCGCCCGGCAGCGCCGGGACCTCCACGATCGGCACGTCCGGGTAGACCGAGACGAAGCGGTCGCGGGTGCGGCGCTCCCGTCCCATGATCTGCATCCGCTCGGCGTGCAGCCGCAGCAGCCCGGCCGCGAGCAGCTCCGCCTCCGGCGAGGTGTGCTCCGAGCCGTTCTCCTCCAGCGCCTCCGCCGCCGCCCGCGCCCGCTCCGCGGTGAGCTGCGGTGCGCCCGTGCCGTGCACCCGGTTGAGCACCAGTCCGGCCAGCGGCATCCGGTCCGCGGCGAGCCGGTCCACGAAGTACGCCGCCTCGCGCAGCGCGTCCCGTTCCGGTGCGGCCACCACCAGGAACGCCGTGCCCGGCGCCTTGAGCAGCTGGTACGTGCGGTCTGCGCGCTCGCGGAAGCCGCCGAACATCGAGTCCGTCGCGCTGACGAAGGTCTGCACGTCGGTGAGCAGCTGGGCGCCGAAGATCTTGCCGAGGGTGCCGGTGAGCAGGCCCATCCCGGCGTTCAGGAACCGCATCGCGCTGCGCCCGCCGACCTTGGCCGGGGCGGTCAGGATCCGGATCACCCGGCCGTCCAGGAAGGACCCGAGCCGGTTCGGCGCGTCCAGGAAGTCCAGCGCCGAGCGGGACGGCGGGGTGTCCACGACGATCAGGTCCCACTCCTCGGCGGCGCGCAGCTGCCCGAGCTTCTCCATCGCCATGTACTCCTGCGTGCCCGCGAAGCCGGCCGACAGGGACTGGTAGAACGGGTTCTCCAGGATCGCCCGGGCCCGTTCGGGGTCCGCGTGGGCCAGCACGACCTCGTCGAAGGTCCGCTTCATGTCCAGCATCATGGCCTGGAGCTCCCCGGTCCCGGTGACCCCCTTGACCACCCGGGGGGTGTTGTCGAGCTCGGTCAGGCCCATCGACTGGGCGAGCCGGCGGGCCGGGTCGATGGTCAGCACCACCACCTTGCGGCCGCGTTCGGCGGCCCGCAGGCCGATCGCCGCGGCGGTGGTGGTCTTGCCGACGCCGCCGGACCCGCAGCAGACGATGATCCTGGTCTTCGGGTCGTCGATCAGCTCGTCCACCGCGAGCCGCTTCCCGGTGCTCCGCACCCCGTTCGAGGTCATGCCGCCCCCTGCCGCTTCAGGTCGCCCGCCAGCCGGTACAGCCCGCCGAGGTCCACGCCCTCGCCCAGCAGCGGAAGTTCGTACGTCGGGAGCCGCAGTTGCTGCAGGTCGGCGCGCTGCTCGCGCTCCAGCTCGACCCGCTCGGCGTGCTCCCTGGCCTGCTCCAGCAGCGGGTCGATCAGCGGCTCCACCGCCGCCCGGACCGTCTCCGGCTTGCGCGAGCGGCCCCCGAGCCCGGCCTCCCCGAGCGCCAGGGCGACCTCCTCGCGGTGGTTCCCGTCGACCGCGGCCACCGCCGCCGCGTCCAGCACCGGTGGCCGGACCATGTTGACCATCACGCCGCCCACCGGGAGCTTCGCCTCGCGCAGCTCCGCGATGCCGTCGACCGTCTCCTGCACCGGCATCTCCTCCAGCAGGGTGACCAGGTGCACCGCGGTCTCCGGTGACTTCAGCACCCGCATCACGGCCTGCGCCTGGGTGTGTATCGGGCCGATCCGGGCCAGCCCGGCGACCTCGGCGTTGACGTTGAGGAACCGGGTCAGCCGCCCGGTCGGCGGGGCGTCCATCACCACCGCGTCGTAGCGGCGCCGGCCGTCCGGGTCCTTGCGCCGGGTCGCCTCGCAGGCCTTGCCGGTCAGCAGGACGTCCCGGACACCGGGCGCGATGGTGGTGGCGAAGTCCACGAAGCCGACCTTCTGCAGCGCCTTGCCGGCCCGGCCGAGCTTGTAGAACATCTCCAGGTACTCGAGCAGCGCCTGCTCGGTGTCGATCGCCAGTGCGAAGACCTCGCCGGCCGGTGTGCCGCCCGCGGGCGCCTCCCCGGCCGGGAGCCCCAGCTGCCGGCGGGAGACCGAGGCGATCCGGCGCTCCTCGTACGGCAGTGCGGCGATCCCGAACAGCTCGGCGATGCCCTGCCGGCCCTCGACCTCGATCAGCAGGACCCGGCCGCCGTCGGCGGCGAGCGCCAGGGCCAGTGCGGCGGCCAGCGTGGTCTTCCCGGTGCCGCCCTTGCCGCTGACCACGTGCAGCCGGACGCCCTCCCAGTCGGGGTCGCGCCGGTCCGCCTGGCCGGGGGTGCGTGCCACGCTCCGTCTCCGTCCGTCTCCGTCCTGCGGGCGTCCCCTCCTGACGAGGGTGGCCCTCACCAGGGTGCCCTCTCGCGAGGGTAACCAGGGACCGCGCCGGATGCCCGGAGCACCCGGGGTTGCCAGGCCTGATCATGCCCTCTTTGTGGCCCACCTCACACGTCGCCCGCCGCGCGGCGCCGATCGCCGCGGCGGCTCGTCTAGAGTCTGGCCATGACCAAGTGGGAATACATGACGGCGCCCCTGCTCGTGCACGCCACCAAGCAGATCCTGGACAACTTCGGCGAGGACGGCTGGGAGCTCGTCCAGGTCGTGCCCGGCCTGAACCCGGAGAACCTGGTGGCCTACTTCAAGCGGGAGAAGAACGCATGAGCGTCGTCGAGTCGAAGCTCGCCGAGCTGGGCCTGACCCTGCCGCCGGTGGCCGCCCCGGTCGCCGCGTACGTGCCGGCCCTGCAGTCCGGCGAGTTCGTGTTCACCTCCGGCCAGCTCCCGGTGGTCGGCGGCAAGCTGCCGAGCACCGGCAAGGTCGGCGCCGAGGTGTCCCCGGAGGAGGCCAAGGAGCTCGCGCAGACCTGTGCGCTGAACGCCCTGGCCGCCGTGAAGTCCGTGATCGGCGACCTCGACCGGATCGAGCGGGTCGTCAAGGTCGTCGGCTTCGTCGCCTCCGCCCCCGACTTCACCGGCCAGCCGGGCGTCATCAACGGCTGCAGCGAGCTGCTCTCCAAGGTGCTCGGTGTCGCGGGCGTGCACGCCCGCAGCGCCGTCGGTGTCGCGGTGCTGCCGCTGGACGCCCCGGTCGAGATCGAGCTGCAGGTGCGCGTCAAGCAGGCCTGAGTGTGATCGCGAAGGCGGGGTCGGGCCTGTCCAACCCCGCCTTCGTGCGCTTAGCATCCGGGCATGGACCATCGAGCAACGACGCTCCCGATGCCGCCCGGCTGGCCTGCCCGGATCCGGGCGGTCGAATCCGGCGTGCTGACCCCGCCGGTGCCCAGGCCCGCCGCCACCGTCGTGCTACTGCGCGACGCCGCCGCCGGGCCGGAGGCCTACCTGCTGCGCCGTCGTACCTCGATGGCCTTCGCGGCCGGGATGTACGCCTACCCGGGCGGCGGGGTGGACCCGCGGGACGCCGAGGTCGAACCGGGCTGGGCCGGTCCTTCGCCCGAGGAGTGGGCGGGCCGACTCGGAGTGGACGCCCGGACGGCCCGGGCGGTGGTCTGCGCGGCCGTCCGCGAGACCTTCGAGGAGGCCGGCGTCCTGCTGGCCGGCCCGGACGCGCACAGCGTCGCCGCGCCGCGCGACTGGTCCGCCGAGCGCGCCGCGCTGGAGGCGCACGAGCTGTCCTTCGCCGAGTTCCTCCGCGACCACGGCCTGGTGCTGCGCAGCGACCTGCTGGGCGGCTGGGCCCGCTGGATCACCCCGGAGTTCGAGGAGCGCCGCTACGACACCTGGTTCTTCGTGGCGGCCCTGCCGGCCGGCCAGCGCGCCGCCCTGGAGGTCGGCGAGGCCGACCGGGTCGCGTGGCTGAGCCCCGCCGAGGCGGTCCGGGGCTACCAGGAGGGCCGGTTCGGCATGCTGCCGCCGACCGTGACGGTGCTGCGCGAACTGTCGCCGGTCCGCACCGCCGCCGAGGCGCTGGCCGCGGCCGCCGACCGTCCGCTGGACCCGGTCCTGGGCCGGGCCGAGGTCCGCGGGGACCGCATGACGGTCCGCTGGCCCGGGTACGACGAACTGACCATCGACGGGGATTTCCCCGAGGACTCCTGACCCACCCGCACCGCCGGATCATCCGTACCGACCGATCGATCACCCACCCCGCAGTCACACCGCAGTCACACCGCAGAGAAAGGACCGACGCCCGATGACCCACAACGACGTGGCTCCCCGGACGGCACCCGAGATGCCCGCCCGCCGCCTGATCCCCCGTACCCCGGCCTGTGAGAGCCCGGTCCCGTTCGTCGAGGTGGCGCAGCGCGCCCTCGTCCGGGCGCTGCCGCTGCGGGCCCTCCATCGCGACGGCGAGGGTGGCCGGTGAGCGAGCGAAGTGAGCGAATCGTCGAGAGGTGTGCGTTGCGCGAAGCGGCTGCCGAGCGCAGCGAGGTGGGCGCATGAGCGGACTCCTGCCGGGTGACCCCGCCGCCGTCGTCGGCGGCGAGGCCACCTCCCGGGCGCTGTGCGTGCTGGCGCCGAACCCGTCGCCGATGACGCTGGACGGCACCAACACCTGGCTGCTCTCCGAGCCCGGCTCGGACCTCGCCGTGGTGATCGACCCCGGCCCGCTGCACGAGGAGCACCTGCGCCGGGTGGTCGCCCTCGCCGAGGAGCGGGGCAAGCGGATCGCGCTGACCCTGCTCACCCACGGCCACGCCGACCACTCCGAGGGCGCGGCCCGCTTCGCCGAGCTCACCGGCACCGAGGTGCGGGCCCTGGACCCGGCGCACCGGCTGGGCTCCGAGGGCCTGGTGGGCGGCCAGCGCCTGGACATCGGCGGCCTGGACCTGCGGGTGGTGGGCACCCCCGGCCACACCTCGGACTCGCTGACCTTCCACCTGCCGGACGACGGCGCGATCCTCACCGGGGACACCGTGCTCGGCCGCGGCACCACGATGGTCGCCCACCCCGACGGCCGGCTGGGGGACTACCTGGACTCGCTGCGCCGGCTGCACACGATGGCCTCCCATCACGGCGTGCGGACCGTGCTGCCCGGCCACGGCCCGGTGCTCGCGGACGCGCTGGGCGCCGTCGACTACTACCTGGCCCACCGGGCCAACCGGCTCGCGCAGGTGGAGACCGCGGTCGAGGCGGGCTGCCGGACCGCTCCCGAGGTGGTGTCGCGGGTCTACGCCGACGTGGACCGGGCGCTGTGGCCGGCCGCGGAGCTGTCCGTCCGGGCCCAGCTGGACTACCTGGAGGAGCACGGGCTGATCGCGGACCTCGACTGACCCGCGACCGGGGCCGACCCGCGACCGGGGCTTGCCGGGTCCGACCGCGAACGCCGAAGGGCCCGTCCGTGCGGACGGGCCCTTCGGCGTGGTGCGGGTGCGGTGCGGGCGCGCGGAGCGTCAGCGCGAGCGGCGGGACAGCCGCTCGACGTCCAGCAGGACCACCGCGCGGGCCTCCAGCTTCAGCCAGCCGCGGCCGGCGAAGTCGGCGAGCGCCTTGTTGACCGTCTCGCGGGAGGCGCCGACCAGCTGGGCCAGCTCCTCCTGGGTGAGGTCGTGGGCGACGTGGATGCCCTCCTCGGACTGCACGCCGAAGCGGCGGGAGAGGTCCAGCAGGGCCTTGGCGACGCGGCCGGGCACGTCGGAGAAGACCAGGTCGGACATCACGTCGTTGGTCCGGCGCAGTCGGCGGGCGATGGCCCGCAGCAGCGCGATGGAGACCTCGGGGCGGGCGTGCAGCCAGGGCTGCAGGTCGCCGTGGCCCAGGCCGAGCAGCTTGACCTCGGTCAGCGCGCTGGCGGTCGCGGTGCGCGGGCCCGGGTCGAACAGCGACAGCTCGCCGATCATCTCGCTGGGGCCGAGGACGGCGAGCATGTTCTCGCGGCCGTCCGGCGAGGCGCGGTGCAGCTTGACCTTGCCCTCCGCGACGACGTACAGCCGGTCGCCCGGGTCGCCCTCGTGGAACAGCGACTCCCCACGGGCGAGGGTGACCTCGGTCATGGAAGCGCGCAGCTCGCCGGCCTGTTCGTCGTCGAGTGCCGCGAAGAGTGCGGCGCGCCGCAGAACGTCGTCCACGTGCTTCCTCCTTCTCGGCCGGGCGGCGGGTGGGCCGTCCGGCGCAAGTTCCGTTCAGTGTTCTGCATCACCAAGCATGGCGCATGTCGCTCCGATCATATGAGGAGGGGGTCTGCCGAGGTGTGCCGTGCGGGGCCATTCGTACCGGCGGGTCATCGGGCGGGACGGACGGGGGCAGTTCCCGGACCGGCCCTAATCGAATGCCTGTCCGTCCTGATCGAACAGGGAATCGCCGACCGCCGTACGGGCGTGCAGGACGGCGTGGCCCGCGCGGTGGGCGCTGGTCAGGCCCGCCGTGCGCAGCGCGGTGAGGTGCTGCGAGACGCCGGCCGCGGAGAGTTCGGTGCGGCGCGCCAGCTCGCTGGTCGAGGCCGGGGAGTCCAGCTCGGCCAGCAGCCGGGCGCGGGAGCGGCCGAGGACGCCGGCCAGCGCGTCGGTGCGGGCCGCCGGGCCCGGGTGGCGTTCCCACAGGGTGGCCGTGCCGCGCGCCGGGTAGACCAGCTGCGGCGGGTCGGGCGGCAGCACCCGGGTGAGCACCCGCGGCCAGGCGAAGGCCGAGGGCAGGAGCAGCAGCCCGGACCCGGCGGTCAGTCGGGTGACCGCGCAGTGCCGCCGCTCCAGCAGCAGCGCCGAGCCGTCCCAGCGGACAGTGTCGTGCAGTTCGCCCAGCATCCGCGCGGTGCCGTGCTCGGCGGCCTGCCGGGAGCGGTGGAAGACGTCCGCCGCGAGCAGGGCCCGGATCCGGGCCCAGTACGGGGCGAGCGCCAGCTCCCAGTACGCCGCGAGGTCGGCGGCCAGCCGGGGCAGCTGCCCGGCCGGGTCGCGGTGCAGCGGCGCCAGGACGGCCGGCAGCCGGCCGTCGGCCTCGGCGGCCAGGATGTCCAGGTCGGCCCGGACCTGCTCGGCGCCGGTGGCGGTGATCGTGGCCAGTTCCTCGGCGAGCGTGGGGGAGAAGCCCACCGGGGCGGGGTTGAGGAAGTCCGGCAGGTGGCCGGTGGGCGGCACCAGGGCGGCCAGCCGTTCCAGGGCCGGCCCGGCGGCGGCCAGCCGCTCGCGGACCTCCCCGGCCCAGCGCCGGTGCAGCGCCGGGACGGGGGAGTGGGCGAGGGCGCGCAGGCTGGTCACCACCTCCTGCATCGGCGAGACGGCGAACCGGGTCAGCGCCAGGTCCTGCGCGGAGAAGTGCAGTTCGGTACGCATGCGGGCCCCCCTTCGCGAAGATTCAGTCCCAGCTTAATCACTGGTACCGGCCGGGGAGCCGGGCACAGGATGCCTGCGTCCCCACCGATCCGTACGAAAGCCGGTGACACCCATGTCCACCACCCCCGAGTCCCGTGAGCGGGCGCTGCGACTGCGCGGACTGGTCGCCGACGGCGTGCTCGTCCTGCCCAACGCCTGGGACGCGGGCAGCGCCGCCGTGATCGCCTCGGCCGGCGCCCAGGCCATCGCCACCACCAGCGGCGGCGTCTCCTGGTCGCTCGGGCACGGCGACGGCCAGCGGCTCGACCGGGCGGCGGCGGTCGAGGCGGCCCGCCGGATCGTCGCGGCGGCGGACCTGCCGGTCACCATCGACGCCGAGGGCGGGTACGGGCCGCTGCCCGCCGACGTCGCGGAGACCGTGACCGCCCTGGTCGGCGTGGGCGCGGTCGGCGTCAACCTGGAGGACTCGACGGCCGTCGGCGGCCCGCTCTTCCCGGTGGCCGAGCAGGCCGAGCGGCTGCGCGCGGCCCGTACGGCGGCGGCCGCGGCCGGGCTGCCCGAGCTGGTGGTCAACGCCCGCACCGACGTCTTCCTGTTCGGGCTCGGCGGGCTCGACGACGTGCTGGTCCGGGCCGAGGCCTACGCGGAGGCGGGCGCCGACGGCCTGTTCGTCCCCGGGCTGCTCGACCTCGAAGCCCTCACCGAGCTGGTCAAGCGCGCGCCGCTGCCGGTGAACGCGATGGCCGTCCCCGGCGGGCCGACCGTCGCCGAACTCGCCGCCACCGGGGTGCGGCGAATCAGCCTCGGTACCGGCCTCGCCCAGCTCGCGTACACCGCGGCCCGCCGCGCCGCCGTCGAACTGCTCGGCGCCGGGACACTGACGCAGCTCGACGGGGCGCTCGGCTTCGGGGAACTGAACGGGCTGTACCAGGGCTGATCCGGGCCGGGTTGCCAGGACTGCCGCGGCCGGGCTCGGCTTGCGGGGCTGACTGCCGCGGCCGGGCTCAGCCCTGGAAACCCAGCTCGGCGAGGGCCCGCTCGATCCGGTCGCGGTGCTCCGCCGCCCACTCGTCCAGGGTCTCGGCGGCCTCCTTGGCCAGCTTCGCCCGGGCCGCGTCCAGGACCCGGTCCCGCTCGGCGGCGGGCACCACCACGACACCCTCCTCATCGGCCACCACGATGTCGCCGGCCGCCACCAGCACGCCGCCGCAGCGCACCGGCGTGCCGTGCGCACCCAGCGCCTTCTTCGCCCCGGGGATCGGGATCACCCCGCGGGCGAACACCGGGAAGCCGAGCTCCCGCACCTCACCGAGGTCCCGGATCAGCCCGTCGGCCACGAAGGCCACCACGCCCCGCCGCTGCGCCACGGCACACACGTTGCCGCCCGCCAGCGCGTAGTCCAGGTCCCCGGACTCGACCACGATCACCGAGCCGGGCTCGGCCCGGTGGATCGCGGCGTGCAGCATCAGGTTGTCCCCGGGCGGGCACCGCACGGTGAACGCCGGGCCCGCCACCCGGGGCATCCCGTCCCAGAGCGGGCGCAGGCCGATGTCCATGACCCGGGCGCGGCCCAGGACGTCGGCCAGGGTCGTGGTGGGGATGTCCTTGAAATCCGCGTCCATGCTTCCTCTTCCTCTTCCGCTGCTTCCGCTGCGTTGCGCCGGCTCTGCGTTCCTCCGGCCGTCAGGCCACCGGAAGACTAGGACGCGGACGTGGACGGGTGTTCACGGACTCCGGGGTCCATCCCGGGCTCAGGCGAAGTACTTCACCAGCTCCGGCACCAGCACCTCGGCCGCCACGTCGTGCGTCTGCTCGGCCAGCGTCCGGTACTCGGCGCCGGGCACGGCCGCGGCCACCGCCGCGGACGGGGCCCGCAGCAGCTCCGGGCTGGCGCCGCCGTCCAGCACCAGGGCCGGCACGGTGATCCGGGCCAGGACGTCGACCGGGACGGTCGCGCCGGTCCGCGCGCCGAGCGCCGCCGCGTCGTACGCCAGGGTCGGCGCGATCGCCTCGAACAGCGGCCACACGGGGGCGGCGCGCATCCCGTCCACCATCTCCGCGGGCATCCCGACGAAGGTCATGAAGGCCGCGACGGCGTCCCCGCGCCGCCCCTCGGCGAGCGCCGCCTCCAACTCGTCGACGTACCCGACGAAGCGGGCGCTCTGCCCCTCCTCGGTGCTGAACGGCGGCTCGTAGACCGCGAGCCGGGACATGCCGACGCCGGCGGCGGCGGCCCGCAGCGCGAGCGCGGCGCCCGAGGAGATACCGAAGACACCGGCCGAGCCGCCGGCCGCCGCGATCACGGCGGCCAGGTCCTCGATCTCACGCTCCACCGCGAACGGCGCGGTGTCCCCGCTCCCGCCACGGCCACGCCGGTCGTACACCCACACGGTGTGGTGCGCCGAGAGCTGCTCGGCAAGCGCGGCACCCGGATCGAACGCCCGGTGGGTGGTCGCCCCGTCCACCAGGACGACCGCCGGGCCGGAGCCGGTGACGGTGCAGGCAATGGTGGTGCCATCAGCGGAGATCACGGTGCTCATGAGCTGTTCCTTCTGTCGTCGTACGAGCCGGTCACGGAGATAGACCGGAGCACGTCCCGGAACTCATCGCTCCCACCGAAGATTTTTCCGGGCGGTCCGACTTCGTGCCGAGGAGTCGGACAACACGCCCTGGCCGGGCCCGGCTTCCGTGCTTGATCGCCCACAAGCGGTGGTCCGGTCGGCGTAGCCTTCGTGCATGGCAGAGAGCAAGGTCCGGAACGCGGCGGCGCCGAAGGCCGAGCCGGCGGTGAAGTCGGCGGTGGCGAAGGCGGCGAAGAGGCCCGCCGTGAAGCCGAGGAAGGCCGAGTCGCACCTGGCGATGGTGCGGCGGGCCCGGAAGATCAACCGTGAGTTGGCGGAGCTGTACCCGTACGCGCATCCGGAGCTGGACTTCGAGAACCCCTTCCAACTGCTGGTGGCCACCGTGCTGTCGGCGCAGACCACCGACCTGCGGGTGAACCAGACCACTCCGGCGCTGTTCGCGAAGTACCCGACGCCGGAGGACATGGCGGCGGCGAACCCGGAGGAGCTGGAGGAGATCATCCGCCCGACCGGGTTCTTCCGGAACAAGGCGAAGTCGCTGATCGGTCTTTCGATCGCGCTGCGCGACGAGTTCGGCGGTGAGGTCCCGGGGCGCCTGGCCGACCTGGTGACTCTGCCGGGTGTCGGCCGCAAGACCGCGAACGTCGTGTTGGGCAATGCTTTCGGAGTGCCGGGGATCACCGTCGACACCCATTTCGGCCGCCTGGCCCGGCGGTTCGGCTGGACGTCCGAGGAGGACCCGGTGAAGGTCGAGGCGGCCGTCGCCGAGATCTTCCCGAAGTCGGAGTGGACGATGCTCTCGCACCGGGTGGTCTTCCACGGCCGCCGGATCTGCCACTCCCAGAAGCCCGCCTGCGGCGCCTGCCCGATCGCGCCGCTCTGCCCCGCGTACGGCGAGGGCGTGACCGACCCGGAGAAGGCACGGAAGTTGCTGAAGTACGAGATGGGCGGCCAACCCGGGCAGCGGCTGAGGCCCCCGGCGGACTTCCCCGGTGAGGCGGCCGCCCGTGCGGACGCCGCCGCCCACCAGGGGCAGGTCGCGGACCTGGCGGTGGGCGCATGATCGCGCGGGGGATCGAGCGGGAGGACCTGCCGACCTGGCTGGAGCCGGTCCGGGAGGCGGCCGAGCGGGTGCTGCCGGAGCAGCTGAGCCGCTTCCTGCCGCCGGTCGGGGGCGGCCGGGCGGCAGCCGTGCTGATGCTGTTCGGCGAGGGCCCGGAGGGGCCGGACCTGCTGCTGATCGAGCGGGCCCGGTCGCTGCGCTCGCACGCCGGTCAGCCGTCCTTCCCGGGCGGCGCGCTGGACCCGGAGGACGGCGACCCGGACGGCCCGGGGCCGATCGCCGCGGCGCTGCGGGAGGCCTGGGAGGAGACCGGCCTGGACCCGGACGGGGTGCAGGTGTTCGCGGCGCTGCCGCGGCTGTACATCCCGGTGAGCCGTTTCGTGGTGACCCCGGTACTCGGCTGGTGGCGCGAGGAGTCGCCGGTGCGTCCGGTGGACCAGGGCGAGACCGGCGCGGTGTTCCGGGTGTCGATCGCAGACCTGGCCGATCCGGCGAACCGGGTGCGGCTGCGCCACCCCTCGGGGCACATCGGTCCGGCCTTCGCGGTCGCCGGACGGCTGGTCTGGGGATTCACCGCCGGGGTGATCGACCGGGTGCTGCACCACAGCGGGCTGGAGCTGCCCTGGGATCCGTCCCGGGTCGTCGACCTCTCGGACGACGCGCTGGCCCTGGTCCAGGGTGACCTCGAGCATTCCCGCGCGCTGCCGGGCGGCGACGCCGGAGGATCGTGACCGGCTGTCGGCCGGTCCGGCCTGCGGACCGTGGGAGGGTGTCGGAGTGAACGTCCTGGATGTGCTGCTGATCGCCGCTGCCGTGGGATTCGCCGTGTCGGGCTACCGGCAGGGCTTCGTGGTCGGTGTCCTGTCGCTGGTCGGTTTCCTCGGCGGCGGTCTGCTGGCCGTCGAGCTGCTGCCGCTGCTGCTGGACCACCTGAGCCCCGGCACCACGGCCTCGGTGGTGGCCGTCGTGGTGGTGATCGTCTTCGCCGCGATCGGCCAGGCGGTCACCGCGCATTTCGGCTGGAAGCTGCGCGGCCACATCGGCCGCCGCCCGGCCCGGGTCCTGGACGCGGCCGGTGGCGCGGTGGTGAACGTGGTCTCGATGCTGCTGGTGGCCTGGCTGATCGGTTCGGCGCTGGCCGGGGCCTCGCTGCCGACGGTCTCCAAGCAGGTCCGTTCCTCGGCGATCCTCGGCGGGGTGCAGAACGCCCTGCCCTCCGACGCGCCGAACTGGTTCTCGGACTTCTCCAAGGTGCTCGCCCGCAACGGCTTCCCGCAGGTCTTCAACCCCTTCGAGCACGAGCCGATCACCCAGGTCGACACCCCGGACCCGGCGTTGGCCGCAAGCCCGGCGGTGGCGCGGGCCAAGCAGAGCCTGGTCAAGGTGGTCGGCACGGCGACCTCCTGCGGCAAGACCCTGGAGGGCAGCGGCTTCGTCTTCGCCCCGCACCGGGTGATGACCAACGCCCACGTGGTCGGCGGGGTCAACGAGCCGACGGTGCAGATCGGCGGCCTCGGCCAGCTGTACGACGCGACGGTGGTCCGCTACGACTGGCAGCGCGACATCGCGGTCCTGGACGTGCCGAAGCTGAACGCGCCCGCGCTGACCTTCGCGGGCGAGGCGAAGACCAACGACAGCGCGATCGTGGCCGGCTTCCCGGAGAACGGCGCCTTCAACGTCCAGCCGGCCCGCATCCGCGGCCGGATCCAGGCCAACGGCCCGGACATCTACCACCGCGGCCAGGTGGTGCGCGACGTCTACTCGGTGCGTTCGGTGGTCCGCCAGGGCAACAGCGGCGGCCCGCTGCTCACCCCGGACGGCCAGGTGTACGGCGTGGTGTTCGCCAAGTCCCTGGACAGCGCCGACACCGGGTACGTGCTGACCGCGGCGGAGGTCCGCGAGGACGTCCAGCAGGGCAGTGCCGCGACCGCCCGGGTGGAGACCCAGGGCTGCGCGCTCTGACGTCGGGCGCCCCGGTCCGGGCCCGGGCGGCCCGGAAGCCCCGGTCCGGGCCTCTTGTGGGCGGGGCGCGCCGGGGGCCGGGCCGTCCGATATCCGTCGCACCGTCAGTCCGCCCTGGTAGCCTCGGCCGCGCTCACCCGTTCGGCTCAATCTGGCGTCGTCCCGGAGTGGGCCCGACGGGAGGTCGTGGCAGTCCGATGATGGGTCATTCGCACGCGGTGAGCGGGGCGATGCTGTACGCGGCATCGGCCCCCTTCCTGCCCCCGCTGCTGCTGCACACCACGCTGCAGCCGGCGGACATACTGATGGGCACGGTGCTGTGCGCGGGTGCGGCCCTGCTGCCGGACCTCGACCACCACGACGGCTCGATCGCCAACTTCCTCGGTCCGATCTCCAAGGCGCTCTGCCGCTTCGTGGCGTGGGCCTCCGGCGGCCACCGGCACGCCACCCACTCGCTGCTGTTCGTCGGGCTGATGGGCGCCGGCACCTGGGCCGGCGTCACCTTCCTGGGCCGCAACTTCACGCTCGTGCTGACGTTCTTCCTGCTGGCGCTCGCGATCCGGGCGCTGCGGCTCTGCCCGCCGGGTGACGGTCCGCAGAGCTGGATCACCATCATCGGGCTGTCCGCGCTGGGCACCTTCGGCATGAACACCTGGATGCCCAACGCGCCCGGCTGGCTGCCGTACGCGGTGGCGCTGGGCACGCTGGCGCACCTGCTGGGCGACTGCCTGACCAAGAAGGGCGCGCCGCTGCTCTGGCCGCACAAGGAGCGCTACGAGATCGTGCTGATCAAGCGCAGCGGCAACGACGTCGAGACCAAGGTGCTGGTGCCGATCATGTCGGTGGCGACCTTCGTCCTGCTCTGGTTCACCGCGCTGTCGCCGATCACGAACTGAGCGGTGCGCGCCGGGCGGCCGTCGACCGGCCGCCCGTCACCACGGGCCGTCCGTCACCACGGGCCGTCCGTCACCGTCGGACTTACGCGGCGCGAGGCCTCAGGTCTCGCGCCGCAGTCGTGCGCCCACCCAGCGGGCGCGCCGACCGAGGATGTGTGGGATGCCGAGTTGCCGCCGTTCGGCGCGCTGACGAGGGTCGAGGCCGTCGAAGCCGAGGTCGTCCGCCCGGTCGGGGCGGTGGGCGGAACGCTGGGGGCTGTTCTGGCGTCGGCCGCGCGGGGCGGCGCCGCGATCGGGCATCCAACTCATACCGGTATGGATGCCCCTGGGCCGGTCGAGGTAACCGCCGGGGTTGTGTCGAGATTGGCCTATGTGCTTGTCATATGAACACAGCATCAAGGGAGTTGCACTCGAGCCACTGGGCCCAGGCGCCTTCCCCTACCGCCCGGCCGCCTCGCCGCCCGGCCTCCCCGGCCTCCCCGACCGTCTCCGGCCGTCTCCGACGCGGGGTCACTCCTTGTGACGCCCGACCCAGTCCAGCAGCTCGGCGGTGAACTCCTCCGGCGCCTCCTCGTGCGGGAAGTGCCCGACCCCCGGCAGCAGCCGCCAGCGGTAGGGCGCCGCCACGTACTCGCCCCCGCCGAGCGCGGTGTGCGACAGCAGCACCGGGTCCGCCGCGCCCTGGACGTGCAGGGTCGGCGCGGTGATCGGCTTCTTCATCCGCCGGGCGAACTGGATGCCGTCCGGCCGGGCCATCGACCGCATCAGCCAGCGGTACGGCTCGATCGAGCAGTGCGCGGTGCTGGGGATCTGGATCGCCTGCCGGTACGCGTGCACCTCGGCCTCGTCCAGGCCGTTCGGGCCGGTCCAGGAGGTCAGGTAGCGGCCGACCAGCTCGGCGTCGTCGGCCACCAGGCGGCGTTCCGGTATCCACGGCCGCTGGAAGCCCAGCACGTGCTCGAACGCGGCGAACTGGCGGCGGTCGGTCAGCAGAGCCCGGCGCAGGTCCCTCGGGTGCGCGGCCGAGACCACGGTCAGGCTCTGGATGACGGACGGACGCATCACGGCCGCCACCCAGGCGAGGGTGCCGCCGGAGGCATGTCCGACCAGGTGCGCCCGGCGCTCGCCGAGCGAGCGGATCACCCCGGTGATGTCCAGGGCGAGGTTGCCGGGGTCGTACCCGCGCGGGGTGCGGTCGCTGCCGCCGACGCCCCGCAGGTCGAGCGCCACCGCCCGGTAGCCGGCCTCGGCGAGCGCGGTCAGCTGGTGGCGCCAGGCCCACCAGTACTCGGGCCAGCCGTGCACCAGCAGCACGAGCGGGCCCGAGCCCAGCTCGGCGATGTGGAAGCGGGCGCCGTTGGCCGCGAGGTCGCGGTGCGTCCACGGGCCGGCCTGCCGGATGCTCCACGCCTCGGCCTGCGCCGCCGCAGCGGCCCCGGCGGGCGCCTCGACATCCGCCTCGACATCCGCCTCGACGGGCTTCCGTTCGGGGGCCGGGCCGGGGCCCTCGGGGACGAGGCCGGGGCCGGAGTCGGGGCCGGAGTCGGCGGACGGCTGCGCGGGCACGGGCTTCTGGTCAAGCGGCATACCGAGAGCGTGTCACATCCGCGCGTCGGACACGTGCCCGGCACTCACTGTCGGCCCCTCCGGCAAGGGACCGTCGGCGGGGCAGTTGACGGGACGGTTGACGGCACCACGTGACGGCACCACGTGACGGGACCGTCTGACGGGACGGTTGACGGAACCGCCCGACAGGACCGCTTTACGGGATGCGGCCCAGGGCGCGGTCGATCTCCTCCTTGGTGGCCGGGCGCGGCCGGGCGTTCTTCAGCACGTCGGCGGTCTTCTGGGCGCCCTCGATGGTGCGGCGCGGCGGCTCGATCTTCTTGAACGAGCGGTACGCCAGCGCCCCGAGCAGCAACGCGAGCAGCAGGTAGGCGCCGGCCACGATGAGGAAGGACCAGCCCAGCGAAATGCCCAGCGCGTGGATGCCGAAGGCCGCGGCGGCGCTCAGCATCGGGATCGAGAACAGCGCCACCACGCCGGCGACCGTCAGCGAGACGCCGCCGGAGACGCCGCGCTTGACGTCCGCCCGGATCTCGGCCTTGGCGAGCGCGATCTCGTCGTGGACCAGCGCGGACAGGTCGGCGGTGGCCGCCGCGAACAGCTGCCCCACCGAACGCTCGCCCTCGTAGGGCGCCCGGCCGTTGCTGGACGGGTCTGCGGCTCCTGCGGGCATCAGCGGTTCTCCTCTGCGGCTGTGCGGCGTGACGCCGCCGCGGGTCTGCGGTTCCGGGGCCGCTGGGGGGTCCGGAGGCGTCAGTGGATTGTCGACAGCTCAGAATCATGCCCCTACCGGTCAGTCGGACACCACTCCGGGCCCCCGCCGGAGGGACGTGTCTCCGTTGCGGACGGCCTCCAGGGGCTCCCGGACGGGGTTCCCGGGAGGCGCCGGGGTCCGTGCGCGGAGCCTCCCGGAGGGACCGTCAGCGGCCCGCTCCAGCGGCCCCGGAGTTGCCGGAGTTGCCGGCGTTCCCGGAGTTGTCGGCGTTCCCGGCATTCCCGGAGTCGGCGGAGCCCCCGGAGCCGCCGGAGACCCGGGCCCGCCAGGCCGGGTCGTCCTCCTGGTAGACGTCCGGGATGCCGTCCCCGTCCGTGTCCCGGTCCTCCTCCTCGCACAGCGCGCGGTAGTGCCGGTTGCGCAGCTTCAGCAGCACGGTGGCGACCATCGCGCAGAGCAGCGAGCCGACCAGGACGGCCGTCTTGGCCAGGGCGGCGAGCGCCGGGTCGTCCGGGAAGGCCAGCTCGCTGATGAGCAGCGAGACGGTGAAGCCGATGCCCGCGAGCACCGAGACGGCGACCATGTCGGCCCACTTGAGCTGCGGGTTCAGCTCGGCCCTGGTGAACCGGGCGGCAAGCCAGGTGCCGCCGAAGATGCCCACCGACTTGCCGACCAGCAGGCCGACCACGATGCCGAGCGGGACGGCCTGGGTGAACACCTCGCGCAGCGCCGGGCCGGAGATCGTCACCCCGGCCGAGAACAGCGCGAACACCGGGACGGCAAAACCGGCAGAGAGGGGGCGGACCAGGTGCTCGATGTGCTCGCCGGGGGAGTGCTGCTCGTCGCCCTCCCGGTGGCAGCGCAGCATCAGGCCCATCGCGACGCCCGCCACCGTGGCGTGGATGCCGCTCTCGTGCATCAGCGCCCAGGTCACCAGGGCCAGCGGCACGAACAGGTACCAGCCGTGCACCCCGCGCCGGTGCAGGAACCAGAACAGCACCAGCCCGGCGAGGGCCAGTCCGAGCGCCCAGAACTTGATGCCGGAGCTGTAGAAGACCGCGATGATCAGGATCGCGATCAGGTCGTCGACGACGGCCAGGGTGAGCAGGAAGGCGCGCAGCGCCGAGGGCAGGTGGCTGCCGACCACGGCCAGGACGCCGAGGGCGAAGGCGATGTCGGTGGCGGTCGGGATCGCCCAGCCGCCGGGGTGTCCGCCACTGCCGGAGTTCACCAGGGCGTACAGGATCGCGGGCATCGCCACGCCGCAGACGGCGGCGATGACGGGCAGCGCCGCGGCGCTGGGCGTGCGCAGCTCGCCCGCGACGAACTCGCGCTTGAGCTCGATCCCGGCGACGAAGAAGAAGATCGTCAGCAGTCCGTCCTTGGCCCAGGTGGCCAGGGTGAGGTCGAGGTGCAGCGGGGCGGAGGGGCCGACGGTGTAGTCGAGCATGCTCTGGTACGCCTGCGGCCAGACGTTGGCCCAGATCAGTGCGATGACGGCGGCGCCCAGCAGCAGCATGCCGCCGACCGTCTCGGTCCGCAGGGCGTCGGTGATGAAGGTGCGCTCGGGCAGTGACAGCCGGCCGGGGAACTGCCGGCGGCGGGTCGTCGGCTCGAGGACGGGCGGCTGGTCGGTCACGCGGGACCTCCTGGGGCTGGGAGCGGCAACGGATGCACGAGTGGTGCAGTTGCCGACCAGACTTCCCGGCGCGCCCTGTGACGCCCGGATCCCGCCGGGGGATCTTGATGCGTCGTTAACAGTCTAACGGGATGTTCGGGTGACGTCCGGATTGTCCTATTCAAGGACTTAAGCCCTACGGATGGGTTCCGCACCCGGAGGAACGGCGGCGGCCCGGAGGAACGGCTGTGCCCCGGGCGATGACCACCGCCCGGGGCACAGTCGCTGTCTCAGTCGGCTCAGCCGTTGCCGTTGCCCATGAGCGGCAGCTGGGCCTGGATCTGGCTCATCACCGAGCTGTCGGCGAGGGTGGTGGTGTCACCGACCTCGCGGCCCTCGGCGATGTCGCGCAGCAGACGGCGCATGATCTTGCCGGAGCGGGTCTTCGGCAGCTCGCCGACCACCTTGATCTGCTTCGGCTTGGCGATGGGGCCCAGCGTGCGGCCGACGTGCGCCCGCAGCTCGTCGACCAGCTCCGGGCTCTCGGTCATGCCGCCACGCAGGATCACGAAGGCGACGATGGCCTGCCCGGTGGTGGCGTCGGCGGCGCCGACCACCGCGGACTCGGCGACGGACGGGTGGCCGACCAGGGCCGACTCGACCTCGGTGGTGGAGATGTTGTGGCCCGAGACGAGCATGACGTCGTCCACCCGGCCGAGCAGCCAGATGTCGCCGTCCTCATCCTTCTTGGCGCCGTCACCGGCGAAGTAGCGGCCCTGGAAGCGCGACCAGTAGGTGTCGATGTAGCGCTGGTCGTCGCCCCAGATGGTGCGGAGCATGGACGGCCACGGCTCGGTGAGCACCAGGTAGCCGCCGGAGCCGTTGGGCACCTCGTTGGCCTCGTCGTCCACCACGGTGGCCGCGATGCCCGGCAGGGCGCGCTGGGCCGAGCCCGGCTTGGTCTCGGTGACGCCCGGCAGCGGGCTGATCATCATGGCGCCGGTCTCGGTCTGCCACCAGGTGTCCACGATCGGGGTCTTGCCGGCACCGATGTGCTCGCGGTACCAGATCCACGCCTCGGGGTTGATCGGCTCGCCGACACTGCCCAGCACCCGCAGCGAGGACAGGTCGAACTTCGCGGGGATGTCGTCGCCCCACTTCATGAAGGTGCGGATCGCGGTCGGCGCGGTGTAGAGGATGGTCACGCCGTACTTCTGGACGATCTCCCAGAACCGGCCCTGGTGCGGGGTGTCCGGGGTGCCCTCGTAGATGACCTGGGTGGCGCCGTTGGAGAGCGGGCCGTAGACGATGTACGAGTGGCCGGTGACCCAGCCGATGTCGGCGGTGCACCAGTAGACGTCGGTCTCCGGCTTGAGGTCGAAGACCGCGTGGTGGGTGTAGCTGGCCTGGGTGAGGTAGCCGCCCGAGGTGTGCAGGATGCCCTTGGGCTTACCGGTGGTGCCCGAGGTGTAGAGGATGAAGAGCGGGTGCTCGGCGTCGTGCGCCTCGGGGATGTGCTCGGTGGACTGGCGTGCGGTGATCTCGTGCCACCAGACGTCACGGCCCTCGGTCCAGGCAACGTCCTGCTCGGTGCGGCGGATCACCAGGACGTGCTCGACGCCGTCGACCTTGGTGAGCGCCTCGTCGATGGCCGGCTTGAGCGCGGACGCCTTGCCGCGCCGGTAGCCGCCGTCGGCGGTGATGACGAGCTTGGCCTGGGCGTCCTGGATGCGGGAGGCCACGGCGTCGGCGGAGAAGCCGCCGAAGACCACCGAGTGGGTGGCGCCGATCCGGGCGCAGGCGAGGATCGCGACGACCGCCTCGGCGATCATCGGCAGGTAGACCGCGACCCGGTCGCCCTTGCGGACACCGAGCTCCAGCAGCGCGTTGGCGGCCTGCGAGACCTCGTCCTTGAGCTGGGCGTAGGTGATCGAGCGGCTGTCGCCGGGCTCGCCCTCGAAGTGGATGGCGACCCGGTCGCCCAGGCCGTTCTCGACGTGGCGGTCGACGCAGTTGTACGCCACGTTGAGCTTGCCGTCGGCGAACCACTTGGCGAACGGCGGGTTGGACCAGTCGAGGGTCTCGGTCGGCTCGACGGCCCAGCTGAGGCGACGGGCCTGCTCGGCCCAGAAGCCCAGACGGTCCTCGGAGGCCTGCGCGTACGCGGCCGCGGTGACGTTGGCGGCTGCGGCGAGCTCTGCGGGCGGAGCGAAGCGCCGCTCCTCCTTGAGCAGGTTGGCCAGGCTCTCGTTGCTCACACGCACTCCTCATCGAGTCATGATCAGAGACGATCCCGTGCGTGGGGATTGTCCCGTGTGTCCCAGCGCACAGCTCACCAGGAGAACGGGGCAGTTGACAAGAGGCTGCCGATAATTGGTGTAGACCTTTGACCGAATATCGGGCCACGACCGGTACGGTCCGCCGCGCGGGAGCGGAGGGCCGTGCCGGGGCTGGTGGGCCCGTGCCCCAGCCCGCCCGGCGGGGACACGGGCCCGGCTCTCAGGCGGCCAGCCGGGGGCCTTCCTCGCCGACGCCGGACGGCACCCGGCCGTCCTCATTCACCCGTTCGGCCGATGCCACGCCGGCCCGAGCCCCGGCGTGGGCCCCGGCATCGGCTGCGGTACGGGCCTCGACCGCGCTGAACGTCCCGGCGGCGCGGTCCAGGACGTAGGCCTGGGCGGTCGCGAAGTCGAAGTACATCCCGACCAGCCGCAGGGTGCCCTCCTCGACCCGGCGCTCCACCGCCGGGTTCGCCATCAGCTGGTCCAACTGCTGGACCACGTTGGTGAGGCAGAGCTGCTCCACCGGGTCCACCACCGGCCGGGTGGCGAACTCGGCGGGCGCCCGCCGGAGCCGGTCCAGCGAGCCGCGGCCGTTGCGCAGCCAGCGGGCCAGCGGGGTGGGCGGACCGGGATGCTCGTGCACACCGTCCAGCAGGGCCTTCATCGCGCCGCAGCCGGAGTGGCCGCAGACCGTGATCGAGCGCACTTCCAGCACCTCGACGGCGTACTGCACCGCGGCAGCCACCGAGTCGTCGGCCGCGCCGGGCTCGAACGGGGCCGGCACCAGGTTGCCCACATTGCGGACGGTGAAGAGGTCGCCCGGGCCGCTGTTGGTGATCATGCTGGTGACCATCCGCGAGTCCGCGCAGGTCAGGAAGAGCTGGGAGGGCGTCTGCCCCTCCCGCGCCAGCCGGGCGAGTTCGGGCCTGATCAGTGGGGCGGTGTGCAGCTGGAACACCCGGACCCCGTCCAGCAGCCGGCCGTGCGGGTCCTCCTGCTGCTCGATGCAGTGGTGGCCGACCCAGGGCGTCCAGGCCCGGCAGCGGTGCGGCCCCGGTGAACTGCCGGCGCGCACCGTGCCGTCGGGGTCGAGCACCTCGTCGTCCTGGCGCCTCGTCACCATCGAGACCCGGCCGCCCGCGTCCTGGTGCCCGGCGCGCCAGCTGTGCAGCGTCTCGTAAGCGGCGTGGTCCAGGAAGGAGCCGTCGTGGACCACGGTGACCTCGGCCCCGGCCGGGATGTCGGACAGTGCCCGGCTGAGCCGGGGCACGGCGGTGAAGGTGAGCGGGCCGTGCGTCTGGACGGTGACCGAGCCGTCCGGCCCGGTCCTGACGTCCACATGGGCGCGGGTCAGCCGGTAGAGCGCGAGCAGGACGGCGGTGCCGGCCCCGATCGCGACACCCCACAGCACCCCGGCCGCCACCACGGCGACCACGGTGGTGAGGTAGACGGGGAACTCGCGGTGCCGGTGCACATTGCGGATGTGCGCGAAGCTCACCATCTGCAGCCCGACCACCAGGACCAGCGCGGCGAGCGCGGCCAGCGGGATCCGGCGCAGCCCGCCGCTCAGCGCCAGCGCGGCGGTCAGCACCCAGACGCCGTGCAGCACCGAGGCCCACCTGGACCGCGCGCCGGCCTGGACGTTGGCAGTGCTGCGCACCGCGCCGCCCGCGATCGGCAGCCCGCCGACCAGGCCGCTCACCAGGTTGGCGAGGCCCTGGCCGCGCAGCTCGCGGTCGAGGTCGCCGGTGCGGCGGGACATCCGGTCGATCGCGGCGGCGGACAGCAGTGACTCCACGCTGGCGACGGCGGTGACGGTCAGGACGGCGGCGATCAGGCCGAGCACCGGACCGTGCGGCAGGGCGGGCGCGAAGGCGTGCGGCTGCCAGGCGGGCAGCTCGATGTGGGCGAGTCGCAGGTCCAGGGCGAGCGCGAGGGCGGTGGCCAGGGCGATGGCGGCCAGCGGGCCCGGCACCTTGGCCAGCCGGGCGCCCAACCGGCCCGCACGGCCGGGGAGTCGGCCGAGCCGGGGCCAGCCGAGCAGGACGGCCACGGTCACCGCGCCGGCCAGTAGTGCGGGCGGGTGCGGACCGGCCAACTGCCCGGGCAGTGCGAGGATGTTGGCGATCGCGGAGCTCTGCGGCGAGCCGCCGAGCACGACGTGCAGCTGCGCGATGGCGATGGTGAGCCCGACCCCGGCCAGCATGCCGTGCACGATCGCGGGCGAGACGGCGAGCGCCGTCCGGGCCACCCGGCGTGCGCCGAGCAGGAGTTGGAGAAGACCGGCGGCGAGGGTGATGGCGCAGGTGGCCTGCCAGCCGTACTGGGCGATCAGCCCGGCGGTGATCACGGTCAGCGCTGCCGAGGGGCCGCTGACCATGAGTGTGGTGCCGCCGAACAGCCCGACCACGATGCCGCCCACGGCCGCGGCGGCCAGGCCGGCGGTGAGCGGGGCGCCGGTGGCCAGCGCGATGCCGAGGGAGAACGGCACGGCGATCAGGAAGACCACGAGCGAGGCGGAGAGGTCCTGCGCCCAGCGGATCCGGGCGCCGGGGCCCGGCGGTGCGTGGTCGGTGGTGTCGGAGGCGATGGGGGCGCTGGAGATGTCGAGGGTCATTGTCTTCCCGTCTGTCCGGGGGAACGAACGCAGTCAGGTCCGGCGGTGAATCCGGGGTGGGGCTCCGGGCGGATCGGCTGTCGTGGGTCGCGACGGTGTGGCGGGATGGCGTGGGCGCGGCGGGGAGTGCGGGTGTCACCGGCCGGCGTCGACCATCGGGCCCGCCAGGAGCCCGGGCGAGGAGCGGGAGGTCTCGCCGAGGGCCGCCGGAACGGACCATCAAGACTCGGTAAACCGAGAGTAATGAAAGCTTTGCATAGCGTCGTTGCGGGAGGGAAGCGGAAAACCCCCTGATTCACCCCAATGGGTGGTGTTCGAACGGTCGGGGGCCTGGCGGCGAGTGGCGGGGCGAGCGGTGGGGCCGGACACGGCGAACGGGCCGCGGCTTCCCGGGGTGACGGGAGACCGCGGCCCGTCCGGGCGCGCTGGGGCGGGTGTCAGGCGTGGGCGCCCGCCGGAGCCGTGCGCTCGCCGCCGTCCGCGAACTCGCCCGGGACGAAGCCCTCGTCCACCTGCGTCGCCAGGTCGATACCGACCTTGGCGTTGGCCCAACTCTCCGCGTTGCGGCGGTGGAAGAGCACGGCCTGCTCGGTGTAGCGGAGCGCGTCCCGCCGTCCGTGCGCCGCGTCGGCCTCGGCCCGCAACTGCTCCAGCACGGCCCGGTTGGCCGGCTCCAGGGACTTCAACGGCGGCTCGGCGCCCTGCTCCAGGCGGCGCACCCAGTCCGACTGCCCGAAGGTGGTGAGCAGGTCGTCGCCGACCTCGCGGCGCAGGAACGCCAGGTCGTCCGGGCCCTGCACCTTGTTGCCGACCACCCGCAGCTGCACGCCGAAGTCACGGGCGTAGTCCCGGTACTGGCGGTAGACGGAGACACCCTTGCGGGTCGGCTCGGCCACCAGGAAGGTCAGGTCGAAGCGGGTGAACAGGCCGGAGGCGAAGGAGTCCGAGCCCGCCGTCATGTCGGTGACCATGTACTCGTCGGGGCCGTCCAGCAGGTGGTTGAGCAGCAGCTCCACCGCGCCGACCTTGGAGTGGTAGCAGGCCACCCCGAGGTCCTCCTCGGTGAACGCGCCGGTCGCCAGCAGCCGGACCGAGCCCTCGTCCAGCGCGATCGGGCGGGCGCAGGCGGCGTAGACCGGGTTCTCCTCGACGATCCGCAGCAGCCGCGAACCGCGGCCGGGCGGCGTGGTCTTGATCATCTCCTCGGCCGAGCGGATCAGCGGGTTGCTGCCGCGCAGGTACTCCTTGATCTCCGGCAGGTGTGCGCCGAGCGAGGGCAGGCCGGCCGCCTGGGCATCCGTCAGTCCCAGGGCGGGGCCCAGGTGCTGGTTGATGTCGGCGTCCACGGCGATGACCGGCCGACCGGCGGCGGCCAGGTGGCGGATGAACAGTGCGGACAGCGTGGTCTTCCCGCTGCCGCCCTTGCCGACGAAGGCGATCTTCATCTGGGGACTCCGGCTCTCGCTCAGGGCCCTCGCTCGGGGCCGCCTGCCCAGGGGGCGCGTGCGACGGGGGCGCCCTCTAGTTGGAAATCGTTATCGTCTCCGATAGTGGTCATGCTAGCCGGGGTTTGGACCTCACCGGGGGAGGGAAGTGAGGATTGCCTCTAACGGGTGATGCGGGGTTGCTGTTCCGGGAGGGGCGGCCCGTTCATTACTCTCGGGTAGGTGAGCACTGGAACAGATCCCCTCGCCCCGCTGGCCCAGCTCCCCGGGGTGCCCGACGCGGTCGCCGAGGTCCGCAAGGCCGTCGACCGGCTCTACGGCCACCGGGTGATGCGCCGCCGCGCGGCCGAGGTCACCTCCGAGTCCGCGCTGCGCGGCGCCCGCGCGTCAGCGGCCCTGGCCGGGGCCGACTGGCCGCTGGAGGAGGTCCGCCGCCGCACCGACTTCGGCGCGGACACCGAGGCCCGCACGGTCGGCGCCGCCCTGCGGATCGCCGCCGAGGCCGGCCAGCTGCTCAGCATCTGGCGGCACTCGCCGCTCCAGGTGCTGGCCCGGCTGCACCTGCTCGCGGTCGGCGACGGAGACCCGGTCGCCGGGCGCCCGCGCCGGGCGGGGGAGGGCGCCGAGCCGCTGTTCCCGCTGGAGCTGCAGCGGGTGGAGAGCGTCGAGGCCGACACCGCCGACGGGCCGCTGCCCGAGCTGCCGCCCGCACCGGGCGCGGAGGAGGTCGCGGCCCGACTCGACCAGCTCTCCCGGCTGCTGGTCGCGCGCGCGGAGGGGCAGGGTGTGGGCACGCCGGCCCTCGTCGTGGCCTCGGTGGTGCACGGTGAACTGCTCGCGCTGCGGCCGTTCGGCGCCTACAACGGGGTGATCGCGCGGGCCGCCCAGCGGATCGTGCTGATCGCCGAGGGGCTCGACCCGAAGTCGATCTGCCCGGCCGAGGTCGGCCTGGCGGAACTCGGCACCGCCGCCCACCGCCGGGCCCTCGCGGGCTACCTGGCGGGCACGCCCGGGGGGATGGGGGCCTGGATCGCGCACTGCGGCGCGGCGCTGCGGCTCGGCGTGCGGGAGAGCACGGCGGTCTGCGAGGCCATGCAGCGCGGCATGGCCTGAGCGGCCGGGCCGGACGGGGACGAGCGGAAGGGCCCCGCGAAGGGGCCCGTAGACACGGAGATGCGGCGGCACCTGATCCTGCTGGGTGCCGCCGCTGGTGCAGATGCCAGGTGACCATGCATGCACCGGAAGTGCCGATCAGACGGGGATCCTGCCCGTTCGTCTGGTCCGGCGGCCCGACAGCGGGTCGGCTGCATGTGGGTGCTCGGCTATCTGTACACGCGGTCCGTGGGGCCTGAACTGCGTTGTCGGTTTGACCTCTTAAGGTCCTGACCGGGTCTCGCGGGCCGTGCTTCATTTGTATCGCGTTTCGGGCGAAAGGGGAACCCGAAACGAGAAGTCTGTGTCGATTGCCCGTTTTATCCAGGACGGGCCGGGCGGGCCGGTTCGGCCGGACGCGGGGCCTCAGGCGAGGGGGCGCCGCCGACGGGCCAGGTACCAGATCACTCCGGCGGTCACGACGGCCGTCCCGACCGCCACCGCGGTCAGCACCGAACCGCTCGGGGCGGAGAACTCGGGCAGCCGTCGCCGCAGTTCCACCGGCTTGTCGAAGACCAGCACCGGCCACTCCCGGGCCTGCGCCTCCTTGCGCAGCGCCCGATCCGGGTTGACGGCCGACGGATGGCCGACCGCCGCCAGCAGCGGCAGGTCGGTGGAGGAGTCGCTGTAGGCGTAGGACGCGGCCAGGTCATAGCCCTCGACCGCGGCCAACTCCCGGATGGCGGCGGCCTTGTTCTCCGCGTAGGCGTAGTACTCGATCTCGCCGGTGTAGCAGCCGTCCTCGACCTTGAGCCGGGTGGCGATCACGTGGTCCGCGCCGAGCAGCGCGCCGATCGGCTCGACCACCTCGGAGCCGGAGCTGCTGACGATCACCACGTCCCGGCCGGCCGCGTGGTGCTGCTCGATCAGCGAGGCGGCCTCGTCGTAGATGATCGGGTCGATCAGGTTGTGCAGGGTCTCGGCGACGATCTCGCGGACCTGCTGGACGTTCCAGCCCCGGGTCAGCGCGGAGAGGTACTCACGCATCTTCTCCATCTGGTCGTGGTCCGCGCCGCCGACCAGGAAGACGAACTGGGCGTACGCACTGCGCAGTACGGCCCGACGGTTGATCAGGCCGCCCTGGTAGAAGGGGCGACTGAAGGCCAGCGCGCTCGATTTGGCGATGATGGTCTTGTCGAGGTCGAAGAAGGCCGCCGTGCGCAGCCCGCCCGACCGGGGGCGGTCGGGTGCGGGGAGCTCTTCGGGCCCGGTGGGGTCGCCCGGGGACTCGTCGGCGTGGTCGTCGGCGTTCTCGGTGGTGTCCACGGGAACCGAGGATAGAGGGCGCCACAAAACACCCCGCCATTCGGTGTACTCGCGGGCGTGTGGGTTTGTGTTTCTGGCCGCTCGGGTACACCATGGAAGTCACGGATCGTTCGCGACCGTGCTAACCCGGTCCGGCTCCTCCCCCCCGAGTCGGGCTGTGGATAGACGACCCCCGCTCTCCCCCCCGGCGGGGGTCGTCGCACGTCCGGGGCCATTTTCAGGGCTTGAAGGTCCGCTGCCGCGCATTCCGCGCGCGCCCCGCCGACGGTGTACAGGGGGTGTCGGCGCCTGGGTCCATCGACCACCTTTCGTCACTCTGCGTCGCTGTTTGCTCATCGCTGCCAAGAAACGAACGGCTGGTTCCGATCGGCGGCGCGGGCCGTTCCGGGAGATGTCGGAAGGCGGTCGGGAGACCGCCCGGAGATCGGCCGGGAGATCGTCCGATCGCGCCGCGACGGACCGCCGGTTCATCTCGGCGACCCCCTTTCGTCAATTCTTCGCCGATTAGCCCCCCGCCCGGGTGAACGTTTTCCTCCACAGCCCACGAGTTATCCACAGGCAATCGGAACGTGGATGACGGAATCCGGATCTCCCCCCACCGTGATGGTCGGCGGCGGTCGCCGGGCAGGGCCTCATCCCCTTCCTCTCTCAGAGGTCTGCCTGGCGGCCGTCCGCCGGAACCGTCCGACGTGCGTCGCCGGCCGCCCCCGGTGGCCGACGGCGCGGAGGGGAGACCACCATGTCGACGCCGATCGCCGACCACGTCACCGCCGAGGGCCCCGGCCCCGTCGGGCCGCTCGTCGTCACCGAGGACGAGGGCCTGGCCGAGCACCTGCTGCGACTCTGCGCGGCGGCGGGCACCGAGCCGAGGCTGATCCGGGGCGCGCCGCCGACGCGGGAGCTCTGGGAAGGTGCCTCGCTGGTCCTGGTCGGGGACGACCAGGCCGTCCACTGCTCCGAGTTGGGCCGGCGCGGCGGGGTGCTGCTGCTCGGACTCGACCTGGACGACCCCGGCGTGTGGGTCCGGGCCGTCCGACTCGGCGCCGAGCACGTGCTGTTCCTGCCCGACGCGGAGGCCTGGCTGCTCGACCGGATCGCCGACGCGGCCGAGGGCGGCGGGCCCCCGGCGGTCACCGTCGCGGTGCTCGGCGGCCGGGGCGGCGCCGGGGCCTCGACGCTGGCCTGCGCCCTGGCGGTCACGTCCGCGCGGGCCGGCCGACGGACGATGCTCATCGACGGCGACCCGCTGGGCGGCGGCCTCGACATCCTGCTCGGCGGCGAGATGGCCCGCGGGCTGCGCTGGCCCGATCTGGCCGGCTCGCGCGGGCGGGTCAGCGGGGCCGAGCTGGCCCGGGCGCTGCCCGCGCTCAACCGGCTCTCCGAGCTGGCCTGCCTGTCCTGGGACCGCGGCGACACCCTGACGGTGCCGCCGGAGGCCATGCGCAGCGTGCTGGCCGCCTCCCGGCGGCGCGGCGGGCTGGTGGTGGTCGACGTGCCCCGCCACCTCGACGCGGCCGCCGGGCAGGCGTTGGAGCAGTCCGACCTGGCGCTGCTGGTGGTGCCGGCCGAGCTGCGCGCGGTGGCCGCCGCCGACCGCGTCGCGGCGGCCGCCCGGATGCGGCTCGGCGACGTCCGGGCCGTGGTGCGACCGATCCGGGCCGGCGGGCTGCCGGCCCACCGCATCGCCCGCGGCCTGCGGCTGCCACTGGCAGGGGAGTTGGAACCGGAGCCCGGCCTGGCCCAGGACGTCGAGAAGGGCATCCCGCCCGGGACGAGGGAGAGCGGTCCGCTCGCGCGCTTCTGCGCGACCTTCCTGAACGAGGTGCTGCCGCCGGTGCCGGCGGTCGGAGGAGGTGTGTACTGATGGTCCGTCTGCGCAGAACAGGCCTTCGGGGCGGTGCGCCCGGCCCGGGCACCGGTGCGCGGGAGCACCGGCCGCTCCGGAGCGTGCCGCCGCCCGGCGGGCCGCCGGAGGCCGAGCACGGGCCCTGCCCGTACGGCCGGACGGCCCGCGAGCAGCGGGCGGCGGCCCTGGTGGACGCGGTGCGGCTGCGGCTGGCCGAGTCGGGGGCCGCCCCGACGGCGGGCTCGGTCGCGGCCGCGCTGCGGGCCACCCGCCCGCCGCTCGGCGGGGACGAGGTCCTGGACACCGTGCGCTCGTTGCGCGCCGAACTGGTGGGTGCGGGCCCGCTGGACCGGCTGCTGGCGGCGCCCGACGTCACTGACGTCCTGGTGAACGGTCCGGAGGAGGTGTGGGTCGACCGTGGCGGCGGCCTGCACCGGGCCACCGGAGTCCGGTTCACCGACGCCGAGGCGGTGCGGCGGCTGGCCCACCGACTGGCCACCGCGGCCGGGCGGCGGTTGGACGACGCCCGGCCCTGGGTGGACGCCCGGCTGCCGGACGGCACCCGGCTGCACGCCGTGCTGCCCCCGATCGCGGCGGGCTGCACACACATCTCGTTGCGGGTCTGTCGGCCCCGGCCGTTCACGCTCGACGAGCTGGTGGCGGGCGGAGCACTGCCGCCGGAGGGCGCCGACCTGCTGGCCGGCATCGTGCGGGCGCGGCTGTCGCTGCTCGTCTCCGGCGGGACGGGCTCGGGCAAGACCACGCTGCTCGCGGCGTTGCTCGGACTGGTCGGGCCGGACGAGCGGATCGTGGTCGCCGAGGACTCGGCGGAGCTTCAGCCGGCCCATCCGCACGTGGTCCGACTGCAGAGCCGGCCGCCCAACCAGGAAGGGCTCGGCGAGTTCACGCTCCGGGACCTCGTCCGCCAGGCGCTGCGGATGCGTCCGGACCGGCTGGTGATCGGCGAGGTGCGCGGGGCCGAGGTGTCGGACCTGCTGGCCGCGCTGAACACCGGACACGAAGGCGGTTTCGGCACGGTCCACGCCAACACGGCGGCGGACGTGCCGGTCCGGCTGGAGGCCCTGGGCTCGCTCGCCGGGCTCGACCGGCCGGCGCTGCACAGCCAACTGCGGGCCGCGCTCGAGGTGGTGGTGCACCTGGTCCGGGATCCGGGCTCGGGGCGGCGCCGGGTGGCGGAGATCCACACCCTGGCCGGGGACCGCGCCGGGCTGGCCGTGACCACCCCCGCGGTGGCCTTCCCGGCGGCGGGCGGCCTGGTGCCCGGGGCGGGCTGGGAGCGGCTGGTCGGGCTGCTGGCAGCGCGTGGGGTGGTGCTCGGGGCGGGGGCCGAACCCGGCCCCGGAGGGCCGTCGTGACGGCGGGCGCGGCGGGGGTGCGGGCGGTGGAACTCGCCTTCGTCCTGCTGCTCGGCGGGTGCGCCACGGGCGCCCTGGCGCTGCTCGGGGCCTGGAAACGAAAGGGCTGATGACGATGGCAACGGGGGTCAATGGCGCGATGCAAAGTCAACTTCCGCTCTGTTGGGTGGTGGTGCTGTGTCTGGCGGCTGTCGCCGGGTGGCGAGCGCTGCAGGAGCAGTTGCCGGGCGGGCGGCGCTCCAGGCTCGTGCTCGCGGGCAGCGGGCCTCCCGTACGGGGACCGGGCCCGGGGCTGGAGGCGGCGCGGCCCGGCCGGCTCCGGCTTTCGGAGGTCCTCACGCCCGAACTCCTGGCCCTGCCGGTGGGATTGGCCGCCGGGCAGGCCACCGCCTCGCCGGTGCCGGTGCTCGCGGCGGCCCTGGCCGTCCTGCCGCTGCGCCGGTGGCGCTTGCACCGGCGCCTGGCGGCGGAGGCCCGGCAGCGGGCGGCCGCGGTGGTGGAGCTCTGCGCCGGGCTGGCCGGGGAGTTGCGCGGCGGGGCGACGCCGGAACGGGCGCTGCACCTGGTCACCGCGCGGCTCGCCACCGACCCGGACGGACGGCGCAGGCTCGGCGAGGAGCCGGTGGCCCGGCTCGCGGCCGGCCGCTACGGCGCGGACGTGCCCGCCGCGTTCCACCTGCTGGCCGAACTGCCGGGCGGGAGCGGGGCGGCGGCGATCGCGGCCTGCTGGCGGGTCGCCGCCGACAGCGGGGCGGGGCTGGCCGCCGCGCTGGACCGGGTCGCGGAGGCGCTGCGCGGCGAGCGGGCGCTGGCGGAGGAGATCGCCGGGGAACTGGCCGGGCCACGGGCGACGATCGCCGTCCTGGCCGCGCTGCCGGCCACCGGGCTGCTCCTCGGCGCAGCCCTCGGGGCCCGCCCGCTGGCCGTGCTGCTGCACACGACCGCCGGGTTGGGCTGCCTGGCGGCGGGGGCGGTCCTGGAGGGGCTGGGGGTGTTCTGGACGGCACGCATCGTCCGGTCGGCGGCCCGGGGCGCCCTGGAGGTCCCCCGGGGGCGTGGCGAGCCCCGTCGAGCGGCTGACGGTGCGCTGCCCGCGCTCCGAGCGAGCGAACGGGGCGGCGGGCTGTCGCGGCTGCGGGCCCGGGCCCTCGGCGCGGGAGCGGGGGTCGGGTGATGCGGGGCGTCGAGTGGGCGGTGGCCGGACTTCCGGCCGTGGCGGCCGCCCTACTGCGGGTGCGGGCGCTGGTGCGTGGCCGGATGAGGCGGCGGCGGGCGTTCGCCGGGGCCCGTGAGCGGGAGGAGGGACGGAGGTCGACCGGGCCGGCCGGGTCGGGCGTCGGGCATCGACGGCGGGTTGTCACGGCTGCCGTAGCCGGGCTCGCGGTGGCAGTGCTGCTCGGTGGCGGCACCGGGCTGGTCGTCGGGGCGCTGGCGGCGGTGGGCGCCCACCGGTGGTCGGCCCGAGTGCGATCGCCGGCGGATCGTCGGGCGGCCCTGGAGGAGGAGCTGCTGACCAGGCAACTCCCACTGAGCGCCGAACTGTTGGCGGCCTGCCTCGGCTCGGCGGCGCTGCCCTCCGAGGCCGTGTCGGCGGTCGGCCGGAGCGTGGGCGCGCCGATGGGGCCCCGGCTGGTGGCGATCGGGGCCGAACTGGCCCTCGGCGCACCACCGGAGCTGTGCTGGAACCGACTGGGCGAGCAGCACCCGCCGCTGGCGCCGCTGGCGCGCTGCCTGGTGCGGACGAGCCTCGGCGGAACTCCCGCCGCCGAGCCACTGATCGGGCTGGCCCAGGGGCTGCGGACGGCGGCCGCCCGCGCGGCCCACGCCCGGGTCCGCCGGGCCGCGGTGCTCGCCACCGCGCCACTCGGGCTTTGCTTCCTGCCGGCCTTCGTGCTGATCGGGGTGGTGCCGGTGGTCGTCGGCCTCACCAGCCTCTTCGCGCAGGCGATGTGACCGGGAGCCGAACATGCGGCCGGCAAGAGCGGCAAGAGCGGCAAGAGCGGCAAGAGCAACGAGAACGACGAGAACGACGAGAACGACGAGAACGACGAGAGACAGGAGAGATCCATGACTGCGGTGATCGCGATCAGGCCCGCCGGCGGGCGCCCGCTCCGCCGGCTGCTCGGGGCGTGGCGGCGCAAGAGCCGCTGGGCGGCCTGCCGGGTGAGCCGGGTGGCTCGGCGCCGGGGCCGGTCGGACGCCGGGATGACCACGGCCGAGTACGCGGTCGGGACCTTGGGCGCGTGCGCCCTCGCGGCCGGGCTCTACAAGGTGGTGACCAGCGAGGCCATCACCGGCGCGCTGACCGACATGCTCCAACGGGCGCTCCATGCGGCCTAGGACGAGCCAGGGAGGCGGTGACGGCGGTGACGGCGGTGCGGCCGGTACCGAGGTGGCCGCCGGAGACCCGGGCGCCGTCGGTGCGTGCCGGCGGCGCGGTGCGCGCACCGGGCCGGTGGCCGCGACGGGCAGGGCAGCAGCCGGTCGTCCGGGTCGGCGTGGTGACGGCGGCTACGTCACGGCGGAGACGGCGGTGGCCCTGCCGGCGCTCGTCCTGCTCGCGGCGATGCTGATCTGGGGCGTGCTTGCGGCGGCCGCGCAGATCCGCTGCGTGGACGCCGCCCGGGTCGGTGCCAGAGCGGCCGCACGCGGGGAGACGGACGCCGTCGAACTCGCCCGTGCGGCGGCTCCGGAGGGCGCACGGGTCCGGGTGACGCCGACGGCCGACACGGTACGGGTGGACGTGGACGCACCGTGTGCGGCGCCGGGCAGGCTCGGCGGACTGCTCGCGGTGCGGGTCGGCGCGGCGGCCGTGGCGGCGCGGGAGGACGTCCTGGTGGGAGTCGCGGAGGGAGGTGGCGGCCCATGGCCGTCCTGACCGGGCCGGCCGTCCTGACCGCGCAGGCCGGCCCGTTCGGGCTGCGGACGGCGGTGGGGCGGTTAGCCCGGGCCCGTACCGGACGGGCGGTGGTGGGTGGGCGCGGGCCGGACACCGGCTCCGCGACGGTCTGGCTGCTCGCCCTGGCGATGCTGGGCACGGCGGTGTTCGCCGCGACGATCGCGGTCGGGTCGGTGGTCGCCGCCCGGCACCGGGCCGAGTCGGCCGCCGACCTCGCGGCCCTGGCGGCGGCGGACCGGCTGCTGCTGGACCCGGACGGTGGCTGCGCCCGGGCCGCCGGGATCGCCGCCGCCCAGGGTGCGGGCCTGGTGTCCTGCGTGGTGGACCGGTCGGCGGACGTCGTCGAGGTGGTGGCCGAGGTGAGGGTCGGCTGGCTCCCGGTCCGTCTGCCGGTCGGACCGGCGCGGGCGAGGGCCCGGGCCGGTCCGGTACGGGCCCCGGTCACCGCCGCCGAGGACGGCCTCGACAGCGCCCCGAGCGGTGCGTCGGCGGCCTCATGACGCGGCCGGCGCCCCACCGTCCGGGCCCGCCCCGGCCTCGTCCGCCTCTGCTGCGTCCGTCTTCGCCTCTGCCGTGCCCGCCGTCGTCCGGGCCCCCGCCTCCGCGGTCCCCGGAGCCCCGGCCAGCAGCACGTCCAGGAGCCGGACGGCGGCCGCCTTGTCCAGCGGGTCGTTCCCGTTGCCGCACTTGGGTGACTGGACGCAGGACGGGCAGCCGCGCTCGCATTCGCAGGAGGCGATCGCCGAGCGGGTGGCCGTCAGCCACTCGACCGCCCGCTGGAAGGCGCGTTCGGCGAAGCCGGCCCCGCCCGGGTGGCCGTCGTAGACGAACACGGTCGGCAGCCCGGTGTCCGGGTGCAGCGGGACGGAGACGCCGCCGATGTCCCACCGGTCGCAGGTGGCGAACAGCGGCAGCAGGCCGATCGAGGCGTGCTCGGCGGCGTGGGCGGCGCCGGGCAGCTGGTCGGGCGGGATGTCCGCGTCGAGCAGTTGGTCCTCGGTGACGGTCCACCAGACCGCGCGGGTGCGCAGCGTGCGGGGCGGCAGGTCGAGCTTGGTCTCGCCCATGATCTCTCCGGTGGAGATCCGCTTCCGGAGGTAGCCGACCACCTGGTTGACCACCTCCACCGAGCCGAAGCTGAGCCGCCCCTCGCCCCAGTCGACGGTGGTGTCGGTGCCGAGGACGGAGATGGAGGTGATGTCGCGGGCGGCCGTGGTGTACGGCGGATCGGCCGGTTCGACCAGGGCGGCCGAGTTCTCCAGGTCGAGCTCCCGGACCAGGTAGGTGCGGCCCTGGTGGAGGTGGACGGCCCCGGTGTGGACGGTGGTGTGCGCGGCCGCGGCGTCCACGGTGCCGAGCAGCCTGCCGGTGTCGGCCTCGACGATCTGGACCGGGCTGCCGCCGCTGCCGCGCAGGTCCACGGCGTCGGCGGCGCGCTCGCGGCGCGTCCAGTACCAGCCGTCGCCGCGCCGACGCAGCAGGCCGCGCCGTTCCAGGACGGGCAGCAGCGGTGCGGTGGACGGGCCGAACAGCTCCAGGTCGGCGTCGGTGAGCGGCAGTTCGGCGGCGGCCGCGCACAGGTGCGGGGCGAGCACGTGCGGGTTGTCGGGGTCGAGCACGGTGGCTTCGACGGGTGCCGCGAACAGCGCCTCCGGGTGGTGCACCAGGTAGGTGTCCAGCGGGTCGTCCCGGGCGATCAGGACGGCCAGCGCGCCCTGGGCCTCGCGGCCCGCCCGGCCCGCCTGCTGCCAGAGCGAGGCCCGGGTGCCCGGGTACCCGGCCATCAGGACGGCGTCGAGGCCGGAGATGTCGACGCCGAGTTCGAGGGCGGAGGTGGAGGCGAGGCCGAGCAGCCGGCCGCTGTGCAGGGCGCGTTCCAGGGCCCGGCGTTCGTCGGCCAGGTAGCCGCCGCGGTAGGCGGCCACCCGGTCGGCGAGCGGTCGGCCGAGCTGGTCCTGGGTCTGGAGGGCGACGACCTCGGCCGCGCGGCGGGAGCGGACGAAGACGACGGTGCGGGTCTCCCGCTCGACCAGGTCGGCGAGCAGGTGCGCCGCCTCGGCGGTGGCGGTGCGGCGCACGGGCGCGCCGTGCTCGCCGACGTTCTCGGTCAGGGGCGGTTCCCAGAGGCCGAAGACCATCGGCCCGCGCGGCGAGGCGTCCTCGGTGACGGCGACGGAGGGTAGGCCGGTGAGGCGTTCGGCGGTCGCGGCCGGCTCGGCGGTGGTGGCGGAGGCCAGCAGGAAGGTCGGTGACGAACCGTAACGGGCGCACACGCGGCGCAGTCGGCGCAGCACCTGGGCGACGTGCGAGCCGAACACGCCCCGGTAGCTGTGGCACTCGTCGACGACCACGTAGCGGAGCGCCTTGAGGAAGGAGGACCAGCGGGCGTGGCCGGGCAGGATGCCCCGGTGCAGCATGTCCGGGTTGGTGAGCACGTAGGACGCGTACTGGCGGACCCACTCGCGCTCCTCGGGCGGGGTGTCGCCGTCGTACAGCGCGGCGCGGACCCTCGGCGGGGCGAGTTCGGCGGCCCGGCGGCGCTGGTCGGCGGCGAGGGCCTTGGTCGGTGCCAGGTAGAGCGCGGTGGCGCCGCGGCCGTTGCGGGCCTCGGTGCCGTCCAGCAGATCGCTGAGCACCGGGGCCAGGTAGCCCAGCGACTTGCCCGAGGCGGTGCCTGTGGCAATCACCACAGTTTGGCCACTTTTGGCCAGATTCATTGCTTCTGCCTGGTGCGCCCAGGGCTGTTCGACCCCGACCGCGAGTGCCGAGGCCACGATCTCCGGCCGGATCGACCCGGGCCACGGTGAATAACGCGCAGGTCGGGCGGGAAGGTGCTCCGTATGGGTGAGCCGGTCGGACCGCCCCCGGCTGGTGATCAGGCTCGTGAGCAGTGCCTCGGGCGGGCTGTGTCGGGGCGGCATGAGGACCCAGTGTGTCACCGGCGTGACGGAGAATCGTCGTAAGCCATCGTGCGGGCATGGTCGCAGGTGGTTGAATGTGGCCGTGACGGCCGTACGGCCGTGGGTCGCAGCGCTGAGGCTTGCCACGTGCTGGTTGGGGCGCGCCCGGGCTCGCGACCATGCGGTGGCGGCCGTCCGGCCGAGGATCGCACATGACGTAGCAAGGCAAGGTGCTGGAGGTTCCGTGGACCTGTCCCTGTCGACCCGTACAGTCGGCGATCGCACGGTCGTCGAGGTTGGCGGCGAGATCGATGTGTACACCGCCCCGAAGCTGCGGGAGCAGCTGGTCGAGCTCGTCAACGACGGCAAGTACCACCTCGTCGTCGACATGGAAGGCGTCGACTTCCTCGACTCGACCGGCCTGGGTGTGCTGGTGGGCGGCCTGAAGCGGGTGCGCGCCCACGAGGGCTCGCTGCGCCTCGTCTGCAACCAGGAGCGCATCCTGAAGATCTTCCGTATCACCGGCTTGACCAAGGTCTTCCCGATCCACACCTCGGTGGACGACGCGGTCAACGCGACCGACTGACGCGGCCGGGCCGGTCCTCGTGGCCGGCCCGCCCCGTTTCCACGCGTCCGGGGTGCCTGGGCCGGTTCGGCCCGGCGCGTCCCGGCCGCCTCTGGGCCGGTCCAGCCGGCCCGCAGGGGCCGTACTTCCGGCCCCGGTCGGAGCACCCCGAGGGGGAGAGATGGCAACCGTCGAACTTCGATTCAGCGCGCTTCCCGAGCACGTGCGGACGGCCCGACTGGTCGCCGCGGCCGTCGCCAGACGGGCCGGGGTCGACGAGTCGGTGCTCGACGAGGTACGGCTCGCGGTCGGCGAGGCGTGCTCCCGCGCGGTCGGCCTGCACCAGCGGGGCGGCATCGGCGGCACGGTCAGGGTCGCGCTGACCGACCAGGAGAAGCGTTTCCTCATCGAGGTCGAGGACGAGGCCGGCCCCCCCGCCGTCCCGGCCTCCGGCGCTGCCGAGGGCGGCGAGCCGGACGAGGACACCCTCGGCCTCGCCGTGATCACCGGCCTGGTCGAAGACCTGGAGGTCACCAGCGGCACGGACGGTGGCCTGATTCGGATGAGCTGGCCGGTTTCGGTCGCTTCCGTCGCGGTCTGAGGCCCCACTTCCGCGGTGGTCGCGTCCTTCGCGTCTTTCACGTCCGTCCTTCGTGTTTCTCGCGCGTCTTCGCGTTTCTCGCGCGCGACCGGGGTCCAGTCCCCGGGGCGTGCGTTGACAAAATGTTGAGTGTGGCGGTTCGCTGCTTCCGGCACGACCGGGTCCGATCCCTGATCGGACCTCGTCGCGAAAAAGGAAGTCCATGCGGATTCGCATTCTGTGGCCGGCCGGGCAGGCCACCGCCACGCTGACGGTCACCCCCACCGCCGAGGCGCTCTGGGCCGAGCTGCCGATCAGCTCCTCGGCGAGCACCTGGGGCGAGGAGGTCTACTTCGGCACGCCCGTCAGCGTGCCGCGCGAGGCCGGCGCCCGGCAGGTCGTGGAACCCGGCACGGTCGCCTTCTGGACCGACGGCGACAGCCTCGCCCTGCCGTACGGGCCGACGCCGATCTCGCGCGACGGCGAGTGCCGGCTGGCCAGTCCCTGCAACGTCCTGGGCGCGCTGGACGGGGACGCCGCAGTGCTGCGCACCGTCCGCCCGGGCGATCCGATCAGGGTCGAGCGGGCCTGAGTCGCGGCCGGGGGCGGGGCACCGGGACGGGCCGGGCACGGGCCGCAAACGGCCCGCGGGCGGTCCCGGGGAGGCCCGGGGCGGGACGTCGCAGGCGGGAACCGGGAACCGGGGGGCGGGAACCGGCCGTGTAGGTTCGACGACCGATGACGACCGAAACCGAAAGGCTTCTCCCGGTGAACAAGCGACTGCTGGCCGTACCCGTCCTCGGCGTGCTGCTGGCGTTCGGCGCCGTCGGCTGCGGCGGCGACGACAACAGCAAGCAGCTGGAGTCCTGGGCGTCGAGCGTCTGCGGCGCGGCCAAGGACCCGATCGCCCAAGCCCAGACCGCGCTCGCCGACACCGGCCAGGTGAAGACCGGCGAGGCCCCGGCCGACCTGCAGAAGCGGCTCTCCACGGACATCGGGCGGCTGGCCAAGACCAACCAGGACATCGCGGCCGCCATCGACGGGGCCGGTGCGCCCAAGGTGCAGGACGGCGCGACCCTGCAGAAGGACACCGTCGACGAGCTGAAGAAGGCGGCCGACGGCTACCAGGAGGTCCAGAAGAAGCTGGACGCGCTGCCCAACAACGACCAGGCGAAGTTCGCCGACGGGCTGCGCAGCGTCGCCGACCAGATCCAGCAGCTGGCCTCGCTCTCCACCCAGGCGCAGAGCAAGCTGCAGCGCGGCGACCTTGGTGCGGCGATGGCCAAGCAGGAGGGCTGCAAGCCGTCCCCGACCACCGCCCCGACCGGTGGCGCGGGCACCGGCGCGAGCGGCACCCCGGCACCCGTCGGCGCGGGCGCGACCCCCGGCGCGACCGCCACCCCGAGCGCCCCTGCCACCACCCCCGCGCCCGGCGCGACCGACACCGCGAGCCCCGCCGCCGGTGCCACCACCCCCGCCGCCCCGGCCGCTCCGGCCACCACCCCGGCTCCCGCCGCGAGTTGACCGGGGGCCGAGGGCCGATCCCGCCTTCACGGCGTCGGCGGCAGCGTCGGCGTGAAGACCGCCTGAAGGCCGCCTGAAGGCGTGAAGAGGGACGGACAGCAATAGCAGCCGGTGCCGCTCGGGGAGCGGCGCCGGCTGCTGCGCGTCGCAGGCGGGGTGCCGCGGGGCCCGGGTGTACCGGGCGACCGGCCGAGGCGTCCGCACGGTACGGGTGAGGCCGAGGGCGAGCACCGCCGAGCGGGGAGCCGCAGAGCCTGAGCTCCGGGGCGTACGACCGGGCGTGTGGAAGCCCGGTGGGGGCGCGCGGTGGGGCGCGCGGTGCGGCTCGGGCTCCCGTTGGGACGCTCCCGGCGGGCGGGCCCGGACGGGGGCGGCGACGTACGGGCCGGTCGGGCCCGGAGGCGGGCGGTGGGGAACCGGCGGGGGACAATGGCGGGGTGACCAGTAGCCCCGTTCTCGACCCGACCCGCCTCGCCAAGCTGCGCGAGGCGCTGCTCGCCGCCTCGTTCACCGCCGACGGTTGCCTGGACCTGCTCGGGCCCACCGGCTATGCCGCGCTGGCCCGCAGCGAGGCCGTTCCAGCGCTGCGCGCGACGCGCGGTGGCAGCCCGCTGGAGACGCTGGTGCGGCTGTTCCTGCTGCAGCAGCCGGTGCCGTACCGGGCGGCCGCCGCGGCGCTGCCGGTGGAGGACTGCCTGGCGGACGGCTGGCTGCGCCCCGACGGGGACCTGGTGCGGGCCACCGTCGACGTCCGGCCGTACGCCAACGAGGTGTCCGGGATGCCCAGTTCGGATGCCTGGGTGGTCTCCGACCTGGGCTGTGCGGTGGGCGGCGCGGGCGGCATCGGCTCCGGCGAGACCGCGCACGGCGTGGCCCGCAAGGACCTGGTGCTGGGTGTCGGCGGTGCTTCCACGACGCTGGCCAATATCACCGTGCGCCGCCCGGTCCGGGCCGCGCTGGACCTCGGTGCGGGCTCCGGTGTGCAGGCCCTGCACGCGGCCCGGCACGCCGGTACGGTCACCGCCACCGACCTCAACCCGCGCGCGCTGCGCTTCACCGAGCTGACCCTGGCGCTGTCCGGATTCGACCACACCGAGGCGCTCGCGGGAAGCCTCTTCGAGCCGGTCGGGGAGCGGAAGTTCGACCTGATCGTCTCCAACCCGCCGTTCGTCATCTCGCCCGGCGGCCGGTTCACCTACCGCGACGGCGGGATGGCCGGCGACGACCTGTGCCGCAGCCTGGTCCGCTCGGCCGCCGACCACCTGGAGCCCGGCGGCTACTGCCAGTTGCTCGCCAACTGGCAGCACGTCAAGGGCGAGGACTGGCACGAGCGGCTGGCCGGCTGGGTCGCGGGCACCGGCCTGGACGCCTGGGTCGTCCAGCGCGAGGTCCAGGACGTGGCCCAGTACGCCGAGTTGTGGCTGCGCGACGGCGGCGACCACCGCGGCCCCGGCGGCGACTACCAGGCCCGCTACGGCGAGTGGCTGGACGCCTTCGAGGCCGGCCGGGTGGAGGGCATCGGCATGGGGTGGATCACCCTGCGGGCGAGTGGCGCCGAGCGCCCGACCGTCCGGGTCGAGGAGTGGCCGCACCCGGTGGAGCAGCCGCTCGGCCCGCACATCGAGGCCTGGTTCGACCGGCAGGACTTCCTCCGCTCGCACGACGACGCGGGCCTGCTCGCGGCCCGCTACGTGCTGGCCGACGAGGTGGTCCAGGAGCAGGTCGGCGCACCGGGCGCGGAAGACCCGGAGCACGTGATCCTGCGTCACAACCGGGGCATGCGGCGGGCCACCAAGGTGGACACGGTGGGCGCCGGTTTCGTCGGCGTCTGCGACGGGACGCTGTCGGCGGGCGAGATCGTGGACGCCATCGCGCAGCTGCTCGGCGAGGACCGGGTGGTCCTGCGCGACCGGGTGCCGGAGTCGCTGCGGCTGCTGACCGAGCAGGGGTTCATCGACCCGGTCCGCTGAGCCGACCCGGTCCGCTGGGCCAAGCCGTCGGCGTGTCGACCCGGTCGCTGGGCCAAGCCGTTCGCTGTGCCGACCCCGCCGAAGGGCCGGCCCGCCGACGGACCGGTCGGCGGGCCCGGTTCACCCGCCCGTCCCCCCTGGTTCGTCCGGCGGTCTTCGAACGGCTGCCCCCCGTTGGCTCTCCGCTGTGAGGCTCTGTCCACAGGCTGTGGACAGAGCTGGGGAGCCGGGGGCCAGGGGTGGACACGACGACGGCGACGGTGGGCGGGCTGGTGCTCGCCCTCTTCGGTGGCGTGCTGCTGCTCTGGTGCGCGGCCGAAGTGCGCCTTCGCCACCGGGTGCGCCGTCGCGGGGTGGCGGCGGTGGCCACGGTGATGGCCGAGGACGACGCGCACGGTCAGCTGGACAGTGCGCCGCTGCTCTCCTTCTCGGTGCCGCCCTCGGCCGATGGCTCCGGCGCGTGCCGGATCGCCGGGCTCGTGCTCACCCGGCCGCGCGGGCACACCCCGCTGCGCCGTCCGGACCGTTTCGGGCCCGGCGCCCCGGTGCGGATCTGCTACGACCCGCAGCACCCGAGCCGGGCGGTGCTGGCGGCCGGGGAGATCGGCCGGGCGGTCGTCGCCGACCTGCTGTGGAGCGCCCTGGGGGTGGCCTGTCTGGCGGCGGGCGCCGGGCTCCTGGCGGCGGCTGGCGGCTGAGCGGGCCACCCACGCGCGCGGCCGTCCCCGGCCGCGCCCTCGACGGGACCCCGGCGCCGGTCGATCCGCCCGCCGGTCCGCCCGCCGACCCGCCCACCGGTCGATCCACCGTCGATTTTCCGTTGACAGATCTTGAAATCCGTCATTCCATCCTCCGGAACCTGCCGAAGGCCGCCCTCCACGGGGCGGGAACCTCCGTCATCGGGTTACCGTTCGAGTGGCGTCGGTGAGCCCGGCAAGTGAAAACGCGGTATCCGTCCGTTTGACAAGGGTGGCCGGGGTACGGTCACACTCCGCTGGTGGGGTGTCGTGCAGCGGCGGCCCCGGGACGGTGGAGGGGTCGGGCGGAGCGCAGCCCGTGCTGCCAGCGCCGACCAGCCACATAAGGACCGGGAGAGAAGAGCGAAGGTGTCCCCGAGCAGCGAGACCGCGCACGGACAGCGACTCGTCATTGTCGAGTCGCCGGCCAAGGCGAAGACGATCAAGGGCTACCTTGGCCCCGGCTACATCGTCGAGGCGAGCGTCGGGCACATCCGCGACCTGCCCAGCACCGCGGCCGAGGTGCCGGACAAGTACACCGGTGAGGTGCGCCGACTCGGAGTGGACGTCGATCACGACTTCGCGCCGATCTACGTGGTCAACGCGGACAAGAAGTCCCAGGTCAGCAAGTTGAAGTCGCTGCTCGCGGAGTCCGACGAGCTCTTCCTCGCCACCGATGAGGACCGCGAGGGCGAGGCCATCGCGTGGCACCTGCAGCAGGTGCTCAAGCCCAAGGTGCCGGTGCACCGGATGGTGTTCCACGAGATCACCAAGTCGGCGATCCAGGAGGCCGTGGCCAACCCGCGCGAGCTCAACCAGCGCCTGGTCGACGCCCAGGAGACCCGTCGCATCCTCGACCGCCTCTACGGCTTCGAGGTCTCGCCGGTGCTGTGGAAGAAGGTCATGCCGAAGCTGTCGGCGGGCCGCGTGCAGTCCGTCGCCACCCGGCTGGTGGTCGAGCGCGAGCGTGAGCGGATTGCCTTCCGCACCGCCTCGTATTGGGACCTGGTCGGGACCTTCGGTACCGGTCGCACCCCGGCCGACTCCGCCAACCCGGAGACCTTCGGCGCCCGGCTCGCCTCGGTCGACGGCAAGCGGATCGCCAGCGGCCGCGACTTCGGCTCGGACGGCCGCCTGAAGGCCGGCAGCGCCAACACCCTGCACCTGGACGAGCAGGCCGCCCGGCAGCTGGCCGCCGCCCTGGAGCAGACCGCGTACAGCGTCCGCAGCGTCGAGTCCAAGCCCTACCGCCGCTCGCCGTACGCGCCGTTCCGCACCACCACGCTCCAGCAGGAGGCCAGCCGCAAGCTGGGCTTCGGGGCCAAGCGGACCATGCAGGTGGCCCAGAAGCTGTACGAGAACGGCTTCATCACCTATATGCGTACCGACTCCACGACGCTGTCGGAGACCGCGATCGGCGCCGCCCGCGCCCAGGTCACCCAGCTGTACGGCGCCGACTACCTGCCGGACGCCCCGCGCACCTACGCCAGCAAGGTCAAGAACGCGCAGGAGGCGCACGAGGCCGTCCGCCCCTCCGGCGACCGCTTCCGCACCCCCGCCGAGACCGGCCTGACCGGTGACGACTTCCGGCTCTACGAGCTGATCTGGATGCGCACCGTCGCCTCCCAGATGAAGGACGCCGTCGGCCAGTCCGTCACCGTCCGGGTCGGCGGCGCCTCCGCCGACGGCCGGGACGTCGAGTTCTCCGCCTCCGGCAAGATCATCACCTTCCACGGCTTCCTCAAGGCCTACGTCGAGGGCGCCGACGACCCGAACGCCGAGCTCGACGACCGCGAGCGCCGGCTGCCGCAGGTCGCCCAGGGCGACCCGCTGGGCGCCGAGCGGATCACCCCGGAGGGCCACGCCACCAAGCCGCCGGCCCGCTACACCGAGGCCTCGCTGGTCAAGGAGCTGGAGGACCGGGAGATCGGCCGCCCCTCCACCTACGCGTCGATCATCGACACGATCATCCAGCGCCGGTACGTGTTCAAGAAGGGGACGGCGCTCGTCCCGTCGTTCCTCTCCTTCGCCGTGGTCAACCTGCTGGAGAAGCACTTCGGCCGGCTGGTCGACTACGACTTCACCGCCAAGATGGAGGACGACCTCGACCGGATCGCCGCCGGTGAGGCCAAGTCCGTGCCGTGGCTGAAGCGCTTCTACTTCGGCGAGGGCGAAGGCCACGCCGTGGGCGGCGCCGCCGAGGCCGGCAACGGCGACGGCGACCACCTGGGCGGCCTGAAGGAACTGGTCACCGACCTCGGCGCGATCGACGCCCGGGAGATCAGCTCGTTCCGGATCAGCGACGACATCACGCTGCGGGTCGGCCGCTACGGCCCGTACGTCGAGCGTGCCTCCGCCGTCGAGGGCGAGCCCGGCCAGCGCGCCGACATCCCGGACGAGCTGCCGCCGGACGAGCTCACCGTCGAGCTGGCCGAGGAGCTGCTGGCCAAGCCCAGCGGCGACTTCGAGCTCGGCCCGGACCCGGTCAGCGGCAACATGCTCGTCGCCAAGGACGGCCGCTACGGCCCGTACGTGACCGAGATCCTGCCCGAGGGCACGCCCAAGACCGGCAAGAACGCGGTCAAGCCGCGCACCGCCTCGCTGTTCAAGACGATGTCGCTGGACACCGTCACCCTGGAGGACGCGCTGCGGCTGCTCTCGCTGCCGCGCGTGGTCGGCACCGACGCCGAGGGCGCGGAGATCACCGCGCAGAACGGCCGCTACGGCCCGTACCTCAAGCGCGGCACCGACTCCCGCTCGCTCACCAGCGAGGACCAGCTCTTCACGATCACCCTCGACGAGGCGCTGGCGATCTACGCCCAGCCCAAGCAGCGCGGCCGGGCCGCCGCCGCCCCGCCGCTCAAGGAGCTGGGCAACGACCCGGTCAGCGAGCGCCCGGTGGTGGTCAAGGACGGCCGCTTCGGCCCGTACGTGACCGACGGCGAGACCAACGCGACCCTGCGCAAGGACGACGACGTCGAGACCATCACGCCGGAGCGCGGCTACGAGCTGCTCGCCGAGAAGCGGGCGCGCGGACCGGTGAAGAAGACGGCGAAGAAGGCCCCGGCGAAGAAGACCGCCGCCAAGAAGGCGACCGCGACCAAGACGGCGGCCACGGCCACCAAGACCGCGGCCGCGAAGAAGACCGCCGCCAAGAAGACCACGACCAAGACGGCGGCGGCGAAGAAGACGGCGACCAAGAAGACGGCCGCCGCCAAGACCACGGCGACCGACGAGGACTGATCCCCGATCACCGCCGACGGGCCCGTGCCCCCGATCCCGGGGGTACGGGCCCGCGTGCTGCCGGGGACCGGGCGGGAGGTGGTCAGGGCGGTCGGGGAGCTGTGCGGATCTGTGCGGGGCCCGCGTGCGGATCTGTGCGGGGCCCGCGTGGGGATCTGTGCGCGGATCTGTGCGGGGAACGTCACAACCCGGTGATGAGCGGGATCCGGAAGCCCGTTCGCCACAATCCGGCCAAGCCCCGCCCGCTACGCTGACCGTATGACGAGCGAGGAGCAGCCCACCCCCAGCGCCGCCCCGGCCGCCAGAGCCGCGACGCCCGACCTGCCGGAGGTCGCGCCCGCCGGGACCCCGGTGGACCGGGCCCGGGCACTGCTGCGGACCCGGGCCTACCGGCGTCTGTGGACCACCCAGCTGATCGGCGGCACCGCCGACCGGCTCGGCCTGCTGGTGCTGCTCGCGCTCACCGTGATCGCGGCCGCCCTGGGCGGCCGGTTCGGCGACCTGCCGCGCAGCCTCGCCTTCGCCCTCGCGGCGGTCCTCGCCGTCCGGGTGGCGGCCACCGGCCTGGTCGGTGTGGCGCTGCTCGGCCCGGTGCACCGGCTGGTCGCGGGCAAGCTCGACCGGCGCTGGACGCTGGTCGGCGCCGACGCGCTGCGCGCCCTGCTGATCGGCCTCGCGCCCTGGTGGACCGTCTGGCTGGGCTCCGGCTCGAAGCCCTCCGGGGCCGCCACCTACGTCCTGCTCGCCACCGTGTTCGTCACCGGTGCCGCCGAGCGGGTCTGGGGGATCGCCAAGGCCGCCGCCGTCCCCGGCCTGCTGCCGCCGGCCAACCCCTACGCCCCGGCCGCCGAGCAGCGGCCCGCGGCCGCGAACCTGGAGACCGTCCGAGGCATCGACCGCTTCACCGGCTGGGTCACCGTGCCGCTGGCCGCCGTCGGCCTGGTCGGCTTCACCCTGCTCAACAACATCGGCGCGGCGGCCGGCTCGGACTGGCTCCGCGCCCACCAGCTCACCTTCGCGGCACTCGGCGCGGCCGGGCTGTTCGCCGCCTCGGCGACCCGCGGCTACCTCCAGCAGCTGCCCGGCGGCCCGGTGGCCGTCGCCCCGGTCTCCCCGCTGCAGGGCCTGCGCGCCCCGACCGACTCGGCACCCGGTCCCGCGCTGGGCAAGGGCCGCACCGGCAGCGCCCCGTACTTCACCTTCGCCGTCGCGGCCGGCTTCGCCTCGATGGCGGGCGTCGCCGCGCTCGCGCTGCTCACCGCCGCCGAACACCGGGCCGGGCCGATCGGCTACGGCCTGCTCGTGCTCGCCGCCACCGCGGCGCCCGCCCTCGGCGCCCGGCTCACCCGGGCCACGCTGCCCTCGCTCTCCCGCCGCCGACTGCTCGCGCTGGCGCTGCTCACCCAGGGCGTCGCGCTGATCCTGGCCGGGCTGGTGCTGGACTTCGTGCTGGTCCTGCTGCTCACCGTGCTGGCCGCGCTGGCCGCCGGGATCGTCGTCTCGGCCGGGCGCACCCTGCTCGCCCAGGAGGTCGAGGAGGCCCGGCTGCCGAAGGTCACCGAGCACCTCGTGGCGGTGCTGCGGACCGTGGTCGCCGCCGCGCTGGTCGTCGTCCCGCTGATCGCCGCCGCCTACGGGGACGTCGAGTACGGCACCGTCGAACCCGGCTCCTTCACCTTCATCCACGGCGGCGCGGCCCTCGCCGTCGCCACCGCGGGGCTGCTCACCCTGGTGCTCGCCGCCGTCGTGCTGCTGCGCACCGACGACCGGCGCGGCACCGTGCCGTTCGGCCGGGACCTGGTGGACGCGGTGCGCGGCGCCGTCGGCCCCGTCCCGCACCGGGGCGCGGGCACCGGCTTCTTCATCGCCCTCGAGGGCGGCGACGGCGCCGGCAAGTCCACCCAGGCCCAGGCACTCGCCGAGTGGATCCGCGGCAAGGGGCACGAGGTCGTGCTCACCCGCGAGCCCGGTGGCAGCCCGGTCGGCCAGCGGCTGCGCGGCCTCGTCCTGGATGTCGGCAACACCGGCCTGTCGCACCGCGCCGAAGCGCTGATCTACGCCGCCGACCGCGCCGAGCACGTCGAGAACGTCATCCGCCCGGCCCTCGCCCGCGGCGCCGTGGTGATCACCGACCGGTACATGGACTCCTCCATCGCCTACCAGGGCGCCGGGCGCGACCTGGCCGCCACCGAGGTCGCCCGGATCTCCCGCTGGGCCACCGGCGGACTGCTGCCCGACCTGACCGTCGTGCTGGACGTCGACCCGACCAGGGCCCGGGAGCGCTTCACCGAGGCGCTGGACCGGCTCGAGTCCGAGCCCACCGAGTTCCACCAGCGGGTCCGGGCCGGCTTCCTCGCCCTCGCGGCCGCCGACCCGGCGCGCTACCTGGTCGTGGACGGAAGCCAGGCCCCCGGCTCCGTCACCACCGCCATCCGGCACCGGCTCGACCGCGAGCTGCCGCTCTCCGAGCAGGAGAAGGCTGCCCGCGCCGAGCAGGAGCGGCTCGCCCGTGAGGAGGCCGAGCGCCGCGCCGCCGAGGAGGCCCGCAAGAAGGCCGAGGAGGAGGCCGCCGAGCGCAAGCGGCAGGAGCTGCTGGCGCAGCTGCGCGCCGAGCAGGCGGAGAAGGAGCGGCTGGCCAAGGAGGAGACCGAGCGGGCCGCCGCCGAGGCCCGGCGCAAGGCCGAGGAGGAAGCGCGCCGCAGGGCCGAGGAGGAGGCCAAGCGCCGCGCCGAGGAGGAAGCCAGGCTCCGCGCCGTGGAGGAGGCCCGGCTGGCGGCCGAGGCCGCCGAGCGCAAGCGGATCGCCGACGAGGCGGCCGCCCAGGCCGAGCTGCAGCGGCAGCGGGAGCTCGCCCGCGAGGAGCAGCGCCGCCGGGCGGAGGAGGCGCTGCAGCGGGCCGAGGAGGCTCGGCTGGCGCAGGCCGCCGCCCTGGCGGCCGCGGCTGCGGCGGCCGAGACGGCGGAGGACCGGGCGACCGGGCGGCCGGGGGCGGCCCCGGGTGCGCCGGGCGGGGATGCCGTGACCACGCAGCTGCGGGCGGTCCGGGACACCCCGGACGACGCTGCGGCTCGGACTGCTGGGGTTCGGGATGCTGCGCAGGGTCCGGCGGACGGGCTCGGGGACGAGGCGACGCGCGAGCTGTCGCCGCAGGACCGGCAGGCCGCGGTCCGGGCGGCCGAGGCCGCCGAGGCGCGCAAGGCGGCGGGAGCCGCCGGGGCGGTCGACGCGACCGCCAAGCTGCCGGTGGTGCCGGCCTCGGCGGTGGACGAGACGGCCGTGCTGCCGACGGTCCCGGCGGAGGCCGACCGGACGGCGGTGCTGCCGCGGGTCGAGCCGGACCGTCCGGTGGACAGCACGCGTGAGCTGCCGGTGGTCGGCGGGGAGCCCGCCACGGAGCCTCGGCGCCAGGCCCAGCCGCCTCGGCAGCAGCCCCCGGCGAAGCCTCAGGCTCAGCAGCCGCAGCCGCAGCCGCAGCCGGTCGCCGAGCGGCCTCGGCCGGAGTGGGCCGAGGAGACGCCGATGGACGACCTGCCGAGCCTCACCGACACCCTGCTCGGCTCGCACGACGAGTGGACGCGTTGGGAGCACGGCGGCAACCCGGGCCAGGGCCAGGGTCAGGGTGGCCCGCAGCGTGCTGCGGATCCGCGCGACGGCGACGACCAGGGCCAGGGCGGCGACGGCAAGGACGGTGACGGCAAGGGCAAGGGCCGGCGCTGGGGCCGCCGGGGCTGACCGGACACGGTGCTGACCGGACACGGTGTGGGCGGCGCCGTCGGGGTAGCTCCCCGGCGGCGCCGCCTTGCTGTCGGGCGGCGGCCCCGGGCCGGTGGCGGTCATGCCGTCGGCCCGTCCGTCTGCTCCTCCGGCCACCGCGCGTCCGCCGTCGGCCGTCCGCTGCCCGCCGCTCCGCCCGTCCGCCGTGACCCCGATGGAGCAGTGGCTGTCGGGGCGGAGACGTATGCTCGACGGCGGGGAAGAGGCGCCGTGGGCGCTGCCGTACGGAGCTTGGGAGCAGTAGTGGCCGTCTGGGACGACCTGGTGGGCCAGGAGCGGGTGGTCGAGCAGCTGACCGCCGCAGCCCGGGCAGCCGGGGCGGCGGTCGAGGTCGGCCGCGGGGCCGCCCCCGTCGAGGGTGGGAACGCCTCCCTGATGACGCACGCCTGGCTGTTCACCGGTCCGCCCGGTGCCGGCCAGGTCACCGCCGCGCGAGCCTTCGCCGCCTCCCTCCAGTGCACCAGTCCCGACCTCGCGCTCGGCGGCACGCCCGGCTGCGGGTTCTGCGACGGTTGCCACACCGTGCTGGCCGGCAGCCACGCCGACGTGAAGTACGTCCGGACCGACGGCCTGTCCATCGGTGTCGGCGACATGCGCGCCCTGGTGCTGCGCGCCTCCAGCTACCCGACCGGCGGCCGCTGGTCGGTGATCCTGGTGGACGCCGCCCACCGGCTCACCGAGGCCGCCGCGAACGCGCTGCTCAAGGGCGTGGAGGAGCCCTCCCCGCGCACCGTCTGGCTGCTCTGCGCCCCCTCCGTCCAGGACGTGCTGCCGACCATCCGCTCGCGCTGCCGCCTGCTGGTGCTGCGCACCCCCGCCGCCGAGGCGGTCGCCGACACGCTGGTCCGCCGCGACGGCGTCGACCCGGAGACCGCCAGGCTCGCCGCGCTCGCCGGACAGGGCGACATCGAGCGCTCCCGCCGCCTCGCCGTCGACGAGCAGGTCCGCACCCGCCGGACGGACGTGCTGCGGATCCCGCTGGAGGTCGGCGACATCGGCGGCTGCCTGACCGCCGCCCAGCGCCTGGTCGACACCGCCAAGGCCGACGCGGAAGCGCTCGCCGAGACCCAGGACGCCAAGGAGACCGACGACCTCAAGGCCGCCTACGGCGCCGCCGAGGGCAGCAAGGCGCCGCGCGGCATGGCCGGGGCGGTCAAGGAGCTGGAGAAGCGGCAGAAGAGCCGCGCCACCCGCACCCGCCGGGAGACCCTCGGCGTCGCCCTGCTCGACCTGCTCGGCTTCTACCGGGACGTGCTCGCGATCCAGTTCGGCTCCACCGGCGCGCTCGCCAACGAGGACCAGCGGCAGGCCCTGAACCGGGTCGCCCAGGCCGGTCCGGCGGAGGGCACGCTGCGCCGGATCGAGGCGGTGCTGGCCTGCCGCGAGGCGCTGGACCGCAACGTGGACCCGCTGCTGGCGGTCGAGGCGATGACGGTGGCGCTGCGCGCGGGCTGAGCCGGCCGCAGGGGTGTCGGCCGGGTCGTCCGTAGGGGCGCTCCGCCGGTCCGCTCCGCCCAGCCGTCCGCCGGTCCGCTCCGCCCAAGCCGTCCGCCCAAGCCGCCCGCCGGTCCGCTCCACCGGCCGACGGCCGTACGCCTGCCGGAGCCGGTGCGTTGTCCCACCTTCGAGTGAACGGGCGATACGCGCCGGGCACACGAGCGTGTGACCGTCCGCCGGTTGTGCACGCTGGGGGCCGACTGCGCCCGGTGCCGGGCCGGTCGCCTCCCGTACGCGCCGGGTCCGGTCCGGCGCCGGCCCTCCTCCCGAGGCGGTGCGTCGCATGGTTCGTTCGCTCCTCGTCATTCCCCTACTGGCCGCCGCGCTCGGCGGGATCTGGCTGGCCCGCGGTGCCCTGCAGCGCTGGCGCGACCTGCGCGCCGCCGAGACCTACGAGCTGGCCGGAGACCGGTGGCCGATGCTGGTGCGCGCGGGCGGGGCGATGGTCTGCGGGGTGTGCGTCACCGGGTTGACGCTGCTCACCGGGCTCGGCGCCTTCGGCGCTCTCGGCCGCGGCGACCAGGACCCGGACCGTCCGCAGCCCGTCGTGGACGCGGCGGGGGCGGGCTCGGAGTCGGCGGCCGGGGCGGCCGCCCGGCAGCAGGCGGCGCCGCCCGCGGCCACCGAGCCGGCCGCCGGCGCTGCTGCCGCCGCTGCCACCCCGGTCGCCACCACGGCCCCCGCCGTGGTCAGCCGCTTCGACAGCGTCGGCCACCCGGGCGGCGGCGAGCTCCTTCAGTCCGCCGTGCTCGGCCCCGACGGGCGCCCGCGCAACGTCCGGGTCTGGCTGCCGCCGCAGTACGCCAAGGAGCCCAACGCGCGCTTCCCGGTCGTCGTGATGCACGCGGCCGCGCCGCGCAGGACCGCCGACGCCGAGGTCCCGGACGTGTTCGAGGGCATCGGCTCGGCGCTGCAGACCGGCAAGGCCCGCGCGTTCATCCTGGTCGCCCCCGAGGCGCCGAACGGCACCGCGCACCCCTGTGAGCTGGTCGCCGCCGCCCCGGCCGCCGTCGCGGACGACGCGACGCTGCGCACCACCATCGCGGCCTCCTTCCGCACCCTGCCGCCCGGCCCGGCTTCCTGGGGCACCCTCGGCGTCGACGGCGGCGCGCCGTGCGCGGCCGCCGCCGGGCTGGCCCGCCCCGACCTGTACGGCGCGGCCGCGGCGGTCTCCGGCCGCTACGACGCCGCCGCGCTCACCCAGACCGGGGCCGAGGCCCCGACCGGCAGCGCGGCCAAGCTGCTGCTGGCCGCCGCTAAGGCCGACTCCGCCGGGCTGGACGCGGCCCGCAAGCTCCAGGCCTCACTCAAGGCGGGCCCCGGTCCGGCGGCCAAGGCCGAGGTGCGGATCTCGGACAACGTGCAGGACTTCACCCCCGACCGGGAGCGGCTGCGGCTGGTCCGGCAGGCGGCGCAGTTCCTGGCCGAGGCGCTGGCCAAGGCGTCCTGAGCACCCGTCGAGCGGGCGTTACGCTGCCCGGTACCCCGGGGTGGGTACCGGGCAGCGGCGTTTCCTCCGCTTTCCGGGTCATCGCTTCTTCGTCCCTTCCATCCTCTGAGGAGAGCAACCGGATGAGGGCCTTCGGGCGGATTCGGGTACTGGCCGCGACGGCGCGGGTGTCGGCCGCGGCGCTGGCCGTCGGCCTGCTGGCCGGCGGGTGCGGCTCAGGCCCGTACGGGGCGCCGAGGGCGGCCTCGTCCGATTCGGCCGACTCCGGTGTGTCCTCGGCCCCGGCCGCGACGCCGGGCCCCGGCGAGCCCTCGACCCCGGCGGCCGGCGCGCCGGGGGCCACCCCGTTGGAGCCGCTGCCCGCCACCGTCCCGGCCGCGCTCGCGCCGTACTACGCGCAGCGGTTGGCCTGGCAGCCGTGCGACGGCGGGTTCGAGTGCACGACGTTCCGGGTGCCGCTGGACTACGACCGGCCGGGGGACGGCGAGCTCACCCTGGCGGCCGCCCGCGCGGCGGCCGAACCCGCCGCGACCGGCGCGGGTACCGGCGCCGGCTCCCACGACCCGCGGCTCGGCTCGCTGCTGCTCAACCCGGGCGGGCCCGGCGGCTCGGCGGTCGAGTACCTGGAGTCCGCCGCCCGGACGTACGACCTCGGGGTGCGCGCCCGGTACGACCTGGTCGGCCTCGACCCGCGCGGGGTGGGCCGCAGCACCCCCGTCACCTGCCTGAGCGGCGACCGGATGGACGCCTTCACCGCCGTCGACCTGACCCCCGGCGACCAGCACGGGATCGACGCCCTCGTCGCCGCCGACAAGGAGTTCGCCGAGGGCTGCCGGAAGCAGGCCGGAACGGCGCTCGGCCACCTCAGCACCGTCGAGGCCGCCCGGGACATGGACGTGCTACGCGCCCTGCTGGGCGACGAGCGGCTGAACTTCGTCGGCAAGTCCTACGGAACCTTCCTCGGCGCGACCTACGCGGGGCTCTTCCCGACCCGGGTGGGCCGGCTGCTGCTGGACGGCGCGATGGACCCGGCGCTCGACTCGGTCACCGGCAACCGCACCCAGGCCGGCGGCTTCGAGACCGCCTGGGCCGCCTTCGCCAAGGACTGCGCCAAGCGTGAGGACTGCCCGCTCGGCCGCACCGAGCAGCAGGTCGGCGAGCAGCTCAGAGCCCTGTTCGCGGCCGTCCAGACCGCCTCGCTGCCCACCACGGACAGCGGGCGCCGACTCACCGAGTCCCAGGCGACCACCGGCGTCATCGAGGCCATGTACGCCGACTTCCTCTGGCCCAAGCTGCGCACCGCGCTCGCCGACGCCAAGGCGGGCGACGGCACCGGGCTGCTGAAGCTCTCCGACGCCTACTACGGGCGCGAGGCGGACGGCTCGTACCCCAACCTGATGTTCGCCAACACGGCGGTGAACTGCCTCGACCTGCCCGCCCCGTTCCGCGGACCGGAGGAGGTCCAGCGGGCGGTGCCGGACTTCGAGCAGGTCTCGCCGCACTTCGGGCGCGACATGGCCTGGATGGCGCTGACCTGCGCGTACTGGCCGGTCCGGGCCACCGGTACGGCGCACACCATCCGGGCGGCCGGCGCCGCCCCGATCGTCGTCGTCGGCACCACCCGGGACCCGGCCACCCCGTACGCCTGGGCCCAGTCCCTGGCCGGGCAGCTGGAGTCCGGCCGCCTGCTCACCTTCGACGGGGACGGCCACACCGCGTACGGCCGGCACAGCGCCTGCGTGGACGGGGCGGTGAACCGCTTCCTGCTGACCGGGGAGGCCCCCGAGCCGGGCAAGCGCTGCGACCGGTAGGGGGCGGGGGTTCCGGGCGACCGGTAGGTAGTTCTCGCTTCAATCGATTGCCGGTGCGACGTTACGATGAGCGCCCCCTGCCCTTCCCCCGCACCGGAGCGCAACGTGCTCGGAGTCAACGACCTGGCGACGTACATCCTCGGCGCCCTCGTCATCGTCCTGCTGCCCGGCCCCAACTCCCTGTACGTGCTGTCCGTCGCCGCCCGCAAGGGCGTCCGGACCGGCTACCGGGCCGCGGCCGGCGTCTTCGTCGGCGACCTCACCCTGATCAGCCTCACCTCGATCGGTGCCGCCTCCCTGCTGAAGGCCAACCCCGCCGTCTTCGCGGTGGTCAAGTTCGGCGGCGCCGCCTACCTGCTCTGGCTCGGCTACGGCATGCTCCGCGCCGCCCGCGAGCTCTGGCGCGAACGCCGGGTGGCCGCCGACCCCACCGCCGAGCCGGCCCCCGAATCCGCCGAGAACCCCTTCCGCCGCGCCCTGGTGGTCAGCCTCCTCAACCCCAAGGCCATCCTCTTCCTGCTCTCCTTCTTCACCCAGTTCGTCGACCCGTCCTACGGCCGGCCCGCCCTGTCCTTCGCCCTCCTCGGCGGCGTCCTGCAGACCTTCAGCCTGCTCTACCTCTCGCTGCTGATCTTCGCCGGCACCACCCTCGCCACCGCCTTCCGCCGCCGCAAGCGCCTCTCCGCCACCCTCACCAGCGGCGTCGCCGTCCTCTTCGCCGGCTTCGCCGCCAAACTGGCCGTCTCCTCCGCCTGATCCACCCCCCGGCATCCGGGTACGGATCACCCGCGAAACCTGTGTAGACTGGCCCGCGTTGCCGCCACACACGGCAACGGTGCCGCCTTAGCTCAGCTGGCCAGAGCAACGCACTCGTAATGCGTAGGTCGCGGGTTCGAATCCCGCAGGCGGCTCTGTAGAAGCCCCAGGACTCACTCGCCGTGACCTGGGGCTTTTGCGCTTTGTGTCGCTCGGCCGGTCTGCTCAGCTTGAAGCCCAGGTCAGATCCTTTCTGACCTGGGCTTTTTCGTGGGGGAACGGGCCGGCCCCGCTGCCTGGGTGGGGGAGCGGGGCCGGGCGGGGGCGGGGGTCAGTGGCGGCCGCTCGCGAGGTCGAGGGGGCGGATGCGCAGCGCCAGCCGGGCCGGGGCCAGGCTGGAGACCAGGGCGAGGACCAGGCAGACCGCGGTGGCTCCGGCGAGGGCGCCCCAGGGCAGGTCGAAGGCCGCGGACTGGGTCGCGTCGAGGATGCGGTTCTCGATCAGCAGGACGGTCGCGTACTGGGTCAGCAGGGTGACGAGCAGTCCGAGGGCCGCCGCGGTGGCGACGACCAGCAGGGTCTCGACGGCGACCACGCGGAGGACCTGGCGGCGGGTGCCGCCGGTCAGGCGCAGGGTGGCGAAGTCCCGCAGGCGGTCGCCGGTGGACATCATCATCGTGTTGACGATCGCGATCAGCGCGTAGAGGAGGGCCGGGCCGAGGATCGCCAGCATCGCGATCCAGCTGTTCTTCGCGGTCCGGTCGTTGTGCGTCCCGATCCAGTCCGCGCCCGTGGTGGCCCGGGCCGCGCTGCCGCCCAGCGCGGCCGTGACCTGCTCGGGGCCCGCGCCGGTGCCCAGGTAGGCGACCGAGACGGCGCTCTCGCCGGGGACGGCCTCGCGGGGGACGACGATCTCGGGCAGCTGTGGCAGCAGGTGGCGGACCTGGGCGACCAGCCGCAGCGGCTCCCGGGTACCGTCCGCGAGTCGGGCGTTCAGGGTGTCGCCGACGTGCCAGCCGAAGACCCGCGCCATGTCGGTGGAGACCGCGACCGTCCTGCCGTGCAGATCCGCGAGCGAGCCGGCGTCGGCGGTCAGGTTCCAGGCCTCGCGCAGGTCGCCGTCGACGGCGAGGCCGTCCTCCGGGATCGGCAGGTCGGTGGGGCGGCCGGGGGCGGGCTGCTGGTCCGGGAGCGCCAGGCCGTCGAACCGTACGGTCGCCGCGGTGGTCAGTCGGGCGTCCGGCAGGGCGGCGAGGCCCCGGAGGGCGTCGGCGGGCACGGTGTGGCCGTCGGACGGCTCGATCACGTACCCGGCCTTCAGGGCGGCGCGGCCCTGGGCGGCCATCGCGTCGCTGAAGGCCACCGTGCCGCCGACCACCGAGCCGGCCAGGCCGATCACCAGGAAGACCGGCGTCGCGGTGGAGACGGTGCGGCGGATCGCGGCGAGCGCGTTCTGTCGGGCGATCAGCCCGGCCGCGCCGGGCAGCAACGGGACGAGCGAGGTGAGCAGCCGTACCAGCGGCGGCACCAGCACCGGGGCGATCAGCACGACGGCGAGCACCGCCATGACGTCGAAGAGCAGCGCCCACTGCGGGGTGGTCTCCGGATCGCGGGACTGCGGGTCGGCCAGCATCGACGCGGGCATCGAGATGAACGTCGACAGGGTGTAGCCGAAGACACCGAGGAAGAGGACCGAGGCCACCCAACGGACCACCGGCATCACCTTCTTGTCGACGGCGACCTCGTTCAGTGCCTCCACCGGCCGCACCCGGCCGGCCCGGCGGGAGGCCGCGTAGGCGCCGAGCAGGGCGACGACGAGCCCGCCCGAGGCCGCGAGCAGCAGCGGCAGCAGGGCCGGCTCGGAGTGGAAGCCACTCGGCGCGGCGCCCTGGTCGACCAGCCAGCCGGCGATCGCCGGGGCGACGGCCAGCCCGAGCAGGCAGCCCGAGACCGCGGCGGCCAGCGCCACTACCAGGGCCTCGCCGAGGACCAGCGCCCGGACCTGACGCGGCGTCGCGCCGACCGCGCGCAGCATCGCCGTCTCCTGGCGGCGCTGGGCGACGGCGAAGGCGAAGGTCGAGGAGACCACGAAGACCGAGACGAATCCGGCCATGGCGGCCATGAAGCTCACCAGCTTGTGCAGCGAGGGCGCGCCGGGCAGCGAGTCCTCGCCCATCGTGGTGTTGAGGAGCACCCCGGCGGCGGACATCACCGCGACGCCGAGGGCGAGCGCGACGAAGGAGCCGACGAAGGACGGCCACCGTCGCCGCAGGGAGACGGCGGCGATCGGGAGCAGCAGTCGGAGACCGTTCATCGGGGGTCACCGTGTCCGGGGGTTCCGGCTTCTGCGGCGGCGTTGGCGGCAGCCTTTGCGCGGGCGTCTTCCAGCGCGGTCATCCGGGCGGCTACGGTCTGCGGGTCCGGGTCGGCCAGACGGTCGACGACCTGGCCGTCGGCGAGGAAGAGCACGGTGTCGGCGTAGGAGGCAGCGACCGGGTCGTGGGTGACCATGATGGTGCTCTGGCCCTGCCGATCGACCAGGGAGCGGAGCAGGGTGAGCACCTCGCGGCTGCTGGAGCTGTCCAGGGCGCCGGTTGGTTCGTCTGCGAAGAGCACCTCGGGGGCGGCGATCAGCGCCCGGGCGATCGCCACCCGCTGCTGCTGGCCGCCGGACATCTGCGAGGGCAGGTGGCCGGTCCGCTCGCCCAGGCCCACCTGGGCGAGGGCGTCCCGGACCTGCGCCGGGTCGGGTCTACGGCCGGCCAGGCGCAGTGGCAGGCCGACGTTCTGCTCGGCGGTCAAGGCTCCCAGGAGGTTGAAGGCCTGGAAGACGAAGCCCAGGCGCTCCCGGCGCAGTTCGGTCAGGGCGGTCTCGTCGAGGCCGCCGAGGTCGACGCCGTCGACGATGACGGTGCCGGAGTCCGGGCGGTCGAGTCCGGCGGCGCACTGGAGCAGGGTGCTCTTGCCGGAGCCGGACGGGCCCATGACGGCGGTGAAGCTGCCGCGGGCGAAGCCGAGGGTGACCCCGGCCAGGGCGGTGACGGTGTTCTGGCCCGCTCCGTAGGTGCGGGTGACCTGGTCCAGTCGTACTACATCGTTGTCGTTCATGATGATCCACTTCCTACCAGGTCGCCGGAGGTGGCGGAATCTCGTCCTGGCAGGGCGGCCCGGGGGGTCCGGCTCGGGATCCGCTCCCGGGCCGGACCGGGAGGGGCTAGGCAGCGATGGCGAGCACCTGCGGTTGTGCCAGCGTCCGGTAGACGGCGGTGCGCAGTTCGATGGAGCGATCGAGTCTCGCGGCGTTGAAAAAGAGATGGCTATGCGCCAACAGGTCGTGGTCGACGAGGAGTTCGAGATCGGGGTGGAACGAGAACGGGATGATCGAGCCGGTCACGCAGCCGCTCAGCCGCTCGGCGGTGGTGCGGTCCGCGAAGCCGACCCGGCTGGACCCGAGGGCCTGGCCGACGGCGTCCAGATCGACCCGGCGGTCGCCCGGCACCACGGCGAGCGCGTACCGGCCGCCGCCGGCCTGCTTGGTGCGCTTGGCCCGGATGACGATGGACTTGGCGGCCTGCTCCAGCGGGTGGCCGCGCAGCTCGCTGGCGAGGGCGGTGTTCCCCTCCGGCTCGTGGCAGATCGTCCGGTAGGCGGCGGGATGGGTGGCCAGTAGGCCCAACAGCCTGCTGTAGGTGGAGGGTTCGGTCGCGGGTTCGGTGGAGGTGGAGGTGGAGGTCAAGACTCCGGTGGCTGTGGAGGTGGAGTCGGTGGAGTCGGCGATCCCGGTCGGGCGTCCGCCGGTGGTCGGGCTCGTGGTGGACAAGGCAGGGGTCATGGGTGCGTCCTCACAGACGGGGCATCGGGGCGTGGCGCGGCCCCTCGCCCTGCCTGCGCAGCACGACGGGCCGTCGTTCTGGGCCTTGCCTGGTGCTGTGGTGCGATTGACGATCCCCGGGCGCGCGGCCCTGCCCGACCTCGCTCCGAGAGGATCGCTTCGGCTTCGGCGAGGGGCGGGCCCACGGGACTCTGATGCGTTCGGCGCCTCCGGGACCGGGCCATCGTACTCCGGGGTTTCGGCCTCGCGCCGGGCCCAATCTGCCGGTTGACCGGCAGCTTTGCGGATCGTTGCCGTGTCCGCGGGGCCACGACGGGCAGCCCGTCCGGCGGCGGTCGGCATGGCCGTCCTCCTCACTCCGGTGCTTCTCCGGTGGGCGCGGATGGATCACCGGTGTACGGCGGTGCGACCCTCGATGACCCAGAGACCGGCCGGGACCGGGGTGCACCTGGTGGCCCGGGCGGGCGCGTCGGGGTGCAGGAAGTCGGCCCCGGCCCAGCCGACCCGGTGCTCGCCGCTCGCGTCCGCGGGATAGAAGGTGAGACCGGTCTCGGGGTGCCAGTCGGCCCGGCCGGCGGTCGCCGGGCCGTTGACCGGCGTGACGGTGGCGGTGCCGACCGGCCCGGTGACGGTGACCGCACCGCCGGCGTCGGCGGTCAGGCAGTCGATGTCGAACTCGACCCGGGCGGTACCGGTTCCGATGAACTCGTGCTGCACCACGGCGTGTCCACGTGTGCGGCCGTCGACGGTCCGGGCGTCGACCCACGCGGTGAGCCGCTCGCCGGGGTTGGGGCCGGGGCCGTGCTCGTTGAGCACGGTCCAGCTGTGCAGCCGGAGGTGGTCGGCTGCGGGCGCGGGGGCGGGGGCTGCGATGGCGGTGCCCGCCGAGAGGGCGGTGGCTGCGGTGGCGAGGGCGATGGCGGTGATCGGCTTGCGCATGGTCGGTCCTTCGGTGCGGGGCGGGATTTCGGGCTGTGCGTCCGTTGCCGACAACGCTGCCGGTTCGCCCCCGGGCGTGGCCTCCGTCCTGCGGAGGGACCGGCTCCCCCGGGCGGGGGAACCGGCTCTCGACCCGTCGGCTAGCGGGTGGCGTGGCGTATCGCGTCGACGGTGAGCGCGCCCAGGGCCAGTGCGGCGGCGAGGCCGGCGACCGCCGCCGGGGCCGGGGCGCGGCCCCCGGAGACGCCGAGGAAGTCCAGCCCGCCGACGTGGTTGACCATCGCGTACCAGAGCAGCGGGTAGAGGGTCTGGAACAGCCGGGGGCCGCGGGTGACGGTGCCGCAGAGCATCGCCAGGGAGGGGATCAGCAGCGCCCCGGCCAGGGCGCCCGCGGCGGCCCGGGACTCCCCGGCGCCGAGCAGCCGGACCACCGGCCCGGCCGCCACCGCCAGCGCCGGGACGATCCCGGCGAGCAGGGCGGCCAGCCCGCGGCGCAGCGGGGACGGGCAGGCGCCGAGCAGTTCCTCGATGCTGCCGCCGCCCGCCCGGTGGCCCATCCGGGACCAGAGGAGCATCGGCCAGAGCATCGCGAACGGCAGCATCGCGTGGCTGGGCCCGTCCGGTGCGACGCTCAGCGCCACCGGCGCGATCACCGCGGCCCCGGCCCACCACCACCGCTGCCCCTGCGCCAGGATCCGCAGTTCACCGGCGAGCGCGGCGAGCACCGTGCCGCCCCGGTGGGCCGGGGTCAGTCGGGCCGGATCCAGTGCGAAGGCGGCGGGGCCGGCCTCCGGATCCGCGCCCGCCGCGCCGTCCTGTGGGGCGGCCCCACGGCCCCACCCGCCCGGGCGCACCCCCGTCGCGCCCGGGCGGAGCGTCGTCGTACCCGGGCGTGCCTGCGCCCCGTCGAAGCGGCGGAACCAGAGCGCCCCGAGCAGCGCGAGCCCGACGGCCGCCGCCGTCAGCAGGAGCCCCGTCGCGGCCGGTCCGCCCGCCTCGCCCGGCCCCAGACCGGGCCAGTCGAAGGTGCCGAGCACCCGGTCGTCCGCCGTCAGCCCGACCCCGAACTCCACGCCGTCAACCGGCCGTCCGCCCGCCGCGAGCACCTCCCGGATCGACGCGGTGATCCGCCGCATGCCCAGCAGATCCAGCCCGCTGCTCGTCTGCGCGCCCAGGACGAGCACCAGCCAGACCGCGCACCAGACCGCGGCCCCCAGCCCGCCGCGCAGCCCGGGCACGGTGTCGAAGAGCACCGCGCACCCGGCCACCGCCGCCAGCAGCGGCAGCGTGATCAGGACGTACGGCAGCAGCAGCCGCACCACGTCCACGTGGTCCGCGTCGCCCTTGAGCAGCTGCACCCCGAGCGCCGTTCCGGCCAGGGCGAGCAGCATCGAGCCGAACAGCAGCAGGTTGCTGCCGAACTTGCCGGCCAGATAGGCGATCCGGCTCATCGGCGTGGCGGCGAGCAGCCGGCCGACACCGCTCTGCTCGTCCCGGGGGATCGCCCCGCGCACGATGCCGAAGCCCGCCAGCGACAGCCAGACCGCGCCGCCGAGCGCCGTCACCGTCCCCACGTAGCCGCTGGTGTAGCGGCCGTGCAGATCGGTCACCTGGAACACCTCCCAGCGGGAGTCGCCGACCGGCGCGGCCAGCAGCCCGAGGGCGAGCGTGCCCAGCAGCACGACCAGGTAGCCGGGCCGCCGTCGGCGCTCCCGGAAGTCGGCCAGGGCCAGCGCCCCGACGCGCGTCACCATGCCGCCACCTCCTCGGCCGCGGCCGGGGCGGCGGTGAGCAGCAGGTACGCGTCGTCCAGCCGGGGCGTGACGGGCTGAGCCTCCGGTGCGGGCCGGGCCCCGGACAGCACCCGCGCCCGGACGCCCTGCGGGGTGCGGGTGGTGCCGCCGAGCAGGAACCGCGAACGCAGCGAGGGGAGTTGCTCGGCCCCGACGGTCAACTCCCAGACGGAGCCCTCGGCGCGGCGGAGCAACTCCTCCGGGGTGCCGTGGTGCAGCAGCCGGCCGTGCCCCATGACGGCGATCCGGTCGGCGGTGGCGGCCACGTCCGGGACGATGTGGGTGGACAGCACGACGATCCGGTCGGCGCCGAGCCCGCTCAGCAGGCTGCCGAAGCGCAGCCGCTCCTCCGGATCCAGCCCGACCGTCGGCTCGTCCACGATCAGCAGCGCCGGGTCGTTGAGCAGTGCCTGGGCGATGCCGACCCGCTGGCGCATCCCGCCGGACATCGCGCCGAGCCGCTGCCCGGCCGCGCCCGACAGGTTGACCAGCTCGAGCAGTTCGTCGATCCGGGCCTTCGCGGGGCGCCGCCGCATCCCCTTGGCGGCGGCCAGGTAGCCGAGGAACTCGCGCGCGGTGAGCTGCGGGTAGACGCCGAAGTCCTGCGGGAGGTACCCGACGGCACGGCGCAGCGGCCCGGGGCGGCGGGCGATGTCCTCGCCCTCCCAGAGCACCCGGCCCGAGGTGGGCCGGGTGACCGTGGCCAGGATGCGCATCAGGCTCGACTTGCCGGCGCCGTTGGCGCCGAGCAGGCCGAGCACGCCGGGCCGCAGCGTCAGAGTGAAGGAGTCCACCGCGCGCTTGTCGCCGCGGTACTCCTTGGTCAGGTCGAGGATCCGGAGTTCGGTCACGCACGGAATGCTTCCGGGCGGAGGCCGTTCGCACATCTGCCGTTCGGCAGAGATGTGCGGGGTTTCCGGGCGGAAACGCCGGGAGGGGTGGGCCTTTCGGCACACCCCTCCCGCCGTTCACACGCTTCAGTCCTCGTCGCCCCCGAGGTCGCCCCCGAAGTCACCGCCGAGGTCGCCGTCCGGGGTGCCGCTGATCGTGTACCCCTGCCGGCGCGCCTCGTAGCAGGCCACCGTCGCGGCCGCCGACACGTTCAGCGAACCGACCCGGCCCAGCTGCGGCACGAACACCACCTGGTCGCAGAGCTCCAGCGCGTCCGGCGTGATCCCGCGGTCCTCGTGCCCGAGCACGAAGGCCACCGCCGGGGTCAGCTCGGCGGCGAACATCGGCACCGCCTCGTCCGCCAGCTCCAGGCCGACCACCTTGAAGCCGTCCGCCTTCGCCGCCGCCACCGCCTCGGCGATGGTCGGGAAGTGCTCCACCTTCAGGTACTTGTCGGTGCCCATCGCGGCCTTCTGCGCGCCGGACGAGCGCACCGACGGGGTGTCCCCGACCAGGTACAGCTTCTCGGCGCCCATCGCCGCACCGGTCCGGACCACCGAGCCGACGTTGAACGGCGACTGCAGGTTCTCCAGGATCATCGCGAGCCGGAACTCGTTGCTGCGCCGCCACGAGCGGTGCAGACGCTTCAGTTCGGTCCCGCGGAGCTGCTTCACGACGTCGTACCTCGTCCATTCTCGGAGCCCTCGCCCACCTCGGGACGGGGCCGCGCTTCCAGAATCCGGAACCCGTTGACCGACGCGACCCGGGTCGTCGGGTAGCCCTGGTCGTTCAGCCACTTCTGCAGCGAGTCCGAGCCCAGGTGCTTCTGCACCACGAGGAACGCCGAGCCGTCCGGGGTCAGCCGGCCGAGCCAGTGCGTCAGCAGGCGGCGCAGTGCCGCCTTGCCGATCCGGATCGGCGGGTTGGAGTAGATCGTCGCGAACCGGAGGTCCTCCGGGACGTCGTCCGGCAGCGCGGCCTGGACGTTGCCCAGCCCCAGCGCCTCGGCGTTGAGCCGCACCAGCTCCAGGGCGCGCTCGTTGACGTCCACCCCCCAGACCGGCAGGCGCTTGCGCCGGGTCGCCCAGGTGAGCGCGATCGGGCCGTAGCCGCAGCCGACGTCCAGGATCGGGCCGCGCACCCGCGGCTGCGGGGCGTGCTCCAGCAGGATCCGGGTGCCCGGGTCGAGCCGCTCGCGGGAGAACACCCCGGTGTCGGTGGTCAGTTCCAGGGTCAGGTCCGGCAGGGAGACCGTGATCGGCCGACGGTCGCTGGCGACCTCGGGTGCACCGCTGAAGTAGTGCGAGCCGGACATGATTTCCCCGTCGTTCGTGTGGGCCTCGGGGCCACCGGGTGGGTGTGGGTAAGCCCTTTGTACGGCACCGATCGTACCCCCGGTGGCCTGGGCGGCGTTCCGCGCGGGCCACCGGGCGGTGCTGCGTACGGTGCCCCGCGCGGCGGTCCGGCAGGTGGCCCGGTCAGGCGGCGCCGGGGGACTTGCGGGTGGCCACGTTGATGCGGTTCCAGGCGTTGATGGTGAAGCAGACCGAGATCAGCTGCGCCAGCTCGGCCTCCGCGAAGTGCGCGGCCGCCCGGGCGTACACCGCGTCCGAGACCCCGCCGCCGATCCGCGCGATCTCCTCCGCGAGTGCCAGGGCGGCCCGCTCGCGCTCGCTGTACACCCCGGCCGGGGCCTCCGGCCAGACCGGCAGCAGGTAGATCCGCTCGTCGCTCTCGCCGGCCTTGCGGGCGTCCTTGGTGTGCATGTCCAGGCAGTACGCGCAGCCGTTCAGCTGCGAGGTGCGCATCTGGACGAGCTCGACCAGCGCCGGGTCCAGGCCCTCGCGGGCGGCGGCGTCCAGGGCGATCATCGCCCGGAACACCTTCGGGACGGTGCGGGCGTAGTCGAGGCGGGCGGGGGCTTCGGTGAGCTCGTTCGTCGTCATGGCTACGACCCTAGGCTCGGAATGCACCCTTCTCTTGGGTCATTCGGCAGCGTGATTCGTGGGTCAATGCGAGGGGTTCGGCCGGGCGGCACGGAGGCGGCACGGAGGCGGCACGGCGCTTGCGGCAACACGCCCGGGCGGGCTCGGCGCTTCGCGTCCGGGCACCGGGCGGCGGATACTGCCAGTACCGCCACCCGGGCCCGTGGGAGCCTCCGAACAGTGAGGACGATGCCATGCCGCAGGATCACGAGGACTACCTGATCGACGAGACCGCCGAGACCGTCGAGCCCGACGAGGAGGCGCCCGACGTCGACGAGTACGACGAGGTCGCCGAGCGCCGCGCCCTCGGCGCCGACCCGGCCACCGACGTCGCGGACGTCGCGGAGCAGACCCGGGTGGTCCAGCTCGACGAGGACGAGTACCGGGAGTAGCCGTCCCGAGCGGGCCGCGCGGGGTCGGGCTGAACCCGAGCGGGCCCCGCGTGCCGGGCTGTTCCCGAGCGGCGGCCCTACGGCGTGTGGCGGACCCTAGAGCGCGCGGCGGCGTTGCAGCCAGGCCAGCGCCGCCCAGCCCGGCAGCACCGGCAGGATCAGCGTCAGCAGCCGGTACAGCGCCACCGCCGCCAGCGCGCCGCCCTTCTCCATCGACGCGGTCTGCTGCAGCAGCGTGATCAGTGCCCCGTCCACCGCGCCGGCCCCGCCCGGGGTCGGCGCCGCGCTGCCCGCCGCGTTGCCCACCAGGAACACCACCGCGACCGAGGCGAAGGACGGCTCCCGGCCGATCGCCCGGGTACAGCAGTACAGGCAGGAGATCAGGCAGATCGACACCAGCAGCTGCCCGGTCACCCCGACCGCCAGCCGGGTCGGACTGCGCAGCAGGTCCAGCAGCCGCGGCACCACCTCGGTCGTCAACGGCCGCAGCCGCGCCGCCAGCCACCGCCGGGCCACCGGGATGGCCGACACCAACGCCAGCAGCGCCGCCGCCCCCGCCAGCCCGCCGACCACCGCGGGCAGCGCGTCCAGCTCGGAGCCGCCCGGCTGCAGGTCCAGCAGGTAGACGAAGGCCCCCAGCTGCAGCAGGTGCAGCACCAGTCCGATCATCGTCCCCACACCGACGCTGGACAGCGCCTGCGCCGTCGGGATCCCCGCCTGCTGCAGCAGGCGGGTGTTCAGCGCGACCCCGCCGACCCCGCCGGGCGACACCAGCTTCACGAACGACCCGGCCACCTGCGCCAGCACCGCGTTGCGGAAGTCCAGCCGCTCCGGCACGAAGCCGACGAACCCCATCGCCGCCGTGACGTGGCTCGTCGCCGCCGCGACCAGCGCCAGCAGCAGCCACCATGGATCGGCGTCCGCCAGGGCGGAGACCGGGTTGTCCTCCGCCGCGAACAGCTGCGGGATCAGCAGCCACCCGGCCACCACCCCGCCCACGACGGCCAGCATCGTCCGCGGCCGCAACCGCTCCAACCGCACCGGCCGCCCCACCACCTGCGGCCGCGCCCGCAGCACCTCCGCCCGGATCTCCTCCAGCAGCCCACCGGGAACGGGGGCGTTCTGGGTCTGCGCCCCGTCGGCGGTGCTGGTGCTGGTGCTGGTGCCGGTGCCGGTGCCGGTGCCTGCGCCTGGGGCGGTGCCAGCCGAGGCGGCCGGGGTGGCGGCGGGCGACGGTTCCGGCCGGGCCGGGGCCGGGCCGGTGGGTTTCGCGTGGCGTTTGAGGGCGCGGCGGGTGGTGTGGGTGAGGGCGATCGGTTGGAGGAGGGGGAGAGCGGCGCCGATGGGGTCGCGGCCGAGGACGGTGGTGGCGGTGCGGACGGAGCGGGCGGCGCCGGTGCGCAGGGCGAGGGTGGTGAGGAGCTGGGCGATGTCGCAGCGCAGGACGAGTTCGGTGGCGGCGATGTCACCGTCGGCGAAGTCGACCAGGTGCACCGCGCCCGAGCCGTCGACCAGGAGCGAGGAGGGGACGAGGGCGCGGTGGGCGATCTCGCGGCGCTGGAGGAGGGCGAGCTGGCCCCAGGCGTCGGTGAGCAGCTCGTCGGTGATCTCCTCGTCGGCGAGCTGGTCCAGGGTGCGGCCGGCCAGCCGCTCGTACGCGAGGAGGGCGGTGTCGTGGCCGACACCGGCGGTGGCGGCGATGCTGCGGGTGCGGACGCCGGCGGCCAGGGCCGCGTACGTCACCAGGGCCTCGTGTTCCAGGCCGGTGCGCGGGGAGCGCAGGACCCGCGGGTCGGGGGCGGTGCGCAGGCGCAGCCGGCGCCATGCGCGCTGGACGGCGGCGGCGGTGACGGCCTGCCGGTCGAGGAGCTGGACGTCGAGGTCGGGGCGGTCGTCGGCCTGTCGGACCCGGTAGCGGTCGGGCCCGGTCGGGTGGGCTTCGACCGGGCGCAGGCCGCTCTCGCGCAGGGCGCGCAGGATCTCGCCGGGCCGGGGGCAGGGGTCGGGGGTGCCGACCGCGTAGAGGGTGCCGTGGGCGCCGGTCCAGCCGATCAGCAGGCCGAGCAGCAGCGCGGTGGGGGTGGCGAAGCCGCCGGCCAGTCCGGCGAGGCCGGAGAGGGCGAGGACGGTCCAGGGCAGGCGGCGTTCGCGGCTGCCGGAGGCGGTCATGAAGGCGAGGACCGGGGCGAGGTAGCCGTACACCGGTTCGGTGTGCCCGAGGACGTCGCCGGGCAGCGGCTGGCTGAGCGCGGTGAGCAGCGAGTGCGGAGCGAGGCCGTCCGCCCACAGGTCCACGCCGAGGGTGGCGCCGTACGCGAGGACGGCGGCGAGCAGCCCGTCGGAGACCTGCTGGAGGGCGCGCCGCCGGTCGGGGCCGAGCAGGCGGCGCACGGCGAGGCCGACCGGCAGCAGCAGGACGGCGGCAGTGGTGAGCCCGCCTGCCAGGCTCGCCAGCGGCCGCGGCACCAGGGCGGCGGCCTCGGCCACGTCGGCGGCGATGCCGCCGGTGGTGGCGCGGGCGTAGTCGGCGAGCAGCAGGGTGAGGGCGATGGCGAACAGGCCGCCGAGCAACCGGATCAGGGCGACGGGCTGCCGGAGCCGGCCGGTGGCGGGCACCGGGCGGGCCGGGAACCGGCCGGGTCCGGCCTGCCCGGGGATCCCGGTGACCCTGCTGCCCGCTCTACTGGTGTCCGTCGCACCGCCGCTGCCCGTTGTGCCGCTGCCTGCTGCACCGCCGTCCGGCACCCCCGCGTCGCCCGCGTCACCCGCATCGCCCGCGTCACCCGCCAGTTGCGCGGGCACACCGCCGGTGTCGCCCCCGTCGGTGTCGCCGTTCGTTCTCCCCGTCACGATCGCCACGGGTGGCATGCTCCCATGCCACCCGTGCGTGCGGAGCGTGGACGCCGGGCGGGCCGGTCACGCCTGCCGGGTCGGCAGCACGACCAGGTGGCGCAGGTTGACGTGCCGGGGGCGGCTGACGGTGTACGCGATGAGGTCGGCGATGTCCTCGGCCGCGAGCGCCGGGATGACGTCGAACATGCCGCCGAGCTGTTCGCGCAGGGCCGGGTTGTCGATGTGCCCGCCGAGTTCGGTGTCGGTCAGGCCGGGCTCGATCGCGCTGACCCGGACGTCGCGCGGGCCCAGCTCGCTGCGCAGGGCGGCGGACAGCTGGGTGAGCGCGGCCTTGGTGGCGCCGTACACGGCGTAGTCGGGGAAGACCACGTGTGAGGCGATCGAGGAGACGTTGACCAGGTCGGCGGTGCGGCCCTCGGCGGCGGCCGCGGTGAGGTCGGCGGTGAAGGCGCGGACGATCCGCAGCGCGCCGGTGAGGTTGGTGTCGACCATGCGGGTCCACTCGTCGATCCGGCCGTCGACGAGCGGGTTGGGCAGCATCACCCCGGCATTGTTGACGACCAGGTCGACCTGCCCGTAGGTGTCGTGGACGGCCTTCGCGGCGGCGTCCACGGAGGCCTGGTCGGTGATGTCGGCGGTGACGGCGAGCGCCTGCCCGCCGGCGGCGGCGATCTCGGCGGCGAGCGCGTCCAGCCGATCGGTGCGCCGGGCGAGCAGGGCGACCCGGGCGCCCTGGGCGGCGAGCGTCCGGGCGGTGGCGGCGCCCATGCCGCTGGCGGCTCCGGTGACGACGGCGGTGCGGGTGGCGAGGGAGGCGAGGCTCATCGGGGGCTCCAGGGGGGTCCAGGTTCCGGGGTCCGGGTCCAGAGGTTCCGGTGTTCCGGGGGCCAGAGGGTCCGGGGGTTCCGGGGTTTCCGGCGGTGGTCGGGCTGACGTCGACCACTCTGCGCGGACCGCCGCCGCCGACCCAGGGCTGTGCCTTTCCCGGGTACCGCCGTCCTGGGAACCCCCTTCCCGGGACGGCCTTTCCTGGGTACGGCAGTACCACCCTCGCGCGGCCGCTCGCGGCTAACCTGCCAGGCATGGAGAACACCCTGGGGGACTTCCTCCGCACGCGCCGGGCCCGGATCCTGCCGGAGGAGGTGGGCCTGCCCTCGCACGGCCGCCGCCGGGTGCAGGGGCTGCGCCGGGAGGAGGTGGCGCAGCTCGCGGGCGTCAGCGTCGACTACTACGTCCGGCTGGAGCAGGGCCGGGGCGGCAGCGCCTCGGACGCGGTGCTGGACGCGGTGGCCCGCGTGTTGCGGCTGGACGAGGTGGAGACGGCACACCTGCGCTCGCTCGCCCGTCCGCCCAAGGCCCCGGCCGGTGCCGCCGCCGGTGCCGCGCGGGGACAGGCCCGGCAGCAGGTCCGCCCGGGGACCAGGCTGCTGCTGGACCTGATGACCGAGGTGCCGGCCTTCGTCCTGGGCCGCCGGATGGACGTCCTGGCCTGGAACGCGCTGGGCGACGCGGTGAACGGCTTCTCCACGCGTACGGACGGCGGCCCGGACGGCCCGCCCAACCAGGCCCGGCACGGCTTCCTCGACCCGGCGGCCCGGGACTACTACCGGCAGTGGGACGCGGTCGCCGCGGAGACCGTCTCCTACCTGCGCCGGGACGCCGGACTGCACCCGGAGGACCCGGAGCTGAGCGCCCTGGTGGGTGAACTGTCGGTGCGCAGCGAGGAGTTCGGCCGGCTCTGGGCGGACCACCTGGTCCGGGAGAAGACCCACGGCGTCAAGCTGGTCCGGCACCCGCTGGTCGGCGACCTGGAGTTCGGCTACGAGACCCTGGGCGTCAACGGCTCGCCGGACCAACTGCTGGTCGTCTACACCGCCCCGGTGGGCTCGCCGACCGCCCAGAAGCTGGCGCTGCTGGCGAGTTGGACGGCGCCGGGGGCGGAGTCCGAGGCGTCCGGCGTCTCCTGAGCGCCGGAGGCGTCCCGGGCAGGCCGAGCGGGCCGTCCGGGGCGGGTCGGGCCGGGTCGTCCTGAGCGGGCCGTCCGGGGAGTTCTGAGCGGGCGGGACGGCCCGGGGCGGCTTAGCCTGCACTCATGAGTGCCTGCGAAGACCTCGCTCTGGCCCCTCAGGACATCGAGCCCGTTCCTCCCACCAACGGCTGCGCCGACTGCCTGGCGCAGGGGCGCCGGGACTGGGTGCACCTGCGGATCTGCCTGGACTGCGGCCACATCGGCTGCTGCGACTTCTCGCCGCAGCGGCACGCCACCGCGCACTTCCACAACACCTCCCACCCGGTGATCCGCTCGTACGAGCCGGGGGAGGACTGGCGCTGGTGCTTCGTCCACGAGGTCATGGGCTGAGACGGGCGTTCGCGACCGGTCTCCCCGGTCTCCCCGGTCTCCCCGGTCTCCCCGGTCTCCCGGGTCTCGCGGCTCTCCCCGCTCTCCCCGGTGGCGTGGGCGCGCACGACGGATAAAATCCGGACATAAAGCCCGTGCGGCCCCTCCGGCCGACGCCCGTCCGGCCGGTGGACCGCCGAAGGGAGGCCCACGATGACCAAGCGAACACCGGGCAGCACCGCCCAGCTCCGCCAGGGCACCCAGGAACTGCTGGAACGCCGCGGCATGGCGAGCCCACCCGCCCGGATCGGGCCGAAGCTGCGCACCGGCGCGGTGTCTTCCGCCGGCGCCGGGTACGGCACCGGCGAGGCGTTCCGCCACGGCGGGCGCGACACGCCGGCCGCGGCCACGCACTCCGCTCCGGCGATGCACGCCGAACTCAAGGGCCACCGGCACCGCGGCGCGGAGAAGCACTCCGCCCACTGAACCGTCCGGCCGGGGGCGGGCACCGAGCTGCGGGTGTCCGCCCCCGGCGCATGGCCAGGGGTGCTCTCGGGGGCTTTCCTCGGGGGCTTTCATCAGGGCTCTCCTCGGGGCTCTCCTCGGGGGTCTTCTCGGGGGCCTTCTCCGGGCCGGCTCAGGGGAGTTCCCGGATGCCGCGGCCGGGTGTCCCGCCGAAGACTCTCTCCTGTCAGAGCCACCGCCCGCCGGGCGAGCCGTCGTTGGAGAGAAGCCGGATGAACACCCGTACGCGCAGCATTCGTTGGTCCACCCTTGCGGCAGCCGGTGCGCTGCTCGCCGCCGTCACGGTCGGCGCTGCGGCCCCGGCCCTGGCTGCGGAGGCGCCGTCCGTCAGCGCTGGCTCCGCCTCCGCGTCGGCCCAACCGGGGCCGCTGGACCGGGAATCGCTCGCGAAGACCCTCGACACCCTGCCCGCCGACATCACCGGCGCGCTGGTCCGGGTGGGCGGCCAGGACGCGCGGTGGCGCGGCACCTCGGGCGAGGACGTCCCGGCGAATGCCCGGTTCCGGATCGGCAGCATCTCCAAGGTGTTCACGGCGACCGTGATGCTCCAGCTCGTCGCCGAGGGCAAGGTCTACCTGGACGGCACCGTCCAGCACTACCTGCCCGGCCTGCTGCCGACCGGCTACCCGCCGGTCACCGTACGGCAGTTGCTCGACCACACCAGCGGTCTGCCCGGCGGCGGCGGAATGACCGCGGGGGACGGCAGCACGGCGTGGTTCGCCGCGCACAAGGCGGACTACTTCAGCCCCGAGCAGGTGGTCGCCGACATGCTCACCCAGCCGATGAGCTTCGTGCCCGGCACCGCCCAGCAGTACAACGGCAACAACTACTTCGTCGCCGGGATGGTGATCGAGAAGGTCAGCGGCGACACCTTCGCCGACCAGGTGCGCCGACGCATCACGGGCCCGCTCGGCCTGCACGCCACCTACGTCCCGGCCGCCGACGACCTGACCGTTCACGGTCCGCACGCCTCCGGCTACGTGGACGTCCGCGCCGCCGACGGCACCACCGACCGGGTGGACGTCACCGAGCAGAGCCCGTACCCGTGGGCCGAAGGCGGCATGATCTCCTCCGCCGCCGACCTGGAGCGGTTCTTCGACGCCCTCTTCCGCGGCCGGCTGCTGCCGCCCGCCCAGCAGGCTGAGGTGTTCGCCGTCCCGAACGTGCCGAACGACCACAACAAGAGCTGCGAGATCGGCCCGACCGCCGGCCACGCCTGCTTCAGCGCGGGCGGCATGCTGCGCAGCGTGCTGCCGAACGGCACCGAGATCTGGGGCAAGACCGGTGCCCGGCCCGGCTACAGCAGCGGTTTCTTCGCCACCCGCGACCTCTCCCGCACCGTGATCGTCGGGCTCAACCCGACCGGCATCTCCGGCGAGGAGTTCCCCACCCTGTGGAAGCTGGTGACCACCGGCTTCGGCTCCGGCCAGGTGTACGGGAAGCAGTGAGCCGGCCGTCGGAGCGGTGAGCCGACGGCCGGCTGCCGGAGCCGTGAGCGGATCAATGTCGGTGCCCTGCGCTACGTTCGTCCCGTTCACCAGGGCACGGCACGACGACGGGGGCGCACGATGGCCGACGTGATCACGGAGGAGCCGGTCGAGCTCCAGCTGGAGCGGTACCGGACGGAACTCACCGGCTACTGCTACCGGATGCTCGGCTCCGTCTTCGAGGCCGAGGACGCGGTGCAGGAGACCATGGTCCGGGCCTGGCGCGGGCACCGGGGCTTCGAGGGCCGGGCCGCGCTGCGCTCCTGGCTGTACCGCATCGCCACCAACGTCTGCCTGGACGCGCTGAACGGCCGCAACGCCCGGGCCCGTCCGATGGACCTGGCGGGCCCGGTCACGGTGGCCACGGCGCACGACACCCAGCTGCCCGAGGTGACCTGGATCGGCCCCGCCCCGGACGGCCGGGTGCTGCCCGAGACGGGGGACCCGGCCGAGGTGGCCGCCCAGCGCGAATCGGTGAAGCTGGCCTTCGTGGCCGTGCTGCAGCGGCTCGCGCCCCGGCAGCGGGCGGTGCTGATCCTTCGTGAGGTGCTCGGCTGGAAGGCCGCCGAGGTCGCCGAACTCCTCGGCGTCACGGTGGCCTCGGTCAACAGCGCGCTGCAGCGCGCCCGCGCGGTGCTCGCCACCGACGCCTCGGCCGCCCGGCCGGTCCCCGCGCTGGACGAGGACCACCGCGCGCTGCTGGACCGCTACGTCCGCGCCTTCGAGGCGTACGACATGGACGGCCTGGCCGCCCTGCTGCACGAGGACGTCACGCTCAACATGCCGCCGTTCGCGATGTGGCTGCAGGGGCAGGACGAGATCCGGGCCTGGATGCTGGGCCCCGGGCACGGCTGCCGTGACTCCCGGCTGCTCCCGGTGACGGCCAACGGCGGGCCGGCCTTCGCCCAGTACCGGCCGAGCCCGGCGGGCGGGCACGAGCCGTGGGCGCTGATCGTGCCGGAGGTGTCAGCGGGGCGGATCACCGGGTTCACCAACTTCCTGGACACCGATGTGCTCTTCCCACTGTTCGGCCTGCCGCCCCGACTGGATGCCGGGCAGGCCGGGGTCGGGCCGGTCGGCGCTGGACCGGTCGACGCCCGCCCGGATGTCCGCCCGGATGTCCGCGAGGGGGAGGTCGACGCCGAGTAGCCCGTACAGGTCGAGTGGATCGGCCGCGCCCGGCAGCAGTGCCGCGAGCCCGCTGAACGCGAGCAGTTCCCGCAGCGGGCCGCTCGCGTTCAGCAGCACCACGTCCACCCCGTACCGGGCGGCGGCGAGGCGCAGCCGGGCGAGCGCGTCGACGACGGCCAGGTCGGGGGCGGTCAGCGCGCGCAGGTCGCAGGTCAGCACGGTCGTGCTCGGTGTGGTCTCGCCGGTGGTCCCGGTGGTGGTGGTCATACGGATTGGACCGGCATGACGGTGCCGACTCATCGGTCCGCTCCGAAGTCCGGCGGCGACGTTTCGGTGGCGAGGTCCGGTGGCGAGGTCCGGTGGCGAGGTGCGGTAGCGAGGTGCGGTGACGAAGCCTGGGGACGAAGCCTGGTGGCAGAGTGGGGCCGTCGAACCCCACCTGCCCCAGGAGGAGCACCGTGACGGCTGAGCCCTTGAAGTCCCGCGAGGAATGGCTGGCGTCCCTGCCCCGGATCTATGCGGGGGCGGGCGGCCTGCTGCGGGACGAGTCCGGTCGGATCCTGATCGTGAAGGCCGGGTACCGCGAGCACTGGCAGTTCCCCGGGGGCACGATCGACCTCGGGGAGGGCCCGGTCGAGTGCGCCAAGCGGGAGTTGGAGGAGGAGACCGGCATCGTCCGGGAGGCCGGTGAGCTGCTGGCCATCTCCTGGACCCACCCCTCGGCCGAACTCGACCACCCCGCCGAGCACTTCATGTTCGACTTCGGCACCGTCCCGGACGGCACCCCCGTGACCGTCCCAGCCGGTGAGCTGGACGACCACCGCTGGGCCCCGCTCGAGGAGGCGCTGGAGCTCCTCGGCCCGGCCCGATCGGCCCGGCTGCGGGCGGCGCTGGAGGCGGCGGAGGACGGCCGGGTCCGGATCGTCACCACCCGAGTCTCCGGCTTCTAGGCTCCGGGTTCCAGCAGGAAGTGTCGTGCCCCGGGCGGGTGTTCCGCCCGGGGCGCGGCGCCGGGTCCTCAACCCTGCTGCTCGGACTCCGCGTTCCGGGCGGCGATGATGGCGGCGATGGCCTCCGAGACGAAGGTCTCCGCCTCGGACTTGTCCACCTTCAGCGCGGTGAGGATGCCCTGGCCGTTGTCCTGCTCCAGCAGCGCGAGCAGGAGGTGCTCGGTGCCGACGTAGTTGTGTCCGAGCTTGAGCGCCTCGCGGAAGGTCAGCTCCAGCGCCTTCTTGCTCCGGGCGTCGAACGGGATCAGCGCGGGCAGTTCGTCGACGGCGGCCGGCAGGGCGGCGGTGGCCGCCTCCCGCAGGGCCTGCGGGGCGACGCCCTGGGCGGCGAGCGCCTTCATGCCGATGCCCTCGGGCTCGGCGAGCAGGCCGAGCAGCAGGTGCTCCGTGGTGATCTCGGCGTTGCTCGCCTTCCGGGCCTCCTCCTGCGAGGCCACCACGACGCTGCGGGCCCGGGGGGTGAACCGGCTGAAACCCTGGCTGGGGTCGAGGTCGTTCGGGGTGGCCGGGTCCCTGGGGACGAAGCGCTTCTGGGCGGCCTGCTTGCTGACGCCCATGCTCTGGCCGATGTCGGTCCAGGAGGCGCCGGAGCGCCGGGCCTGGTCGACGAAGTGGCCGATCAGGTGGTCGGCGAGCTCGCCGAGGTGGTCGGCGGCGATGACCGCGTCGGAGAGTTGGTCGAGCGCGTCGGTGTGGACCTTCTTGATCGCGGCGATCAGGTCGTCGAGGCGCAACGGAGTGGTGTTGGGAACAACGGGATTCTCCATGCGTCAACCGTAGGTTGTCGCCCCGGGATCGTCAACCATCGATTGACGATTGTCGTGAAGGCTTCCGGCGACCCGTCCTGCGCGGCGGCTTCTGTGCGTCGGCTTCTGTGCGTCGGGTCCTATGTGGCGGTTCCTGTGCGGCGTTCCTGCCTGGCGGTTCCTATGCGGCCGGCAGCAGTCGGCTGCGGACGGCGGCGATCCGGTCGGGCGTGACGCCCGCCGCGAGCAGGTAGCCGGCCGGGTCGAACCCGTCGAGCGTGGCTTCCAGGGCGGCCTCGGCGGTGGTGCCGGCCTCGGCGAGCACCGCGTCGATCCGGCGGTACGGGTCGGGCAGGCCCAGCATCCCGTACAGCGGGCGGACGTTGGGGCCGCTCAGCAGGTAGTCCTCGGCGATCGAGGCCCGGTCGACCCCGGCCAGGGCGAGCAGCAGCAGGGCGGCGAGGCCGGTGCGGTCACGGCCGGCGCCGCAGTGCACGACCACGCCGCCGGGGCGGGCGCCGGCGATCGCGGCGATCAGCGCGGCGGCGGCGTGCGGGCAGTGGTCCAGGTACGGGCGGAGCGCGAGCGGGGTGCCGTCCAGCCGGCCGTGGTCCTCCCACCAGGCGGGGCCGGCCAGTTCGTCCAGCGGGACGCGGATCAGGTCGACGTCGTCGGGGAGCGGGAGGAGCGGCTTGTACTCCTCGGCGTTGCGCAGGTCGATCACGGTGCGGACCCCGTGGTCGAGGAGGGCGTCCCAGCCCTCGGAGGTGAGGCGGTCCAGGTTGTCCGCCCGGACTATCGCACGGCGGGCGGTGAGCCGGCCGGAGGCGGTGGGCAGCCCGCCCAGGTCGCGGATGTTCAGGCAGCCGTCCCAGACGAGGGTGCGGTCCTCGATGGTGGTCAGCGCGTCCGTCGTCCGGTTCATGGGACTCCCCGTTTCCTCGTCGGGGGGTCCCGTTACCCCCTCGTTATGTAAGGACTCCCGGGAGATCAGGATGGTTCCTGGCCGTTCGAGTCCTCGGAACCGGCTGTTCACGTGCCGGTCGGGGTGGCGCTCCCGTGCTGATCGGGGTGGTGGTCGGGGTGCTGGTCAGGCGGCGGTCGGGCGGCGGGCGGGTGTGGGGCTCAGGCGGCGGTCGGGGCCTCGGTCTCGGCACTGACCAGCTTCTCCATCGGCTCGGTGGCGATCTGGCCGAGCATCGAACCGGCCACGATCGCGCCGATCAGGAACACGGTGGACAGCCAGGCCATCGTCGACACCGGCAGGGTGAAGGCGCCGACCACCCGGGCCGCGCACTCGGTCAGCAGCGCGGCGCCCCAGATGCCCGAGAACAGGCGCTCGTGGCGGCGGAAGGATCGCGACGCGGCCGCCCGGCCCTCGACCAGCCGCTGCCAGGCGGCGGCGCGGTCCCGCTTGCCCTTGGTGAGGAAGGGCATCAGCATCGGGCTCATCACCGGTCGGCCGATCACCGCCGAGACCAGGATCGCGAGCGCCACGGTGCCGCTCAGTCCGCCGTCCTTGGCGATCATCATCCGGGCGTCGCCGGTGACGAAGGTCAGGGCGAGGCCCGCCAGGTTGACGGTCAGCATCAGCGCGGCCCACAGGTTGACCTTGCGTTCCCGGAGCAGGCCGATGACGGTGCGGGCGGCCGGGAAGGCGCTGCTCCAGGCCAGGGCGGCGAACTCGCTCAGGCCGCAGGCCGAGTGCAACAGGTAGTAGCCGGCCAGCGGGGCGGCCACGTCGAGGGCCAGCGGGCGGAGGCCGGAGAGCAGCGGGTTGGCGGCCTTGGCGTGGGCGGCGCCCTCGGCAACTGCCTGGGCCTGCCGAACATCGGCGGCGGCCTTCGCGGGAGCGGCCTTCGCACGGGCGGAGACGGCGACGGCGACGGTGGGGGTGACGGTGGGGGTGACGGCGAGGGTGGGGGCGCCGGCGGCGGCGCTGACGATCTGGCTCACGGTGGGTTCCTCCCCGGCTGGTGGCCGCGGGCTGCTGCCCGCGTCGTGCCTCCAGTCTTTCCGGCCGACCCTCCGTCAGAGCAGTGCCGTCCGTTGCGGGATCCGCGTGACAGTTGTCATGGAGCGCACCGTGACACCCCGTCCGACCTGCGGTTCTCTAGTCGTCAGCGGGGAAGGTCCACAGCTCGCGGTCCAGGGTGTCCCGGCAGCGGACGGTGCCGAACCGCTCGTCCCCGGCGGACAGGAACCCCTGCGCGACCCCGGCCAGGACGGTCCGGGCGACGGCGTCGCCCCGGGTCCAGGCACCGGTCAGCACCAGCGCCTTGTCGGCCAGCTCGGCGCGCTGCACCCGGGCCACCGCGACGGTCGGCAGCGCGGCGTTGACCTCCTGCAGTTCGGCGGGGGAGAGATAGGTCTCCCCGGTCGGGGCACGGTCGGCCTCGGCCCGGCGGCGCAGCTCCGGCAGGCCGTAGTGCCGGACGGCGGCGACGGCATCGTCCAGTGGGAGCTGCCAGCGCCGCCCGGGCAGCACCTCCCACCAGACGTCCTCGCCGACCGGCAGCACCTCGCCGATCCGGGCCCGCCAGGTCTCGATGCCGTACCGGACGCGGGGGTCGGGCCGATGGCCGGGCAGGGCGGCAGCGGTCCAGTCGGTGCGGCGGACCAGGCTGAGGTCGAAGTGAAGGGCACCCGGTCGGCGGCGGGGCGCTCGACGAGGCCGAGCAGCACCCAGTGGGTGTCGTCCGGCAGGTTGAAGCTCCGGCGCCACCCGGTGAGGCCCAGGGCGCGCAGGGCGGGCGCGAGGTGTTCGCGCAGGCCCTTCGTGTGGAGCTCGAGGGCAGTCGTCATCGTTCGTCCCTGCTGGTCGTGGCTACTGGCCGTGGCTGCTGGTGGCACCCTCGGGCGGGCCTGGGGGTGGCATGGCCGGTCCTGCGGTGGTCCTCGGCCGGCCCCTGCGGTGGTCCTCGGTCGGTCCTGCGCCGGTCCTGCGCCGGTCCTGTGCCGGTTCTCGGTCGGTCCTGTGCCGGTCCTGCGGGGTCTTGGGTGGGCCGCCGGTGGTCCCCGCCTCGTCTGCGCGGTCGGGGCCGGGTCATGCGTCCCGGATGTGCACGAACCGGGTGCGTGTGGACGCGCGTACGTCGTCGGGCGCGGCGGGTCCGCGGCGGCGGACCGGGCACTTCGGCGGATCCGGTCTCCGGGCGTGCCGGCGGCCCCGGACTGATTCGTCTACGGACAACATAGGCGGTGCAGGCCCGCCGGGTCTGCGGACGAAGGGCAGCAGCGCGCGGGACCTTGGCCCCGGGCGGGCCGGTCCTTCGACCGGAGCCGACCTGTTCGCCCGAATGGCGCATCATGTGGCGGGTGCAGAGTGCAGAGCGCCCCGGAGCGGGCACCGGCAGCCCAGTCGGCCGGTCCGGACCAATACCGACCGCAGACGACCCACCACCGGGACCGGCGGCCGCTCCCGTCGATCTGGCCGACGCGGTCCGCGCCGCGCAGGGCGGGGACGAGGAGGCGTTCCGGCTGCTGTTCCGGACCGTCCAACCGGGCCTGCTGCGCTACCTGCGGGTGCTGGTCGGCGGCCGGCCGGAGGACATGCAGGACGCCGAGGACATCGCTTCGGAGACCTGGCTGCAGATCGCCCGCGACCTGAGCGGCTTCTCCGGCGACGGGGACGGCTTCCGCGGCTGGGCCGCCACCATCGCCCGCCACCGGGCACTCGACCACCTGCGCGCCCGCCGCCGCCGTCCGGTCGCCGACCTGCCCTTCGAGTACCTCGTCGAACTTGCGGCCGGGGATGACACCGCGGGCGCCGCGCTGACCACCGTGGGCACCGCCGACGCACTGGCGCTGATCTCCCGGCTGCCGCGCGACCAGGCCGAGGCAGTGCTGCTGCGGGTGGTCATGGAGCTGGACGCGGAGAGCGCCGCCCAGGTGCTCGGCAAGCGGGCCGGCACCGTCCGGATGGCCGCCCACCGGGGGCTTCGACGGCTGGCCAAGCTACTGGAGCAGCCCTTCGCGTCCGGGGGCGGGATCCCGGCTGCGCGGACGGGCGGGTCAGCCGACGAGGGCGCCGTCAAGGCCCCCGGCGGCACCGCAGGAAGGGCCCCCGGCGACCCCGGGAAGGCCGCCGAAGGGAGCGCGGGCAAGGCCTCCGGGCAGCCCGCGGGGAAACCCGCGAAAAAAAGTTCTCCGCAGGGTGTGACAGAACGCCGGGCCGCGACGCTGAAGGACATGAGATGAGCACCAACCGATCCCGTCGGATCGACCGTGATACCGCCGAGCAGCTGCTCGGCGGTGCCGTGGCCGCCCCGTCGGCCGGGCAGGAGGCCTCGCTCACCGGACCGGACGGCGGTCCCGGGCAGCTCGCCCGGGTGCTCGCCGCGGCCGCCGCTCCCGCGACGGCCGGTGAACTGGCCGGGGAGGAAGCCGCCCTGGCCGCGTTCCGGGAGGCGAGTCTCACGCCCGACCCCGTAGTGACCCCCGTCCGGAGACGATCAATGGCAACCGCAGCGCTGGCCAGGGCCTTCAGCACGAAGGCTGCTGCCGCCGTGCTCGGCGCCACCGCGCTGTGCGGGGTCGCGGTCGCCGCCGGCACCGGCAACCTGCCGTCCCCGCTGAGCGGCGGCACCGCCGAGCCCGAGCGCACGCTCGCGGCCCAGGGCGGCGCCTCCGGCACCTCGCCGGGCGCGTCGGGCGGCGGCCACTTCGCCGGCGCCCCGTTCGCCCCGCCGTCCGGCTCCGCCCGTCCGTCCGACGCCGCCTCCCCCGGCCCACAGACGGCCGCCCCCTTCGGCACCGCGACCCCCGGCACCCCGTCGGCCGAGGGTCACGGCGATCGTCCGGCCGTACCGCCCGCGCTGCTCGGCCTCTGCCGCGGTTTCGCCGACCGGACGGCCAAGGGCGACCGCCCTGCCCGGCTGGTCACCGATCCGCTCTACGGTCCGCTGGTCGCGGCCGCCGAGGGAGCGGACCGGGTGCCGGACTTCTGCGCCAAGGCCCTCGGCGCGGGAGACGGCGACCACCAGGGCACCAGTGCGCAGCCACGCGACCCCGGCCGGCCCGGCGACGCTCCCAGCGCGGGCGCCGGCAAGGGCGGCACCGACGCCGGCAAGGGCGGCGGGAACGGCCAGGACACCGGCGGCAGCGGCACCAAGCCCGGCAAGACCGGTGCGACCGTCCCGCCGCTGCCCGCCGCGCCCACCCTGCCGGACATCCGCCCGAGCAAGACCGGCCGATCCGAGGACGGGCAGTCGTCCACGGGATAACCCCAGAACTCCGGGTGGGCGGCGAGCGACTCCCCCCGGGCTCACCGCCCACCCGGAACGCACCACCCGCAGTACCAGCACCACCCGGTAACACTCGTGGTACCAGCAGGAAGCAGTACCACCCGAAGACTCCGGGTGGCCGGTCGGCTCCCCCGTGCCCACCGTCCACCCGGCCGGCCCCGGCCGGACCGGCAAGGCGTCACCCCGGACGCGCTGCCGGCCCGGCCGGCCCGGAAACGTGGGGGCCCCCCCCCCCCCGGCCGGGGGGGGCGCCCCCCCCCCCCCCCGGCGGGGGGCCCCCCCCCCCGGGCCCCCCCCGCCCCCCCCCCCCCCCCCCCCCGGGGCCCCCGCCCCCGGCGCC
>NZ_JBVIRL010000019.1:0-68005 GCF_055576085.1 Kitasatospora sp. NPDC033851 | reverse complement strand
CCAGCCCGACGGCCCACCCCCCCTCTCCAAGATCGAAGCCGTCGCCCACTACAACGGCACCACCCCCCCCCCCCCCCCCCCCGCGCGGGGCGGGGGGCGCCGCCCCCCCCCCCCCCCCCCCCCCCCCCCCTCCGCCCCCGGCCGGGTCGCAAGGCCGTACGGCTATCGTGCACGGGTGCACGAGGCGGCCCGGGACCCCGGGCAGGGCACGTGAGGGGAGCTCCAGGTGATCGGACGGGCGCTGAACGGGCGTTACGAACTCGTCGACATGCTCGGCGTCGGCGGCATGGCCACCGTCTGGCGCGGCGTCGATCGCGTGCTGGGCCGCCAGGTGGCCGTGAAGGTCCTCAACGGAGGCCTCGCCGACGACCCCCGCTTCGCCGAGCGCTTCAGCCGCGAGGCGCAGCACGCCGCCATGCTGGCGCACCCCCGGATCGTCATGGTCTTCGACTCGGGTGTGGACCAGGGCACCCCGTTCATCGTCATGGAGCTGGTCAACGGCCGGTCGCTGGCCGCCGTGCTGGCGCAGCAGCCCCAGTTGCCGGTGGAGCGGGCGATCGGCATCGCGGCGGCGGTCTGCGAGGCGCTGGCGGTCGCGCACGCCGCCGGGCTGGTGCACCGGGACATCAAGCCCGGGAACATCATGATCACCGACGACGGTGGTGTGAAGGTCGTCGACTTCGGCATCGCCCGGGCCGGCTCCTCCGGCAACCTGACCCAGACCGCGAGCGTGCTCGGGACGGCGGCGTACCTGTCGCCCGAGCAGGCCACCGCGTCGGCGCTGGACGGGCGGACCGACCTGTACGCGGTCGGCTGCGTGCTGACCGAGATGCTCACCGGCGCGACCCCGTTCACGGCCGAGACCCCGGTGGCGATCGCCTTCAAGCACGTCAGTGAGCAGCCCCTGCCGCCGTCCGGGCGGCGCCCCGGCCTGCCACCCGCCCTGGATGCGGCGGTGCTGCGGCTGCTCGCCAAGGACCCGGCCGGCCGTCCGGCCGACGCCTTTGCTGCCCGGGCCGAACTGCTGGCCACCGTCCCCGGGTTGGTCGTCGGCGACCCGACGGCCGAACTGCTGGCCACGGCCGCTCCGACGCAGATGCTGCCGCCCGTCCCCGTCCCGGGCGCAGTCGCACCGAACCAGCAGCACACCACCCTGCTGCCGCCCCAAGCCCCGGCCGCCACCTCGGTGATGGCGCCGGTCCCGGCTCCGGCTCCGGTTGCTCCCGCTCCCGCCCCCGCGCCTGCCCCGGCTCCCGCCCGCACCAGCCGCCGCAAGCCCCTCGTCCTCGGCGCGCTGGGCATAGCGGGCCTCGCCGGCGTCACCGCCCTGGCCCTCACCGCCTTCGACGGACCGGCGGGCAACGCCGCCGCCACCAAGGTGCCCCCGGCTGCCACCGCCCCCGGCCCGGCCGCGAAGCCCACCCCGGCGGGGACCGCACCCTCCGCCGCCCCCACCACCCCGCCGGCGGCCCCGACACCCACCCAGGCCGTCCCGCGCAACCAGCCGGCGGCTCTGCAGCTCCAGTCCTTCCGGCAGGCGGTGGCCCAGGCCCAGGTCCCCAAGGAGCGCGACAAGCAGGTGGAGCTGCTGAGGATCCTCGACGCCTCATCCGCCCGCCTCAACGAGGGCAACCCGGACGAGGCGGCGCAGGAGCTCAAGAACGCCCAGCGGGTGATCAAGGACATGGCCAAGAAGCACGCCATCGACGCCCCCACCTACGCCAACTGGAACGCCCGCCTCTCGGCCCTGTTCGCCACCCTCCACACCGCCGCCGACCTCCAGGACGACTGACGGTCCGCCACAATGGCGGGATGCTGACGATCGGTTCCCTCGTCCTCGGTGTCTCCGACATGCCCCGCGCCGTCGCCTTCTGGGCGGCGGCGCTCGACTACGTCCCGCGCGGCGGCCTGGTCGAGGACGACTGGACGGTCCTCGAACCCGCCGAGGGCGGCAGCGGCGTACAGCTCGCCCTCGCCCTCAGCGAGTCCCCCGTCCAGGACCACCCTCGCGTCCACCTCGACCTCTACGCCGGGGACGCCGAGGACCAAGCCGCCGAGGTCGAACGCCTGCTCGCCCTCGGCGCCGAGCGCGTGGAGTGGGACCTCTACCCCGAGGACCCGGACTTCGTCGTCCTTGCAGACACTGAGGGCAACCGCTTCTGCGTCATCGACACCAGCCGCTCCTGAATCCACGACGTTGTCCACAGCCTGTGGATATTTCTGTGCAGCGAGCCCTTCAGCGGGTGTTCTGCGCGGGAAGTCAGCCCGGCCGACTTCCCGCGCCACGAAAGGACGTCTACTCACCGGGGTCGGGCCCGGTGTAGGCCGGTGAGCGGAAGGTGCGGCGGAAAGCCTCGGGCCCGTGCCGCTGGTCGAGCCACCTCGAAAGGCCGAGCAGGTCACAGCTGATCATCGCCGCGAGGATGAGATCGTGAAGCGTCTCCGCGTCGGGACCGCCCATTTCGGTGAGGACGTGCTGATACCGCGCTCCGACGCCCTGTTCGTATCCGGCCATCGCGAGGTGGAAGCGGTCGGCAACGCCGGTCTCCGCGCGGTCGAAGTCGCTCGGCTCCAGCCGTCCCGTGGTGGGCCACTTGGGTTCAGGCGTGATGGTCGAACTCGCCGGCTTTGATGCCGTGGAGGAGGGTGGCGAAGGTGGCGGGGGTGGTGCGGAGGATGAGGTGGCCCTCGTCGGACTCGCGGAGTTCGATGCGCCCGTCCATCGTGCGGACCTCCACGCATGCGTTGCTTGAGCCGGAGTAACTGGACTTCCGCCATGCGGAGCTATCCATGCTTGCTTTCAATCTCCTTCTTGATCTGCCGGATGAAGTCTCGTGACTCCTGCTCGGAGAGCGCAACTGAAGCCATCCGCCTGAGGATCTCGCGGTAGCTCGCGAGCTGTGCAGGCGAGTCGAAGATCATGCTGTTGTGGCTGGTGTCGATCTGGAGCGTGTCCAGCTCGGTTACGGCACCTTCTGCGTAGGTGAAGTTCTCGCTTGGCCCGGGCAGGGACTCGACGTCGAACGGCACGGCCCGAATCGAGACCTTGGGGTCTTCGGAGTGGTCGATCAGGGCGTCGAGCTGTTCGGCGAGGACCTTCGGGCCGCTGAACTGCATCCGAAGCGCTGCCTCATGGATGAAAGCGCGGATGGGTGTCGTGCCAGATCGGACGTTTTGTTGTCGCCTCATCCGGAAGTCTGTGCGGACATCGACCTCGTGGTCCGGTAGCGGCGGAATCGCGCGAGCGAAGACGGAAGCGGCATAGGCCTTGGTCTGTAGCAGCCCGTGAACGAACGTGATCGTGTAGGTGGTGAGCTTCTTCGCTGTGCCTTCCACTTCTGCGATGTCGAGCAGGTGCGTGGAAACGGATCCGCGATACTCCTCCCACCAACTGTTCTTGTCTCGCTCGGTGATCACGTCGGCGAGGGCGTTGATCAGAGGTTGGTTGGTGCACATGCACACGGCGGCGATGGTCCGCAGCCGCTCAACGCTGACCCCACCCTTGCCGCTTTCGATCTGCGTGATCTGGGCGGGCTGGATCCCGAGTTCGCGCGCCAGCTGGCTGCCGCCGAGGCCGGCCTGCTCCCGCATCCTCCGCAGCTCGGCCCCGATCCGCCGCTGGCGAAGGGTTGGGTTCGGTCGTAGCGCCATGATGACCAGTCTGCCGTAGGCCTCGAGGGCGGAGGTGCCACGTTCGGGTGAAGACCCCTTATGGTGGGCTCAAATTTGAGCCCCGCCTGCGCTATGGTCGTTCTCACAGCGATCCGACGGATCGTCAGTAATGCGCGCTGTCCGCACCGCAGAGCAGCCATGCCCATCTGCCTGGCCTGGCTCACGGCGACGTGTCCGCCGGTTCTTCCTTCTCAATCACGCCCGGGAGATCTCCCATGCGTCACCTGAACACGCCCTCCTTCGCCCTCACCCGCCAGTCCCTCCGGGACGCGATGGTCCGCGCGGGGTGGCCGTCCTCGGCCACCTTCGACGCCGAACTCGCCCTCTGTGAGCTGTTGATGAATGCCTGGAGGCACGGGAACACCCCCGCGCCGATCATCCACATCCTCTTCCTCGGCAAGGTCCTCCGGGTCTCGGTCTCCGACGAGAGCCCCGTCCTCCCCATCGAGCAGACCCCCTCCCCGCTCTCCGAGTCCGGCCGGGGTCTCCAGCTCGTTGCCGGCCTCACCCGCCGCTGGGGCGTCCTTCCCCAGGAGCGCGGCAAGTGTGTCTGGTTCGAGTGCGAGCTGGACTCCGCCGCGTGAACCGCCGGCCGATGCTGCCGACCGACCCCCGGATCCGGCACTACACGGACGACCACATCCGCACCCTTCTGGCCGAAGTTCAGGAGCGCGGACGGAAGTTCGGCCTGATCTGGCCCTCGGCCGCCACCGACCGGACCATGGACGGCCGGGTCCTCGTCCGTTTCAACACGGCGCCGGCCTCGACCCTCCTGAACCTGCTCGTGCTCCTCCTGGACGCCGAGCGGGACGCCTCGTGCGATTCCTGATCGCGACCGCGTTCGCGGCCCTCCTCGCCCTCGCCTTCGCGACCGTCGCCCTGGGTGTTGTCACCGCCCTCCGCGTGGCCCCGCCCGACGAGGACAGCTAGACCGACCGGATGTGTGGCGGGTCGCGTGCACAGGCCCGCCGCGCCGAATCCCCGAGTCAGCTCTTCTTCCGGATGCGCCGCTCCACGTTCCCCCGGATCGTCCGGGACGCCGTTCCGGCCGCTGCCGCGAGGAACACGAAGTTGTACCCGATCTGCAGGACCACCACGAATCGGGCCGACTGCCCCGAGGCCGTGATGTCGCCGTAGCCCACCGTCGCCAGTGTCACGACCGTGAAGTACAGCGCGTCGAGTCGGGTTTCCAGCCCGGCGAACTCGGCCTTGTGCGATCCCAACACGTAGTACGTCGCCGAGAAGATGGTCACTGCCAGGCAGATCAGGAAGGCCAGCCAGACCACCGGCCGCTTCACCGTCCCCAGCAGCACACCCGCGATCTTGACCAGCATCAACCAGGTCATTCCGACCAGCGCTCCCGCGAACACTGCCCAGCTCAGCACCGGCCGCCGTTCGCCCAACCACTCCAGAGGCAGCGTGAAGTACGCGACCATCAGGAGCGTGAACGCGGCCAGCATCCCCGACCAGGCCCGCACATCGGCGGGTGGTGGTGGCGGAGGCGGGTTCTCGGACATCCCGCCCAGCCTTTCCCGTCAGCCGCCCGCGCCGCCCGTCCGCCTGCTCCGTTCAGGTGAGCCCCTGCTGGATCGCCAGTACTGCCAGCCGGACCCGGTTCGGGCTGCCGGCCTTGGTCATCAGACTCGACACGTGGGTCTTCACCGTCGTCACCCCGAGGTGCATCCGGTCGGCGATCTCGCCGTTCGAGAGCCCTTCCGCCAGATGTCGCAGCACCTCGCCCTCCCGCTCGGTGAACCGTGCCGCCGCCTCCCGCCGCTCCGGTCCCGTCCAGTCGGCCGACGCCCGGGCGACCACCCGGCGCAGTACGGACGGGCTGTACGGGCTGTCGCCGGCCGCTGCCCGCCGGAAGGCGTCCGGTACCGTGGCCGGTTCGACGTCCTTGGCGAGGAACCCGCAGGCCCCGGCGGCCAGGGCCGGGTAGAGCCGGTCGTCGTCGAATGTGGTCAGCACGGCGACCGGGGCGTCGGGCACCCGCCGTACCACCTCAGCAGGCGGGTTCCGGTGGGGCGAGCGCCCCCGGACAGCGGAAAGCCCCTGGTGGGTTCACCAGGGGCTTTCCGGAGAAGGGGGAGACTCAGATGTTCGTCTCGGGCCGCTTCGTGTCCTCGGCCTTGGTCACGTTGGTCGGCGTGACGGCCGGACGGTCCGCGCTCTGCTGGGGAGCGGCGGTGCTCTGCGCGGTGCCGGCGTCCGCCGGGGTCTCGTCCTCGCGCATGGCCTTCGTCTCGGCCTTCAGGATGCGCATCGACTTGCCCAGGCCGCGTGCCATCTCCGGCAGCTTCTTCGATCCGAACAGCAGGATGACGACCGCCAGCACCACGAAGATGTGCCAGGGCTCAAGACCGTTCCGCAGCATCCCTGGCCACCGGTCCCTTCTTGTCTAGAGTCATGGCGGGCGCTAGAGCCCGTGCTGGCCAGTATGCCTGGCCCTCACGGCGAACGGATACACCGGCCGGGAAACGCTGGCCAAAAACCAGGTGCCGCTCGAGCGGATTGTGAGACGGCGGAGTCCGGAGGGCCCGGGCGGAGCCCGCATCGGCAGCCCGCCCCGGTGCGATCAGTAGACGAATGGCACGAGTCGCTTGGACACCCGGCGGTACTCCGCGTACTCGCTCCCGAACGAGTCCAGCAGCAGCCGCTCCTCGGCGGCGATCCGCCAGCCGTACGCGGCGGACAGCAGCGCCGCGACCACCAGAGCCGCCGCCCAACTGCCGGTGCCGAGGGCGTAGCCGATCCAGACCAGCAGGCTGCCGGCGTAGCCGGGGTGGCGGATCAGCCGGTACGGGCCGGTGCGGACGACCCGCTGGGCGTCCACGGTGCGCAGGGTGCGGGTGTAGTAGGCGCCCAGGGTGCGCATGCCCCAGGCCCGCAGCGCCAGCCCGGCGGCGACCATCACGACCCCGAACCAGCGTGCCCAGGCCGGTACTTGGCCGATCGAGCCACGGTCGAACTGCACCACGACCAGCGCCGAGGTGCAGTAGCAGCCGAGCAGCAGCCGGGTCGAGCCGCGGTCACGGCGGTCCGCGTGCCAGGGGCCGGCGGCGGCGTCCGCGCGCCGGCGCAGCAGCAGCTCGTAGGCGACCCAGCACAGGACGCCGAGGAGGGAGAGGAGGGTGGGCAGGGACATGGGGCGGCTCCCGGCGGTCGGAGGGACCCTTCCACGGTGCTCCCGTGGGGTCGCCGGCGCACCCACCCCGGGGTGGACGGTGGTGCGTCCACCCCGGGGTGGACGCTCATTGCGTCCGCCGCCGCCCGCCCCGCTCACTCCGTCCGTCGCGCCAGCAGGTAGCCGCGCCGGGTGGGGGCCTCCTCGGGCAGGCCCTCGCGCTCCATCCGCGCTTCGACGGTGAACCCGGCCCCGGCGAGGCGGTCGGCGACGGTGCCGGTCTCCAGGAAGTGGAAGTCCACGTCCACCGGGTGGCCCCACCACTCCTCCATCCGCCGCACCTCGGCGCCCAGGTGGAAGGAGACCAGCAGCACCCCGCCGGGCCGCAGCACCCGCCGCATCTCGGCGAACGCGGGCGCCAACTCGTCCGGCTCCAGGTGGATCACCGAGTACAGCGCCACCGCGGCCGCGAACTCCCCGTCGGCGGCGGGCAGCGCCAGCAGGTCGCCGGTGCGGAACGCGGCCTTCGGCTGCTCGCGCCGGGCCAGCTCGACCATGCGCGGAGAGAGGTCGACCCCGACCACCTCGGCGCCGTGCCCGGCCAGCCACCCCGCCACGTGCCCGGGCCCGCACCCCAGGTCCGCCACCACCCCGCCGGCCGCCTCCTCCAGGACCACCCCCAGCAGCGCCCGGTCCACCGCCTTGTACGCCAGCTCACCCCCGACCCGCTCCAGGTACTCCGCCGCCACCGTGTCGTAACTCCCGCGCACCCGCGCCCGATCAGCACCCATGCCGCTCACCCTGGCACGCCGAGGCGAATATGCGGCATGACTGAGCCAGTGATCGAGTCGATGGCCGCCATGCCTCGCGAGCACCACGGCTGATCGCGATGGGGTACGTCACGCGGTTCAGCCAGCGCGCTCAGCGGGAGCTTCTCAAGGTGCCCAGGCCGGATGTGGTCCGGATCCTCCGCCGACTCACCGAACTCCAGAGGGCGCTGGACGCCGGCGACGCCTCGGCGTTCGACATCAAGGCCCTTCAGGCGCACCACGCCCGATGGCGACTGAGGGTCGGGGACTACCGGGTCGTCTACACGGTCGAGGCCGGCGTGTTGGTCGTCGGGGTCATGTCGGTAGGCAACCGCCGCGACACCGGCAGATGTGGATCCAGCCGTCGGAGACGGCGGAGAGCCCCCGTCCTGGTGTGGGCGGGGGCTCTCGATGACTCGCGTGGATCGGGCCGGGGTGGGTCAGACGGTGACGGTGGCGGGCTTGGCCTCGGTCTCGGGCTCAGCCTCCTCGGGGGCCGGGGTGGGGGCGGCGGCCGGGAGGTGGCGCATCAGGCGGTAGGCCAGGAGCGCGGCGCCGAGGGCGAGGACCCCGCCGACCCCGGCGGCGACGTGCAGGCCGTCGGTGAAGGCGGCGCGGGTGGTCTCCAGCAGGTCGGCGCCGAGCCGGCCGGGCAGGTGGGCGGCCACGGTGACCGCGCCGCCGAGCGTGTCCCGGGCGGTCCGGGCGGCCTCGCCGTCGACGCCCGTCGGAAGGGCGCCGTCCAGCTGGTGGCGGTAGACCGCGGCGCCGGCCGCGCCGAGCAGAGCGATGCCGAGCGAACTCCCGAGCTCGACCGCGGTCTCCGAGGTGGCGGCGGCGGCGCCAGCCTGCTCGACCGGGGCGGCGGAGACGACCATCTCGGCGGTCATCGTCATGGTGCCGACGGTCCCGGCGGCCAGCACTCCCGCCGCGGTGAGGATGAGCGCCAGCGGGGAGTGCGCGCCGACCTGCGTCATCATCGCGAAGCCGACCGCGCCGATCAGGAACCCGCCGCCCATCAGGACCGCCGGGCGGACCTTGCCGGCCAGCGCCGAGCTGATCCCGACCGCCGCGCCGACGCCGACGCTCGGCACCAGCGACCAGAGCGAGGCGATCAGCGGGCTCATGCCCTTGACCAGCTGCAGGTACTGCGAGGTGAAGAGGGAGAAGCCCATCATCGCGAACATCGCGATGGTGTTGACGCTGATCGCGCCGCTGAAGGTGCGGATCCGGAACAGGCTCAGGTCGAGCAGCGGGTTCGCGGCGGTGCGCTGACGCCACACGAACGCGGCGGCGAGCAGCAGGCCGGCCGGAACGGCGAGCGCGGGGAGCGTGCTCCAGCCCTCGATGGCGAGGGTCTTGATCCCGTAGACGAGCGGCAGGATCGCGGCCAGCGAGAGCGCGGCGCCGAGCAGGTCGAAGCGGCCGGTGCGGGCGGTGGCGCGGTACTCGGGGAGCAGGGCGGGCGCGGTCAGCAGCACCAGGGCCATCACCGGGACGGCGGGCAGGAGGGCCGAGCCCCACCAGAAGTGGTCGAGCAGCAGGCCGCCGGTGACCGGGCCGAGGGTGGCCCCGGCGGTGAGGATGCCGCCCCAGGCACCGAGGGCGATCTGCCGCTGCTTGGGGTCGTGGAACATGTTGCGGATCAGCGCGAGGGTCGAGGGCATCACGGTGGCCCCGGCGGTGCCGAGCAGGGCGCGGGCCGCGATCAGCTGGTTGGCGTCGTGCGACCAGGCGGCCAGCAGCGAGGCTCCGATGAAACCGGTGGCGCCGATCATCAGCAGCCGGCGGCGGCCGATCCGGTCGCCCAGCGAGCCCATCGTGATGAGCAGCCCGGCCAGCAGGAACGAGTACATGTCCATGATCCACAGCTGCTGGGTGCCGCTCGGCGCCAGCGTGGTGGAGATGTAGGGGACGGCGAAGAAGAGCACGCCCATGTCCATGGCGAGGACGAGGGTCGGGAGCAGGAGGACGGCCAGGCCGATCCATTCGCGACGGCCTGCGCGGCCGGTGGTTGCGGTCATGAGGTAGACAGTACGAGCGTGTCAGACGCTTGTCTAGTACATATGTGTAAATCGCTCGTGCAAGACGACCGTGCAAGACATCTGTGCAGTCCTTCCGTAGGATCGGGGGCATGGGAAACCGCGAAGACCTGATGGCAGGCGCCAAGCGCTGCCTGTACGAGAAGGGCTACGGGCGCACCACCGCCCGCGACATCGCCACCGCCTCGGGTGTCAGCCTGGCCGCGATCGGCTACCACTTCGGCTCGAAGGACGCGCTGCTCAACGCGGCGATGATCGAGGCGATCGGCGAGATGGGGGAGGCCCTGGGCGTGGTGGTGTTCGCCGCCAACCAGGTGTCGGACGACCCGGAGGTGCGCTTCGCCGCCGTCTGGAACGGCCTGCGGGACGTCTTCGTCGAGCACCGGGGGCTCTGGGCGGCCCAGTTCGAGGCGCTAGCCCAGGCCGCGCACGCCCCCGACCTGGCGCAGGCATTCACGGAGGCACAGAAGGAGGGCCGGCTGGGGCTCGCCGCCCTGTTCCAGGGGCTGACCGAGGTGCCGGACACCGAGGAGGAGGTCGTCCGCGGCGCCTTCTACCAGACCCTGCTGGCCGGTTACGCCGCCCAGTGGCTGGCCGCGCCCGAACTCGCGCCCAGCGGACAGGACTTCCTGCGGGGGCTGCGGCTGGTCAGCGCCAGCGTCTTCACGTCCGGCTGAGCGGTTCGGTTCGGCTCGGTTCGGCTCGGGCCGTCAGGTCGTGACGGCGGTCAGCAGCACCACCGAGTCGACGTGCGCCAGCAGCCCGTGCCGCTCCTGCGGGACGGGCTCCAGGCGGCCGGTCGACAGCTCCAGCCGCCGCCCGGCGATGGTCAGCGAGACCCGGCCGCGCAGCACTTGGACGCTTCCGGCGGTGGGCGGGTTGTGCTCGTCCAGCGCGGTTCCGGCGGTCAGCGCGATCACGGTCTGCCGCAGGGCGCCGTCGTGCAGCACCAGGTGGGCGCTGCGCCCGTGCGGGCTCTCGGCCGCGAGGGCGGCGTGTTCCACGGCGAGCTGTTCGAGATCGGGCATCGCGCCGCCTCCTCACTCCGTGTGCCCAGGGTCGCGGACATCCCGGCCTCCCGCACCCGGAGCGGTCCGGCCCGTGCGGGCCAACCCCGAGCGGTCCGAGGTGCAGGCCTCGCCGACTTCCCGCATCGTGGAGGCATGGCGACCAAGCAGATTTTCAACGGGTTCCAGGTCAACCGCTCACTGGTGACCGGGGGCGTGGCGCTCACCGCGATCGGCACCGTGCTCAGCGCGACCGGGGCGGCCATGGTGTGCGCGGCACTGATCACGGCCGGCCGCGGCTGGGTGCGCGGCCTGGAGACCCCGCCCACCGCGCTCGCCCACCGCGCCCTGCGCGAGGCGCGGGTGGCCTCCTCAGCCGGCTGGGAGGCCTGGCGCGCCGAGCACAGCTCGCCCAACTGAGCGACCCGCCCAACTGAGTGACCCGCCCGCCGGACACCAGCCCCGGGGACACCAGCCCCGGGGACATCAGCCCCCCCGGACAACAGCCCCCGGACAGCGGCGCGGCGGGCCGCCATGGGGGTGCGGCTCGCCACGCCGTCGGGCCCGAACGGACCCGAACGGGCCTACAGCCCGAGCGACTTGGCGATGATGCTGCGCATGACCTCGCTGGTGCCGCCGTAGATCCGGAACACCCGGTTGTCGGTGTAGAGCCGGGCGATCGGGTACTCCAGGATGTAGCCGTAACCGCCGTGCAGCTGGAGGCACTTGTCGATCACGGTGGAGGCCGACTCGGTGCAGAACAGCTTCGCCGCGGCCGCGTCGGCCACGGTCAGCTCGCCGTGCTGGTACAGCTCCAGCGCGCGGTCCACCATCGACTGCTGCGCCACCACCTGGGCCTCGCAGTCGGCCAGGGTGAACTTGGTGTTCTGGAACTCGGCCACGGCCTTGCCGAACACCTTGCGGTCCTTGACGTACTGCACCGCGAACCGCACCCCCGCCGCGGCCGCCGCGTACGCGCCGACGGCGATCGCCAGGCGCTCCTGGACCAGGTTGTGGGTCAGGTAGGAGAAGGCCTTGCCCTCCTCGCCGAGCAGGTTCTCCACCGGCACCTTGACGTCGCTGAAGGCCAGCTCGGCGGTGTCCGAGGTGCGCAGGCCGATCTTCTGCAGCTTGCGGCCGACGGTGTAGCCCGCCGAGGTGGTGTCCACGCAGAGGATGGACAGGCCGGCCCGGCGGTTGTCCGGGTCGTACGGGGCGGTGCGGCAGACCACCAGGACGAGGTCGGCCAGCACGCCGCCGGTGATGAAGGTCTTGGCGCCGTTCAGGACGTAGTGGGTGCCGTCGTCGGAGAGCCGCGCGGTGGTGGTGATGCCCGCGAGGTCGGAGCCGGCGCCCGGCTCGGTCATCGCGATCGCGGTCATGATGTCGCCGGAGACGAAGCCGGGCAGCCAGCGCCGTTTCTGCTCCTCGTTCGCGTACTCCAGCAGGTACGGCAGCACCAGTCCGGTGTGCACGCCGGAGGAGCCGAAGCTCACGCCCGCCCGGGCGGTCTCCTCGGCGATCACCGCCTGGTACTTGAATCCGCTCTCGCCCGCGCCGCCGTACTCCTCCGGCACCTCGATGCCGTAGACGCCGAGCGCGCCGAGCTGCCGGTAGAAGTCGCGCGGCGGGTGGCCCTCGGCCTCCCAGCTCTCGTAGACCGGGACGACCTCGCCCGCGATGAAGTCCCGGATGGTCTCCCGGAAGGCCTCGTGGTCCTCGTTGAACACGGTGCGGCGCACGGCGGCGCTCCCTTCGACGGTGCCGGCCGGAGCTGCCGGCGGGGCGGAACGTACCAGGTGATGGCCCCACAAGTTAATCCCGGGTAGCTTCGGCTGTCCAGAGTCGACAGGCGTGGAAATCAAGGTCGGCGGGGGCGCCAAGTGAATCCTTGCTAGCCTTCGGTCGACGCCCGGACGGCACCGGGTGGGGCGCCCGGACGGCACCGGGTGGGGCGTTCGGAGCCGTACGGGCGGGGTGCTCGGAACGGTACGGGCGGAGTGTCCGGCCGGACGGGAGGGAGGCGTGCCATGGTGGTCCGACGGCCGCGCGGGCGGCGTGCCCAGATCCTCGCCGTGGCTGCCGACCGCTTCCACCGCAGCGGCTACCACCAGGTCTCGATGACCGAGGTCGCCGCCGGGGTCGGCATCACCGCGCCCGCGCTCTACCGGCACTTCCGGGGCAAGCCCGAACTGCTCGACCGCGCCGTCCGGTTGGGGCTGGACGAGCTCGCCGAAGGGCTGCGCGCGGCCCGTACCACCGAGGAGCTCGGCGCCGCGCTGGCCGCCGTCGCGGTCGGCCACCGCCCGCTCGGCACCCTGGTGCAGCGCGACGCCCGGCTGCTGCCGCCGGACCGGCGGGCCGCGCTGCGCCGTGAGCTGCGCGCGGACGTCGCGCCGATGACCGTCGTACTGCGTGCGGAGCGTCCCGAACTGGCGTCGGATGACGCCGAGTTGCTCTGCTGGTCGGCGCTCTCGGCCTGCGCCGGGCTCTCCTACCAGTCGGCCGTGCCGCAGCCCCGCCGTGCCGAGGCGCTGCTGCGCGAGCTGGTCGCGGCCGTCCTCGCGGTCTCGCTGGACGGCACGACCGTCGAGCCCGCGGCCGGACCGGCGCCCGAACCCGGGCCGCAGGCCCGCCGGGAGGAACTGCTCGCGGCGGCCGTCCGGCTGTTCCACCAGCGGGGCTTCGACAACGTCAGCACCGACCAGCTCGGCGCCGCCGTCGGCATCTCCGGCCCCAGCGTGTACCGGCACTTCGACAGCAAGGCCCACCTGCTCGCCGCCTCGCTGGTGCGCAGCCGGGAGCGGCTCTGGCACGAGGTGGGCGGCGCGATCGCGGCCGCCGACGGGCCCGGGGCGGCGCTGGCCGCCGGGCTGGACGCGTACGTGGGCTTCGCGCTGCGCAACGGCGACTACCTGGGCGCGATGCTCAGCGAGACGGAGCGGCTGGCCCCGCCCGACCGGCGGGCCGCGGTGGACTTCCGGCGGGACTTCCTGCGCACCTGGGTCGGCCTGCTGCGGCAGGTGCGTCCGGAGTACGACGCGGCGGCCGCCCGGATCCGGGTGCACGCGCTGTTCGCGCTGGTCAACGACGGGGTGCGGAACCGCCCGCACAGCACCCGGCCGGATCTCGGGGACTGCCTGCTGCGCCTCGGCCGGGCCGTGCTTGGCCTGCCCTGGCCGCCTTCACCGTCGTGACTGCCCGGAAACCCTGACTGCCCGGAAACCTGACTGCCCTGATACCTCGACTGCCCTGAGACGCGACACGGGCCGGGCGCCCGCCCCCTGGAATTCGTCCAGCGCGGGGCGGGCACCCGGCCCGGTGGGCGCGGCCTAGTTGAGGACGTTCGGGTAGTACACCCGGGCGTCGACGTTGCCGTTGCCCTGCAGGGCGCCGATGTTCCCGCCGTTGCCGGTCACGGCGAGGCCGTTGTTCTGGTTGCTCGCGCCCGAACCGGTGGCCGTCTGCTGGGTGTTGACCACGTTGCCGTGGACGTTGCCGATGATGTTGTTGGAGCCGACGTTGTTCACGACGCTGCCGTTGGAGTGGTCGATCGCGCCGGCGCTGTTGTCGGCGTGCGCGGTGGCGGCACCGACGCCGACGAGGAGGAACGCCCCGAGGGCGGTGACGGCGGCGGCTGCGCGAATACGGGACACGCTGGTCTCCCTGACTGGAAGTGCGAATTGTGGCGCGCTTCGGAGTGGCCGCTCCGAGGCGCCGTTGCCTGACGTCGCCCGCTCAGCATTCACCAGCGATGTGGACGAACTCCATCGAATGGGTGGCAATTCCTCCGATGGTGGAGGCCTGGTCAATTGGGGTTGACCGCAGTTCGTCAGTCCGGAAGGCCGGCCGTCCGTCAGCCCGGAAGTCGGTCAAGAAGAAAGAAATGGTGGGCAGATTGTCGCACTGGCACACTGGGGACCCATGTCTGAAGGTGCCCCGCTCGAGCCCACCCCCGTCGAGGAACTGCGGACGACCGAGGTCGATCTCGGCGGCCTGGTGAACGTCCTCGCCACCCACCTCTACTCCACCCCGCTGGTCGCCCTGCGCGAACTCGTCCAGAACGCGCACGACTCGCACACCCGCCGGCTCCTGGAGGACCCGGAGGGCGACCACCGCCCGCTGATCCGGGTGCGTGCCGACGCCGCCCGGCGCACCGTCTCCATCGAGGACACCGGGGCCGGACTCACCGAGCCCGAGATCCACTCCTACCTCGCCACCGTCGGCACCGGCTACACCCGCATGCTGCGCGAACTGACCGGCAATCAGGAGCTGATCGGCGCCTTCGGGCTGGGCTTCCTGTCCGCCTTCTCCATCGCCGACGAGGTCACCGTCACCACCACCTCGCACCGCGAGCCGCGGCTCGGCCACCGCTACCGCAGCCGCGGCGGCGAGCAGTACCGGGTCGAGCCGGTGCCCGCCCGGCCCCGCCCGGGCACCGTGGTCGAGCTGGCGCTCAAGGCCGAGCAGGCCCACCTCGCCGACGAGCCCACGCTGCGCGAAGTCCTCGCCCGGTACTGCGTGCTGCTCCCGATCCCGGTCTACGTCGGCGACGACGAGCAGCCCGTCAACTCCGTCGAGGTGCCCTGGCGCCAACGGGTGGAGGGCGACCGGCACGCCGCCCGGATGCGCTTCGCCACCGCCTTCGGCCGCCGCTTCGAGCCGCTCACCGCCTTCCCGGTCCAGCCGGTCGACGGCGGCACCGACGCGATCGGCCTGCTCTGGGTCCAGGACGGCGGTACCTACGGCAGCAGCGACAACCGCGACCTCGCCGTCTACCTGCGCGGCATGCTGCTCGCCGAGGACGCCCGCGACCTGCTGCCCAGCTGGGCCGGGTTCATCGGCGGGGTGGTCGAGTCCAGCCGGCTCACCCCCACCGCCAGCCGCGAGGACCTCCAACGCGACGAGCACTACCGCGCGCTCCAGAAGGCCCTCACCGACGCCATCGTGGACGGCCTGTACGAGACGGCCCGGCTGCGACCCGCCGCCTGGCGCCGCATCCTCACCCGGCACGGCCAGGACCTGCTCGGCGCCGCGCTCTGCGACGAGCGGCTGTTCACCCTGCTCGCCGACGACGTCCCGGTGCCCACCTCGCAGGGCGACCTCACCGCCGGAGCGCTGCGCGCCGCCGGAGGGGGAGCGGTGCACGTCGCGCTCGGCAGCGGCGGCGGCTTCGAGGAGATGCTGTACCGGGCCATGCGGGTGCCGATCGCGCGCGGCGACCGCTACGCCGTGCTGCCCTTCCTGCGCCGCTACGCGCAGCTGCGCGGCTGCCGGCTGGTCGAGCTGGGCAGCGAGCAGGGCAACCGCGAGCTGTTCCGCGACCCGGAGCGGCCGCTGCCGGAGGGGGAGGCGGCCTGGCTGGCCGGCGCCCTCGCCGACCAGGGCGAGCAGCTCGTCCCGGCCCGCTTCGACCCGCCCGGCCTGCCGCTGGTGCTGGTCCCGGACCGCGAGGCCGAGCTGAAGGCCCGGATCGAGGACGACCAGGCGGACGCCCGGATCCCGTCCGCCGCGCTGCGGCTGGCCCGCGCCTTCACCGCCCGCACCGACGGCGAGGTCAGGGCCCGGCTCTACCTCAACCTGGCGTGCCCGGCCGTCCAGGACCTGCTCACCGCCTACCGCACCGGACACACCGGCAGCGCCACCGCCGCCGGGCTGCTCCGCTCGCTCAAGGTGATCATGGCCGCGGCCTCCTCCGGTCCCGCCGAGGGCGACCTCACCGCCGCGCTGACCGGCGTCGGCACCGCGGTGTCCGCCCTGACCGCCGCCGTCCCGGCCGGGCTGCCGGACGTCCCGGACAGCCCCGGCGCCCTGTCGGACGAAGCGTGACCGGCGAAGCCTGACGGACGAAGCCTGACCGGCGAAGCAAGACCGGCGAAGCAAGACCGGCGAAGCGTGACGGACGGATTGTCAGTGGTCCGCGGTAGACAACTCATCAGCACGACGCAGAGGGAAGAAGCATGACCACCGACATCTGGTCCTGGGTGCGCGACGCCCACCGGCAGTTGGTCGAGGCCGGTCACCACCGGCTGGCCGAGGCCATCGTCGACCTGCCCGAGCACGCCACCGAGGGCCGCAACGACCAGCTGGACGCGCTCTACCCGGAGGCCCTCGCCGCCGCGCGGTCGCTCGACCTGCCCTGGGTCGAGGTCTACCTGCGGCACTGGCGGATGCAGAACCTGCTGAACAAGCGCCAGCAGGGCGAGGCGGTCATGCCCGAGGCGATCGACCTGCTGGAGTTCGCCCACCGGGAGGAGACCGTCGGCTGCCCGCAGTCCGTCTGCGTGGTGCAGGACTTCGCGATCTGCCACGCCCGGGTCGACGGGCCCGGGTACGTGACGGAGCGGCTCGAGGTGGTCGGCGAGACGCTCGACCGGATCGAGCCCGGCCGCGCCTGCTACGACTGCCTCTCCCGCGAGTACTCCGACGCCCTGGAGGACGACGGCCGGGCGGCCGAGGCGCTCGACCACCTGGACACCGCCGCCAACCGGATGCGCGCGGCCGGTCAGCGGATCTCGCTCCGCTTCCACCAGGCCCGGGCCGGCACCCTGCACCTGCTGGGCCGGTACGAGGAGGTGCTGGAGCTGCTGGACACCGCCGAGCGGGCCGAGCAGGCGCAGGGGCACCGGCTCGACGAGCGCGACCAGCGCTGGGGCGCCCTGCTGCGGGCCCGCGCGCTCGCCGCGCTCGGCCGGACGGAGGAGGCGCTCGCCCTGCTCCCCGACCGGGCCGAGGCCGAGCTCCACGCCGACCTGCGGCCCGCCTGGACACAGACGGTCGAGCTGCTGGTCGCGGCCGGCGCATGGGAGAACGACGCCGACCTGGGCGCCGTGCTGGCCGGCTGGGTCGGCTACCTGGACGGCGCCGGCGCGCACCGTCCGTGCGTGGACCTGCTGCTGGCGGCGGGCCGGCTCGCCCTCGCCCGCGGCGCCCGCACGGTGGCGCTGACCCTCGCCGCGACCGGGGCGCGCAAGCTCACCCGGCTGCGCCGCACCGACGGTGTGGCCGAGGAGATCGCCGCCCTGCGCGCGGCCGCCGAGGCGCTGCCGGAGCCCGCGCTGCCCGTCCCGCCGGGCGAACTGACGGCGTACCTGGCCGAGGCCGAGGTGCCCTTCGAGGTCGGCGCCGACCTGCTCTCCGTCGCCCTGGACCGGTACCGGGATGAGCCGGCCGGCGCCACCGGGCTGACGGTGCTCCTGGCCACCGTGCTGGGCGGGCTCGGCCACGCCCGGGCCGCGGCCGACCTGCTGTGGCGGCGGCTGGAGGCCGACCCGGGGGCCGGCGAGCTGACCGGCACGCTCGGCGAGCTGCTGATCGACGCCCGGGACGCCGAGGGCGTGCGCCGCCTCGCCGACCGGCTGTCTCTCACGGCCCCGGCCGACGGGCACTGGATACGCGCCCGCTGGGCCGCCGCCGAGAGCCGCTGGAGCGAGGTGCTGGAGCAGTGCGAGGCGATCCTCGCGCTCGACGACGAGGTGCTCAACACCCGCCGCCTCGCCGCCCGCGCCGCCACCGAGCTGGGCGACCACGCCACCGCGCAGCGGCTCTACCAGGAGCTGCTGGAGCGCGCGCTGCCCGCCGAGCCCACTCCGGACGAGGAGGGCCCGGAGGCCGCGACCCCGGCCGCGAAGGCCTCGGACGAGGAGGACCATCGGACGGTCCGGGAACCCGACCTCTGGCACCTGATCACCGCGGCCAGCGCCAACCGGGACTGGGCGGTGGTCCGCTCCACCGGCGCGCTGCTCGGCATCGAGTTCGACGAGCCCGAGGGCCCGGTGGACGAGGAGTGGCAGCTGGTCACCATCCGGGCCACCCGCACCAACGGCGCGACGGCCGACCTGCCCGCCATCCGGACCGGACCGGCCACCGCCCGCGTCCTGCCGGTGCTCGGCGACGACCTGACGCTCAACCACGGCGACGTGGTGGTCTTCTCCCCGGCGCTGCTGGAGGGCCCGCCGGCCGAGGACGCCCCCGAGGAGGAGCGGCGGCGCTGGCGACCGGTGTTCGAAATGCTCACCCTGCTCGACCCGGCGGGGTACACCACCTACTGGATCGACGGCGGCTGGCCCGGCGACGAACCGTGGGGCACCCTGCGCGAGCGGCTGCAGGAGGCCGGCTACGCGGTCTGGGCGTACAGCGGGGAGCAGTACCGGATCACCGACCCGGCCGACGAGGACGAGACGCTGCCCGGCATCTACGCGGCCCTCGGGGTGCCGCCGGTCGCCTCGGCCGCCGAGGCGGACGCGCTGCTGCACCGGCTGACCGGCGGCTGGCCGCACCCGCTCGCCTGGCCGGCCCTGGCCGAGGCCGCCGGCGCGGACCTCGCCCGACACGAGGAGATCGTGGAGCGCTACGGCCTCTGACCGCTCCGGTACGACCGCCCCCGGCCCGACGCGGGCCGGGGGAACCTTTCCACTCCCGGTCGAGTCTTTGTCAATGCTTTACTTTTTCATGACCGAGACTCGACCTCCGGGAGTGCCCGCACCGTGACCAGCCTCGCCCTCGGCCCGTCCTGGCTCGACCCGACCGCCCTGATCTCCACCTTCGGTCCGCTCGGCATCCTGGCCATCGTCTTCGCCGAGTCCGGCCTGTTGATCGGCTTCTTCCTGCCCGGCGACTCGCTGCTGTTCACCACCGGCCTGCTGGTGGCCGGCGGCACCTACCTGCACCAGCCGCTCTGGGTGGTCTGCGCGCTGATCGTGGCCGCGGCGGTGGCGGGGGACCAGGTCGGCTACCTCTTCGGCCGCAAGGTCGGGCCGGGCCTGTTCCGCCGCCCCGACTCCCGGATCTTCCGGCAGGAGAACGTCGAGAAGGCCGCCGCCTTCTTCGACCGGCACGGGCCCAAGGCGATCGTGCTGGCCCGCTTCGTGCCGATCGTGCGGACCTTCACGCCGATCGTCGCCGGCGTGAGCAGGATGAACTACCGCACCTTCGTGGTGTTCAACCTGGTCGGCGGCGTGCTGTGGGGCGGCGGGGTCACCGTGCTCGGCTACTTCCTGGGGCAGATCCCGTTCGTCCGGGACAACATCGAGGCGATCCTGGTCGCCATCGTGCTGGTCTCGGTGATCCCGGTGGTGGTCGAACTGCTGCGGGCCCGCCGGTCCGGCGAGGTTCCCGCCACCCGCAACCGCGCCGGGTAGGCGCCCGCCGCCCAGGCCGTGGGACGTCGCGTACATGTGCGTCAGGCTGTTCGATCAGGCATGGTGTAACCCGAGATCGAGCGGTGGCCGGCGGCCACCAGGGGCGGCAAGGAGCGGAAGTGCCTAAGCGGGGCCGACCGGGTGCGGGCAAGCGGGCGAGGGGAGGCCGGGCAGTCCGCCGGGTGCGGCAGACACCCCCGAAGCCGGTGCACCCCTCCGAGGCCCCGCCCACCGAGGGCCTGCTCGGGCACCCCGCCCCGCCCGTCGATCCCACCATCGTCGTCCCGTTCGTCCTGCCCGTCCCGGAGACCAAGGGCCTGCTGACGCCCGAGCCCGAGCCGCTCCCCGAGCCCGAGCCGTTCCCGGAGCCCGAGCCGCTCCCCGAGCCCCGGACCGAGCCGCACCCCGAGCTCACCGTCGACGCGCGTCCTCAGGACGCGGGCCCTCAGGACGCGGGCCCCCGGGACGCGGGCACCGGGAGCGTCCGCCCGGCCCGTCGCCGTTCGGTCGCCGAGGACACCCTCACCCCCGAGGAGTGGCGGGCGGCCGGCTACACCCCGCCCGCCGGCATCCCGGTCGCGGACCTGACCCCCGGCGCCCCCGGCGAGGCGCCGTGGCCGGACCGCATGCGCACCCTGCTGCGCACCCCGATGTTCGAGCGCCCCGCGTTCGAGCGGACCGCCCGCGAGATGCACCCCTCCGCCGGTGCCGCCCGCAACGTCCCCCGCATCCTCGACCTGACCCTGCGCATCGGCGAGCTGCTGCTGGCCAGCGGCGAAGCCGCCGAGGACGTCGAGGCGGCGATGCTCGGCATCGCGCACGCCTACCGGCTGGACCGCTGCGAGCCGCAGGTGACCTTCACCCTGATCGGCATCTCGCACCAGCCCTCGCTGGTCGAGCCGCCGGTCACCGCCGACCGCGTGGTGCGCCGCCGCACCTCCGACTACACCCGGCTGAACGCGGTGTACGAGCTGGTCGCGGACATCACCGCGGAGAAGGTGTCGGTCAACGACGCCTACCGCCGGCTCGCCCTGATCCGCCGCAACCGGCACCCGTACCCGGCCTGGCTGCTCGCCCTGACCACCGGTCTGCTGGCCGGCGCGGCGACCTTCCTGGTCGGCGGGCAGATCGACGACAAGGCCTGGCTGGTCTTCGCCAGCGCCTTCATCGCGGCCGTCCTCGGCGACCGGCTGGCCTCCGGGCTGGCCCGGCGCCGACTGCCGGAGTTCTACCAGTTCGTGGCGGCCGCGATGCCGGCCGCCGCCTCCGGGATCATCCTGTCCTTCAACGACTTGGGCCTGCGCGGCTCGGTCGTGATCACCGGCGGCCTGTTCGCCCTGCTGCCCGGGCGTGCCCTGGTGGCCGCCGTCCAGGACGGCCTGACCGGCTTCTACATCACCGCCGCGGCCCGCCTGCTGGAAGTGATCTACCTGGTCGCGGGCATCGTGATAGGCGTCATGGTGATCCTCTACCTGGGCGTCGGCGCCGAGGCGAAGCTGCGGCCGGACGAGAGCCTGGCGGGGACCAGTACCCCGCCGGTCCAGCTGGTCGCCGCGATGCTGCTGACCCTGGCCTTCGCGACGCTGCTGCAGACCGACCGCCGCACGCTCGCCCTGGTCACGGCGAACAGCGGCATCGGCTGGGCCAGCTACGGCGCGCTGGTCTACAACGCGGGCGTCAACCCGATCGCGGCGACCGGGGTGGCGGCCGGCCTGGTCGGCCTCTTCGGCCAGCTGATGGCGCGCTTCCGCAACGGTTCGGCGCTGCCGTACGTGACCGCCGCGATCGGCCCGCTGATGCCGGGTTCGGCGCTCTACCTCGGGATGCTCGCCTTCGCCCAGGGGCATTCCAGCGCCGGCCTGGTGTCGGTCTTCCGGGCGGCGGCGATCGCGATGGCGCTGGCGGTCGGGGTGAACCTCGGTGGGGAGATAGCCCGGCTGTTCCTGAAGCTGCCGGTCGGTGCCGAGCTCCCGTCGCTCTACCCGGCGGTGCCGCGCCGGGCGGCCAAGCGCACCCGAGGGTTCTGACCGCGCGTTGACCCGTGTTGGACCCGTATTGGGCCCCGGGCCATGTCACGGCAGGCTGCACGCAGGACCAGGAACGAAGGTAAGACGCATGACCACACTGCTGGACAGCTACCGCGAGCACATCGTCAACGCGCAGAAGCAACCGCTGTTCCTGCTGCTGGTCGGCTTCATCACGTCCTTCGTCTTCATCCGGTTCAGCGTCCGGATGATCCGCGCCCAGGTGCGCTGGTGGCCCGGCAACGTGACCCCCGGCGGCCTGCACATCCACCACATGGTGTTCGGCCTGGGCTTCCTGCTGCTCGGCGGCATCGGGGTGTTCGCCACCTACGGCGGCCAGCCGTGGATGGACTGGTTCGGGCTGGCCTTCGGTATCGGCTGCGGCCTGGTGCTGGACGAGTTCGCGCTGATCCTGCACCTGGACGACGTGTACTGGGGCGAGCAGGGCCGCAAGTCGGTGGATGCGGTGATCTTCGGGATCCTGTTCACCGCCCTGCTGCTGATCGGGTACGTGCCGTTCGGCGCGCTGCCCGGCGAGGAGACCAGGTGGGGCCTGATCACGGTGATCTCGGTGAACGCGCTGGCCTCGGTGATCACCCTGCTCAAGGGCAAGGTGTGGACCGGGCTGCTCGGAATCATGGTTCCCGGCCTGTCCTGGATCGGCGCGATCCGGCTGGCCCGCCCGAGCAGCCCCTGGGCCCGCTGGCGCTACTCCACGCGCCCCCGGCGCCGGGCGCGTGCGCTGCGGCGCGAGCGCCTGCTGCACCGGCGCGCCGACCGGGCCCGCACCTGGCTCTTCGACCTGATCGCCGGCGCCCCCGACAAGGTGCCCGCCAACCATCCCGCCGCCCACCGGGTCGCCGAGCGGATGGCCGCCCGGGCCAGCGCCCACCTCGACGCGCACGCCGCCCGGGCGCTGGCCCGCCGTCAGGCCCGGCTGGCCGACCGCCGCTCGGCGGCCGCCGCCGGGGCGACGGCCAAGTCCACGACCGCGGACGGCCCGGCGTACGCGGCCGGCCCGGGCCGCTCCCACCGGGCGCGGCAGCGCCGCCGTACGGTCCGGGCCGGGCGCAGCCGGACCTATGCCGTCGGCCCGACCGGGCTGGAGCGCCGGCCCGAGCGACACCCCCGGCTGCGGACGCACACCCGCCGGATCCACCGGTAGTTCGCATACCGCCTGCATCCGGCCGGAGCTGAATCCTGGTCGGATCATCTGATGATCACTCGACCGGCGGAGCGCTTTCCGGGTCTGAAGGCCGCCGGAATTGAGAATATGAGCGTCATGTGACCGTTCTGTCATGTGATGGGATGATTCGTCCGGACTTCCTGCCGCCCGGCCACCGCCTGCCCGTGCGCCGCGCGCCGTCCGCCGCCGTCCCCTCCGGACCCGTGAGAAGGGATGTCGCGTGGCGCGCAGGCTCCTGCCGACCCTCCTGTTGTCGCTCACCGCCCTGCTCGGGCTGCTCCCCGCCGCCCAAGCCGCCCAGGCCGCCCCGTCGACCGGCGAACCGCTGGGCGGCGAACCGGCGACGACCGAACAAGCCGGCCGCGAACCGGCCGGCCGCGGACCGGCTGTCGGTGAACCGGCGCTCGGCCGGACCCGCGGCGAGGAGCCGTACCCGAGCACCGAGGACATCGACCGCGCCCGGGCCGAGGCCGAGCGGAAGGCCTCCTCGACCGCCGCCCTGGAAGCCGCGCTCACCGCCGCCCGGACCGAGCTGGACCGGGCCGGACGCGGCGCCGAACAGGCCGTCGAGGCCTACAACGGCGCCCAGCTCGCCCTCACCCGGGCCCGCGCCGAGGAGGGCGCCGCCGTGCGGCGCGCCACCACCGCCGAGGCCGAACGGTCGGCCGCCGCCGAGGACGCGGCCCGGCTCGCCGCCGAAACGTACCGCCAGGGCGCGGGCGCCGAACTGTCCGCGCTCAACGCGCTGCTCGGCGCCCACGGCCCGCGCGAGGCGGGCGACCGCGCCGCCGCGGTCCGCCAGGTCAGCGAGCGCACCCGGCAGATCCTGGACGCCGCCACCTCCACCGCCGCCGCCGCCCGCACCGCCTCCGCGGCCGCCCGCACCGCCACCGGGACCGCCGAGAAGGCCGCCGCCGAAGTCGGTGCGGCCAGGGCACGGGCCGAGCAGCGGCTGGCCGCCCAGCAGGGCGAGGTGGCCGCCGCCACCCGGCACCGCGAGCAACTGCTCACCGAACTGGCCGCCGCCCGGAACACCACCGTCGAGCTGGAGCGCAAGCGCCGCGAGGCCCTGGAGGCGATCGCCGCCCGCGAGGCCGAGGCCGCCGCCCGCGCCGCCGCCGAGCAGGCCGCCCGGGAGGCCGAGGCCGCCGAAGCCGCGGCGGCCTCCGCCCAGGCCGCCGCCGTACCGCCCGCCGCGCGCCCGTGGTCCGCCGAGGGCGCGGCCGCCGCGGTCGCCTTCGCCAAGTCCAAGATCGGCCTGCCCTACATCTGGGGCGGCGAGGGCCCGGCCGGCTACGACTGCTCGGGGCTGACCATGATGGCCTGGCGCGAGGGCGGCCGGCCGCTCAACCACTTCGCCGCCGACCAGTACGCCCAGAGCACCCGGATCGGCTACCGCCAGCTGCGCCCCGGGGACCTGGTGTTCTGGACGGACACCGGACGCGCCGCCGACATCTACCACGTCGGGCTCTACATCGGCGACGACCAGATGATCGAGGCCCCGCGCGCGGGCATGCCGATCAAGCAGGCCAGCCTCTGGATCATGGGCACCCCGGACTTCTACGCCCGGCCGTGAGGCCCGGCCGGGTGCTCGGGTCGTGAGGGCCGGTCGCGAACTCGGGTCGTGAGGGCCGGCCGTGAACTCGGGTCGTGAGGGCCGGCCGTGAGCCCCGGCCGCCCGCAGGCTACCGGTCGAGCAGGGCGTCCGGTTCCTTCCGGCGGGCGCGCAGTCCCACGCAGGTCCAGATCCAGGCGGTGCAGAGCGGGAGCGTCAGGATGGCGACCGCGACCGCCTCGCCGATCCGGCCGATGACCTGGGAGTCGCAGACCTCCCGCAGGTGGAAGCCGGGCGGCTCGTAGAAGGCCGGCGAGCCGCAGTCCCCGCCGACCCGGGCGAGGATCAGCCAGGCCGCCCAGGCCCAGCCGAGGACCGTCAGCATGCCCAGCACCATCGCCGTGGTGCTCCGGGCCCCGTGCTCCTTCGACACTCGGAGTTGTTCGTCCTCCATGGCTCCCCCCGGGAGATCGTCCGTACCTGAACCGGCACGAGGATGGTGGCAGGAAGGGCGCCCCCACACCAGTGTCGGTGGTCGGCGTTAGCGTGGACGCTCGACCGTGGTGAGCCGACCGTACTGAGGAGGCGTCATGCTGTTGCGCGATGTTCGGGCAGGGGATGTCGAGGCGTACGTCCGGATGCGCTGCGACCCGGTGATGATGGCCGAGTTGGGCGGGCCGCTGCCCCGGGAGCGGGTGGAGGAGCGGCTGCGCAAGGACGTGGTCGAGGCGGCGGCGGACCGCTACTGGGCCAGGATGATCGTCCCGGACGGCACCGAGGACGGCGAGGTCGCGGGCACGGTCAACCTCTGGTCGGGCGAGGAGGACGGCCGGACGGTCTCCGAGATCGGCTGGATGGTGCTGCCCGAGTACCAGGGCCGCGGGCTGGCCAAGGCGGCCGTCCGCCGGGTGCTGGACGCCGCCGCCGAGGACGGCCGCTGGGGCGAGGTGCACGCCAACCCGGGGACGGGCAACGGCCCGTCCAACGGGATCTGCCGGGCGCTCGGCTTCCGGCTGCTCGGCGAGCGGGACCTGGGCTTCGCGGGCCGCGTCCTGCGGACCAACCACTGGGTGGTGGTCCCGGGGAAGCACCTCGGGGCGGGCACGGACTGACGTCGGGTACGGATCAGCGTCGGGTACGGATTAATCAGGTGCCGCTGCCGGAGGGCCGCCGTACGGTGGCCCCATGGGCAACAGCATCGATCACACGGCCGTCGACACCGTGAACGGGCTTCGGGTACGGGCGGTTGCCGAGGACGAGGTGGCGGCCTGGGACCGCGCGCTGACCTGTGGCTTCCTGCGTCCGCACGTGGCCAGCGCGGCGGAGGTGCGCCGCCGGCAGTGGGAGCCGGGCCGGATGCTGGCCGGCTTCGACGGCGACCGCCAGATCGCCACCTTCCGCAGCTACGACGCCGAGTTGACCGTCCCAGGCGGGGCCGTGATCACGGCCGACGCCATCAGCCACGTCACGGTCAGCGCCACCCACCGGCGCCGGGGCCTGCTCAGCACGATGATCCGCCGGGACCTCGCGGCCGCCGCCGAACGCGGCACGGCCGTCGCCATCCTGATCGCCGCCGAGTACGGCATCTACGGCCGGTTCGGCTTCGGCCCGGCCACCCGGTGCGCAGGCCTGCGCGTCGACCTGCGCCGCGCCCGGGGCCTGCGCGAGGGGCTGCCGGGCGTGCCCGGCGGCCGGATCGACCTCGTGACGATGGCGGAGGTGCGCGAGCTCGGGCCCGGCCTGCACGAGCGCTGGCGGCGCACCCAACCGGGCGCGATCGACCGCGACAAGCTGTGGTGGCAGCGCGCCACCGGTGAGGTCCAGGTGCCGGGCTTCGACTTCAAGGAGCCGTTCGCGGCCGTCCACCGGGACGCCGACGGCACGGTCACCGGCCTGGTGGCCTACCGGATCGACGGCAAGTGGGACGGTGACTACCCCGACTCCACACTCACCGTCGAGGAGTTCACCGCTCTCGACCTGCCCACCACGATCGAGCTCTGGCGCTTCCTGCTGTCCGTCGACTGGGTGGCCAGGATCGCGATGCCCAACGCCTCCCCGGACGAGCCGCTGCCGCTGCTGCTCCGGGACCGGCGCGCGGTCACCCCGCACGAGGAGAGCTCCGACTTCACCTGGCTGCGGGTGCTGGACGTCGAGGCCGCGTTCGGCGCCCGGACGTACGGCGCCCCCGGCCGGGTGGTGCTGGAGGTCGATGACAAGCTCGGCTTCGCGTCCGGCCGTTGGGCGCTCGAGGTCGCCGCGGACGGCACCGGCCGCTGCACCCGCACCGGGGAAGACGCCGACCTCGCCCTCGGAGCCTCGGAGTTGGGCTCGCTCTACCTCGGCACGGAGACCGCCCCGAGGCTGGCTGCGGCCGCACTGGTCACCGAGCTGCGCCCGGGTGCGGCGGCCGCCGCGGACCTGCTGCTGCGCGCCCCGCTGCAGGCCTGGAACCCGGACATCTTCTGAGCCACGCGAACCTGCCTGGCTCTGCCTGGCTCCGCCCGGACGCGCCGGAGGCCGGCCCCACTGCGGGGCCGGCCTCCGGCGCGTCCGAGTCGCTTCCCTCGGGCGCTACTTGACCGCCGTCTTGCCGATGGTCGGCAGGATGAAGTCCTGGATCAGACCCTTGGCGTCGCGGACGATCGGCCGGAAGACCCGGTAGCGCGACAGGTTGATCACCCGGGCCGCCAGCGGCGTCGAGCGCCGCACGAACTCCCTGGTCCGCTCGGTGTCCGGGGTGCGGTCGAAGACCCAGTAGAGCACCACGATCATCAGGTGCAGCCACAGCACGTCGGGCAGCAGCTCGACCAGTTCGGCGTCCAGCTTGGGCGCCAGTTCCGAGCCCTGCAGGACCTCGCGGAACAGTTCGACGGCCGTCGCCCGCGCCGGGTGGGACTCGTTGGAGAACGGGCTCAACGAGCTGGTCGGATCGGCGGCGGTGCGGAAGAACTGCGCGGAGAACTCGTGGTACGGCGCGGCCGTGTCGAGCCAGGAGTCCAGCGCGATCTGCAGCCGCTCGGAGAAGTCCCGGGTGTGGGCCATGCGGCGTTTGGCGTCGGCCGCGTGGTCGTAGGTCATCCGGTCGTAGAACCCCTGGATCAGGAATTCCTTCGCCGAGAAGTAGTAGTAGGCGTTGCCCACCGAGACGCCCGCCTCGGTGGCGATCGCGCGCATGGTGGTCTTCTCGTAGCCCCGTTCCTGGAACAGCCGCATGGCCGTCTCCAGGATCAGCGCCCGGGTCGCCTCACTCTTGTCGGTCTTCGGCTGCGCCCGGCCGCCGGGCATGGGCCCGCCCTCCGCGCCGGGTGCGGCCGAAGCCTCGGTCGCACCGTTCTCGCCGTCCGTTCGGTTCGTCGCTGCCAGGTCGTCCACGGGCACGAGCCTAGCCGGAGACGAGGCTCCAGCCGGTGTCGGTGTTCGTGGCACCGGATGCCCCCTCCGCACCCGGTGCCACGCCCGCCACCCCCCGTGATTCGAACACGTTCAAAAGCTTGGCAGAACTGTAGACGCTTCGGTTGAACATGTTCAACTCATCTCTGTGGGAGGCTGGTCACATGATCAGTTCAGGGCAGACCGTTATCCGGCGGGGTGGCGCGCAGGACGCCGAGTCCATCGCCGAGCTGCACGCCCGCAGTTGGCGCACCACCTACCGGGGCATCGTCCCGGAGGAGGCGCTCGGCGACGGGATGATCGCCCAGCGGCGCGAACTGTGGCAGCTGCGCCTGGACGCGGACTACGGCGAGCCGGAGAACACGCCCGAGCTGCTGGTCGCCGAACGGGACGGGGAGACGGCCGGCTTCATCTACCTCGTCCCGCAGCCGGACGGCCGGGTGCTGATCGACAACCTGCACGTGCGCCCCGGCCTGACCAGCGGCGGCATCGGCCACGCGCTGCTGGCCGCAGCGCATGTCTTCGTCGCCGAGCGGCACCCCGGGGCCGAGCTCTTCCTGGAGGTGCTGCGCGACAACACCCGCGCGGTCGCCTTCTACGAGCGCGAGGGCGCCGTGCGGGTCCGGGCACAGGAGGGCGTTTTTCCGGGCGGGTTCCTGCTGCCCGAGTACGTGTACGCCTGGCCGGGCCGGTCGGAGTCCTAGACCGGTCGGGAGTGGCCCCGAGCCGGACGTGGCCCGAGCCGGATGTGGCCCGAGCCGGATGTGGCTCAGAGCCGGAGCCGGGGTCGGTCAGTCGACGTCGTAGACGGTCACCGGCACACCACGCGCCGTCAGTCGGGCGGTGACCAGCGGCTCGACCTTCGCCCAGCGCCCGCCCGCCAGTCCGCAGCCGAGCCGCGGCATGTGGACGGAGGCGCCGAGTTCGAGCGCGCGGTCGCCCAGCGCGGCCAGGCCGGTGTCGATGGCCTCGTACCGCACCGGCACCCCGGTGGAGCGCCCGGTCCGGATGCCGCGCTGGCCGACCAGGTTGGCCACCCAGACGTACGGCTCCACCTGCACCAACTGCAGGGCGCCGAGGCCGAAGTCGTTCTTCGCCCGCTCCCGGTGCCAGCGTCTGTACGCGGACTCGGGCTCGGGCCAGCGTCTGGAGAGCGCGAGCACGAAGCCCTTGCCCCAGCCGCCGAGGTCGTTGCAGATGTGCGCGATCACCTTCACGCCCTTGCCGAGCGGCGTGGTGGCATCGCCTCGGACGTAGGTGATTTCCGCCATGCCTCGAAGTTAGACCGAGGCACTGACAACGCGCTCGGAATTTTCCGGCGCCCGCTGTGCCTGCTGTGCCCCCAGCGCCTGCTGTTCCTGCTGTTCCTGCTGTGCCCGCCCGGCTGCCGTGGCCTTGCGCACCGTCAGGTGCCGCCGTCCGGCCAGCGCGATCAGCAGCGCGAGCGCGGCGGCCGTGGCCGGAAGCGCGTAGCCGGTGCCGGGGGCGGCCTGTTCGGCGAGCGTCCCGGCAAGCGCCGCACCGGCCGAGATGCCGACCACGATGCCGGACACCGCCATCGCCATGCCCTCGTTGAACTGGCGCTGCGGCAGCAGTTCCTGGACCAGCGTCATCCCGGTCACCATGGTCGGCGCGGTGGCCGTGCCGGCGGCGAACAGCCCCAGCCCGAGCACCCCGAGGCCGGCTCCGCCCAGCCCGGCGGCGAGCGGCAGCAGCAGCACCCCGGCCATCGCCGACGCCCCGATCAGGAAGCGCGTGCCCGGCGCCCGACGTGGTGTCAGCAGTCCGAACAGCAGCCCCGCCACGCAGGATCCGGCCGCGAAAAGGGCCAGCAGCACGCCGGCCGCCGCCTTGTGCCCGTGCGCGTCGGCGTACGCCACGGTGGTGATCTCGGTCGCGCCGAAGACCATGCCGGTCGCCAGGAAGGTCAGCACCAGCACCCGCAGCCCGGGCACCCCCAGCGGGGAACCGTGCCGCTGCCCGGCCGACGTCCGCGCCTTCGTCGAGGGGGCGGGAAGCGGCGGTTCGGTGCGCCGCTGGGCGGCGAACAGCAGGGCGCCGGTGGTGCCGAGCGTGCCGGCGGTGAGCAGCCCGGCCTCCGGGGCGAGCGTGGTGCAGAGCAGCATCGCGAGCACCGGCCCGGCCATGAAGCAGAGTTCGTCCAGCGCCTGCTCGAAGGAGTTGGCCAGGTGCCGGGCGGCCGGGTCGTCCCGGTACAGGTGCGCCCAGCGGGAGCGGGCCATGCCGCCGAGGTTGGGTGCGGCGGCGCAGGCCGCGTTGCTCAGGTACAGCGTCCAGTCCGGTGCGTCGAACCGGACGCAGAGCAGCAGGGCGGTGAGCGGGACGGCGTTGTACAGCGCGGCCGGTACCGTCACCCGCGTCTGCCCGTACCGGTCCACCAGGCGGCCGATCAGTGGCATCCCGATCGCGCCGGTGACCAGCCCGGCCGCCGAGACCGTCCCGGCCAGCCCGTACGAGCCGCGCCGCTCGGAGAGCAGCACCACCAGCGAGACGCCGGTCATCGACAGCGCGAGCCGGCCGAGCAGCCCAGCCAGGGTGAAGGCGAGGGCGCCGGGGGCCGCGAACAGCCGCCGGTAGGAGTAGGAGTGGGAAGCGATGAGGGCGCGCGAGGGCAAGCGGGCTCCTGGGAAGGAAGAAGGGGGGACGTCCGACAGCCTCGCCGTGGTGGCGGGCCGCCGTCCAACACCTGTTCCGCCGCACTGACAACGCGCTGTTGTTAATCTGCCGCCCATGCCCCGTGACCTGCACCCCCGCCTGCTCCGCGGCTTCGTCGCGACCGCCGAGACCCTGCACTTCGGCCGGACCGCCGAGCGGCTGCACATCGCCCAGCAGGCACTCAGCCGGGACATCCGGACCCTGGAGGGGCTGCTCGGCACCACGCTGTTCACCCGCACCACCCGCAGCGTCGACCTCACTCCGGCCGGACAGCGGCTGCTGCCCCGGGTCCGCCGACTCCTCGCCCTGCACGACGAGATCCTCACCGAGGCCGGGACCGGAGCCGCCGCCCGGCCGCTGCTGCTCGACCTCAACAGCGACGTCACCGGCCCGGACCTCACCGCCGACCGGGTGCTCGGACGGGCCCGCGCCGCCTGGCCCGAGGGTGAGCTGCTGGCCCGCTTCCACGGCGGCCTCGCCGCGGCCGCCGCCGAACTGCTGGCCCACCGGCTGGACGCCTCGTTCGGCCGCTTCGCCGGGCTGCCCGCCCCGGTGCGCGCCCAACTCGTCCAGTTGCCGGTGCGGTTGGAGCGGATCTCGGTGATGATGGCGGACACCCACCCGCTGGCCGGCCGCCCGGCACTACGCCCGGCCGAGCTGGCCGGTCACCCCGTCGACATCTGCGCGGGCAACCCGGCCACCACCGAGTGGGCCGATCTCGGCGCCCGGCTGCTGCGCGAGCACGGCCTGACGGCGGCCGACCCGTACGTCCCCCCGGTGGGCGTGGACGAGACCGCCCGCTACCTCGCCCGGCACGGCGATCCGATGCTGACCACGGTCGGCGGGCCTAGGATCCCCGGCACGGTGAACGTGCCGCTGGTGGACCCGGTGCCGCTGAGCCTGGTCAGCCTGGTGCACCGGCCCGGCGAGCGCCATCCGGGGCTGCGCGCGCTGGCCGACGCGGCGGCCGGACTGGGCGCGGCCGAGGGCTGGCTGCGCCGCCCGCCGGGCAGCTGGCTGCCGGAGGCGGACGCGGCGCTGCTCCCGGTCGCCGGGTAACGGAGCGTTGCGACGAAACCGCCCCTGCCCAGGGGGGATGGGCAGGGGCGGCGTACGGGGGGCGGGTTCGGGCCCGCCTCGCGGGGTGTCCGGGTCAGGAGGCCTTGACGGCGGAGATGTCGAAGCTGAGCTTGACCTTCTCGCCGATCAGTACGCCGCCGGTCTCCAGCGCCGCGTTGTAGGTCAGCCCGAAGTCGGTGCGGTCGACGACGGCCTTGCCCTCGAAGCCGACCCGCTGGGCGCCGTACGCGTCGGTGGCGCTGCCGGTGTACTCGAGGTCCAGGACGACCGGGCGGGTGGTGCCCTTGATGGTGAGCTCGCCGGTCATCCGGTAGGCGTCGTCGCCGAGCGGCTCGGCGGAGGCGCTGCGGAAGCGGATCTCCGGGTGGGTCTCCGTGGCGAAGAAGTCACCGGTGCGCAGGTGCTCGTCGCGCTGGGCCTGGTTGGTGTCGACGCTCGCGACCTTGATCACCAGCTCGGCCGAGGAGTTGCCCGGGGCGCTGCCGTCCAGGTGCAGCTTGCCGTCGTACTCGGTGAAGCGGCCCTTGATGTTGGTCACCATGGCGTGGCGCACCGAGAAGCCGATCTCGCTGTGCGTGGTGTCGATCGCCCAGTCGCCGGTGAGGTGGGCGAGGTCGGGGCCGGCCGGCGTCTGGACGGCGGTGGTGGCGGGGACGTCGGTGGTCTTGGTGCGGTTGAAAAGGCCCATGGCTCCTCCTCGGGTCCGAAGCCATTTGTTTAGGCTTCAACTTGTTGGCTCCAGCGTAGGACTCTTTCGTTCAAATTTCAACCACAAGCTTCGAGGATCCCCCGAACGGCTCAGCGGACCCGCCTGTCAGCCCTCCCGACTAGGCTGCGAAGGACCGGTTCCCACCCGCCCGGAAGGCCCCCGATGTTCGTCCTGCACGCGCTCTGGCGGACGGACGGGCAGCTGGCGCTCTGGGCCGAGGACGCCCGCGCCCACCCCGGCACCGCCGAACCGCCGACGGACCGGCCCGCCCCGCCCGACCGGGCCGCCCCCCGGGCCCACCCCTACGCCTGCCCGGCCGGTGAGCTGGCCATCGTGCTCGGCGGCATCGGCCCGGGCCTCGGCTGGCTCGCCGGGCAGGCCCCCGAACGCTGGGCCACCCTGCTGCTGCCCACCATCGGCGCCGTCCCCGCGCCCTCGCCCGACCTGCCGGTCACCCCGCCGCGCGGCGGCGCCGTGCTCACCCCCTGGCGGGTACCGGCGCTGCTCTTCGACGCCGGGGCCGCCGCCCAGCTGCTCGGCGAGGTCTTCGACCCGCACTGGGCCGTCACCGACACCGACCTGCCCGGCGCCGGGCGCGTCGAGGTCGTCCACGGCCCCTCGCTGCGCTGGCTCACGGGGGTGCACGACCTCGCCTGGCGGACGGTCGGCCGGGGCCGGGTGCTGCCACAGCCCGTCCTCGCCGACGGCCGCCCGCAGGCCCGCTGGCGACCGGACCCCACCCCGGCCGGGCGCCGCGAGGCCGCCGCACTGGCCGCCGGCTGCCCGCCCGTCCTGCTGGGGGAGCGGCCGCACGGCGCCGGTACCGGGGAGGCGCTGCTGGGCGCCGTGCTGGGCGCGCTGGTGGACGCCGAGGCCCGCGCCGCCCTGGCCACCGCCCCGCCCGCCTTTCCGGTCAAGGCCGGGGCCGCACCCGGGGCCGTATCCGGTTCCGCACCCGGGGTCGCACCCGTGTCCGCCCTCGGGGTCGCGCCCGCGTCCGCACCCGGGGAGGCCGTCGCCGAGCGCTGGCTGCACGCCCTCACCACCCCCGACGGCCTCCTCGGCGACGTCCCGCCCGAGGACTTCGCCGAGCTGCGCCGCCGGGTCGCCGCCTGGTGCGCCGTCGCCGAGCCCACCGACCCCGCGCTGCGGCTCTGCTTCCGCCTGGTCGAGCCGCTCGGCCCCGACCCCGACGACCCCGATGGCCGCCCCTCCGACGACGCCTGGCAACTGGAGTTCCTGCTCCAGGCCGTGGACGAGCCGTCCCTGCTGATCCGCGCCGCCGACCTGCACGAGGGCGGCGCCGCGCACGCCGCCCTCGCCCGCAAGGCCGCCGGCCAGGCCGCCGACCCGGTCGACGTTCTGGTCGCCGAACTCGCCCGCGCCGCCCATCGCTGGCCCATCCTGGACGGGCTGCGCCACCGCTCCCGCCCGTCCGCCCTGCCGCTGGACCGGGCGGGCGCGCTGGACTTCCTGCGCACCGCCGCGCCCGCGCTCGCCGAGGGCGGCTTCGGTGTGCTGCTGCCCGCCTGGTGGCGCCGCCGCCCCCGCCTCGGGCTCGCCCTGCGCGCCACCACCCCGCCCGCGCCCGGCTCGCTCGCGGTCGCGAGCCAGGTGGACCGGGACGCCGTGGTCGCCTTCCGCTGGCAGGCCGCGCTCGGCCCGGACGGCGCCCCGCTCACCGAACAGGAGCTGGCCGAACTGGCCGCCGCCAAGCAGGGCCTGGTGCGGGTGCGCGGCACCTGGCTGGAGGCCGACCCGGCGCAGATCGCCGCCGCGCTCGCCTTCCTCGCCGACCGGCGCGACGGCGTGCTGGCCCCCGCGGACCTGCTGCGGCTCGCCCTCGACCCGCAGGCCTCGGTCGCCGGACTGCCGGTGACGTCCGTCCACGCGGACGGCCCGCTCGGCGATCTGCTCGCCGGGCGCACCGACGCCGCTCCCGCCCCGGAGCTGCCGCCGGACTTCCGGGCCGTGCTGCGCCCGTACCAGGAACGCGGACTGGCCTGGCTGCGGACGATGTCCGGGCTCGGCCTCGGCGCCGTGGTGGCCGACGACATGGGCCTCGGCAAGACCGTCCAGACCCTCGCCCTGCTGGCCACCGAAAGAGCTCTCGGAGCCACCGGCCCGACCCTGGTGGTCTGCCCGATGTCCCTGGTCGGCAACTGGCAGCGCGAGGCCGAACGCTTCGCCCCCGCCCTGCGACGGTACGTCCACCACGGCTCCGGCCGCCTGGGCGAGGAGCAACTCGCCGAAGCCGTACGGGAAACGGACCTCGTCATCACCACCTACGGGCTGGTCCAGCGCGACCTCGCCGCCCTGCGGGTGATCCGCTGGCGCCGGGTGGTCGCCGACGAGGCCCAGCACATCAAGAACACCGGCACCGCGCAGTCCCGGGCGATCCGCGCGCTGCCCGTCACCCGACACCGGGTCGCACTCACCGGCACCCCGGTGGAGAACCGGCTCTCCGAACTGCACGCCGTCCTGGACTTCGCCAACCCCGGCCTGCTCGGCTCGGCCGAGCGCTTCAAGGAGCGCTACGCGATCCCGGTCGAACTGCACCGCAGCCCCGAACGCACCGCCGAACTCCGGCGCCGCACCGCCCCGTTCGTGCTGCGCCGGCTCAAGTCCGACCCGGCGGTGGCGGCCGACCTGCCCGCGAAGCAGGAGATGACCGTCTGGTGCAACCTGACCGCCGAGCAGGCGGGCCTCTACCAGGCCGTGGTCGCCGACCTGCTGCGCCGGGTCGAGGGGATCCGGGGCGTGGAGCGGCGCGGCACGGTGCTGGCCGCGATCGGCAAGCTCAAGCAGGCCTGCAACCACCCGGCCCAACTGCTGCACGACGGCTCGGCGTTGGGTGAGCGCTCGGGCAAGGTCGCCCGGCTGGCCGAGCTGCTGGAGGAGGCGCTGGCGGAGGGCGACCGGACGCTGGTCTTCACCCAGTACGCCGAGTTCGGCACGATGCTCCGCCCGTACCTGGAGCGGCGGCTCGGCGAGGAGGTGCTCTACCTGCACGGCGGCCTGTCCCGGGCGCGCCGCGAGGAACTGGTCGAGCGCTTCCAGTCCCCGGACGGGCCACGGGTGTTCCTGCTGTCGCTGCGGGCCGGAGGCACCGGCCTCAACCTGACCGCCGCCAACCAGGTGATCCACCTGGACCGTTGGTGGAACCCGGCGGTCGAGGAGCAGGCCACCGACCGCGCCTTCCGGATCGGCCAGCGCCGGGACGTCCAGGTCCGCCGCCTGGTCTGCGTCGGCACCGTCGAGGAGCGGATCGACGAACTCCTCGCCGCCAAAAGGTCGTTGGCCGAGACGGTGGTGGGGGAGGGGGAACAGTGGCTCACCGACCTGCCCGTCGACGCACTGCGCGAACTGGTCGCCCTCACCCGGGAGGACGCCGTGGCCGAGGAGGACGCATGAGCGAAGAGCCGAAGCCCACGATGGTCAACGTCGCCGCCTACTGGCGCGGCGACTTCACCCTGCGCCCCGAGGCGCCGGAGGAAGAGCCGGACGAACCCTCGCCGCACCGCCTCGGCCGCTCCGGCATCACCGCGCACGGCCGCGACCTCGCCGTCCTGCTCGCCCCCGCCTACGACACTTTCCGCAGCTGAACCGGGCGTTGAACCAGGCGCCGAACCGGGCGTTGCACCAGGCGCCGAACCCCGGCGCCTACTGTGCGGTAGCGTCCCGAAGGTGACCGACACCTCCGACACCCGTCTCGCCGATTTCGAGCAGCACCGGCGGATGGTCTTCGGCATCGCCTACCGGATGCTCGGCAGCGTCGCCGACGCCGAGGACCTGGTCCAGGACACCTGGCTGCGCTGGAGCGGGGTCACCGGGCCGGTCGCCAGCCCCGGCGGCTTCCTGGCCCGTACGGTCACCAACCTCGCCCTCAACCGGCTGGACTCGGCCGCCGTCCGCCGCGAGTCCTACGTCGGCCCGTGGCTGCCCGAGCCGCTGGTCACCGAGCCGGACGCGACCGACGGCGTCGAGCGCGCCGAGACCGTCTCGCTCGCCCTGCTGGTGATGCTGGAGAGCCTGTCCCCGCTGGAACGGGCGGTGTTCGTCCTCAAGGAGGCCTTCGGCTTCTCCTACCTGGAGATCGCCGAAGCCCTGGACCGCACCGAGACGGCCTGCCGCCAGGTCGGCAGCCGGGCCCGGGCACACGTCCGCGCCCGCCGGCCCCGCTACGACGCCCCGCCCGAGCTGCGCCGCCGCGCCACCGACGAGTTCCTGGCGGCCTGCGTCGGCGGCGACCTCAACCGGATGCTCGAACTGCTCGCCCCCGACGTCACCACCTGGAGCGACGGCGGCGGCGTGATCCGCGCCGCGCTGCGGCCGGTCACCGGCGCCGAGAACGTGGCCCGCTTCACCCTCGGCGTGCTCCGGCAGCTGGGCGAGGGCGCTGTCGCCCGCCCGGTCCTGGTCAACGGCGAACCCGGCCTGCTGATCACCGTGGACGGCGCGGTCGACTCCGTCTCCGTGCTCGACTTCGTCGAGGGACCGGACGGCACGCTCCTGATCTCCGCGATCCGCGCCGTCCGCAACCCGCAGAAGCTCACCCACCTCGCCGACCTTGACCTCGCCCCCGCCCCCGACGCCGGTGCCGCCTCCGCCTCCGACCCCGGTGGCGCCCCCGCCTCCGACCCCGGCGGCCTCGAGCGGGCTTGACCCTCGACCAGGTCGAGCCCACACAGTCACGGCATGGAGAGCGAGCTGCACAGCATCGGCGAGCTGGCCCGCGCCAGCGGCCTCGGCGTCGGCACCCTGCGCTACTACGACGGCGCCGAGGTGCTCACCCCCGCCTGGGTCGACCCGCACACCGGCTACCGCTGGTACCGCCCCGGCCAGCTCGCCGACGCCCGGCTGCTGGCCCGGTTGCGCCGGGTCGGCCTGCCGCTGGCCGGCATCCGCGCCGTGCTCGGCGCCGCGCCCGGCAGCGGCGAGGCCGGCCGGGTGCTCGACGCGCACCTGCGGCGCCTGGAGGACGGCCTCGCCGACGCCCGCCGCGAGCTCTCCCTGATCCACGCGATGATCGACCAGAGGGAGCAACCGATGACCGCCGACCCCGCCGACCCCGCCGACCGCCGCCTCGCTGCCCCGAGCCTTACCGTCCCGAGCCTCACCATCCCGGCCGACGGCCTGGCCGCCGCCCTGGACGCGGTCCGCTTCGCGGTCTGCGGCGACCCCGAGCTGCCCGCCCTCGCCGGGGTGCTGTTCGAGCCGGACGGCCCGGTGCTGCGCCTGGTCGCCACCGACCGCTACCGGATGGCCTTCGCCGAGGTGCCCGCCTCCGGAGACCTGCCCGAGCAGCCGGTAGTCGGCACGATCGTCCCGACCCCGCTGGTGGACGCGCTGCGCGCCCTGCTCGGCCCGGGGACCGACGAGGTCACCCTTACCCTCGGCGGCGGCCTGGTCCGCGCCGAGGCGGGCGGGCACCGGATCGAGGGCGCCGCCCTGGACTTCGACTACCCCGACCACCGAGTCCTGACCAGGCTCGAACCGGAGCACCGGATCACCCTCCCGGCCGCCGAACTGCGCGCCGCCGTCGAGAGCGGCGCCACCCGCACCCTGCCCTCCGGCCCGCACGGCGCCGACTGCGAGGTCACCGTCCTCACCCTGACCGGGGACGGCCGGCTGGCCGTCGCCGCCGACCCGGCCCCCGAGGAGGTCCGACTGGCCGTCAACCGGGACTTCCTCCTCGACGCCCTCGACGCCGGTCGGCCCGAACAGCTCCTGCTCGAACTCGGCGGCCCCATCGCCCCGCTGGCCATCCGCACCCCCGGCCGGGCGGGCACCTTCTCCGTCCTGATGCCCATCCGCCTCCCGTAGGTCGTCCTCGAGCCCCTGCCTGCGGGGGCTCTGGGAGGATCGCCGGATGAGCCAGCACACCGGTCGTCCTGTGTCCGAGGTCCACGTCCCCGCCCCCGGCGGAGGCGGGTTGTGGGCGGAGCGCGGCGGCGCCGGCAGCCCGGTGGTGCTGCTGCACGGCTCCGGCATGGATTCCCGGCTGTGGGACGCCGTCCTCCCGGAGCTCTCCAGCCACCACGACGTGATCCGTTACGACGCCCGGGGCCTGGGCCGGTCCACCGAGCCGGAGCAGCCGTTCGACGACGTCGAGGACCTGCGTGCCGTGCTGGACCACTTCGACCTGGCGAGCGCCGCGCTGGTCGGCCTCAGCATGGGCGGGGAGACCGCGCTGGACTTCGCCCTCGCCCATCCGGACCGGGTGACCGCGCTCGGCCTGGTCGGCGCCTCGGTCAGCGGCCACGACTGGCTGCCCTCCCCGGAGACCACCGCCTACGCCGAGGCCCGCCGACGGGGCGACGCGGCGGCCCTGGCCGAGCTGGAGCTGTCCGTCTGGGCCGCCCTGGGCCGGACGGCGCCCGGCGGCGAGCTGATCGCGGCGATGGTCGAGGAGAACGCGGCTCGCCGCATCGTCAGCGAGCGCCACCTCACCGGCACGCCCGGGCGGCCCGCCGAACCCCGCCTCGGTGAGGTCGCCGTCCCCACCCTGGTCGTCCACGGCGACCGGGACCACCCCGAGATCGCGGCGATCGCCCGGCGGCTCGCCGCCGACATCCCCGGCGCCCGGGGCCGCCTCGTCCCGGACGCCGACCACTACCTCCCGCTGCGGACCCCCGAACGGCTCACCGAGCTGCTGCTCGCCCACCTGGCCTGACCGGCCCCGCCCGCGAGTGCGGGCGGACCCGACCGGAGCGCCACGTCGTCCATCCGGACGTCGCTGCGCAGTCGGTCCGGCTCGGTGTCGCAGGCTTCTCAGGGCTGTGCCGCGCGTTCGAATTCCTGGCGCAGGACGGGGAGCCCCGGCACCGGTCGAACGTCACCCGTCGAAGTTGGACCAGAAGATCCCGACGCCCGCGCCGCTCTCGTCCTGACCGACCAGGATGCTGTTCGAGGTGAAGCAACTGGTGGGGAAGACCAGGGAGTTCGCGCCGCAGTCCGGGTCGACGACGACGTCGAGCACGGGGGTCCGGGAGCCGCTCTCCTGCTGCGCCCGGAACTCGGCCACGGCATGGGCCTGGGGGTTGTCGGCCTGCGCGAAGCCGGCGGTCCGGCCGAGGGCCCCGCCGATGGCCAGGTTGCCCGGGGTGCTGGAGTAGATCGCCGACGCGCCGTCACTCAGCATGTTGACGTCGTCCGACGCCTCCTCCCAGCTCGCACCCGCCAGCGCCTGCGGGGTGGTACCGCCGGCGACCAGCGCGACTGCGGAGACGGTGGCTCCCTGCTCGTCGTCCCACTCGTACGCCAGGTACACCTCGTGCAGCCCGTCGGCGAGGACGGGGAACGTGTAGAACTCGGCACCGTCGAGCCCGCACACGGCGATCCCCCCGCGGCTCAACAGCCGCCCTGCCAGCGTGAACTCGCCCGGGTACCCGCCATGGTTCGCCTTCAGAACTGTCTCGATTGCTTCGATCATCTGCATGCTGGGGAGTGTGCCACTGCGCTCCGACAGGCCCCCCACGTCCGCCGATACCCTCGCCTCGAGCGCAGCTGCCCGACGGCACCGACCGCATCGAGTACGCCCTGCGCCCGGGTGGCTGAGCGCCGTGGAGGGCCAGAGTTCGCGCTGCTTGGCCCACGGGTGGGCACATCTTTGCTCCCGCTAGCACCCTGCTTGCATTTGCAAGCAGGGTGCTGCAGGCTGTCCGCATGGCCTCACTCAACGTCGGCTCGCTCGGCGAGTACATCCGGGAGCAGCGCCGCAACGCGCAGTACTCGCTGCGGCAGCTGGCGGAGGCCGCCGGCGTGTCCAACCCGTACCTCAGCCAGATCGAGCGCGGGCTGCGCAAGCCGAGCGCGGAGATCCTGCAGCAGATCGCCAAGGCGCTGCGGATCTCGGCGGAGACGCTGTACGTCCAGGCCGGGATCCTGGAGGAGCGGCGGGGCGAGGGCCTGGAACTTCGGGCCTCGATCCTGGCCGATCCGCTGATCAACGAGCAGCAGAAGCAGGCGCTGCTCGCGGTCTACGACGCCTTCCTCAAGGAGAACGCCGCTCCGGCCCCCGGTGCGACGACCGACGACTCAGCCACCCAGAACCCTCACCGGGAGGACCGGTAACCATGCCGATCACGGACGAGATCAAGAAGACCCTCAGCGACCCGACCCCGCTGTACGCCCTGGCCGGCGCCGGGGACCTCGCGTACGAGAAGCTGCGCGAGGTGCCGGGCAAGGTCGAGGCGCTGGCAGCGGACCGCAAGGGCACGCAGGAGAAGGCCACCGCCAGGCTCCAGGAGGCGCAGTCGCTGCTGGTCGGGGCGCCGGCCAAGGTCGGCGAGGCCGTCACCGCCCTGCCCACCGACCTCAAGGTCCTGCAGGAGCGGGCCCAGGGCTTCGCGCTGCAGCAGGTGGGCCGTGCGGTCGAGCTGGCGGTGAAGGCCAAGGAGGCGTACGACGAGCTGGCCGAGCGCGGCAAGGTCGTGGTGGAGAAGGCCCGCCCGAGCGCGCCGGCCGGGACCGCCGAGCTGGCCGAGCAGCCGGTCGACGTCGAGCCGGTCGAGGCCGAGCCGGTGGAGGACGGTGCCGCCGAGCCGGCGCCGAAGAAGTCCGCCCGTGCTCGGAAGGCGGCCTCCGCCGACGCGGAGTAGCAACGCGGAGTGAGGCCCTTCCTGGAGGGCACATCCGGTGACCACGGAACGTTGGCACCGGTGCGGACGGTCGCCGTGCCAGGATGGGCGGCGGTCGAAACGCCGGGAGTCGAGAGACAGAGGAGATCGCGATGGTCGGAGTGCTCCAGATTCTGGCCTTTTCCTACCTGAACCCGATCTGGTGGGCGACGATCGCCATCCTGGCCTACAAGTTGTTCGCCCTGGTCGACGCGGCCACCCGCAGGGAGGACGCCTACCGGGCGGCGGACAAGAAGACCAAGGGGTTCTGGATCGCGATCCTCGCGATCTCCTTCGGCTGGGATTTCCTGTTCGGGGTGAACTTCTTCACCGGCATTGGCACCCTGGCCGGTCTGGTCGCCTCGATCGTCTACGTGGTGGACGTCCGCCCCGCGATCCGGGCACTGACCGGAGGCGGCGGCCGAAGCAACACCGGCCCGTACGGGCCCTGGTAGGCGCGACAGCGGACAACGCGGCGGCCCGGGCGGGGAGTTCACCCCGCCCGGGCCGCCGCACATCCGCACACCCACACATCCGCTCGGCCGCCAACCCGCTCGGCTGTCAGCCTGCCCGGCTGTCAGCCGAGGATCAGCTGCACCGGGTTGCGCTCCAGCAGCAGTACCGCGACGTCGTCGGTCAGCGCGCCGCCGTTCAGCTCCTCGACCTCGGCGATGGCGCTGTCGACGAGCCGCCCCCGGGTCAGCCCGGCGGCCTGGTGGTCGCCGATCAGGTCGGCGAGCCCGTCCTGGCCCAGGCGGCGCGACCCGGCCCCGACCCGGCCCTCGATCAGGCCGTCGGTGTAGAGCAACAGCCGCCAGCCGGCCCGGAGTTCGACCTCGTGGGCGGGCCAGGCGGCCTCCCCGTCGTGGCACGGCAGCAGGCCGAGCGCGGGCCCGGCGAGGTCGGCGGGCAGGCTGACCGGCTCGTGGTCGCGGCCGAGGAGCAGCGGGGCCGGGTGCCCGGCGAGGTAGAGCCGGGCCTTCTCGCCGGTGCCGAGCGAGTCGAGGTCGCTGTCGGTGCCACCCGGGCCGATGACGAGCATGCAGAGCGTCGCGAAGATCTCGTCGCTGCGCCGCTCGTGCTCCAGCACGTGCTGGAGGGTGGTGAGCAGGGCCTCGCCGGTGAGGCCCGCGAAGACCAGGGTGCGCCACGCTATCCGGAGCGCGACGCCGAGCGCGGCCTCGTCCGGGCCGTGGCCGCAGACGTCGCCGATCACGACGTGGACGGTGCCGTCGTCGGTGCGCACGGCGTCGTAGAAGTCGCCGCCGAGCAGGGCACGGCGGCGGCCGGGGCGGTAGCGGCGGGTGAAGGAGAGCCCGGCGCCGTCCAGCAGCGGGGTGGGCAGCAGGTGGCGCTGGAGGCGGGCGTTCTCCTGGCCGCGCAGCTCGGCCTCGACGAGACGGCGCTGGGACTCGTCGGCGCGCTTGCGTTCGACGGCGTAGCGCAGGGCGCGGGCCAGCAGTGGGCCGTCCGTCTCGTGCTTGATCAGGAAGTCCTGGGCGCCGGCGGCGACGGCGGCCGCGCCGAGTTCGGCCCCGGCGGCGTCGGTGAGCACCACGACGGGGATGTGCGGGGCCCTGCGGAGCAGTTCGTGCAGGCCCTCCAGCCCGTCGGAGGAGTCGGACGGGTGTGCGAGGTCGGCGGGCGCGGCGAGGTCGAGCAGCACGCAGCCGAACTCGGGGCCGCGGGAGCGTCCGCGCCGGGCGGAGTGCGCGGGGGAGGCCAGCAGTGCGATGGCCTGGTCGAGGCCGCGGGCCCACTGGATCGCGATGGAGGTGCCGCTGTCGGCCACCGCCGCCTTGATCAGCTGGGCGTCCGAGGCGTCGTCCTCGATGACCAGCAGTCGGAGCGGCGCGGCGCCGGCGGCGTTGTCCGGTCCTGGGCCCGGTCCTGGGCCTGGTCCTGCACCCGGCGACACCTCGGCGACGTGGGAGGGGTGGGCGGCGTGCGCCGCCCGGGCCGCCTGTGAGCGGGGGTGGGGTATCGGGGAAGTCGCCGTTGCCGGGCCGGTCGTGGCCAGGCGGTTGCGGGCATGGCCGACGGGGGCGCCGTGGGCGCCCGGCAGGTCCGCGGCACCCGGTGCCCGCCCGTCTCCCGTTGCGGGCATCGGTGGTTCCTCCCTTTCCCCGACTGCGTAACGGTCGACGTCCGTCCGCAGTGCCCGCCTGGCACCGTGCGTCGGGGAACTTCTCGCGACCATAACGTGATCTCCGGGGATTTCTTTGGCCGACCGGCGCCGTTGTGGTTATTGCCACGCCGGTGGGGGTGTGGTGATCGGACTCGGATGACGGCTGGGATGCCCGGCGCGGCGGTTGCCGTGCGGGGCGGAGAAGGGGGCAAACGGTGGTGGCACGTATCACCCTGGTCGAGGGTGACATCACGGAACAGCAGGTGGACGCGGTGGTGAACGCCGCGAACTCGTCCCTCCTGGGCGGCGGCGGAGTCGACGGCGCGATCCACCGCAAGGGCGGACCGCAGGTCCTTGAGGAGTGCCGTCGGCTGCGCGCCTCGCACTGGGGCAAGGGGCTGCCCACCGGGCGCGCGGTGGCGACGACGGCCGGACGGCTGCCGGCCCGGTGGGTGGTGCACACCGTCGGGCCGGTGTATCGGGCGGAGGAGTACGAGGAGCGGGCGGAGCTGCTGGCCTCCTGCTATCGCGAGTCGCTGCGCGTCGCGGCGGAGCTGGGCGCGCGCACGGTGGCCTTCCCGGCCGTGTCGGCCGGGATCTACGGCTGGCCGCCGGCGGACGCGGCCCGGATCGCGCTGGGCACCGTCGCCGAGGTGCTGGACGGCGGTGACCCGGAGGCGGGCGCGGAGCTGGCGGAGGTGCGGTTCGTGCTGTTCGGGTCGGAGATGTACGGGGTGTTCGAACGGGCCCGACAGGCGCTGCTCGGGCGGGACGACTGACGACACAACGGCTGACGGCGGGGCTGGGCGTGGTGCGCACCGAGCGGCGTGTGGTGTCGCCGCTCGGTCGCGTCCATCGTCGCGTGACGGGGCGTCAACACGCCAGAGATATTCGATAACTCGTTCGAGTGAATGCGTCGGGTCGCTCACCAGCTCCCGCCCGAACCGCCCGTCCCGCCCGTCCCGCTCGTGCCGCCGGTACCGCCCGCACGGCGGCTCGGGGCGGGCGGCTAGGGCCGTTCCCGCCGGCTACGGCGCGAGCGCCGACCAGGGCACCGTGACCTCGCCCTGCCGCCACCGCCCGCGCGCGTCCACCAGCGGCCAGCTGCCCGCCAGCGCCGTGCAGGCCGCGACCCAGCGCTGCCGCGCCCCGAACGCCCCGTACGGCGCGGCCGCCGCCCAGGCCCGGTCGAAGTCGGCCAGGAAGGCGTGCACCGGCCGCCCCGGCACGTTGTGGTGGATCAGCGCCTTCGGCAGCCGTTCGGCGAGGTCGGAGGGCTGTTCCAGGCCGCCCAGCCGGGCCGCGAAGGTCACCGTCCGGGGCCCCTCCGGGCCGAGCGCGACCCAGACGTGCCGTCGCCCGATCTCGTCGCAGGTGCCCTCGACCAGCAGTCCGTCCGGGGCGAGCCGCGCGCACAGCCGCTCCCAGACCCCGGCCACCGCCGCCTCGTCGTACTGCCGCAGCACGTTGGCCGCCCGGATCAGCCGGGCCGGCGCGCCGCCGTCCAGCGGTACTTCGAAGCCGCCGCGCCGGAAGGTGAGCCGTGGCGGATCGGCGTACGGCAGCGCGGCCGCGACCCGCTCCGGTTCGATCTCGATCCCGACCACGCGGACGTCCGGCCGCACCGCGCGCAGCCGCGCGGCGAGCTCGACGGCCGTCCACGGCGCGGCGCCGTAGCCGAGGTCCACCGCCACCGGGGGGAGCTCGGCGGCGCGCAGCGCGCGGCCGAGGGTGTGGGCGATCCAGCGGTCCATCCGGCGCAGCCGGTTGGTGTTGGTGGTGCCCCGGGTGACGGTCCCCACCGGGCGTCCGGTCCGCCCACGGGAGGGCGCGGCGGTCGCGGGGTCGAAGGAGGCAGCCATGCCCAGAAGGGTAGTCGGGGCGCCGGCGGCACCGTGCTGACCTGGGACGATGCCGGCCCGCCCGACCCGTGCGCCGGACAGGCGAGGCCCGTGCGCCGAGCCGGCGATGTTCGTGGGCCGGGCCGGGAATGCCGAACGCCGCCCGCGTGGTTGGCACACTGGCGGTGATGTGTGCCAACCACGGGCAGCGCACACCGGACAACGGGCGGCCCGGCGCGGACCGCCTAGACGGGCCGCACAGAGGAGGCTTCAGCCAGGTGATCCAGCACCCCGCCCGGTCGGTACGCCGTGCCCAGTCGGCCGTGCCCGCGCGAGGCCGGCTCCAGTCGCTCGTCCCGGGCCGCCGCCGCCCGCGCCGGATAGCGATGCTGAGCGTCCACACCTCGCCGTTGCACCAGCCCGGCACCGGGGACGCCGGCGGGATGAACGTCTACATCGTCGAGCTGGCGAAGCGCCTGGCCGACCTCAACATCGAGGTCGAGGTGTTCACCCGGGCGATCTGTTCGGACGACGCCCCGACGGTCGAGCTGGCCCCGGGGGTGCTGGTCCGCCACGTCACCGCTGGCCCGTACGAGGGCCTGGTCAAGGAGGACCTGCCGGCCCAGCTGTGTGCCTTCACCCACGGGGTGCTGCGGACGGAGGCGGGCCACCGCCCCGGCCACTACGACCTGGTGCACTCGCACTACTGGCTCTCCGGGCAGGTCGGCTGGCTGGCCGCGCAGCGCTGGGGGGTGCCGCTGGTGCACACCATGCACACGATGGCGAAGGTCAAGAACGCCGCGCTGGCCGAGGGCGACACGCCCGAGCCCGCGGCCCGGGTGATCGGCGAGACCCAGGTGGTGGAGGCGGCCGACCGGCTGATCGCCAACACCACCGAGGAGGCCGCCGAGCTGGCTCTGCACTACGCCGCCCGGCCGGACCAGCTGGCCGTCGTCCACCCCGGGGTCAACCTGGACGTCTTCCGCCCCGACGGAGCGCGGCCAACGGCCGCCGCCCGGGCCCGCCTGGGCCTGCCGCAGGACGCCGCCGTGCTGCTCTTCGCCGGCCGGATCCAGCCGCTCAAGGCCCCGGACGTGCTGCTGCGGGCGGTCGCCGCGCTGCTGGCCCGCCGCCCCGAGCTGCGCGAGCGCCTGGTGGTGCCGATCGTCGGCGGCCCGTCCGGCACCGGGCTGGCCCGGCCGGAGAGCCTGCACAAGCTCGCCGCCCAGCTCGGCATCTCCGACGTGGTGCGCTTCCACCCGCCGGTCGGCCAGGAGCGGCTCGCCGAGTGGTACCGCGCGGCGACGGCCCTGGTGATGCCCTCGTACAGCGAGTCCTTCGGCCTGGTCGCGCTGGAGGCGCAGGCCTGCGGCACCCCGGTCGTGGCGGCCGCGGTCGGCGGCTTGCCGGTCGCGGTGCGGGACGGCGAGACCGGCAGCCTGGTGCGCGGCCACGACCCGCTGGACTGGTCGCACGCGCTGGAGCCGTACGTCACCGACCCGGCGCTGGTGGCCCGGCGCGGTGCGGCGGCGGCCCGGCACGCGGCCGCTTTCGGCTGGGACACCGCCGCGGCGACCACCGCCGAGGTGTACGCCGGCAGCCTGGCCCGCCCGGCCGGTCGGCTGGCCGCCGCCCGGCGCCGGCTGACCTGAGGCCGCGTACGGCGGGCCTGAGGTCGCGTGCCGACCGACCTGAGGGCCGCGTACGGCGGGCCTGAGGCCGCGTACCGAGCGACCTGAGGCTGCGCCGGGCCGGTACCGCCGAGTAACGTCGCCTCCATGGCAATCCGCACCAAGGACGAGGCCCTGACCCTCCTGCGCACCGCCCTGGACGACGCCGGGGTGGCCTGGGAGCCGGCCGCCACCGACCCGTACACGCTGGTGGCGACCCTCCCGGGCACCCGGAAGCTGAGCACCCCCTGCGCCCTGCGGGTCGGCGACCACACCCTCTCGGTGAACGCCTTCGTGATCCGCCGCCCCGACGAGAACCACGAGGCCGTCTACCGCCGCCTGCTGGAGCGCAACACCAAGCTGTACGGCGTGGCGTACGCGATCGACGCGCTCGGCGACGTCTACCTGGCCGGCCGGCTGCCGCTGGAGGCGCTCACCCCGGCGGTCGTGGACCGGCTGCTCGGGACGGTGCTGGAGAACGCGGACGAGCCGTTCAACACCCTGCTGGAGCTGGGCTTCGCCTCGGCGATCCGGCGCGAGTGGGAGTGGCGGACCAAGCGCGGGGAGTCCACCCGCAACCTGGCCGCCTTCGCCCATCTGGCCGCCCCGGCCGAGGCCCCGGACGAGGCCGCAGCCCCGGACGACGCTCCGGCCGCCGGCTGACGGCGGACCGGTCGCGGACGCTCAGGCGCCCGCCGGAGCCTTCTCGGGCTCCGCCGTGGGCGCCGACACCACGACGGTCCCGGCGGGTCCGGTGCCCTTCGCGGCGCCGGTCCGCTTGCCCAGCAGCGCGTACCCGACCGCGGCGACCGTGCCGCAGATTCCGCACGCGCCCCACAGCGTCCCGCTGCCGGCCCGCTCCAGGAGCACGCCGCCGACGGCGGGGCCGACGAACGAGGCGAGCGACCAGGAGAGTGAGTAGACGCCCTGGTAGCGCCCGCGGGCATGGGTCGGCGACAGCTCGGCGACCAGGCCCATCAGGGTCGGCGTGTAGAGGATCTCCCCGACCGTCCAGACCGCCACGGTGAGGGCGTAGAGCCAGGCGGACGACCCGGCCAGGGCCGTCAGCCCGAATCCCCAGCCGATGAACAGCGCGGCCGCGACCAGCATGGCCGACCGGCTGCGGTTCTCGACCCACCGGGTGAGCGGGATCTGCAGCACCACGATCAGCAGCCCGTTCAGGCCGATGACCAGGCCGTACTCGGTGGAGGTGATCCCCCACCGGCCCATGTCCACGGCGAGGGTGGTCGACCCCTGCTGGAGCACCAGGGCGAGCAGCAGGGTGAGCCCGACCACGGCCATGAAGCGGCGGTCGCGGAACACCGTGCCGAGGCCGACCGCGGGCCCGTCGGCCTTCGCCGCCGGTTCGTCGGGCTTCGTCTCCGGGATCCTGACGAAGATCACCACGGCGCAGAGCACCGTGGACAGCGCGTCCAGCAGGAAGAGCGTGAGGTAGCCGTGGGTGGCGATCAGGCCGGCGACCGCCGAGGAGAGGCCGAAGCCGAGGTTGATCGCCCAGAAGTTCAGCGAGTAGGCGCGGACCCGGTCGGCGGCCGGGACGATGTCCGCGATGATCGCCGAGATTGCCGGCCGGGTGGCGTTGTTGCAGAAGCCCACCAGGAAGGCGACCACCGCGATCGCCACCCGGCCGTCCGTGAAGCCGAGTACGGCGGTGAACAGCGCGGTGCCGAGCTGGGCGGCGAGCAGGGTCGGGCGGCGCCCGATCCGGTCGGTGAGCACCCCGGCGACGATCGCGGAGGCCGCCGAGCCGAGGCCGAACAGGGAGGCGACCAGGCCCGCGTAGGAGGCCGAGTACCCCCGGCTGCTGGTGAGGTAGAGCGCCAGGAAGGTGACCACGAAGGCGCCGAGCCGGTTGACCAGCGTCGAGACCCAGAGCCACCAGAACTGGCGTGGCAGGCCGCCCGCCGTCTCGCTCACCATTCTTCGGAACCGGGCGGCGTCGAGCATGTGGGGGCTCCCGAGGGCAGGCGTCCGCTGAGCGGCGCGGGCAGGCCCCGAATCAGCCGACGCATGTAAGTGGCAGATATACGCGGCACACGTTACACAGCGGTCGAAGGTCCCCACCAGGGGTTTTCGGGCCCTCCACTAAGCTGGGGCCCATGGCTGACACGACGTACCGACTCATCCTGCTCCGCCACGGCGAGAGCCAGTGGAACCAGAAGAACCTGTTCACCGGTTGGGTCGACGTCGACCTCAACGAGAAGGGCGAGAAGGAGGCCGCTCGCGGTGGCGAGCTCCTGGCCGCCGAGGGCCTGCTCCCCGATGTGGTGCACACCTCACTCCTGCGTCGCGCCATCCGTACCTCGCAGATCGCCCTGGACAAGGCCGACCGCCACTGGATCCCGGTCAACCGCAGCTGGCGCCTGAACGAGCGCCACTACGGCGCGCTGCAGGGCAAGGACAAGGCCCAGACCCTGGCCGAGTTCGGCGACGAGCAGTTCCAGCTGTGGCGCCGCTCGTACGACACCCCGCCGCCGGTGCTGGCCGACGACTCCGAGTACTCGCAGGCCGGTGACGCCCGCTACGCCGAGATCCCGAGCGAGCTGCGTCCGCGCACCGAGTGCCTGAAGGACGTCGTCGACCGGATGCTCCCGTACTGGTACGACGCCATCGTCCCGGACCTCGCCTCCGGCCGGACCGTCCTGGTCACCGCCCACGGCAACAGCCTGCGCGCGCTGGTCAAGCACCTCGACGGCATCTCCGACGAGGCCATCGCCGGCCTGAACATCCCCACCGGCATCCCGCTGGTGTACGAGCTGGACGCCGACTTCAAGCCCGTCGCCAAGGGCGGCCGCTACCTCGACCCGGACGCCGCCGCCGCGGCCATCGAGGCGGTCAAGAACCAGGGCAAGAAGTAAGCGCGAGAAGTAAGCGCGAGAAGTAGTAAGTCCGACCGGGCGAGCAGCAAGCCCGGGGACGAGAAGGCCCCGCCACCGGTTCGCCGGTAGTGGGGCCTTTTCATTCAACCGGCTTGTCGGGCAGGCCAGTTGGGCGGAGCTGAAAGTGGTTCAGACCATTGACGGGCAGTGGCGGCGGCTCCTACCGTGAGGGCACCGGGCAGGCGCGGGCATGCCATGGATCTCCCCGTCCGGGCCCGCACCCCCACGTGCGTGTCCGCGCCCCGGCGCACTCTCCATCCACCCCCACGGAGGAGCACCATGCGCACACGTCACATCGTCGGGGCGGCGGTCGCCGCGCTGGCGATCCCGCTCACCTTCGCCTTCCCGGCGTCGTCACACGGGTACATCACGACCCCGCCCAGCCGGGCCGCGCTCTGCGCCGTGGACACGGTTCCCTGGGACTGCGGTGAGATCCAGTGGGAGCCGCAGAGCGTCGAGGGTCCGAAGGGCTTCCCCGCCGGCGGCCCGTCCGACGGCACCATCTGCGCCGGCGGCAACGCGCGCTTCGCCGAGCTGGACGACCCGCACGGCGGCGCCTGGCCGACCACGCCGGTGACCGCGGGTCGGCAGCTCACCTTCACCTGGAGGTTCACCGCCCGGCACGCGACCACGAACTTCAAGTACTACCTGACCAAGCCGGGCTACGACGCGAGCCGGCCGGTCAGCCGGGCCGACCTGGAGCTGACGCCCTTCCTGACCGTCCCGTACGGCGGGAAGCAGGTGCCGAGCACGCTCAGCCACACCGCGACCGTCCCGAGCGGGCGCACCGGCCACCAGGTGATCGTCGCGGTCTGGGAGATCGCCGACACCGGGAACGCCTTCTACTCCTGCACCGACGTCACGTTCTGACGTCACGTTCCGAGGTCCGGCGCGGGCCCGGCCGGGGCTGCCGGGTGCACGGCCGTCTCCCTCGGCGGTCGTGCACCCGAGGCCGTCAGTGGCCGCCGCAGCAGCCGCCGTCCGCGCCGCCGCACTGGCAGGGCGCGCCGGACTGGCAGCCGCAGCCGCAGCCCGGGCCGCAGCCGCAGCCGGCGGCGAGGACGGGCAACAGCTTCGGGGCGGGCGGCTCGACGGTGTCGCGGGCGGGGGCCGGGCGGGTCGGGTTGGCCTTCATCGAGCTGTTCCCTCCGTGAAGCGGGCACACTCCGGCGCCCGATACTTCGAGTGAAACCGCCGAACGGAGGGAGCGTCAACGGGCGCGCAGTGGTGGGACGTACGGAGAACCGTGCGCCCGCACCACCGTCGCCACAGGTTTACTCACCCCTCGGGGGGAGCGGCCGTCGGAACGGAGCTCACTCCGCCGCCGCGCCGGCCTCGGTGGCGGCCACGAACTCGGCCACGTGCTCGCCCGTCACCAGGTACACCACGCGCTTGGCGACCGACACCGCGTGGTCCGCGAAGCGCTCGTAGTAGCGGCCGACCAGGGTGATGTCGACGGCGGTCTCGATGCCGTGGTGCCAGCGCTCGTCGATCAGGTGCGACAGCAGCTCGCGGTGCAGGGTGTCGATGGCGTCGTCGTCCTGCTCCATCTCCAGGGCCTTGTCGACGTCCTTGGTGGCGATCACCAGACCGGCCTTGGCCACCAGGCGCTGGGCGAGCTGGCCCATCTCCAGGACGGTGGAGTGCAGGTCGCGCGGCACGGCCGTGTCGGGGTAGCGCATCCGCGCGACCTTGGCGACGTGCCGGGCGAGGTCGCCACAGCGCTCCAGGTCGGCGCTCATCCGCAGCGAGGTGACGACGATGCGCAGGTCGGTGGCGACCGGCTGCTGCCGGGCGAGCAGGTCGATCGCCCGGTTCTCCAGCTCGTGGTGCAGGTCGTTGATCTTCTCGTCGGCGGCGATCACGTTCTCCGCCAGCGCCAGGTCCGCGTCGAGGAGGGCAGTGGTGGCGCGGCCGAGGGCAGAGCCGACCAGCCGGGCCATCTCGACCAGGTTGTCGCCGATGGCATCGAGTTCCTCGTGGTACGCGTCGCGCATGTTCTCTCCTCAGTAGCTGTGTCGGTGGCGGTGCCGACCGGCCGGCCCGTCCGACCGTCGTTCCGGCGTCCGGGTGACCGCTGCTGGTGGCGCGCATCGTACGCGCACACCCGAGCCGGCGCCCGCTGTTCGGCACACCGGTCTCTCCCACACGGGCTGCCCGGCCAACTTTCCGCTGCCAGGGCGACGGTGTTCGGCCGCTACGGTGAATCGGCAGCCACATGAAGGTGAATTCTCGGCAACGTGCGGTCGATGCCTTGATCCAGCCCTTGGGGAGTGCCCTGGCCGTGCGCTTACGCTGGCCACATGGACGTGAACGTGGCCGCCGCCGCTGCCTGCGCCATTGCCGGGCTCGGCGTCGGCCTCACCGCCTCCATCGCCTTCCGTTGGAGCGAGCGCGAGCAGGCCAAGGGCAAGCACAGCGGCACCAGCGGCAGAAACCACAGCCGGCACCAGGCACTGGGCACCGGCAACCCCGAGCCGCCCCTGCCGCCGGGGGTCGACACCGTGCTCTCCGTGCTGCGCTCCTGCGCGATCGTGCTGGGCGAGGGCGACGAGGTGGTCAAGGCCAGCTCGGCGGCGTACGCGATGGGCCTGGTGCGTGGTGGCGCGGTCGCCGTGGACCAGATGCTCGCGCTGGCCCGCGCCACCCGCCGGGACGGCGAGATCCGCCAGGTCGAGCTGGAGGTGCCCCGTCCGGGCGCGGCCCGCGCGGTCGAGCCGCTCGCGGTCTCCGTCCGGGTCGCCCCGCTGGGCTCCCGGCTGGTGCTGGTGCTGGTCGAGGACCAGACCGAGCGGCGCCGGGTGGAGGCCGTCCGCCGGGACTTCGTGGCCAACGTCAGCCATGAGCTCAAGACCCCGGTCGGCGCCCTGTCGCTGCTCTCCGAGGCGGTCGCCGACGCGTCCGACGACCCGGAGGCGGTGCAGCGCTTCGCCGGCCGGATGCAGGTCGAGGCGACGAGGCTGGCCAGCCTCGTCCAGGAGATCATCGACCTCTCCCGGGTCCAGGACGACCGGCTGATGGTCGACCCGGAGCCGGTCGCGGTGGACGAGCTGATCGCCGAGGCGATCGACCGCTGCCGCCAGCAGGCCGCCGCCAAGCAGATCCTCATCGCCGCGGGCGGCATCGCCGGCCTCTACCTGCACGGCAACCGCGGCCAGCTCGCCGCCGCGCTCGGCAACCTGGTCGAGAACGCCGTCAACTACAGCCCGCCCCGCACCCGGGTGGCGATCGCCACCCGCCGGATCTCCAGCGCCGCGGCGCTCGGCGAGGCGGACGGCGAGCTCATCGAGATCTCGGTCACCGACCAGGGCATCGGCATCTCCGAGAAGGACCGCGAGCGGGTCTTCGAACGCTTCTACCGCGTCGACCCGGCCCGCTCCCGGGCCACCGGCGGCACCGGCCTCGGCCTCTCCATCGTCAAGCACGTCGCCGCCTCGCACGGCGGCACGGTGTCGGTGTGGAGCGTCGAGGGACAGGGGTCGACCTTCACCGTCCGCCTGCCCGCCGGACTGGCGCCCGTCGACGACGAGCCGGACGACGACCCCGACGCCACCGAGCACGACCCCGACGCCACCGAGCGCGACCCCGACATGACCGGCCACGACCGGGACGCGACCGGCCACGAGCCGGACGCCGCCGGGCCCGCCGCGACACCCCGAACCCTCACCACGAACCGCACGAACCGTTCGCTCCCCGCTCGGGAGCGGGAACCACACCTGTCAGACACAACCCCTCAGCTTGCCCCGGAGGCCTGATCGTGACCCGAGTACTGGTGGTCGAGGACGAGGAGTCGTTCAGCGACGCCCTCTCGTACATGCTTCGCAAGGAGGGCTTCGAGGTGGCCGTCGCCGCCACCGGCCCCGACGCGCTGGAGCAGTTCGAACGCAACGGTGCCGACCTCGTCCTGCTCGACCTGATGCTGCCGGGCCTGCCCGGCACCGAGGTCTGCCGCCAGCTCCGGGTGCGGTCCAACGTCCCGGTGATCATGGTGACCGCCAAGGACAGCGAGATCGACAAGGTCGTCGGGCTGGAGATAGGCGCTGACGACTACGTCACCAAGCCGTACTCCACCCGGGAGCTGGTCGCCCGGATCCGCGCGGTGCTGCGCCGCCGCGGCGAGGACGGTGGCGCGGGCGAGAACGGCGGCGGCCCGGGCGCCCTGGAGGCGGGCCCGGTCCGGATGGATGTGGACCGGCACGTGGTGACCGTGGACGGCGCCAAGGTCGACCTGCCGCTCAAGGAGTTCGACCTGCTGGAGATGCTGCTGCGCAACGCGGGCCGGGTGCTCACCCGCATGCAGCTGATCGACCGGGTCTGGGGCGCGGACTACGTCGGCGACACCAAGACCCTGGACGTCCACGTGAAGCGCCTGCGGGCCAAGATCGAGCCGGACCCGGGTGCGCCGCGCTACCTGGTCACCGTCCGCGGCCTGGGCTACAAGTTCGAGCCGTAAACCGTAGGGACTCCGCCCACGCGGAAGGCCCCCGCCGGCCGGAGCCGGAGGGGGCCTTCGCGTTGCCTCCGGCAGGCCCGGGCGGGCCCGCCGGAGGCGGTGTGCGGCGTCAGTGGGCGGCCGGGACCGCCGGGGTGGTGGCGCCGGCCGGGACGGCCGCGCCGGTGGCCGTGGCGCCCGGGGTGGCCGTGGCGCCCGGAGTGGCCGTGGCGCCCGGAGTGGTGGTGGCACCGGGGGTGGCGGCACCGGAGGTCGGGGCGGTGGCGGCGGGGGAGCCGCTCTTGACGGGCGTGGCGCTCGCCGAGGGGGTCGGGCCGAAGCCCTTGTACAGGCCCTTGCCGTCCGGGCTCACGCCGGCCTGGGCGTCGACCTTCCGGCCGTCCTTGAACGTGAAGGTCGTGGGGGCGAAACCGCCGACGTGGACAGAAGCGGCGGCGACGGCGGCGGTCGGGTTGCCCTGACCGCCGATCGCCACCGCGCCGCCGGCCGGGATGACGATGCTGGTCAGCGGGGCACCGGCGGCGTCCGCGAAGGACGCGGCGGAGGTGCCGACGGTGATGGACTGCAGCTCGGCCGGGATCTCCGCGGTGTTCGCGATGTTCACGACCACGTTGGCGGGCCCGGTGTAGTCGCCCGAGGTGCCCTCCCCGGTGACGATCACGATGTTGTTCAGTCGAAGGTTCGTCCCGAGGGTTGCCGCCGCGTTGTCGGGCTTGATCTGCAGGGTGTCCGGCGTATTGCCTGCAGCGCAGGAGGACAGCGAGGCGATGGCGATGGCGGCGATTGCGGCGATGCTGCCGCGTCGAAGGCTGCGGCTCACGGCGGCGGCTTCTCCTAAGTCACGTGTCGGTAGGTCAGGTCTCAGATTATCGACCTCACTTATGCGCTCCTCACGGGGTGGTCCCCGTGTCGCACTCCCGGGGGCCCCGGAGGGCCGTCCGGCGGTACCTCCGCCATGTCCCGGTCACATCGTGGACAAGCTTCGACCAAGATCGAATAACGATTGGGCCGCGACCGGAAAAAGGGTGAAAGCTCAAGATCCAATCATGGCTGCGGGGGTGTTGCGCAAGGGTTTCGTCGAACCCCGGAACCGCCTCCGACCTGCGGGAAGCCCCTCTCGAACATCGGTCGCAGCACGTCATGGGGGTGCTTGTCAAGCCCCGAGACCCGCCCTGACCTGCGAAAACGCCCTTCGGGTGCGCCGAGAAGCGTGTTATTCTGGAAAGCCACGGAAGGGGTCCTGTCACATGACGTTCAAGGTTGGCGACACGGTGGTCTACCCCCATCACGGGGCCGCGCTGATCGAGGCCATCGAAACTCGCCAGATCAAAGGTGTGGACAAGACCTACCTGGTGCTCAAGGTGCAGCAGGGAGACCTGACGCTCCGCGTGCCCGCCGAGAACGCGGAGTTCGTCGGTGTGCGCGATGTAGTCGGCCAGGAGGGTCTGGACCGGGTCTTCGAGGTGCTGCGCGCACCGTACACGGAAGAGCCGACCAACTGGTCCCGTCGCTACAAGGCGAACCTGGAGAAGCTCGCCTCGGGTGACGTTATCAAGGTCGCCGAGGTTGTGCGCGACCTCTGGCGTCGCGAGCGCGAGCGCGGCCTCTCGGCCGGCGAGAAGCGGATGCTCGCGAAGGCGCGCCAGATCCTCGTCAGCGAGCTCGCGCTGGCGGAGAACACCAACGAGGACAAGGCGGAAACGCTGCTCGACGAGGTCCTCGCCTCGTAGCGCACGCGTCACCGCATGCGGTCGGGCTACCGCCCAACGCTCACAGCGCCCGGTGCCGGCGCGCCGCTCCTCGGACGAACTGTCCGGGAGTGGTGCAGTGGCACTTCGGGCGCTGAGGCGTGTCCGGACGACGCCTCCCACCCGAGCCGGTCCAGGCCTGCAAGACCGTTTCTGCACCCGCCCTTTCGCGCATTCCGCGGAGCGCGGACCCTGCAGAACCGTGCGGCGGGCAGCGGACCGTGGTTCTTCGGAAGGGGCCCGGTGCGCCCGCCGGGCACGCCAAGGCCATACCCACTTCGCCGAAGGAGTGAAACCTGAACGCGTCAGCAGCAGTCGCAGCAGCAGTGGTGCCCGCCGCCGGACGCGGTGAGCGGCTGGGGCCGGGGGCCCCGAAGGCCCTGCGGGAGCTCGGCGGTGTGCCGCTCCTGGTGCACGCCGTCAGGGCGCTGGCCCGCAGCCGGGCCGTCGGCCTGGTCGTGGTCGCCGCACCCGCCGACGGGGTGGCCGAGGTGGTCGCCCTGCTGGACAGCCACGGGCTGGACGGCAAGGACATCCGCGTGGTGGCCGGCGGCGCGACCCGCCAGGAGTCGGTCCGGCTGGGCTTGGCCGCGATCCCGGAGGACGTGGAGATCGTCCTGGTGCACGACGCGGCCCGTCCGCTCGTGCCGGTCGAGGTGGTGGACGCCGTCGCGGCCGCCGTCCGGGCCGGGGCGCGGGCCGTGGTGCCCGCGGTGCCGCTGGCCGACACCGTGAAGCGGGTCGAGCCGAACCCGGGCCGACCCGAGCCGGTGCTCGACACGCCCGAGCGGTCCACCCTGCGCGCGGTGCAGACCCCGCAGGGCTTCGATCGCGCCACCCTGGTCGAGGTGCACGCCAAGGCGCTGGCCGAGGAGAGCGCGGGCACCGCCGACGCGCCGCCGGTCACCGACGACGCCGGGCTGGTCGAGCGCTACGGCGGCCAGGTCGTCGTGGTGCCCGGCCACGAGGAGGCGTTCAAGGTCACCCGTCCGCTGGACCTCGTGCTCGCCGAGGCCGTACTCGCCCGCCGGAGGGCCGCCGATGCCTACTGACCCGCAGACTCCCGTGATCCCCCGTATCGGGATCGGCACCGACGTGCACGCCTTCGAGCCCGGCCGCCCGCTCTGGGTGGCCGGACTGGAGTGGCCGGACGCCGAGGTCGGGCTCTCCGGGCACTCGGACGCCGACGTCGCCGCGCACGCCGCCTGCGACGCGCTGTTCTCGGCGGCCGGGATCGGCGACCTGGGCGCGCACTTCGGCACCGACCGTCCGGAGTGGGCGGGCGCCGCCGGGGTGAAGCTGCTCGGCGAGGCCGCCCGGCTGGTCCGCGAGGCGGGCTTCGAGATCGGCAACATCGCGGTCCAGGTGATCGGCGTCCGACCGAAGATCGGCAAGCGGCGGGCCGAGGCGCAGGCCGCGCTGTCGGAGGCGGCCGGCGCCCCGGTCTCCGTCTCCGGCACCACCACCGACGGGCTGGGCCTGACCGGCCGGGCCGAGGGGCTGGCCGCGATCGCCACCGCCCTGGTGTACGAGCGGCGTTGAGGCCGGCGGTCCGGTGAGGTGAGCGGGCGAGGTGGGCGGGCGAGGAAGAATCCGTTCCTGACGGGTGTTCACCGGGTGCCGCGGGGCCCGAGTCGATACTGTTCGGTTTCGGGCCCGCGCGGGGTTCCCCCCCGGGCCGTTCCCGCCGCCGACGAGATGAGGTTCGCCAGATGACTTCCCAACTCTCCGACCGTGCCAAGGCGTTGATCGACGGCAAGAGCTTCGCCGTGGTCTCCACGATCCAGCCCGACGGCAGCCCCCAGTCCTCGGTGGTCTGGGTCAAGCGGGACGGCGACGACATCCTCTTCTCCACCGTCGAGGGCCGCCGCAAGCACCTCAACCTGGTGCGGGACCCGCGCGTCTCGATCCTGCTCAACCCCGCGGACAGCCCGTACGAGTACCTGGAGGCGCGCGGGGAGATCACCATGACCACCGAGGGCGGCCGCGAGCTGATCGACGAGCTGGCCGCCAAGTACCGCGGGGTGGACAAGTACACCTGGGACGGCCCGGACGACGTCCGGGTGGTGGTGCGGCTCACGCCGCGCAAGGTGGTCGGCAGCATCTGACCTTCCGCCCGCGACCTGCCGTTCCCCGGGATCACGGCACCGTTGTCCCGGGGAATGTAGCGGGGCACCCCCCACCGCCCACTACGCTTGACGCTGTGAGCATTCGTCTGTACGACACCAGCACCCGCCAGGTACGCGACTTCGTCCCGCTTGTACCGGGTTGTGTCTCGATCTACCTGTGCGGCGCTACCGTCCAGTCGGCGCCTCACATCGGGCACATCCGGTCCGGCCTCAACTTCGACATCATGCAGCGGTGGTTCGCCCACCGCGGCTACCAGGTGACCTTCGCCCGGAACGTCACCGACATCGACGACAAGATCATCGCCAAGGAGCGCGAGCTCGGCACGCCGTGGTGGCAGATCGCCTACGAGAACGAGCGCGCCTTCAACGACGGCTACAACGCCCTCGGCTGCCTGCCGCCGACCGTCGAACCGCGGGCCACCGGGCACATCCCCGAGATGGTCGAGATGATGCAGGGGCTCATCGAGAAGGGCCACGCCTACGCGGCCGACGGCAACGTCTACTTCGACGTGAAGTCCTACCCGGACTACCTCGCGCTCTCCAACCAGAAGCTCGAGGACCTGCGCCAGCCGAGCGGCGACGGCGAGACCGGCAAGCGGGACCAGCGCGACTTCGCGATGTGGAAGGCCACCAAGCCGGGCGAGCCCAGCTGGGAGACCCCGTGGGGCCGCGGCCGTCCGGGCTGGCACCTGGAGTGCTCGGCGATGGTCCACAAGTACCTGGGCCCAGCCTTCGACATCCACGGCGGCGGGCTGGACCTGATCTTCCCGCACCACGAGAACGAGATCGCCCAGTCCAAGGCCTACGGCGACGGCTTCGCCAACTTCTGGGTGCACAATGCCTGGGTCACCATGGCCGGCGAGAAGATGAGCAAGTCGCTCGGCAACTCGGTGCTGGTCTCCGAGATGATCCGCGCGTGGCGGCCGATCGTGCTCCGGTACTACCTGGCGGCCCCGCACTACCGCTCGATGATCGAGTACAGCGAGGAGTCGCTGCGCGAGGCCGAGGCCGGGTTCGCCCGGATCGAGGGTTTCATCCAGCGCGCCGTCGAGCGCTGCGGCACGGTCGACGCGGCGCCCGAGGTGCCGCCGGCCTTCGCCGAGGCGATGGACGACGACTTCGGCGTTCCGCAGGCGCTGGCCGTCGTGCACACCGCCGTCCGCCAGGGCAACAGCGCCCTGAACGCGGACGACAAGGAGAGCGTGGTGGCGCGACTGGCCGAGGTCCGTGCGATGCTCGGAGTACTGGGCCTCGACCCGCTCGACCCGCACTGGGCCGGGACGGAGCGCGGCGAGGACCTCCACGGTGTGGTCGACTCGCTGGTCCGCCTGGTCCTGGACCAGCGGCAGGCGGCGCGCGAGCGCAAGGACTTCGCCACCGCGGATGCCATCCGCGACCAGCTCGGCCTGGCCGGGCTGGCGATCGAGGACACCCCGTCCGGCCCGCGCTGGACGATCAACAACCAGTAACCCCATCCGACGATCGGGGTGATGGGTGGGCCGTACCGGACCGGTGCGGCCCTCCCGCATGACGTAGCGCATGCCGTCGGCCGCCGCCGGACAGAACGGGGCGGCCGGGGCATGCCGGACAGACAGGAAGTACAGCCATGGCCGGCAACAGCCAGCGCAGGAACCGTCGCAACCCCGGATCGAAGAAGGGTGCGGCTGTCGGTACCGGCGGGCACAGCCGGAAGGCGCTCCAGGGCAAGGGCCCGACCCCGCCCGGGGAGGAGCGCAAGGGCCACCCGAAGCAGCGCGCCGCCAACGCCGCGATCAAGCGCGAGCGGGACGCCAAGGCCCGCGCCGGCATGCGCCGGGCCGGTGCCGGCGGTCGCGGTGGCCGCGGCGGCGCGGGCAGCGCCGAACTGGTCTTCGGCCGCAACTCGGTGGTCGAGGCCCTGAAGGGTGACGTGCCGGCCAACGCGCTGTACGTCCAGCAGTTCATCGACACCGACGACCGGGTCCGCGACGCCTTCCAGGCCGCCAACGACCGCGGCATCCCGCTGATGGAGGCCCCGCGCCCCCAGCTCGACCAGATGACCGGCGGGATGAACCACCAGGGCCTGGTGCTCCAGGTCCCGCCGTACGAGTACGCGCACCCCGAGGACCTGCTGGCGGAGGCCGCCGACGCCGGCCAGGACGCGCTGATCATCGCGCTGGACGGGGTCACCGACTCGCGCAACCTGGGCGCCGTGGTCCGCTCCGCCGCCGCCTTCGGCGCGCACGGCGTGGTCATCCCCGAGCGCCGCGCGGCCGGCATGACCGCCGGTGCCTGGAAGACCTCCTCCGGCGCCGCGGCCCGGCTGCCCGTCGCCCGGGCCACCAACCTGACCCGCACCCTGGAGGCGTACCAGAAGGCCGGCCTGATGGTGGTCGGCCTGGCCGCCGACGGCGAGGCCGAGCTGGGCGACCTGGAGCTGCTGAAGGGTCCCGTGGTGATCGTCGCGGGCAGCGAGGGCAAGGGCCTGTCCCGGCTGGTCTCGGAGACCTGCGACATGCGGGTGCGGATCCCGATGTCCGGCCTGACCGAGTCGCTGAACGCCGGTGTCGCGGCGGGCATCGTGCTGTACGAGGCCGCCCGGATGCGCGCCAAGCGCTGAGCACGTTTGACGGGCGGGGCGCAGGCGATCTTCCGAATTGCCCGCAACCCGAGTGAAAGGCGATCGGGCCCGACCGGGTCCGATCGCTTTTTTCATGATCACTTCAAGTGTGCGCCGGACATCCACCCGGGAGAGTGTCCTAAGCGGCCGTCACCCGGTTAGACGGGCGTGGACACCAGAACACCTCGGCGCCCCCTGTTCGGCGGCGGCAGCACCGGGATAGACGCGGGCCCGGGCCTCAACACGGTCAAGGTGGAGTCGGACCCGGCGCGGCTCAGCATCACCCAGGCGAGCTTCCGGCTCCGGCTCGGCGCTCCGGTGGCGCCGCTCATCGAGGCTCCGGCCGGACTGCTGTCCACCGGCGCCGCGTTCGGCGACCCGTACGCCAACCAGGGCCTGATCCGCCGTCCGCTGGTCACCCCGCAGGTCGTCGTGCCCGCCTCCGCCGTCCCGGCGCTGGCCGGGGCCGGGGCAGTGGCCGGCGGCGCACCGCGCCGCAAGGGCCGGGTCACCGCCGTCACCTGGACCGGCCAGGCGCCCCCCGGCGACCTCGCGGCCACCCAGCTGCTGGAAGCGGTGCGCCAGGGCGGCGCTCCGGGGCGCGGCGGCGTCGGCCTGGCCGAGGCGGACACCCAGGTGATCCCGTCCCTCGTCGGCGCCCGGACCGTCCCGCGCCAGCCCCGCGAGGGCAACGGCACCGCCACCGACGCGGGCGTCGGCCCGGTCGGCGAGCCGCACGGCTGGACCCCGAGCGGCGAACTGCCCGAGGTCTGCGCCGCCGACGCCGAAGGCAAGCAGCCCTGGTACCCCGGCCGACGGGTCGACCTCGGCCTGGTGCTGCTGCCACTGCGCGCCGTCCTCGGCTCGCTCTCGGTCTACGCCGGGTTCAGCAAGCTGTGCGACCCGGTGTACTTCGACGGCGGCGAGCGCGGCTCGATGATGCGCTGGCTCTCCTCGCTGCACCCCTGGAAGGTCGCCGAGCCGCTGCTGGCCTTCGCCATGGCGCACCCCGTGGGCGCCGGCCTGGTGGTGTCGTTCACCGAGATCGTGGTCGGCGTGCTGACCGTCCTCGGCCTCTGGCAGCGGCTCGCGGCCGGGGCGGCGATGACGCTCTCCGCCGTGCTGCTGTTCACCGTCAGCTGGCGGTCCGTCCCGGTCTACGACACACCCGACCTGATCTTCCTCGCGGCGTGGAGCCCGCTGCTGATCGCCGGGGCGCCGTTCGCCTCGCTCGACGGCCGGCTCAACCTGGAGGCCTGGCGGCGGTTCGGCGCGGACGCGCCCGGGGCACTGCGCCGCCGGGTGCTGCGCCGGGGCACGGTGGTCACCACGGTCGTCGTCGGCCTGACCCTGCTGCTCGGCTCGATGCTCGGCGCCGCCGTCCGCACCGGCGCCCGCGCGCACCAGGCGCCGACCCGCCCGGCCACCGACTACGGCACCCCGGTGTGGCCGGCCGGCGGCCCGTCCGGCGCCCCGGCCGGCAAGGCCCCGTCCACCTCGCCCTCGCCCGCCGCCCCGCGCCCGGCCACCCCGACGCCGAGCGCCACCGCGCCGGCCACCAAGCCGGCCACCCCGACGCCGAGCGGCAAGACACACTCCGGCAGGGCGGAGACCGGGACGGGCGCCTCCCCGGCACCCGCCGCCCCGTCCGCCGGGTCCGGCGGCTCCGCGCCCGTCCAGCGCAGCACCCCGGGCCCCGGCGGCTCGGGCTCGGCGCCCAAGTCCAGTCCGAGCTCCGGCGCCGGGCTGCTCGGCGGGGTGCTGGGCAGCGCGCCGCTGGCCGACCTGTCCGGCGACGGCCGCGCCTCCCGCCCGGGGGCCCCGACCGCGACCTGAGGCCCCGGTCACGCCGGGGGGGGGGGGGGGGGGGGGGGGGGGGGGGCCCCCCCCCCCCCCCCCGGCGTTTCGTGGCGCCGCCGTTGTCGCGCCCTGGTTGCTGAAGGCCGTTGCTACTGGGGCGCGCGGCCGGCGCCGGCCGCGAGCTCCTTGGCCGCCTCGGTGAGGTCCTTGGCGGTGTCGATCGCGCGCCAGTACACGCCCTGCGGCAGCTGGTAGCCCGCCAGCCGCTTGCTGCGGGCGAGTTGGGGGAAGGTCGTGCGCTCGTGGTCGCCCACGTCCGGCAGCAGCTCGGCGAACTCCGGGCTGAACACGTACAGGCCGGCGTTGATCAGGAAGGGCGAGGGCGGCGCCTCGATGAAGTCCAGCACGTTGCCGAACTGGTCGGTCTCCACGGCGCCCCACGGGATCCGCGGCCGGGCCAGCGCGAGCGTCGCGACGGCGTCCCGCTCGTGGTGGAAGGCCGCCATGTCGCGCAGGCTGAAGCGGGTCCAGATGTCGCCGTTCGTGGCGTACCAGGGCTCGTCCGAGCGGGGCAGCGCCTTGGCCGCGTACTTGAGCCCGCCGCCGCGCCCGAGCGGCTCCGCCTCGACCACCGTACGCACCCGCAGCGGCAGGTCCGCCTTGTCCAGCCACTCCTCCAGCACGTCGGCGAGGTGCCCGCAGGAGACCACGACATCGGTGACGCCCTCGGCGGCGAGCCAGGCCAGCTGGTGCCCGAGGATCGGCGTACCCGTCCCCGGGATCTCGACCAGCGGCTTCGGGCGGTCGTCCGTGTAGGGGCGCAGCCGGGAGCCCTGGCCGCCGGCCAGGATGACGGCCTGGGTGACCGGCGTCGAGGTCGGCCGGGGTGGGTGCGGCTGCGGGGAGTTCGCGGACTGGAGGGAGTTCGCGGACTGGGGGGAGCTCGGGGACGTGAGGTCGGCGGTGGGGCCGGAGTCAGCGGTCATGTCTGAACAATAGGGCCGCCGCTCCGGCCACGGACCGGACGAGCGTCAACCCACCACGCCCGCCGCGAACGCCCCGTCGCAGACCGGGCGGGCGAAGGAACGGGCCCGCTGGACGTCGCCCTGGTACTTGCGCACCGCCGCCTTGCCCAGTTCGGTGGCCAGCGAGGTGCAGTACGGCGTCAGCGAGGGCTGCTCGCGCATCGAGCGCTCCAGCAGGTCCAGCGCGGCGGACGGGTTCTTCGCCCGTAGCTCGTCCAGCAGGGCCACCCGCAGGGACTCCTGCGGGGCGAGCCCGTCGGCGGTCTTGGCCGCGGTGGTGGAGCGTCCGATCCCGGCGCCGTCGCCGCTGGACGCCGCCACCACCTGCTGGTCTAGCCCGGTCGGCGGGGCCCACGGGACCCGGGTCACGGCGAGGGTGCCGGTGGTCACCAGGACGACCGGCAGGGTCAGGGCGACGGTCTGGCCGATACGGCGCACAAGCTGCTTCACCCTCAGGAGAGTAGCGGTGGGTACGGGCCGGATCGCCCTCCGTTACACCATCGAGTGACACGGTGTCCGGGTTCGTCCCCACGTCGTGTTGACGCGGGGGTGTACGGACGGAGCCCGCCGGACCGGGGAGGGTCCGACGGGCTCCGTCGTGCTCATCAGCCGAGTCGGCAGTTGCCGGCCGGGTCGGCTGCGTCAGTCGCAGACGCTCAGGCGCTTGCCGGTGCCGGTCGCGAAGACGTGGGTCTCGTTGGCGATCGGCACCACGTGGATGGTCTCGCCGCGGGCCGGGATCTGGCGGCCGGGCACGCGGACGACCAGGTCCCTGTCCTCGCCGCCGATCTTGGTGGTGCCGTAGACGAAGCCGTCCGAGCCGAGCTCCTCGACCACGTTCACGGTCACCGCGACGCCCTCGATGCCGCCCGCCGGGACGATCTCGAAGTGCTCGGGGCGGACGCCGACGGTCACCGTCTTGTCGGAGCCGGCGCCGGCCAGGTTCTCGCGCGAGATGTTGACGACCGAGCCGCCGAACTTCACGCCGCCGTCGACCAGCGGCACCTCGACCAGGTTCATGGCCGGCGAGCCGATGAAGCCGGCCACGAACAGGTTGGCGGGCTTGTCGTACATGTTGCGCGGGGTGTCGACCTGCTGCAGCAGACCGTCCTTGAGCACCGCGACCCGGTCGCCCATGGTGAGCGCCTCGGTCTGGTCGTGGGTGACGTACACCGTGGTGATGCCCAGACGGCGCTGCAGGCCGGCGATCTGGGTACGGGTCGAGACGCGGAGCTTGGCGTCCAGGTTCGACAGCGGCTCGTCCATCAGGAAGACCTGCGGCTGGCGGACGATCGCCCGGCCCATCGCGACACGCTGGCGCTGACCGCCGGAGAGCGCCTTCGGCTTGCGGTCCAGGTACTCGGTGAGGTCGAGGATCTTCGCGGCCTCCTCGACCTTGGTGCGGATCTCCGACTTGTTCACGCCGGCGATCTTGAGCGCGAAGCCCATGTTCTCGGCGACGGTCATGTGCGGGTAGAGCGCGTAGTTCTGGAACACCATCGCGATGTCCCGGTCCTTCGGCGGCAGGTGGGTGACGTCCCGGTCGCCGATGCGGATCGAGCCCGTGTTGACGTCCTCCAGACCGGCCAGCATGCGCAGGCTGGTCGACTTGCCGCAGCCCGAGGGGCCGACCAGCACGAGGAACTCGCCGTCCGCGATCTCCAGGTCCAGCGCGTCCACGGACGGCTTGTCCGCCCCGGGGTAGATGCGGGTCGCCTGGTCGTACGTGACAGAAGCCATGGTTGTTGCTCTCCTTCACCGGCAGGAACGTGCCGGACGATCCGAGTAAAGGGGTGTGTGCTTGCTCCGTCGCCCCGTCAGTGGTCTGAACCACTACACGAACCGACTCCCGGCGACGCTACCTGCGCTTCCGCGGCTTGTCAGCCCCCACCGACCCGATTTCGGCATCGGTTCCATCACGCCCGCCCCACCCCACCAACCCCCGGATATCCCACCACGCCGCCACCGCGGCCCGGTAGACTGCCCCCGGTGCCGCCGTGATCCCTCGCGGACGGTCACCGTGCCTCCTTAGCTCAGTTGGCCAGAGCACCGCTCTTGTAAAGCGGGGGTCGTCGGTTCGAACCCGACAGGGGGCTCCGAAATGGAAGGCCGCCGATCTGCCCGAAAGGGCAGATCGGCGGCCTTCTTCGCGTCTACGTGGATCTGAGCGACCCCCGCTTCGGCGGGTGGGCGGGGCGAGGATGGTGGCGCGTCGAGCGCGACCTCGTCCCTGTGTTCGGCCGGTACCGTGCGGCGGGCCGGGCGGCCCCCGGTGCCCACCGTCGCCGACCGACTGAGTGGCAGTCAGCTGCTTTCCGCCCTGGCCGCCGCCCCTCCCGGCGAGGTGATCGCCGCCTGGCGCGCGGCCGGGAAGGGATTCTCGCGGGCCGCGGCAACCTTTTCGGGGCCGGTGACAACCAGGTGTCGTCCGGCCGGGTGGTCCGGCCGGAGGAAGCGGCTGAAAGAGAGCACCGACATGTCCCCTCGCCCCTCCACGCCGTCGGAGGCGTCTCCCCCCGGCGACCACGGACGCCGTGGTCGTCCGTCGTTCCGCTCGGCCCTACCGGGTCAGCGGCAGACGCATCGTCGCCGCCGGTTGTACCAGCGTCGGGGTTTCTGGGCGGCCGTCGGCCTTGCTGTCGTGGGCGGCTCCGTGGTCGTGGTCAACACGGCCTCGGCGGGAACCGTGGACGTGGACACGAAGCCCTGGTACATGCTGGTCAACCGCAACAGCGGCGAGGTGCTGGACGGCCTCCGTTACGCCACGAACGACGGTGCTGCGGTGGTGCAGTGGGGCCGTCACGACGGGGCCAACCAGCAGTGGCGGTTCATCGACGCGGGTGACGGGAACTACCGGCTGCAGAACCGCAACTCCGGCAAGGTGCTGGACGACTACGGCTGGTCGAAGACCGCCGGCTCCGGCCTGGTGCAGTGGCGCGACCTGAACGGCGCCAACCAGCAGTTCCACCTGGAGAAGTCGCCGGACGGCTACCTGCGTCTGATCAACCGCTTCAGTGGCATGGCCGTCGAGGTCCAGAGCGGTTCCAAGACCGACGGGGGCCGCGTCGCCCAGTACCACGACTGGGGTGGCGCCAACCAGCAGTGGCTGCTCGTCCCGGTCGGGAACGCCGGCGGCACCGGGAGCGCGGCGGGCTCCGACAGCACCCCCACCCCCAGCACCCCCACCCCCAGCACCCCCAGCCCCGCCGTGCCCACCACGGCTGCCACGCCGGGCGGCGGCACTGCGACAGGCCAGGCTACGAGCGGGACCCGCCCGCCGTCGGCGCCGTCTCCGGCCGCCGGCGGTAGCGGCGCCTCGGCGACACGTTTCATGGGCAGCAGCACGGTGCTCATCGGCGGCTCGATGTCCGACGCCTCGGCGACCGCCGCGCCGTTCGACGTGCGATACGCCTATGTGCACAGCCAGCCCGCGCCCTCGTCGGCCTACTATTCGGCAGCGCTCTGCCAGGCCGCGTGGACGAGCTGGTGGGGCTGCTGGGGCGGCAACACCACGGCGCCCGGCAACTACGTGACCTGGGGCGACACCCATGCGGCCCAGGCGACGTACCAGGGCAAGCCGCGGCCGCAGAAGAACTTCTGGACCTGGTACTCGTTGCGCGACCTCGGGGATGCGGCGGGCCAGGGCGACGGCCCGGGCGAGGTCGTCGCCATCAACAAGGCCGACCTGCTCACCCGCTACATGAACGACTACCGGTTCTTCCTCCAGAAGATCGGCAACAACCACGACATGATCGACATCGAGCCCGACTTCTGGGGCTACGTCCGCTCGCTCGGCAATCCGCACCAGGTCGCCGCGCAGGTCACGGCAGCGAATCCGACGGACTGCGGATCGCAGGAGAACAGCGCCGCCGGACTCGCCGGTTGCCTGATAGCGATGGCGCACAAGTACGCGCCGAACACGGGCGCGGGGTTCCACCTCACCTGCTGGGACTGGCAGACCAACGTCCAGGGATGCGTCAAGGACTACGCGGACCTCGGGGCGAAGAACGCCGACTTCCTGGCCACCGATGTGGTGGACCGCGACGCGGGCTGGTACGCACAGCCGGCGCACGGCGGCCGTGACACCTTCTGGACCGACCAGAAGGCCGCTGCCGCGCTGGGCTTCTACAAGACGATGGCCGAGTCGGTGGGCAAGCCGGTGGTCCTGTGGCAGATCCCCGTGGGCAACATGGCGCAGAACAACACCCTCAACCACTACAAGGACGACAAGGTGGACTGGTTCTTCGCGCACATGGACCAGGTGGCGAACGCGCATATCGCCGGCCTCCTGTTCGGTGCGGGCCAGCAGGAACAGACAGGGGTCGAGTCCGACGGCGGGAACCTGATCAACAAGACGATCGCGTACCACAACTCGGGTGGTACGGCGCTCAAGTAGCCGCACGCAGCCTGTCGGCCCCTTCCCTTCGCCGTGGGCGCCGATGGTCATCTCGCATCAAGGAACCCCAGCCGACGCACGGCTGGGGTTCCTTGATGTGGTGGGTATCGGTCAGTGCTGCAGGGTGAGGAGGCCCGGCCGGTACGGCAGTTGGTCGTAGGGGCCGGTCGCGGTGGGGGACTTGCCCTGGTAGAGGAACTGCAGGTTGCAGGGGTCGATGGTCATGGTCTGGTCGGGGTTGTTGCGGACCAGGTCACCGTGGCTGATGTCGTTGGTCC